>DAOPPX010000072.1:0-26522 GCA_035358715.1 Verrucomicrobiota bacterium
AACTCATTTCCTCGCCGCCTCAAAACTATGCTCACGGGTCAGGAGGTGTGAGGCTACCAGCGGCGGCACCTTTCCGCGCAGCACGCCGTAACACGCGGCGATCTCCTGTGTGCCGGACTCCAGGCTGAGCCCAGTGCCCTCGAGGTTTTTCAGCGATGCGAAGAAGGATTTGACCTGCTGGCTGGTCATCACCACGCCCTCGAACTCGCCGCCCTTCAATTGTCGGATGACCTTCTTGCCGCGCGCGATGGCGTCATCGAGCTGGCCAAAGTTCTCCTTTTTGAACTGGCCATCCATGTAGAAGGCCAGCGTGAAAAGATCGTATTTGTTGCGAACGCGGCTCTTGTAGATCTTCGCGGTGACGCCGCCCTCTTCGAGAGGCCTTTGGAAAGCCTTCGGCAAGTTTTCATGAAAGAAATCTTTCCTGAAAGTCAACACCTACCTCATTTTCCTAGCAAAAATATGGTGCGCATAGCAGGACTTGAACCTGCACGGATTACTCCACTACCACCTCAAAGTAGCGCGTCTGCCAATTCCGCCATATGCGCACAGAACTGCTGGTAATGAAGCAGTTCGCCGGCAGGAATGCAAGGGCAATTTCGCTTCAGTTCCGGATTCACTGTTGCTTGAAATACAATTCGTGCAGGTTCCACGTCAGGTGATAGGGGCTCAGCACGGCAGGGCGGAGGTTGCCTACGGCTGGACGGATGGCTGCGGCGGCAAAGGGCGTCACGGTGTAGATCATCGGCAATTCCTCGGCCAGGATAGCCTGCACTTCGTCGAAGAACTTCTTGCGCTGCGCGAAGTCCAGCGTCCGCATTTGGGCATCCATGAGCGAGTCCATGCGGGCCTCCCACTCAGTCGAGGGGCTTTTCTGGAATGGGAACCACTGGTGCAGCTCTTCGCTGGATCGCAGCACATTCACCTGGGAAGCGGGGTCGCTGCCGCCGCCGCCCAGCCCCATCAAGGCGCACTCGTAGTCAAAGGTGACGTTGATTCGCTCCACCAGCGCCCGAAAGTCCATCGGCACGTAGATGAACTTGAGGCCAAGGTGCCGGAGGTCTTCCTGCATCAGGGTCGCCGCCTTTTCCCGGAGCAGGTTGCCGGCGTTGGAGTAGAACAGGATTTCAAAGGGGTTGCCGTCGGCGTCCTCCATCATGCCATCGCCATTGCGGTCCTGGATGCCGATTTCGGCCAGCAACGCGCGTGCGCGGGCAAGGTCATGCTCATAGCGCGGGACGTCAGGGTTGTTCCATTTGTGGTTTTCGGTGGAGATGAAGGAGCAGGCCGGCCGGGCATGGCCGCCATAGGCCTCGCGCACCAACCGATCCCGGTCAATCGCGCAGGACACGGCCTGGCGGAACTTCTTGTTCCGAAACCACTTCAGCCTGGTTGGGTTGACGATGGGTTTGCCCGCCGCGTTGGTCCCGGTATTCTGGTTGAACCAGAGGAAGTCGCGCTCCGCTCCGACGCCGAGGTCAACGAGTTGAAACCGCCCGCCGTGGGCAGCTTGCTTGAACGCAGCGAAGTTCTGCGGCCGGATGGAATCATATACGTCGCTTTTCGCTTCCAGGAAAAGGGCGGCCTCGCCTCCGGCAGTGCCGCGCACGGGGAACATCACTTCATCGAAATAGGGCAGGCGCGTGCCTTGCCGGTCTGCCACCCAGTACTCCGGGTTGCGTTCCAGGAGCGTGGATTGGCCGCGCCGGAATTCCTTGAGACGGTAGGGGCCGCAGCCGACGATCCGGTTCGGCTTGGAGGTCAGCCCGTAAGCCGCGGGGAAGACTCCTGCCTGCACGGCTGTTTCGAGCACGTGCTTGGGCAGGATCGGCACGCCGCCAAAGAACTCCACGAATGGAGCAAAGACCTCGGACGTCACCACTTGCACCGTGAGGGCGTCCACCTTCGTCACCGCAAACGCACGGTCGCCGATGCGGAAGATGTCGAACGCGGTTTGGGGGAAGGTCCGGTTGAGGATGATGTCATTCCAAGTGAAGACTACATCGTCGGCACTCAGCGGTTCGCCGTCGCTCCAGCGCACGCCGGGGCGCAGTTTGAAGGTCCACGTTTTCTGATCCTGGGCGACGGACCACGACTCGGCCAGGCTGGGGGCGGGTTCCTGCGTGACCCAATCGAAGTGCACCAGCGAAGCAAAGAGCAGGCGAACGATGCTGTCCGACGGGCCATCGAACACGAACAGGGGGTTGAAGGTCTTGGGACTGGTGCTGGCCGGGATGACGAAACGCCCGCCCTGGCGGCCCGGTTCGCCTTTGGACACGAGCGCCGAAGAGGGCAGGGGATGCGGCGCGCTGGGCTGGGGAGCCCCGGGCTTGCCGCAGCCGGCCAGTGCCAGCAAGGTTCCAAGCAGAGCGATGCGAGAAAGGGAGGACGCAATCATAAGGCTGTGCTCCCTTCTACCCGATTGGGCGCGTGCGAGCAAGCGGAGCATTGGCCAGGCTTGCCTCGGAGAGGCCATTAACCCGGCGGTGACCCTGTTAATCCGTCACCTTCTGCGGGTGGCTCTATTGGCGCTTCTTGTGCATTTGCTTTGCCGGGACGCAGGTGCTCCACCGATCGAGGGTCACTCGGATTTGCCTGCTGACTTGGGACAGTCCAGACCACCTCGACCTGATCGAGGCTGTGCAGGACCTCATTGACGCTCAGCACCAAGGCGTCATGATTCCTGAGGTGCTCCAATTCCTCGGCCACAATGTGTTCGGGAACCCCGAATTGGCCGCGATAACCCTCTGTGACAATGAAGACGATGCGGCATTGTGAATCCGCTCCGACCGCCACCAGTGGGACACCGATTCCTTCGATCGTGGATTCCAATGTTCCGACGAAAGCAACCTCGTGGCAAAAACGGGCAATGCGCCCCTGATTGAGGTAGCCGAGCCCGCCTTTCTTGGTCAGGAAGATGCCGCGGAAGCCCGGGTCGCAGATATCATCAACGTCTCCCAAGCTGCTGGCCCAGCACGGGATAGGGCCGAAATAGCCTTCACTGGAGTTGCCGAAATGCTCCGCCATCATGCGGTACACCAGCCAGTTGAACCACTCGTGCCGGGGTGCGGCGTGCCCGAGAATCTCCTTCAACCATAAATTCGGCAGAGACTCGGGCGCTGGAGTTGCGGGTGTGGCGGCCGCGGCCTCGGGTTTGGCATCAGCCGGTTTGGCTGGGTCTGGAGGTTGGCCAGGCCGGATGTCCGAAGTCGGCGCTGGTATGATCTCGATATTCGACTGGGGCTTCGTCGCTGGCGGTGGAGGAGTAGGTGGTGGTGATGATGACGGCGGAGGGGGTTCGGCACGTGGCGGGACCGCAATCCGCGCAGGGCTGGGCTTCTGACTCGAACCACCGCGCTCGGTAGAAGTCCGGCTGTGCTGATTAACGGCTGGATGGTTAAACACCGCCGTTAGTTCCAGCGCCGTGAGCCGCGAGTAGTTCACCGGCCGGCTTAAGTCCACCATGGTTATCTCACCCGCATCCCCGGTCACCGTCACGATGCTCTCCGGCCCCTCCTCAAGATATCGCTCGCCGCCGTCAGGGGTCTTGCGCTTGAAGATGAAGTTGGGCGGCGACAGCTTGATGACCATGTCTTTGGGCAGCAGACCACAATGGTCGCGGTCCTGCAGAAGTTCCAGGGATTGCTCATTCAATGGGCGTCTGCGGTGGTCAATGGCGCCGCCCACCCTGGCCGTGAACTGGATATCAAAACCTGTCGGCGAGGCGGCATTGGCAAACACCACCACCTCGCGGCCTTGCCCGAGCGCGGCGGTGGAAATGTAGCGATCGTTAAGCACCTTCTCGAGCTTGGCGGCATCGTTCTGACCCTTTGCGAAGTGGAAGAGCTTCCCGTCCAATTCGATCCAGTCATGCAGCGCGCCGACCTGCATCGCGCGGGGTCTGTGCATGAGTCCCTGACCGATGAGACTGTTGAGGCCGGGAAGATTCAGCCCGATGGTGGCCAGCGTCTTCTTGCCGTGCAAGCAGTGGATGTGCACCTGCCCTTCTTTGTCAACTTGCACCCGGAAGAGCGGGGCGAGGCCATCAGGACTAACGTCCGTCTCCGGCCCAACGGGCGTCGGTTGCGGGTGCGCCTCTTTGTGGGCCAACTGCATGGTTCTTCTGGCGAATGCCAGCCACTCGTTAAGGAGCTTCTCCAGCTTGGCAGGCCCTTCGGGATCTTGAGTTGACACCACCTCGCTTGCGACCTTTACGTGGTCGCCGGTGATTTCCAGCCCCGCAGGCGTTCCGGGCACCTTGCCCCGTGCTCTCCACTTGTAAACATCGAGCTGGCTCCAGTTGCGGAGCGGCAGCAGACTGATGGTCTCACCTCCCAGAGTCATCGTGAAAACCGTGGCCTCTTTGCCGTCCTGCATGAATATCACCGTCTTGCCAACGGTAATCTCCTCCTGCGGGGCAGGGTGGGGGGCAGCCGGCGTGTGCGATTGCGGGTCACTCATGAGCCGCCCCCCGTTCTGGAGGTTGACGAAACGCAGGTCGCGCGCTGCTCCGCCGCGCGGAGCCGAGCGTGCCCTCGGACTCGGTTTGATGGCGCCACTTCATCGCCTGAAACCCGGTGCCCGGCACTCGCCGCCCGGGTCGGTCGCTAATTTAAGGATTCGGTCCGGCCTCTGCAAGCGGCCTTTATGTCTCCAGATAGGCAATTTGGGACTCCAGCCGGTCATTTCGTGACGGCATGTCCATTTTCCGCCAGTCAGGCGCTGGGCACAGCCTCAAACATCCTGACTTGGCAGGAACGGCGTGAATCGAATTCCTCCGCACCATGCCCTTTCCTTGGGGGGCAGTACCCCCATCAGCCCCCCCTCCTTCAGCCGTCGCACCACCGTCGCTCCTCCGTTCCTCCTCCGATAGGCGGTGGGAGGTGGAACGGAGGAGGAACGGAGGAGCAACGGAGGTATCAGCTTGCGGGTCGGGAGTTGTGAGCCTGGAGGGAACAGGGGGCTTGCCCTGCCTCATCCTGCCTCCCATTCTTGCCCGCTTGGTTGGGGCTTGCTACCAGCGGGCCAAGAGCAAAGAATCAACGCCTTTCATGCTGACAGACAACATTCTGGATTTGATCGGCCGCACGCCGTTGGTGCGGTTGAGGGGCGAGTGCATCTTTGCCAAGGCGGAGTTTCTCAACCCGGGCGGCAGTATTAAGGACCGCGTCGCGCTGGCGATGATCGAGGGGGCCGAACGTGACCAGCGGTTGCGGCCCGATTCGATTATCGTCGAACCCACCTCCGGCAACACCGGCATCGGCATCGCGCTGGTGGGGCGGTTGAAGGGCTACCGGGTCCGCATCGTTATGCCCGAGAATATGAGCGAGGAGCGGAAGAAGCTGATTCGCAGTCTGGGCGGCGAACTGGTGCTCACCCCCGCCGAGGCGGGCATTGGCGGGGCAGTGGAGCGCGTGCGGCAGATGCAGGCCGAGGATGCGCGGGTCTTCGTGCCCCAGCAGTTTGAGAATCCCGACAACCCGCGCGTGCACTATGAGGAAACCGCGCACGAGCTGTGGCGGCAGATGAACGGCGACCTTGCGGCGTTCGTGGCCGGCGTGGGCAGCGGCGGCACCTTGCAAGGTGTGGGCCGGTTCCTCCGGGAGCATAAACCTGGCGTCCGTATTGTGGCGGTCGAGCCCCGGAACGTCTCCGCCCTGCTCGGCCACGAACCAGGGTTGCATCAGATTCAGGGCATCGGAGACGGTTTCGTCCCGGCTGTGCTCGATGTGAAGCTGGTGGACGAGGTGATTGAGGTAACCGATGAGGATGCGATTGAGACGACGCGCGGGCTTGGGCGGGACTGCGGATTGCTGGTGGGGATTTCTTCCGGTGCGAACGTGTGGGCGGCTCGACAACTGGCCCGGCGCATGAGCGGCAACATCGCCACCGTCCTGCCTGACCGCGCGGAGCGCTACTTCAGCACGGCCTTGATGTAGAGTTGTCAGCATTGCCTGTTGAACCATGTAGGAGCCACCCTCTGGCTCCACATGGGCCCCCCCAGGTTCACCCCCGGCTTTTGTCACCGGCCCGGCCCGGTTGCGGGAGGGTTGCATTGTCCCCGGCGGGCTGGCACGCTTGCTCCCCATGAAGATTGGTTGGTCAGCGCGGGGCCCGAGGGGCGCACGAAGATTGTTGAGCACACGATTCATCGTGATTCTGTGTGCTGTCGCCAACCTGGTAGTTGCGGCTGCCCTGTCGGCCAGCGCCGCGAGCGCCGCCCGGCAGGATCAGCCGAACATCCTGGTCATCATGAGTGACGAGCACAACGCCACGGTGCTGGGGTGTTATGGCAACAAGATTGTGCGCACGCCGAACCTCGACCGCCTGGCGGCGCGGGGTGTGGTGTTTGAGAGCTGCTATTGCAACTCGCCTCTGTGTGTGCCCTCGAGGCTCTCGTTTACCGCGGGCAAGTACATCTCGCGCATCGGCGCGTGGAACAACAACCGTCGGTTGCCGGCGGATTCGCCTTCGCTGCCGCGCGTGCTGAATGCGGCGGGCTACGAGTCCTTTCTGTGCGGCAAGATGCATTACGACATCACCTGCCGCTATGGCTTTAGTGAGATCGGCGGCAACATGAACCGGTCGCATATGACGGGACTGGGCGCCCGGCGCCCGGCGGACAAGCTCCAATCACGTCCGGGTTACTCCAATCGTTTCCAGGACTTTCATCCCGGCGACACCTCAAGTCCCATGAAGCACGACCTGGCCGTGACGGCCGGCACGCTGGAGTTTCTGAAGCAGCGCAAGCCGGGAGATAAGCCCTTCTTCCTGCTGGCCGGCTACCTTACCCCGCATTTCCCGCTGATAGTGCCTGAGCCGTACTGGGCGCGCTACAAGGATAAGGTGCCGATGCCGGTAATCCCCGAGGGTTTGCTGGATTCCTTGCCGCTCAACTACCAGCACTTGCGGGTGGGGTTTCATTACGAAAACGTGCCGCCCGACCTGGTGAAGAAAGGGCGCGAGCTCTACTACGGCCTGACCGAGTGGATGGACGCCGAGGTGGGGAAAGTGCTGGACGCTCTGACCGCAAGCGCTGCGGCGAGCAACACGGTGGTGATCTATACCTCCGACCACGGAGAGAATATGGGCGAGCACGGGCTTTGGTGGAAGAACTGCATGTACGATTCGGCGACCCGAGTGCCATTGGTCATCTCCTGGCCGGTGCGCTGGCCTGGCGGCCAGCGGCGCGCCGGGGTCTGCTCGCTGGTTGATGTAGTGCAGACCATTGCCGGTCTTGGCGGGGCCAAAGCGCCGGCGGATTGGAACGGGAGTTCCCTGGTGCCCTTGCTGGACCGCGCAGACGCGCCCTGGAAGGACCGCGCCGTGTCGGAGTATTACGCGCACGACATTGCCTCCGGCTATGCGATGATTCGCTCGGGCCACCACAAGTATGTTTATCACACCGCGCCGGACGACCAGCACCCCCCCCAACGCGAGCTTTATGATCTAAGAGCTGACCCCGGCGAGTTCCACAACCTGGCATCCCGTCCGGAGCAGGCGGCCCTGATTGAGAAGCTGCACGCCGCACTCGTAAAGGAAGTCGGCGAAGATCCCGAGGCAACAGAGAAGCGTTGCCGCGCCGACATTGCCAAAGGCTTCGGCGACATGCCCAAGGGCAAGAAGAAGCGCCGTGCCGCAGAGTAACTCGAAGCCCCAAATTTGCCCGCTGGCCTTCGTGCGCCGCCACTTCTGCATTTTGCCTTCGTTTATTGCTGGGTTTCCGGGTCGTGTGGCGCATCATACCACCAATG
Source organism: Verrucomicrobiota bacterium (assembly GCA_035358715.1). Classification (GTDB taxonomy): domain Bacteria; phylum Verrucomicrobiota; class Verrucomicrobiia; order Limisphaerales; family UBA8199; genus UBA8199. The sequence goes on from DAOPPX010000072.1 coordinate 7,755, forward strand.
CCTATTCGCGCTGTAGTCTTTGATTTGGACGGGACGTTGCTTGACACCCTGGAGGATATCGCGGATGCGGCCAATCGAGTTCTGGTTGGCCGGGGTTTTCCCACGCACCCAATTTCGCGATATCGTGGGTTTATTGGCGAAGGCGTGGTGCGACTGATGAAGTGTGCGTTGCCCGAGCCGAATCAGGACCCTGCGACTGTGCAAGCGTGTGTGGAGGCTTACCAAAGGGAGTACGCGCGGAACTGGAACGTCAAGACGAAGCCGTATGCGGGGGTGCCGGACCTGCTCGACGCCCTGGTGGCTCGGGGTCTTAAACTGGCGGTGCTGTCGAACAAGCCGGATGCCTTCACCCAGCAATGCGTGCGCGAACTGCTGCCAAGCTGGAGTTTCGATATGGTCATTGGCGCGAGTGATGCGTTTCCACGAAAACCCAACCCTGGCAGCGCGCTTGAGATTGCCAGGAGACTGGCCGTTCCCTCTGAGGAATGTCTCTACATAGGGGATTCAGGGGTGGACATGCAGACGGCGCAGGCGGCCGGGATGTTTGCCGCAGGGGTGCTCTGGGGTTTCCGCGATCGCCAGGAGTTGCTGGGAGACGGTGCGCAAGCCCTGATTAAGGAACCGGGGGAGGTGATTGGTCTGCTGGGCTGATGGCCTGCCACTTGGGGCGGTTCGGGGGTGGGTATCGCGGCCATTTTAGGCCGGGAAACGCCCGCGAAAGAAAAATGAAAAAAAGTTAGAAACCCGTTGACAGGGGAGGGAGGATTTTCGTAAGTTAGGGGAGTAATCGGGCCGTAAAATGTCGAAAACCGTAGGCTCCCGAGCCTTTTTCGAGAGGAAAAGCGGGATGGCGGGGTTTTTGTCGTTTCTTGGTTTCAGGATGAATTATTTGATTTAGTCGGTGCCCATGTAGCTCAGTTGGTAGAGCGCGTCCTTGGTAAGGACGAGGTCATCAGTTCAATCCTGATCATGGGCTCCAGTTTTGTGTCGCGAGACGCAAGCCAGTAGAAGACGAGTAGTAGAACATTGCAAGAAAAGTATAGTCGCCAGGACGAACGGCGTAATAACAGAAATAGACAGAGTCAACAATAAGATCAGGAGACAACAATGGCCAAAGAGCAATTTCAACGAACGAAACCGCACGTCAACGTCGGGACAATCGGGCACATTGACCACGGCAAGTCCACGTTAACTGCTGCGATTGTACAGACTCAGTCCAAGAAAGGGCTGGCTTCCCCGATCTCGTATGCGGATATCACCAAGGGAGGCACGGTGCGCGACGAAACCAAGACGGTGACGATCGCCGTCTCGCACGTTGAATACCAGAGCGACCAGCGGCATTACGCGCACATTGATTGCCCGGGTCACGCGGACTTCATCAAGAACATGATCACCGGCGCCGCGCAGATGGACGGCGCGATCCTGGTAGTGGACGCTGCGGAAGGTCCGATGCCCCAGACCAAGGAGCACGTTCTGTTGGCTCGCCAAGTGGGCGTCCCCGCGATTGTCGTCTATCTGAACAAGGTGGATCTGGTGGACGACCCCGAGTTGCTGGAACTCGTGGAGATGGAAGTGCGCGACCTGCTGACCAAGTATGAGTTTCCGGGGGAAAAGACCCCGGTGGTGCGCGGCAGTTCCAAGAAGGCGCTGGCGGGCGACCCCGAGGGCGAGAAGTCCATCCAGGCCCTGATGGAGGCGATTGATGCCTTTATCCCGCTGCCGACCCGGGAAGTGGACAAGCCCTTCCTGATGTGTATTGAGGACGTGTTCAACATTGAGGGGCGCGGCACCGTCGTGACCGGCCGTGTGGAACGCGGTCTGCTCAAGCGCATGGACGATGTTGAAATCGTCGGGCTGAAAGAAACCCGCAAGACCGTAGCGACGGACATTGAAATGTTCCGCAAGCTGCTGGATTCCGCAAATGCCGGCGACAACGTCGGTGTGCTGCTGCGCGGCACCAAGAAGGACGAGGTCGAGCGCGGAATGGTGTTGGCCAAGCCTGGCACGATCACGCCGCACACTCATTTCAAGGCGGAGGTGTATGTGCTGTCCAAGGAAGAAGGCGGCCGGCACACGCCGTTCTTCACCAACTATCGCCCGCAGTTCTACTTCCGGACGACGGACGTGACCGGCACGGTGTCGCTCCCGCAGGGGGTCGAAATGGTGATGCCGGGGGACAATGTGTCGGTCGAGGTTAAAGTGATCGCTCCGGTGGCGATGGAGAAACTTCAACGGTTTGCGATTCGCGAGGGTGGCCGGACCATTGGGGCGGGGCGGGTAACCGAGGTGCTCGAATAGCCGGGCTTGCGAGAATGTTGGGAAGGCGGGGACGTCGTCCTCGCCCCCTTGTTTGTCTGGTGAAACGAAAGCAACACTTGATGGCCGTAGGGCGGTAGCTCAATTGGTAGAGTAGCGGTCTCCAAAACCGTCGGTTGGGGGTTCGAGTCCCTCCCGCCCTGCCAAGTGATTGAACCGGAGAGGTGGCAGAGTGGTCTATCGCGGCGGTCTTGAAAACCGCTTCGGCTTAACAGCCGACGGGGGTTCGAATCCCTCCCTCTCCGCCAGGAAATGATGAGATTTTGACTAACGTTGTATGACAAAACTGCTGATTTGGGCTGCGATCATTGGGGCAATATTCGCCTACTGCTGGCGGAAGGGTTACTTATTGCAGTTGACCAACTATGTACAGCAGACGCGTGAAGAGTTGCGCAAGTGCACCTGGCCAACCTGGGAGGAACTTAAGGGGTCAACGGTGGTCATAACCATTTCTATCGTGCTGTTGGGCCTGTTCGTCGTCCTGGTGGATCAGGTCTTCTTCCGGTTGTTCATGTTCTTCAAGCTCTGAGATCATGCAAAGCCAGTGGTTTGTGATTCATACCCTCTCCGGCCAGGAGCAGAAGGTTAAGGAGAGCATTGAGAAGCGCATCAAGGCTGAGGAAATGGGCGACTACATCAAGGAGGTCCTCGTGCCGATGGAGAAAGTGGTGGAGGTGCGGAACCAGAAGAAGACGGTCTCGACCCGCAAGCTCTGGCCGGGCTATGTGTTTGTTGACATGGTGCTGCTCGATGAAAACAAGCAGATTGTCGAGAAGCCGTGGTATTTTATCCAGGAAACTCAGGGTGTTATCGGGTTCGTAGGCGGGGAGCCGCCAACCCCTACGCCGGCGGAGGAAGTCGAGGCTATCAAGAAACAGATTTCGGCCTCCGAAGAGCATGAGAAGCCGAAAGTCAGCTTCGAGGTTGGCGAGACGGTGAAGATCAATAACGGGCCGTTCCTGAATTTCAGTGGCTTGATCGAGGAAATCGAGCCGGAGCGGGGCAAGCTGAAAGTGACCGTGAACATTTTTGGGCGTAACACGCCCGTCGAGTTGGAATACTGGCAGGTGGAGAAAGGGTGATGCCCGAATGGAGCGCGCAAGAAGCGGGCCCCAGGCTCGCCCGGTGCAGCTCCGAGAAGCCCGCCAGCCCATTTTGAGATTATGGCAAAGAAGATTACCGGAATAATTAAGTTGCAGATCCCTGCCGGACAGGCCAATCCCGCGCCGCCGGTCGGCCCGGCGCTGGGGCAGCACGGGGTCAACATCATGGGGTTCTGCAAAGAGTACAATGCCAAGACCAAGGACCAGGCCGGCACGATCATTCCTGTGGTCATTACGGTATATCAGGACAAGTCCTTTACGTTCATCACCAAGTCGCCGCCCGCTTCTGTGCTGCTCAAGAAGGCCGCCGGCATCACCGCTGGTTCCAAGGAGCCGAACAAGGAGAAAGTCGGCAAGGTGACGCGCAAGCAAGTCTTGGAGATCGTGAAGATCAAGATGAAGGATATGAACGCCACTTCCGAAGAAGCGGCGTTTCGCGTCGTGGCTGGTACAGCCCGAAGCATGGGAATCGAAGTCGTCGGCTGAGGAATTACGTTAAGACCTGTTAAGTAGAACTAACCGCGGGAGAGCTGACGCTCGTCTGCACCGCAACCAAACCAAATGTCAAGCAAGCGATATAGAAAAGCACTCGAACTGGTGGACGGCAAGAAGGCCTACCCGCTGAAAGCCGCCGTTGAAATCCTAACCAAGTTTCCAAAAGCGAAGTTCAACGAGACGGTTGACCTGGCATTCCGCCTTGGGGTTGACCCCAAGCAATCTGACCAGATGGTTCGCGGCACGGTGCCGCTGCCGCACGGCAGCGGCAAGACCGTGCGCGTGGTGGTTTTCGCCAAGAGCGGCCCGGGGGCTGAGGCCGCCAAGAGTGCCGGCGCCGAATACGTGGGCTTCGAGGACATGATCAAGAAGTGTCAGGAAGGCTGGGCTGACTTTGACGTAGCCGTGGCCACGCCCGAAGCGATGGGCGAAGTTCGCAAGCTGGGCAAGGTGCTCGGCCCGCGAGGACTGATGCCCAACCCAAAGACCGGCACGGTGACGGATGACACGGCACGCGCGGTGAAAGAGGTCAAGGCTGGACGCGTGGAGTTCAAGGTTGATAAGGCGGGCAATATCCACGTGCCGGTTGGGAAGCTCGCGTTCACGGCCGTCCAGATCGAGGAGAATTCGCGCGCGGTCATTGATGCGATTGTCAAAGCCCGGCCGCATAGCGTCAAAGGCACCTACATTGAATCCTGCACGCTCTCGGGCACAATGAGTCCTCCGGTGCGGGTGGACCTGAAGGAATTCACGGTTTGAGCGTGACCATTGCCCAGACACCTTAACGAGTTTAATAGAATATGCGTCCCGAAAAGCAAAACCTGACGAGAGAGTATCTGGCGCGCTTGAATGCCTCGCCGTTCTTTATCGTCGTCAATTACAAGGGCCTCAAAGTTGCCCATTTGACCGAACTTCGCAAACGTCTGCAGAAGGCTGGCGCGCAAATCCACGTGGTGAAGAACTCCGTGTTCCGCATTGCCGCCAAGGAAGCTGGCGTGGGCGATTTGAACGGCAGCCTGGGGGGGCAACTGGCGGTCGTTACCGGGCAGCGCGACATTTCGACCGCGGCCAAGGTTGTCAAGACCTTCGGCACCGAGCTGGACCGCTTGGCGGTGCAATTCGGCTACCTTAACAACCAGCGGCTTGACCAGCCGGAGATCATGATGCTGGCGGATTTGCCTTCAATGGAAGTGCTGCGCGCCAATTTGCTCGCCCTGTTCAACGCCCCGGCCACCACGTTGGCTCGGCTCCTGAATACGCCTGCAGCGCAGATGGCGCGGGTGCTCCAGGCCCATGCCGACCAGCAGACTGAGGCCGCCAAGTCGGCAGCGAACTGATGACAAACAGATTTCACTTCCCGAGTAAAGCCATTGGGGAGTGGGAATAGACAAGAACAACGTAAATCGTCGGTCTCCAAACAGTGAGCTTAATTCACCCACGAGCATGGGTGACGACGAAACGAAATGAAAGGTAACCATGGCTCTAGATAAAGCAAAGATCGTAGAAGAACTGAGTAATGCAACGGTGATTGAGATCGCCGAGCTGGTGAAGGAACTTGAAACCAAATGGGGCGTTTCCGCCGCCGCGCCAGTTGCGGTCGCCGCGGCAGCCCCGGGAGCCGCTGCGCCCGCCGCCGAGGCCAAGACACAGTTTGACGTCATTCTGGCCGCAGTGCCGGCTGACAAGAAGATTGCCGTGATCAAGGCGGTGCGCGAGGTTAAGGCCGGCCTCGGGTTGGCCGAAGCCAAGGCTCTGGTCGAGGGCGCGCCCAAGCCGGTGCTGGAAGGCGGCAGCAAGGCCGAGGCCGACGCCGCCAAGAAGAAACTGGAAGATGCGGGCGCCAAGGTTGAGTTGAAGTAACCGGCCGTTTCTTTTGGGGGGCGGCGGTCATCGCCGCCGCCCCCCGATTTGGCTCTGGCAGAACAACGAAAGTCTTAGATTAGCAGACAGACCATCAGCGATGCCGCCTCGGGCGGTGTGAATTTCGGCAAGCTCGCGCTTGAACGCCGCGTACTTGCCTTGTGTCGTTTAGCAGTAAACAACGGTTTGGCGCTCCCGCCAGCCACCTATTAAAGGGCCCAATGTCAACGCGAGCAAGTCAACGAATCAACTTCGGTAAGATCAAAGAAATAATCGCTCCGCCCAACCTGATCGAATTGCAGACCAATTCGTACAGGGATTTTCTCCAGGCCGAGGTCGCGCCCTCGAAACGGCAGAACCTGGGGTTGCAGGCTGTCTTCACGGAGGTCTTTCCCATCGAGAGCTATGACGGGAAGTGCGTCCTGGATTTCCATTCCTACGAAATTGGAGACCCGAAAGTGGACTGGCTGGAATGTCTGCGCGAGGGCTTGACCTACGGCGCGCCTCTTTACGTCACTTTCCTGCTCAAAGAGGAAAGGACCGTCAAAGAGGAGAAGGTGTTCATGGGTGAACTGCCCTTGATGACGCCGCAAGGCACCTTCGTGATCAACGGAGCCGAGCGCGTTATTGTCAGCCAATTGCATCGGTCCCCCGGCTTGGCGTTCGAGGCGGCTCAGCATCCCAACGGCAAGATCCTTCATTCATTCCGCATCATTCCTGACCGCGGTTCATGGTATGAAGCTCAGTTTGATACCAGCGACCTGCTCTACGTATATCTGGATCGAAAGAAACGCCGCCGAAAATTCCTGACGACCACCCTGTTCCGTGCCCTTGCCTTCCTGGACAGCGAATCCAAGAGCAAAGACAACCAGGACAAGCACCGGGGCACGGACGAAGAGATACTAAAGCTGTTTTATGATATCGAGGAGGTGAGTGTCAAAGAGGCGGAAAAGCGTGACGACTTGCCCAACAAAGTACTGGTTGAGGACGCTGTGGACCATGCGAAGGGACTGGTGGTGGCGCGCGCGTTTGAGCCGTTGTCCAAAGCCGTGGTCAGGCAGATCGCCGAACTGGGCGTAACCAAAATCAGGGTTGTGGATACAACTCTAGATGACGGGATCATCATCAAGTGCATGAAGAAGGATCCTGCCAAGAATGAAGAGGAGGGACTTAAGGATATATATCGCCGCCTGCGGCCAGGCGACCCCCCGACCACGGCTAATGCCCGGGCCCTGATCAAACGATTGTTCTTTGATCCCAAGCGCTATGATTTGGGCCGCGTTGGCCGTTACAAGATTAACCAAAAGCTGGGCATAAAGGGCGGAGACTCGCGCATACTCACCAAGACTGATCTTGTCGCCGCCACGAAGTACCTTTTGCGCCTGAAGAAAGGCGAAGGCAGCCTGGATGATATTGACCACTTGGGCAGCCGTCGGGTGCGCACGGTGGGCGAATTGCTCGCCAACCAATGCCGGGTTGGCTTGGCCCGCACTGAGCGTCTCGTCAAAGAGAGGATGACGTTGTTTGATCAAGGCGTGGAATCCATGTCGCCGCAGAAGCTCATCAATCCCAAAGCCCTATCAGCGGTTATCCGCGATTTCTTTGGCCGCAGCCAGCTTTCTCAGTTCATGGACCAAATCAACCCGCTGGCGGAGTTGACACACAAGCGGCGGTTGTCTGCCCTCGGGCCAGGCGGACTTTCGCGTGATCGGGCCGGGTTTGAGGTCCGCGACGTGCACCCGTCGCACTACGGGCGCATATGTCCGGTGGAAACGCCGGAAGGACCTAACATTGGTTTGATCGCCTCCTTGGCGACGTTTGCCCGTATCAACGATTTCGGGTTCCTGGAAACTCCTTATCGGAAGGTCGAAGACGGCCGTGTTACCGGCCATTTGGACTATCTTACGGCTGATCGCGAGGAGTCGTTTGTTATCGCCCAGGCCAATTCTCCGATTGACGACAAAGGCAAGTTTACGACTGATCGCGCGGTTTGCCGAGGCAAGGGGGACTTTATTGATGTCGAGCCGCCCCGGGTTGATTACATGGATGTCTCGCCCAAGCAGCTTGTTTCCGTGGCCGCCAGCTTGATTCCGTTTTTGGAGCACGACGATGCGAACCGTGCGTTGATGGGGTCCAACATGCAGCGGCAAGCGGTGCCACTCCTCGTCACCGAGGCGCCACTGGTCGCTACCGGGCTTGAGGAACGCGTCGCGCGTGATTCGCGAGCGGTCATTGTTGCCGAGGAATCCGGCAAAGTCGCTTCGGTTCCCGGCGGTCAGATTGTTATCACCGAGAGCGGCAAACTGCCCGAGGGCAAGAAGAAGATTAAGCATGAGCCAGGAAAGGGGGTTTATGCTTACCCGGTCCGCAAGTTCATGCGTTCCAACGCCGCCACCTGTATTAATCAGAAGATCCTCGTCAAGAAGGGAGAGATGGTCAAGAAGGGGCAGGTCATTGCCGATGGTCCCTGCACTCAAGGCGGTGAATTGGCCCTGGGGCGCAATGTGCTGGTCGCCTTTATGCCGTGGAACGGCTACAACTTCGAGGATGCCATTCTCGTGAGCGAACGCATCGTCAAGGAAGACGTGTTCACTTCTATTCACATTGATGAGTTTGAAGTCGGCGCGCGCGACACCAAACTGGGGCCCGAAGAAATCACGCGGGACATTCCCAATCTCGGCGACGAAGCCCTCAGGAACCTTGGACCGGATGGCGTTGTTCGCGTTGGTGCAGAGGTGAAACCGGGGGATATCCTGGTTGGCAAGATAACGCCTAAGAGCGAAACCGAGCTGGCCCCGGAAGAGCGGCTGCTCAGGGCTATTTTTGGCGAAAAGGCCGCCGACGTGAAGGACACTTCCCTCAAGGTTCCATCGGGCACCTATGGCATTGTGATGGATGTGAAGGTTTCAGCCAAGAAGGAGTCAGACCGCGACGCCAAGGCTTCCGCAAGCGAAGAAAAGCGACATGCCAAGGAGGTCGAAGAAGATTACAAGCGAAAGACCGACGAGTTGCGCGAGCAGCTCACCGAAGCGCTCAGCAACATCCTTCTGGGTGAGAAAATCCCGCTTGATGTTGTCAACAGCGAGACCGGCGAGATCATTATTCCCGCCAATCGCAAGATCACCAAGACACTGCTGCGGAAGCTGGCGCAGGTTTACGACCGCATCGAGATCGATCCTTCGCCGATTCGTAACAAGATTAATGAGATCATCGGCAGCTTTAAGAAGAAGTTCGACGACCTGCAAATGCAGTACGACGAGGAGGTTGAACGCGCTGAATCCGGTGAAGGGGTTGATAGTGGGGTTATCAAGTCCGTCAAAGTCTATATCGCTTCGAAACGCAAGCTCTCAGTCGGAGATAAAATGGCCGGCCGCCATGGTAACAAAGGGGTCGTTGCAAAGATCATGTCCGAAGAGGATATGCCGTTTCTCGCCGACGGGACGCCGGTGGATATCGTCTTGAACCCGCTGGGCGTGCCTTCACGCATGAATGTCGGGCAGGTGCTGGAAACACACCTGGGGTGGGCGGCAAAACTGCTAGGGCTGAATTTCGCCACTCCAGTGTTCGATGGGATAAAGGAAAAGGACATCCGCGGCTACCTCAAGCAAGCCAAGCTGCCGGAGCACGGCAAGACCCGCCTTTTCGACGGTCGAACGGGTGAAGCCTTCGACCAGGAGATTGTGGTCGGGTACATCTACATGATGAAACTTGGACATCTTGTGGCAGACAAGATCCATGCGCGGGCAGTTGGTCCGTACTCGTTGGTTACACAGCAACCGCTGGGCGGCAAGGCGCAATACGGCGGTCAGCGCTTTGGAGAAATGGAAGTCTGGGCTATGGAAGCCTATGGCGCCGCCTACACTTTGCAGGAGTTGTTGACGGTCAAGTCCGACGACGTCCAGGGCCGCACCCGAATATACGAGAATATTGTCAAGGGTGACAACAGTCTGGAGGCGGGTATTCCTGAGTCATTCAACGTGCTCGTAAAAGAAATGCAGTCGCTGGGTCTCGACGTGAAGGTGGGTTACTCCAATCCGCTGGATCAGCCGTCTCAACCCATTCGGGCTCTTGCGCCCGTTTAGTGCCCACATGTTTGCGCCAGAAGTCATCATCGCAGTCTCTTAACGTATGATTAGCACCAAAGAAAGCGCCCGAGAATTGCTGGGTTTGGAAAAGGTGAACCAGGTCGAACACGTGGCAATTAGCGTGGCATCGCCTGACGCCATCCGGTCTTGGTCCAAAGGGGAAGTCAAGAATCCAGAGACCATCAATTATCGCACCTTCAAGCCGGAGAAAGGCGGGTTATTCTGTGAACGGATTTTTGGCCCGGTCAAAGACTGGGAATGCTCATGCGGCAAGTTCAAACGCATTAAGCACCGCGGAGTCATCTGTGATCGTTGCGGGGTGGAGGTGACGCTCGCGCGCGTGCGGCGCGAGCGTATGGGGCATATCGAGCTTGCGGTGCCGGTCTGCCATATCTGGTTCTTCAAGTGCATGCCTTCCCGGATTGGCTTGGTGCTCGATATGACCGCCCGCAATCTCGAACGGGTGGTTTACTACGAGGACTATGTGGTTATTGACCCCGGTTCAACGCCGCTCAAACAGAATCAGCTCTTGAGCGAGCACGAATATCGCGAAGCTCTTGAGACTTATGGCTCGGACGCATTCGTTGCCAAGATGGGTGCTGAAGCTGTGCGCGATGCGCTGTCGAAAGTGGACCTCGGCAAGCAAATTGGCCTTTTGCAGACGGCCATGGGTGAGACCAAGAGCAAGCAAATTCGGAAGAAGATTGCCAAGCGCATAAAGCTGCTCCAGGGGCTGCAGGCTTCCAAGAGCCGGCCGGAATGGATGATCCTTACGGTGCTGCCGGTCATTCCGCCAGACCTGCGCCCCTTGGTGCCTCTCGAGGGGGGGCGTTTTGCTACCTCCGATCTCAACGACCTTTATCGGCGCGTGATTAATCGCAACAACCGGTTGAAGAACCTGCTCCAGCTCAAGACCCCGGAGGTTATCATCCGAAACGAAAAGCGCATGCTGCAGGAGGCGGTCGACGCCCTGTTCGATAACGGCCGGCACGGCCGCGCCGTAACCGGCGCGGGCAATCGAGCTTTGAAGTCGCTTAGCGACATGCTTAAGGGCAAGAGCGGGCGTTTCCGTCAGAACCTTTTGGGCAAGCGCGTTGATTACTCTGGCCGATCGGTCATTGTGATCGGGCCGGAACTCAAACTGCATCAGTGCGGATTGCCCAAGAAAATGGCGCTTGTCCTGTTCGAGCCCTTCATCATCCGACGCCTCAAGGAACTGGGCTATGTTCACACCGTGCGTTCGGCAAAGAAGCTGATCGAACGTCAAACCACTGAAGTGTGGGATATCCTCGATGAAGTGACGCGCGGGCATCCCGTGCTTCTGAATCGCGCACCCACCCTGCATCGTCTGTCGGTTCAGGCCTTTGAGCCGCAACTCATCGAAGGCGAGGCCATTCGCATCCATCCCCTGGTCTGCACCGCCTATAACGCGGACTTTGACGGCGACCAGATGGCCGTACATGTCCCGCTATCTGTCGAAGCGCAGTTGGAGGCGCGGTTGTTGATGATGGCGCCCAACAACATGTTCAGCCCGTCAAGCGGCCGTCCGATTATCACCCCGACGCAGGACATCACCTTGGGCTGCTTCTACCTCACTGCGGAGCCGCGGACGGCAATGCCGGCGGATTCGAGGCAGTTGCACCTGTTTGGCTCGAAGACCGAGGTTGTCTTCGCCTTCTACGACGGCGCGGTGAGAACTCATGACCGGATTCGCCTGGCAAATCCTGACTATGGAAAGCAGACGGTATTCGGCGACGCTAACAGGAAAGTGATTGAAACCACGGTGGGCCGGGTTTTCTTCAGCGAAATCTGGCCTGAGGAATTGGGTTTTCCGAACAAGCCGGTCAAGAAGAGCGAGCTCGGCGATCTAATCTGGCGGTGTTACAAGACATCTGGTCATGACAAGACGGTGGCGATGCTGGACAAGCTGAAAGAACTGGGCTTCCGCGAGGCCACGCGCGCCGGTGTTTCAATTGGCATTGACGACATGATCATTCCCAAAGAAAAGGACCAGGAGATCGATGCCGCCCAGAAACAGATCAGAGAAGTCGAGAAGCAATATCGCAAGGGCGTCATAACTCCCGGCGAGCGCTATAACAAGATCATTGACATCTGGACGCACTGCACGGACCAGATTGCCAACGTCATGTTGAAGACGCTTGAGCACAACCAAGGCAAGGAGGAATACAACCCCGTGTCGCTTATGGTCGGTTCGGGCGCACGCGGCAATCGGCAGCAGGTCCGTCAGCTTGCCGGTGTGCGCGGTCTAATGGCCAAGCCGTCGGGCGATATCATCGAGAAGCCGATTCTCTCCAATTTTCGCGAAGGGCTCACGGTGCTCGAGTACTTCATCTCGACCCACGGCGCCCGCAAAGGGCTGGCTGACACAGCGCTCAAGACTGCCGATTCCGGCTACATGACCCGGAAATTGGTGGATGTGGCCCAGGATGTGATTATTCGTGAGGAAGACTGTGGGACGACCAATGGCATTTGGGTGCAGGCCATTTATGAAGGCGAAGATGAGGTCGTCAAACTCGGTGAACGTCTCGTGGGCCGTTTCTCCAGTGACGACCTTCCCAACCCACAGCAGCCGAAAGAACTTCTCGTCAAGGCGAACGAGGAAATTGACGAGGTCAAGGCCCGGCTAATAGATGGTGCCGGCGTTGAGAGAGTCAAGATCCGCTCCGTGCTGACCTGCGAAAGCAAGCACGGCGTGTGTATCTGTTGCTACGGCCGCAACCTGGCCACGGGCGTGCGGGTCAAGCTCGGCGAAGCGGTCGGTATCATCGCTGCCCAATCCATCGGCGAGCCGGGCACTCAGCTTACCATGCGCACGTTCCACATCGGTGGCACCGCCTCCCAGGTTTTCAAGGTGCCGCAGATCAAGGCCAAGCACGATGGTACTATGCGTTACAACGAACTGCGCTTGGTGACCTTGGAAGACGGCACCAACATCGTCCTCAACAAGAATGGCAGCGTCTCCATCCTCGGCGACGATGGGCGCGAGCTGGAGCAGCACCCGGTTGTGATTGGCGCGGTGATTTCCGTCACGGACGGTGGCAAGGTCAGGAAGGGTGATACCTTCGTCCAGTGGGATCCCTACAACGTGCCGATTCTCTCTGAGAAAGCCGGTCGAGTGAAGTTCCACGACATCATTGAGGGTGTCACGATGAAGCAGGAGACTGACGAAACAACCGGTCAGGAAGCCATGGTTGTTATCGAGCACAAGGAGGATCTGCACCCGCAAATCATCATTTGTGATGACCGGGGTGAACCCGCCGCTAACTATCCGATTCCTTCCGGTGCCCACATTGTTGTCGCGGAAGGAGACAAGATCGTCGCTGGCACCTTGATGGCCAAGACGCCGCGCAAGACCTCAAAGACCAAGGACATCACGGGGGGGCTGCCCCGGGTGGCTGAGCTCTTTGAAGCCCGCCGGCCGAAAGACGCCGCCGAGATTTCCAAGATTGAGGGCATTGTGGATTTCGGCCCAAGCGTTCGCGGCAAGCGCTGCATTATCATCAAAGACCAGCAGACCGCGGTGGAAGAGGAGCACCTTATTCCTATCGGCAAACACGTCATTGTCTTCAAAGGCGATTACGTTAAGAAGGGCCAGCAACTTACAGAAGGACCGGTTGATCCTCACGAGATCCTGGACATCTGTGGTCCCCAGGAACTACAGGAGCACCTCGTCAACGAAGTTCAGGAAGTCTATCGGTTGCAGGGCGTGACTATTAACGACAAGCACGTTGAAATCATCGTGCGGCAGATGTTGCGCAAAGTGCGCATAACCGAGCCGGGTGACACCGGGTTCCTTTGGGGCGAGCAAGTGGACAAACTCGACTTCGAAGAGGAGAATTCGCGCGTTGAGAAGATGGGGGGGCAAGCCGCCGAGGCCCAGCCAGTTCTCCTCGGCATTACCAAAGCCTCGTTGGAGACGGAGAGCTTCTTAAGCGCCGCGTCTTTCCAGGATACCACCCGCGTGTTGACCGAGGCAGCTACGCGTGCCAAGGTTGACTATCTGCGCGGCTTCAAGGAAAACGTCATCATGGGCCATATCATTCCTGCGGGCACTGGCTTCGACTACCATCGCAAGGCTCGGCTCAAACCGCTAGTGGAGTTCGGTGAAGAGGAACCAGAACCGCTTAAGGTTCTGACAACCAGCGAGAATCCGCTCTTGGCGTAACCGGTTTCGCCCGGTTTCACAGAGGCGGACTCAGGAACCCGGAAGTGCATTTTGACCAATAAAAACGGGCCTAGAACGCGATGTTCTAGGCCCGTAAATTGGTTGCGGGGGCTGGATTTGTTCCCCGTCACGCAGTAATTCTCGCTGATTTACTCCGATTTGCAAGGGTAATTTCACATACCAGAGCGAAAAGTTGCAGGCCAGTTCTTGCCATTTGGTGTCCGTTTTGGTGTCCGCGGGGAAGACTGATTCTGCACGCTAAATACAAGTAGTGTACATCAGGGGATATAAATACATGATAAAGTATGCTTATCATTCTGAGGTTCGGGGGCTGGATGCCAGCCAGCGCGGGGGAGAATTACTTTTCTTGGTTTCCGGTGGCAGGTTGGTGCAAACCAGCCAGCGAGAAGAAAATTACTTTTCCGGTGTCCATTTGGTGTCCGTTTTGGTGTCCGGTGGGCGGTGGGTGTAAGCCAGCCCTCGCTAAGTGAGGCCGGGAGCGTTCGGGATGCGCGGGGCTAGCGGCGGCTACATGGCGATGGGTTTGCGGAATTTCAGGGCAGCGCGGACGAGCCGTCTCATCTGGCTACGGAGGTAAGGGAGTTCCCGGTCGATCTTGCGGTCGCCGCAACGGAAGGTTCTCAGTCGGCGGAGTTCCAGCTCAAGCTTTCGGACGGTCTTGAGTGTCAGGTGGGTTGCGCGGATATAGGGTGTGTAATTGAGGATTTTGCCAATGAAGACCGGGAAGGTGCGGCGGTGAGGGGAAAGGGCGTCGCGAACCACCTCGATGGGCAAGGAGCGGCCGAGCACGCCGCCCGCGATCACGCCTTCCGGGTGACGGCAAGCGTTAGAGCGCCAAGCGACGAAGGCTTTGTGCTGAGCCGGTGTGGCGTCGTAGTAGCCGAGGTCGCCGTTGGGGAGGACCGTGACGATCTCGGGGTTTGGAGGCGGGCGGTTGAGGCGGCGCTTTTCGTAGCAGTCGCAGAAGACGTAGGCGTGGAGTTCCATCGGCTTTTTGCGGCGCGGCGGAGACTCTTTCATGTGACGGGTGGTTAGTACGGTTGTCCGTTTCACGCGGTCCGGGGCAACGGTATCAAGCAGCCGGGAGCCGGGGAAGCACCGAGTTTGGGAAGGAAGCGGAGTTCAAGGCGCGCTGCCGGCGCTAGAGGCTAGAGGCTTGGCTGCGTCTTGAGCGAGGGCGCGGGAGGAGGACGCGAGAAGGGCCGGATCGGGACAGGCGGGCGCACGGGATTTCACTCTAAAGGCAGATGAGCGCCTCTCGGGGCCGGGCCGCTCAGAATGGAGCTTCCTGCTTGGTTTCTTCCAGGAGGCGCAGGATTTCGCTGCGAACGGCGCCCTTGTTCAGGGCATCGAGGGCACCGTGGTTGAGAGTGGTTACACGGGGGCTATTTTCCAAGAAGGAGTTGCTCTGCTTGATCTTGTCAGCGTCGGGCGAAACCAAGACCAAGCGCAGGGGCAGGTTGTCGCGCATCCGCTGTTCGATGATCTCGTTAATGTATTTGTCAGAGAAGCTGTAGCCGACGGCCACCAGGACTTTGGCTGAGCGAAGCTGCTGCGCGAAAGCGTGAACCAAGGTAAGGAACGGGTCTCGACCCGTGAGTTTGGAGTTTGTGCCGAAAATGAGGAGTGGGGGTTTTTGAACTTCGAAGTCCTCTGCCTTGGGGTGGCGGTCGAACGTTAGTGAGCAAATGCCGTACATCTCGTCTTCCACCCAATCGAGACTCCCGTGCAGCTTGTAGAGACGGATGTCGGAATTGGCCGAAAACACTTCAGGGTTCCAGCGGCCTTCTTTGAAGCCGTTGATGAAGGGGCGGTGGGCGTTGATTAGCGCGTTTTCGAGGAGGAGGTCGTAATTGAGGGAGAAGATGCTGATGCAAGCTTCCTTCCCGTGGAGATCTGTCATCCGGTTCAGATATTCGATTTGCTGTGGGGGCGGGGTTGCCAGCCATTCCTTTAGACGGGCGAAGATGACATCGCTGAAGCGCTCCAGGGCACCGTCCTGTTGGTCCTCCAGGTCAACTATTCGCTCGCTCCAAGCGGAGACGTACGGGGCGAGCGGGTCTTCGTGGCGGAACCTGAGGCGGAGGGCGGCGGTGGCTATCTGCTCGATGTTGACCGGCTGGTCCGGGTTGGCGCCCTGCCGCGCCCACTGAAAGCGAATGCCGCCGAGAATGAAGTAATGGAGGTTGAGCAGCGTCCGAGCCTCCTCGTTTTTCGGCTCAGCCGCTTTTGCCTGCAGGTACTGCATGAGCTTGCCGGCGAGCCTGACGGAATCGTGCAGGCCCGCGTCCACGCAGAGTCCTGCTCCGGCTAAAAACGTAACTGGACTAGGCTCAGCCATACTACAGAAACCACATGCGGTCCGCGATGTGCTCCCCCTGGACCTGTGACAGGTCTGCTTTGCGCAGGATGCGGCTGATGAGTTCGCTGTAGTAGATGGAGACCGGAAAGCCGCGGGCATTGAACGCGCGCCAGTTGGACAGGCTCAGGTCGAAGACCTGGCCGACGACATCGCGGGTTGGAAGGTCGGTGGGCTGGTCGGTGAAATGGCGGATTCGCACGGCGGTCGGTAGCCGGTTTGCCCACGGCTGGCGCTCCTCAGAGCCTTCCGTGTAGAGAAGGTAATCCGTCTTGTCCAGGCGGATGCACGTGCCACGGCGCGGGACTTGGTCGGGCGAGTCGTCGTCAATGGCGAAGAATCGTTCTTCTTCGGTGATTTTGACAAACTCGATGCGTTGGAAGGAGGCCTGCGCGTCGGTAACGATTTTCCGGCAGAGGGCACGTTCTTCGAACGAGAAGTCCTTTGGAAAGTGGAGCGTTAAAGAGCGGGGTTCCGGGCGGAGCCCCTGGACGCGGGTCAAGGTGAGCTTCAAGGTGCGCTCAAGTTCCTGAAGGTGGTCGGTGTCGGCATCGCAGGCGCGGCCAAAATGTGCAAACTGGTAGATGCCGTTGCTTTGCAGGCAGGTGGTAAAGGCGATGACGCGCTCACGCTCGCGGGTTCGGGGGTCGTAGGATTCGGAGCGGCCCATGCCGATAACGATGTCGCTCTCAGCGTTGGGACGATTCACGGCCCAGGGGATGCCACCCAGTTTTACGAACAGGCCCAGAGCGATGTTGGCCACGGCCCATTCGAACTGGGTAGAATTTTGGATGAGGTCAAAGGTGACGTTTTGGGACATGAGCCCCTCTTTCAGGAGGGCCGCTTTGGTCGCAGCGTAGGCGGAGTCTTCGTCCCAGGCCATGGACCGAGGGTGGAGATTAATGAAAAGGTCGGGAGTTTCCTTGTTGGTCTGAATCCAGGCTTGAATTGCGTCGCGGTAACGCTGTGCCGACTCGTGGTGGTCGTATCGGTTGCGGAGGGTGAATCCGGTTATAGGCGCGACCTGGTCCTTTTCGAGGGAGACCTTAAAGACGCTTGGGAGACCTTTGAAAGCGCCGATGCCGTTTCGGAGTGCCAGGTACAAGGCGTTGGCGGCGTCGCGGTAGCCTTCGGGAAAGACGAAGGCGAGGCGCGGGGAGGGATTTGCCACCTTGCGGTACGGCCCCCACCTGATGATTCCGCGCAGCCGGTCCTCATGCACCATGAGGGGGTCGTCGGGGGAGAACTTGAAGCCGGATTTCTGGAGCGACGTGTAGGTGAACATATCAGCTCCTCTGTACGCCGGTTGCGTAGCAACTGATCCACATTTTGCCTTCCGCGTTAGGGATAAGCGGGATGCTGACCTGGCCGCGGTCGGATGGGTCCAGAACTCTCAGGGCGGAGGCAAGTTGGTCGCGCAGGATTCCCGGGTTACGGCGGCCGTCTGGTTTGAGAGAATGGCTGAGCTGGAGAATGCGGCGCTGGATGGAGACGTGGCCGGTCTCGCGAGTGAGAACTTGTTCCATCTCGGCCAAGACGTCCGTCTTAGGCTCGAGGAACAGCGCCCGGCCATCAACAACCTGCTGGGATTGATCGCGGACCGAGACGCGGTAGCAGCCGTTGTCCGCGCTTTCTATGATGGTTCCGAGGTAGTGGTGGTCGAAGGGAGCAATTTCTTTCGGGCATTCGCCGAGGGCTCTCGGCCATTGGAGGAGGACGGGAAAGCCGTCGTATGAGCGGGTGGCGGGGAGCTGGCTCACGGGAAGTGTGAAGAATGGCGGTGTGATCCAGTTCAGCGTGATGCCGTGCTGGAGGCGTGGCTCGGTAACGGCGAAGTACTTGGCGTTGATGCCCTGGTGGACGGTGAGTCCGATCGCGGCGAACTGCTGGGCCTCTCGGGTTGCGTCGATGCCCCAGCGGTGGTTGATGACGACGCGGGCGCCAAGCTTCTCGAAGTGCTTGGCCAGGTTGTACTCGATCAGGCGCGCGGCGATCGCACGTGGGCCGGCCAGGGAGACTGTTTCGGTGGTGAAATCACCTTCAGGATGGCCGGTGACGAAGTAGAGGCGAATTGTCTGGTCTGCCTGCCGAACCCGGACAAGTTCCATGGCGGGGTAGCGTTCAAGGACCGTCGTGGACTCCTCCCATGAGGGAGAGGCCAAGAAGGGCAAGGTGACTTCCTTGCGGTCGAACGTGACTTCAAACCAGTTTACGAGAATAGCCATTGAACCGCTGGTGAGCTTAGCAGGTTAGTGGATTGCGGCCAGAGTTTTCCGAAATTGCCGCTTCGGCGATTTGACTCAAAAAGATTGTTACCCGGGCGAGGAGAAGATGGTCGAGTAA
>DAOPPX010000073.1:0-26459 GCA_035358715.1 Verrucomicrobiota bacterium
GAGGTACTACGGTATTGGGATGGGGAGCGGACGGCAGGCCTGCCCATCCCTGGCGGGGGCCGTACTTGGAAGATCGGGTCGGGAAGGGTCAATGCCACACTGTGGTTGCTGAGCCGCTGCGCTGGCGCCTTTGCCAGGAGAACACCGCTCAAAAACCGAAATGCGCCCAGCGCCAGACTAAGCTCCCACGCCCAGCACCCACCGCCGCCACCACCTTTCGGATCTTCAATTCCCCAGTCACCCTCTGCCGATGACGATGTGCCGGCCTTTCCTGTCCAACCCTCCCGTCCGCCTTGCCAATCCCACGCTCAGAGACTACTCTTCCTGCGATGATCGTTCCAAAACACCCCGAGTGCATTTGCCATGGCTAAGTCGCACTCCAAGTCACGCCCCTCCACCAAAACGGCTTCAACCCCTACCCCCGACCTGAAGCCTGCCCTAGAGTCCTTGCGTGAGCAGATAGACCGTATTGACCAGCAACTCGTGGATCTGCTCGCCCAACGAGGCCGCGTGATTCAACAAGTCACCGAAATCAAGAAGCAGCACGATCTCCCCACTTTCCACCCAGCCCGCGAAGAAAACCTCATTTCAGCCCGTCGCGCCCAAGCCACCCAAGCCGGATTGGACCCCGACTACGTGGAGGACCTGTTCCGGACAATGCTCCGCCATTCCCGCGTTGGGCAACTCAACACCCTTAGCCGCCGCAGCGTCCGGCCCGGTGCCAAAGTCCTCATCGTCGGCGGGCTTGGAAATATGGGGCGTTTCTTCTCCACCTGGCTCCGCCAATCCGATTACGAAGTCCGCATTTTAGACCGTGAGGATTGGCCGCAGGTCCGCTCGCTCGCCGCTGGCGTTGACCTCTGCCTGCTGGCGGTGCCCATTGAAACCACCCCATCGGTTGCACTCCAAATCGGCCCACACCTCCCGCCCGCCTGCGTCCTGGCCGACATTACCAGCCTCAAGCGCAAGCCCTTGGAAGCCATGCTCCGGGGCCACGCGGGGCCCGTCGTCGGACTGCACCCCCTCTTCGGTCCGGCCACGGTCACGATGGACAAGCAAATTGTGGTCTTTAGCCCCGGCCGCGCCATGGACAAGTGCCAGTGGTTTCTGGACCAACTCACGCTTTGGGGCAACGTGCTGGTCGAGACCCTGCCCGCCGAGCACGACGAGATCATGGGGATTGTTCAGGCGCTGCGCCACTTCGCCACCTTTACCTTTGGCCAATTCCTCCGCTCGCGCGGCGTTCCCATCTTGCGCACCCTTGAACTGTCCAGCCCGATCTACCGCCTGGAACTAGCTATGGTCGGCCGTCTTTTCGCGCAGGACCCTCAACTCTACGCCGAGATCGTGTTTGCCACACCCGAGCGCCAGGCTCTCCTGAAGGACTACATTCAGTCCCTCCAACAGAACCTCGCCCTGGTCGAACGCGGCGACAAAGCCGAATTCGTCGCCCGCTTCCGCCAGATCGCCGAGTGGTTTGGCCCCTTCAGCGAGCAGGCCATGCGCGAGAGCACGTTCCTCGTCGAGAAACTCGTCCACCGCTTCTGACGCCCGCTTCGGCACCAACCCTGCTCAATAGATCAAGGGAATAAACCGCCGCACTCGGCGCTCGTAGCTGGCGTATTCGGGGAACTGCTGTCGGAGCCAACGTTCCTCGCGCCGGGCTTTGGCGTCGAGAAGCGGAGCGAGCGCCAATGCCGCCGACAGCGCGGGCCAACTCGCAGAGAACAGTGCCCAGCCCGCCGATGCGCAAAACACAGCGACGTAAAGCGGATGGCGCATGTACCGATAAATGCCCGTTTGAACCAATCTGGTGCGCGGTAGTGGTTTGGGAAACGGCGTCAGGTTCCGGCCCAGGCTGATGGCACCCGCCAAGCCGCAAACCGCGGAGCTCAGGAGTAGTAAAGCGCCGCACCAAGTGACGGGAGCACTGTGCCAATGGTTGCGATAGAAAACGCCGCCTGCCATGACGAGACCCATAAGCAGGTTTTGGCCGAGCATCCAAAGCCCGCCGCGATCAAGAAAGGTGGTCCTCATGTGCCCCGCCACATGGGAGCGGCTAGTAAGTGCAAGTCATCGGCCGGGACAATTGTCGTCGCCAGGCCAGAGTTGGAAAGCGGGTGATGGTTCCACTATCCGGAATGTGGTGAGTGTTGTGTCTCTGAGGGGCTTGGCGCATGGTCGTGGCAGGAGGTCTCCAACTGCCCAACGAGAATGGCAATGCCCAAACCAGCCGCCAATGCCACGGAAAGTCTAAGGCGATCATGCGTGTGGAATTGCAGTTCCGGCAGCAGGTCAGCGCAGGCAATGCAGAGAAAGGTGCCCGCACTAAATGCCAGAGCGCAGCCGAGCCACGCCGGATGTTCATGGGCCCAGGGGCTGGCGCCCAGGAAAAACAGCATTGCGCCCAGCGGGGTCACACATGCGAACAACAGATTGACCCAGTGTCTTGATGCCCGACCCGCACCGCTCGCAGCCATCAATGTCGTAATGGCCAGCGCCCCGAAAGGCTTGTGCAGAATGACGGCAAGTGCCGTGCCCAGACCCAACGCCCCCCCGTGCGCGTGCGCATCCGACGCCACAGCAGCTGCCATTGCCAGCCCGTCAAACACCGAGTGAATTGACAATCCGAAGGCAAGCCCAATCCAACTGAGGCTGCGGGCGGATCGCTCGGCCAGCGAATGGGTATGGCCACATGGCTCCGTTGGACTTCCCTCGGGAACATCATGGTGATGAAAGGGCACAAACCGTTGCAGGAAGAACATGACGAGGAAGCCGACCAGCAGCCACGCGGTGCTTTGGTGGACGGAGCCCAGTTCATGAGTGGCATGTGGCAGGAGGCCAAGCACTGACAATCCAAGCATCAGGCCGGCGACAAAACTGACGGACATTTGAAGGCGGATGTGCGTCAACTTGAACAAGGTGGGCATGAAGCCGCCAGCTAACGCCGCCAGCAAGGCGAGCAGACAGTACCCAAGCAACAGGACGGTTGGAGAATGCATGGGGTTATTCATAGCATAGCGAGAGGCCGGAACGCCAGTGCGTGTTATTGCGCGGTTTGGGGGTAATAGCGTTTCTTAGCGGCGTGGCCTGGAGCAGCGTAGGAAAACTGCTGCCGGGATCGGATGAACGCACACTGAGCCGCCAGGTGCGGACAAGGTGCGATTCTTCTCAACCCTGCCGGTGGCGATGCCGGCACGCCCGGTTGCTAGCCCCGCGGCCCAGTCAGGGCACCAAAGAGACCCCTGCCGTCCATCAGTCTGAGTGGCAGTTTCCCCCGGGCTGCCCGTGTCCATGATCGTGCGCATGCTGGTGATGATGACCATGGTCGCGGTGATGCTCGGGATGCGTGCACCCCTCGGGGGTCTGGATCAGCCGTCCTTCAAGGTAGGCGACCACCAGCGATTCCACCGGTGCGTCAGGCTGTCCAGCCCGCACCTGAATGCCGTTCTGGGCAAGAATGGCCAACGCCCGTTGGCCAATGCCGCCGGCGATGACCACCTGAACGTTCTGTTCGCGCAGCCATCGCGGGAACGCCCCGGGTTGGTGCTCGGGGGCGGGCAGAATTTCGGTGCGCAAGATGGCTTTTGTGCTTTGATCCACTTCGATCAGCGCGAAGTGCCGGCTGCCGCCGAAATGTGAATTCAGGCGGCCGTTTTCTACTGGAATAGCAATTTTCATTATTCTCTAATCTGTCCTGATCTCATTGACTCATCTCATCCGCAAACGCTTTAAAGCTTCCAGGCGGCGGGAATGGGGTCCCTTCCGGCCCCGGAGTCTCCCAACGCCGACCGCAACAGCCGGGCATCACAAACTCAGGCTGCGTCAGCGTGCCCCGGTGAAACGCGGCAATTACGGAGTCCAGTTCGCCGCAGATGTGTGGCACAACGCGGATCCGCGCCTGCTCCAACGCCGCCAAGAGCCCTCGCGATATCCCCCCGCAAATCAGAACCTGGATGCCCAACTCGCCAAGGCTGCGGGCGATTCCCTCCGGCTGCTTCTCAAAGAGCACGACCTCTTTTCGCTCGACCTCCGCCTCGCCTTTCAGGCGAATCAGCACCAGCCGTGCCGCCACGTCAAAGACTGGCGACACGCGACCCTGACAGTTGGGAATCGCAATCAGCACGCTCGCCGTAATGCGAGATTCATGCCAGCACGAGAATGGGGGCTGGACCCAGCGAAATCACCAATGGAGACATGGTCAGACCCCACCGTTGGCCCGCGCAGCGGGAACATGCGGTGTCGCAAAATGCACCTGGCGGCGGGAGCGCCCGTCGCAATCTGCAAGCCTACCGGTTGCGATCGTCCGCCTTCCCGGACGTCAGCCGCTGTTTTGCCTGCTCAATCAGCTCCACCAGGCTCAGCGCCTTTGGAGGGGGAGAGGAAGCGCTCGCCCGCTCGACTTGGGCCATCGCCTCCTCCGAAAGATGCGCCTGCAAGAAGCCGCGCACATCGAAGCGTTCCCACCAGCAGTTCAGAATCAGCCGGCAGGGCTTGCTGCCGGCTTCTTGCCGGCAATAGCCGAAGGTGATTTCCTGACCGAGGCGAGGACAGCGTGCGAGAACATCCTGGTCGTGTTCGTTCAGCATGGTCAAACCATACGCCTATCTACGCCCGTTGACGAGCCTTGTCTTTGCGCCCAAGGCGGCCAGCCGTTAAACCGCATCGCCCCTCATTTTTTGCAGCCAGCCTTCGTGCTGGTGGCCTGGGCCATCACCTGGCCACGGTTATGAAGTTGCGGGTGCGTTTGCGCATCCTCATCGTTATTCACCTGCCATTGGCTTCAGGTTGCCTGGCCTGTCGGATCAGGAATCCCTTTCCGCCTTTGCCGGCAGGTCCATTCATACAGAATTGGGAAGACGATCTGCACGAAGAAGATGGCCACGAGGAACCCGCCGATATAGACAAGGGCCAGGGGCTGGTGAATCTCGGAGCCAGAACTGGCTCCCAACGCCAGGGGCAGCACACCCAGGATGAGAATTAGTTCGGTCATGAAAAGCGGGCGGAAACGTTTGATGGCTCCCTCGATGACCGCCCGGTGAAGCTCGACGCCGGTCCTTCGGAGGTCGTTGATACTGCCCACCAGCACGATGCCGTTCTGGAGGGCGATGCCAAACAGGGCAATGAACCCAATCAGGGAGGAGACGTTCAAGGTCTGCCCGGCCAGGAAAAGCGCCACAATGCCCCCCGCCACCGTCATGGGCACGTTGAGAAGCAACAGCAGGGACTGCCGGAGGGAATGAAGGGAGGCGAACAGGACGACCAGCACCGCCAGTGCGACGATCAACATCATCCACAGGAGCTGCCGGGTGGTGCGCTGCTGGCTCTCAAACTGACCGCCGAACGTCACGTAGTAACCCTGCGGTAGCGACACAGAGCGGGCGATCTGGTCCTTGGCCTCCTGCACGAAGCTGCCCACGTCGCGGCCGACGACGTTGCAGAGCAGCACCTTTCTGCGCATCAGGTTTTCCCGGAAGATGGTCTGTGGCCCCTCGCCGCGGTCCACGCGGGCGATCTGCGATAGAGGTACCCGCTGGCCCGAGGGAGTATCTACCAGCAGGTTTTGAATCGTCTCCGCGTCCTCTCGGTAGGCTTCGGGCAGCCGAAGCAGGACGGATGTGATGCGGTGGGCCTCCCACACGTCGGTGACCTCGACGCCGTTCAAGGCGGTCTCGATCAGGTCGGCCACCTCCTCGACTTTGATTCCGTGGCGCGCCAGGGCCTCGCGCTGGAGTTGGATCACAACCTGTGGTATACCGGTGGTTTCCTCGATCTGCAGGTCCGCCACGCCGGGGACCTGGCTCAGGACATCCTCAATCTCATGGACGCGGGCGTTAAGTATTTCCAGGTCAGATCCGAAGAGCTTGACGGCGATCTGGCCCTCGGTGCCGGTCAGCATTTCGCTCATCTTGTTGGCAATCGGCTGCTCGAAGATGTAGAAGATGCCGGGTATGTTTTCCAGTTCACGGCGCATGGCCTCGGTCAGCTCTTCGTAGCCACGCTGGCGCTGTTCTCGCGGTTTGAGTTCCAGTATATAATGGCTGTGGTTGACCGGGTGGACGTGCTCGGATTCCTCAGCGGAACCAGTCGTGCGGCAGACGTGAATGACTTCGGGAAAGGAGGCGAAGATGGCCTCTACCTTTTTGCCAATGCGCACCGATTCCTGGAGCGAAGTTTCCGGCAACATTACGGTCGAGGCGATCATCGAGCCTTCGTCGAGGAACGGCACAAACTCGTTGCCCAGCCGCGGGTAGCACAGGGCACCGGCCAAGAGGATGAGCCCCGACGCCATGGCCATCATGCCTTTGTTCCGGAACGCCCGCTCCAGCAGCTCAGCATAGCCGCGGGTAATGGCTTCCATGACGCGGTCCAGTCGGGTGAAACCCACCTTCCTGGGGGGACAGAACGACATCAGGACGGGCTGCAACGTAAGGTTGATGATCAACGCGCCAAACAAGGCCACGATCAGCGCGAACGCAGTCGGCCGGAACATCCGTCCGGCGATCCCTTCCAGACCGAGGAGCGGCAGAAAGACGAGGATGATGATCAGGTTCGCCCAGAACAGATAAGGAGCGATTTCCTGGGCGGCAAAGGCAGTCAGCTGCCGCGGCGAGGTGTTCTTGTCGTCGTTGTGGAAGACCCGGCAGATGTTCTCGACCATGATGACCGATCCGCTGGCCATCTTCCCGACGCCCACCGCCAGGCCGCCAAGGGCCATCACGGTCAGCGACACCCCAGCTACGTGCAACAGCACCAGCGAGAGCAGGATCGATATGGGGATCGTCAGGGCGGCAACCATTGAGGCGCGGAAATTGGCAAGGAAGATCAGCATGACCACGAAGATGAGGAACCCGCCTTCGAGCATGGCGACCCCGAGATGATTCAGCGAGCTCAGGATCAGCTTGGACTGGTCGTAATAGGGCACGATGCGCATCTTCTCCGGGAGGTCGCGGCCCATCTCGACAAGGAATTGCCTGACCCGGGCGATCGTGCCCAGGGTGTCGCCGCCGTATTGCTTCTGCACTACCACCGAGACGGCATCCGCACCGTTCAGGCTGGCGTCTTCACGCGCAAACTTCGCGCCTTCCTTCACTTCGGCAACGTCTTTGACATAGACGGGCACGTCTTTGCGGGCCGTGATGACAGTGTTTTCGATGTGCGCCAGCGACTCGATGCGGCCGACGCCTTTGATCAGGAACTCCTGGTTCTTCTTGGTGATAATGCCGCCGGAGAAGTTGCGATTGCTCTTCTCGATCGCCTCTTTGACCTCGCCGACCGTGATGCCATAGTGGTGCAGCATGTCGGGCTTGAGGAAGACCTGATATTGGCGGATGAACCCGCCTAGGTTGAGCACAAACGACACGCCTTCCGTCCCTAGCAGGCGGTAGCGGATCGTCCAATCCGCCACGCTGCGCAACTCCATCGGGTCAACCCCATCGCCCACCACAGCGAACTCGAAGATTTCGCCCATGCGCGAGGAAACCGGCCCCATCACCGGCTGAGACGACCCCGCCGGCAACTGGTTGACCACGATGTCGAGTTTTCCCGCTACGATTTGCCGGGCCAGGTAGATGTCAATGCCCCAGTCGAACTCGACCGTCACCACCGACTCGCCGGTAGTGGACTCGGACCGCACACGAACGACGTGGGGTGTGCCGTGCATCAGGCTTTCCAAGGGGAAGGTGATCATCCGCTCCACATCCTCCGCCGCCATGCCTGGGCAACTGGTGATGATGTTGACCAGCGGGGCGTTCAGGTCCGGATAAATGTCTTTCGGCATCTGCTGGTAAACCACTACGCCGGCGACCGAAACCAGCACCGCCAACAGGATGACCAGCAGGCGGTTGCGCAGCGCCAAATCAATGATCGCTCGAATCACAAGGATCTCCTCTTCAATGGGTGTGCGCGCCGTGCAGGCTGGCTCCGCTCAGCTTGGACCTCAACTGGTGGTTGCCCTCGATTACCACCTCTTCCCCCTCCTGCAGCCCTTTGACAACTTGGCGGTAAGCTCCGTTGGACGGGCCGGTTTCGATCTCCCGGCGCGCGAATCCGTCCTTCTCCCGCACAAACACAACTTGTTCGTCCCCGTCCTCCAGGATCGCCGACACGGGGACCGCCAACACCGGCCCATTGCGGGCGAAGAACAAACTCACATCGGCGAACATGCCGGGCTTGAGCCGCTCCTCCCGATTGTCCACCTCCGTCCGGACGGTGATGGTGCGGGTTTCCTCCTGGACCACATCGGCAATGTAGCAGACCTTGCCGGTGAAGCGCTCCGCGAGAAATGCCGGCACCCTCACCTCGACCTCCTGGCCGATCCTGGCTTTGGCCAGATCCTTCTCATAAATCTCGGCGTCCACCCACAGCAGTTTCGGATCAACGATCGTGAGAATTTCCTTGGACTGATCCACCATGGCGCCGATCACCGCCGAGCTGGTGACGACTTTGCCGTTAATTGGCGAGTGCAAAACCATGGCCGGGCTGATCTTGTGGTTCTCGGCGATCTCTTTCACCTGGCTCTCGTTGAAACCCAGGGTGTGCAGTCGCTTCTCGGCCGCCTCCAAGCTAGCCCGTGCCACCTTGGAATCGGTCTCAGCCGCCAGCAGGTTCTTCCGCGCGCCGATCCCGTCGGCGGCCAACTGCTTCTCGCGGGTGAGGCTAAGCTCGGCCAATTCATGACTGGCGTGCGCTTTGAAGTACTCGGACATGGCATCGGCCACCTCGGCGCACTCCAGCGTCACCAACGGTTGCCCTTTCCTGACCCGGTCCCCCACCCGGACGTGGACCTCTGCGATCCGCCCCGGCAGGAAATAGCTCACAATCGCCGTGCCCGAACGCGGAGCCAGGATTTTCCCCGCGGCTTTCAGGACACCCGGACATTCGCGCCGCTCTGCCTTGGCCCAGTGAATGCCCGCCGCCTCGATCGCCGCCGCCGAAAGCTGAACCACACCCTCGACCGAGGCCGCTTTGGGTGCCGCACTCTCCGGCTCCGAAGAGGGCCGGCCATGTCGTTTCCCGGCGCTCCATGCGGGCAGGCCGAGGATCAAAATCATCGTCACGAGGTAACTGCGTTTCATTTCTCTTCCTTTCTGTTCAACTGCGGCATTCCCGCCGTTAGGATCGGTTCCCCGACCAACCGTTCTACTCTCGCGACCGCCAGGTTTACCCGGACCAGGGCTTCCAGGTAGCTGGCGCGAGTCTGCGCCAAGGTCTCCTGGGCGGTCAGCAACTCCAGATAATCAAAACCACCCTGTTGGTAACCCTGCTGCGTCTTGCGGAAGGCATCCGTCGCCCCCGGCAAGACCCGTTCGGCAAATGTCCGGCGCTCCTCCAACGCCGTCGTTAATTCGGAATAAGCGTCCGCCAGCGCCGCCTGCACCCGCAACTCCGCGTCCCTCCTTTGCCATTCCGCCCGCGCCAGGTTGGCCCGCGCCTCGCGGATGCCGCCCTGGTTCCGATCAAACAAAGGCACCGGCACGCCGAGGCCAAACACCATCGTGCTTACCCGGTCGCCTTCGATCCACCGGTAACCCGCCAGGACCGACACATCGGGGACACGCTTGGCGCGTTCGACAGCAAGCGCGGCATCCCTTCTCACCACCTCGACCGCCGCGCTCATCAGTTCCGGACTCTCGGCCAGCCTTAGCCGCAGCGCCGAAAGGGGTGGCGGCGCGACTTGGCACTCCAGCGTGCCGGTGGCCTCTTGAAACACCGGTGTCGCCGAGCCCCACGTCGCTGAAAGGCGCACGCGGGCGGCCTCCAATTCCTGTCTCGCGCGGTTTACTTGCGTCGAGGCCTGCGCGTGCGCAACCGCCGCGCGCGTGCTCTCCACCGAGGACGCGTCGCCCGCCGCCACACGTTTGTCCGCCGCCGTTAGCACCTCCTGCGCGATGCGGAACGTCTCCTGGGCAATCCGCACCTTCTCCTGGGCGCCGAGCAACGTGACAAACGACTGCACGGCTTCGGAAAACACGTCCAGTCGCTTCGCTTCGTACGCCCACCCGGCGAGCTGCCGCTCCGCGGCGGCCACCCGCATGGCGCGGGAACGCTTGCTGCCGAGCAGAATGCTTTGGGCCACCGCAATCGTCGTCTCGCTTTCTTGCAAACCGTCCAAATCGCCCCCCACGTTCTCGAGATCAACGCCTGCCTCAGGGTTCGGGAGCAGTCGGGCCTGCAACTCGCGCGCTTCCGCCGCCCGAATATCCCAGGCGAAACTCGCCAGCTCGGGATTGTGGCGGAGCGCCAGGACCAGTGCCTCGCGCAAATCAAGCGTCTTAGTCGGTTCGGAAAACTGTGGCCACTGCTCTGCGTGAGTCGCGCCCGAAGCCGGCACGGCCTCGCAGACGGGCAGGTCGCGCCCCAGGGAACGAGGACTGGCATTCAAGTGGTCCGCGTTGTGGGTGGCGCACCCTGCCAGCCCCACTACCAGCACGGACCACGGCACGGCCAGCCAGCGCCACAGCACACCGCCTGGCGGCAAGGCCGGCTGACCAGGCGCCAACAGCGGCTCGCTCCGGCGGCCATCCCCAACGCGCCCCACGTCACGCTGCCGGCCGGCAGGACTCAGAACAGACCCGTTTCTCAGACAAACAGACCGATTGCACTTCATACTCTTCAACTCGGATTCAATTGCGCGGACAACGAATGCGCACTCGCGCATCACTTACGATCAGACCGGATTGGTGGTGGACGGCACGAGCCGTCCCAACCATGCTAGCGGAGGGAGAATCCGGAGGGAGGAGCCCGCGAGGGAGAAAGGCGGTAGAGGGCAGATGCCCGGTACAAAGTCTCGTTTCGGCAGCAAGCGGCTACCAATATGAACAGCACCGTCGCGACAACCGCCGGCGCAGGGGCCGGCTCAACCAGCCCGCCTTGGAGCTGTTTGATGGCGCAGAAGTCGTCCGCTTGCCCGGCGTTCGGGCAGATCAGCTCATGCACTTGCGCCGAGCTTGCGGCCAACGCCATTCCCAGCAGCAGGAACAGCATCAGCGCCACTGCCCCGGTTTTGCCGGAGATGTGGACGCGTCGTTGAGACCAGTTGGTCACCACGCGCCGCATTACACCATATGCCTTCGTAGAGGTCAAGCGTCGGCAACGCATTTTGCGCCACGCGAATTGACTCACAATACATATGACTTAAGAAGGGGAAGGGGGTGTGGGGGGAGGGGCGTTCGCGCGCCGCTCGCCGCTGGTGGAGAATCTCAAACGGACCTCAGGTCACTTGCACCCTGACCTTGCCCGCAATGTCCAGGCTGAAGGCATCAAAATCGAAGCCGTGCAGGCTCCAGCGGGAGGCTCGGGCAAGTTGCCCGTTGAGAGCGACCGCACGGGACTCCGCCTGCGAGCGCAACAGCAGCAGCGTGGCTTGAGACAGCGCGGTGCCGGCCTGAAGCGTGAAGGTGTCGGCGGAGTCAAAGCGGGCTTTGACACCTCGTCGCGCCGTTTCCCATTGGCAAATCTGCTGGGTCGTCCACCACTCGAGTCCCTGGGCGCGACCATAATCCACCAGCCCGGCCAGCGCGTCGGCCACACCCGGTTTCAGGATATGCGCGGGATGAAAGAGAAAATGCGCCACGCCGTGATGCCGCAAGGCTGAGTCAAGCAGTGGCTGGCCGTATTCGGGCGGGCACGTGATCACCAGGTCCTGGGTCATCAGGTTGACTTCGAGCACGTTGAGCAAGCGCGGCGAATCCGTTTCGTCCTCGAGCGGGAAGTAGGGCTGCGAGCCGCCCAACGGGAAGCCAATGGTGCCTTTCTTGCTCGGCCCACGCGTTTGGTCGGAGGCGATGCCCGCCTCCTGGCACCAGCGCGGGAAATCAAGCCGGCCTTCCCACCGCGTGTAATGATTCTTGTTCGAGTGAATATGTTCCACCCCGGCCTCTTTCATCAACCAACGGTGCTGGAAGAGAAAGTTGTCCTTGGACCACGAGGTGCGCTCCCCGCCGGTCATGGCATCGTAATGCAGCGCAATCTCGAACTCCTGTTTCGAGAGGCAGCGGTAGAATTCAGCCGGGTAGCCTCCTGGGTAGAGGATGCACCAGGTGGACTTGAGCCGGCAGCGATTCATCACATCGAGCAATGCTGCCGCCTTCGGTGGGTCGTTCCCATCGCTGTCATGCGACATGTGCGCGACGGCCTTGAGCGCGCGCGGCCAATACCATAAGACCGGCAGTGTCATTGCCTGCTGACGAGCGAGATGGAAAATGCTGCGCAGGATGATCTCTCGCAACTCGTCGCTGATGGGCTCCATGAATAGCGGCCCGCCATCGGGGGGCGTCGGCGTGCGATCCCGCTGCCAATCGAGCACGAGACCGTCCTCCGCTTTTAGCAGACCGTCGTTGAGTGGTGCTGAGTTGTCCGGCGGAGGCTTGCCATCTTGCGACACTCTCAGTCCCTGCTGAATGTGGACGATCGAGAAGAGCAAGTCCGGTGCAAGGAGCAAGGCCCGGCCCGCGCCGAAGCGGTTTTCCAGAATGGCGCTGCCGCGGGAGGTGCCGTTGGCCAACTGCAGTTCCGCCAGCGCGGTCGCGGAGCCTTTCTTCATTGCGTAGCCGCCAAACACATGCAGCGAGCTGCGCAATCCTGCCGTCACAGGATGATCGCCGGCGCCTATTTTCATCCAACCCTCGGCGATCGGGCTTCCGCCGCTGACCCCGAAGACTTCATCCATTCCGGAGGTTCCCCCAAGGCCAATGAGCGCGCCGCCCTGTTTGACCCACGCGGCCAAAGCCTCGCGTTGCGGCAAGGCCAACGGCAAGTGTCCGGCCAGCAGCACGATAGACCCCGAGCGTCGGAACAGCGAGTTCACCTCCCGCGCGGGCAACGATTCAAAAAACAAACCTGCCCGCTGGAGTATCTCTGCGACGTACACCCAGGTCCGCCCGCGCGGATTAGTGTCGGTAGAGACCGGCTGTGTGATCACCGTGATGGGGGCGCCCGGGGTGATCCCTCGCAAACTACCCGCCGCCCTGGTGGAGTCCCCAGGCGAAGTGTTCGGCAGACCCTCGGAGGCTTGGACGATTGATCCCGCTGCGCCCCAGGCCGGCATCACCATGCAAGAAGTTGCTGCGACAGCGCGCCGGAGAAACGCGCGCCGGTTGCCCAGCGTTTCAGGATCGTGCGCGTGTCTCTTCACGGCCTCATTGGTCCAGGTTCTCTGTCATGCGCAAAGCCGCCTCGCCTGAACTGTGCCAGCCTCAACGCCTTCAGCTTTCGGAACAGCGTGCTCGGGTTAATCCCGAGTTCCCTGGCGGCCTTCTGGTGGTTCCCTTCATTCCGGCGCAGCGCATCCTTGATGAGCAGCTTCTCCATGGACTCCAGTGTTATCGCTTTCCCCAGCCGCAGCGCTTCACCCAGCACGTCGCCCCGAAGCGGCGGCGGCAGATGCTTCATTTCAATGACCCCGCTCCGGCATAGCACAAACGCGTGCTCGATGATGTTCTCCAGCTCCCGCACGTTCCCCGGAAAGTCATGCTCCATCAGTCGCGCCAGCACCGCGTCAGAAACCCCCGCAATATCCTTTCCCTTGAGCCGGTTGAACCGCGCGATGAATTGGTCAATCAACAACGGGATATCCTCGCGCCGGTCCCGCAGGCTCGGCAGCTCAAGGCGGATGATATGAATCCGATAAAACAGGTCCTCGCGAAACCGGCCCTGCTCCACCAGCTTGCTCAGATTCTTATTGGTAGCCGCGATGAGGCGCACGTCGGCCTTTATCGGCTCCACCCCGCCCAGCGGCTCATAAACCCGCTCCTGCAACACCCGCAGCAGCCGCGCCTGCATCGCGGATGAAATGTCCCCGATCTCGTCCAGCAGGATCGTGCCCCCTTCGGCCAGGGCGAAGCGCCCCGGCTTGTCGCGCCGCGCGTCCGTGAATGCTCCCGCCTTGTACCCGAATAGCTCCGACTCCAGCAAGTTGTCCGGCAGCGCCCCGCAATTGATTGCCACAAACCGCTTCGCCCGCCGCCGAGAAAGGTTGTGCAGCGCCCGCGCAAACAACTCCTTGCCCGTTCCGCTCGCGCCCTCGATCAGCACTGCGCTGTCGCTCTCCGCAATCTCCGGCAGCAGCTCGAACACCTGCCTCATCGCCGCGCTTCGCCCGATAATGTCAGAAAACGAATTCTGCTGCTGCAGCTCCCGGTGCAGCGTCTCCACCACGCGCAAGTCCCGGAAACTCTCTACCCCCCCCACAACCCGGCCCCGCTCGTCCTTCAACGCCGCCGTTGAGATGCTGATCGGAATCTTCTGCCCGCGCGCATCAATGATATACACCACCTTGTTGACCACCGGTCGGTTGGTGGAAAGAGTCTGCTTCAGCGCGCACGCGTTCTCGCAGATGCTCGCCCGAAACACGTCGCAGCACCGCCGCCCCACCGCCTCCCCGCGCTTGATCCCGGTGATCTGCTCGGCGGCGCGGTTAAAGAACGTCACGCGCCACTCGGCATCCACCGTGAAGACACCGTCTGGAATATAGTCCAGCAGGTTGCTCAACATCGGGGCGAGCTTAAGCCCGAACCTCGGCGTAGGCCAGCCCCATCCGCGCTCGCCCGCGTTGTGGCATATTGCCACGCCCCGCCCCTGCGCCCGTTGCATTCTGCCCGTCGCAATGAGCGATTTCCACGCATTTCCTTGCTGGCACCCGCCTTGCTCCGCAACTGCCTGACCAATGTGCGCATCATCCGACCATGACGACCGAAACTGATCCCAGTCAGGCCCGGCTCAAGACTCTCCGCATCCACACCCACCCCTATTGTGTGGTGTGCAGCCAATCCAATCCCCTCGGTTTAGGTCTCAAATTCACCGCCCACGAGGACGGCAGCGTCAGTGCCTCCTTCTGTGGCCGCTTCGCCCTCGAAGGCTTCGAAGGATGCCTGCATGGCGGCATGATCGCGTCCTTGCTCGATGGCGCCATGACCAACTGCCTGTTCGCGCGCGGACACGTCGCCATGACTGCCGAGTTGAAGGTACGCTACCGCAAACCTGTTTTCATCGGTCAACAGATGCTCATCCGCGCCTGGATTGCGCGCTCACAAGCGCCGCTCCACCTGCTCGAAGCCGAGATCAAGCAGGAAGGTTGCGCCAAGGCCATTGCTTCCGCCAAATTCATCGAGCGAAATGAAACAGCAGATTACACTCACCACCTTGGTCGAGAATAGCGTCCATGCGCGCGGCTTGCGAGCCGAACACGGCCTCTCCTTCCGCCTCCAAGTAGGCTCGCGCAGCCTCCTCTTCGACACCGGCCAAAGCGACTTGCTCCTGAGCAATGCGCTCAAACTCCGTATCAGCCTCGCAGACACGGAAGCCGTCGTCTTAAGCCACGGCCACAACGACCACACTGGGGGGCTAGCTCTGCCCGGCAGGCGGCGCCTCGAGCGCGGCTTTTCCTTCACCCTGCCGCTCTTTCACCGAAGTTCGCCCGCAATTCAGATGGTAGCACTCGCGCAATCGGGATGGACGAGAAGACAGCCGAAGAGATCAGGTCGGTTCCCAATAGCGTGATTTGGACGGCACAGCCAACGGAAGTCCTGGAGGGCATCTTCGCCAGCGGGGAGATTCCTCGCCAAACCACCTTCGAAGACACCGGCGGTCCGTTCTACCTTGATTCCGCCGCCGCCCAACCGGACCCCCTGCTGGACGATCAGTCACTCTTCTTCGACACGGCAAACGGCGTGGTCGTGCTCCTGGGGTGCGCTCACTCGGGCGTGGTCAACACGGTTGACTACATTCGTCAACTCACCGGCAGCAAGCCGACCCAGGCGCTGCTCGGCGGCCTGCACCTGCCGGCGGCCAACCCCGAGCGCATGGAAAACACTATTGCCGCCTTCCGCCGCCTGGAGATTCAAATGCTTGCCCCGGCTCACTGCACGGGCCTCCCCGCCCTGGCCCAATTGTGGAACGCATTTCCCGGGCGCTGCACCACGTGCGCCGTAGGGATAAGCATGCGTTTCTTGAGGTGAGCATCGGCTGGGCCCCGGCCGGCGGATCCCCAGCACATCCGTGAGGCTTATCTATGGTTTGCGCAGGAGTTCGAGAGTTATCCGACTCCGCTGCTGCGATTCAGCGGTGGGCCATGAAGTAGAGCACGGGAACAGCCATGCGGCTGATGAGCAGTGAGGCGATTTCTCCTGCCATCAGGGAGATGGCCAGGCCTTGGAAGATAGGGTCGGCCAGAATCACGCTCGCGCCCACCACAACCGCCAGCGCCGTTAGGAGCATGGGCCGGAACCGCACCGCGCCCGCGTCCACGACCGCCTCGGCCAACGGCATTCCTTCTGCCAGGCGCAATTCGATGAAGTCCACCAGGATAATCGAGTTGCGCACAACGATGCCCGCTCCAGCCATGAAGCCGATCATCGAGGTGGCGGTAAAGAACGCGCCCATCAGTCCATGCGCCGGCAGGATGCCCACCAGCGAGAAGGGAATCGCCATCATGACGACCAGCGGGGTCAGGAACGACCGGAACCAGCCGACCATAAGGATGAAGATCAACACCAGCACCGCGGCGAAGGCCGCACCGAGGTCGCGGAAGACCTCGATGGTGATGTGCCATTCGCCGTCCCATTTGATAGCCGGGGCATCGTCCGTGAAGGGCTGGTGGGCGTTGTAAATCTTCAACGGCGCGCCAGTTCCACCGAAGGGCTGGGTATCGAGGGCGGCCAGGGCCCTATTCATTTGCTGGATCGCGTAAACCGGGCTCTCGACTTCGCCCGCCACATCGCCGATGACGTAGGTCACGGGCATCAAATTCTTGTGGTAGATGCTCTTGTCCACGGTGGCCGTATCCACCCGGACCAGCTCACGCAACGGGACCAGGGCGCTGCCCGGGTCGGTCCCGCGAACGCGCAGGGCCAGCAAGTCTTCAGGGGAAGTGCGCAGAGCCTGCGGCAGGCGCACTTGGATGAGCAGGTCTTCCTTCTCGCGCGGCAGGTGCAACAGGTCCACGGCAGCGCCGCCGACAGCCAGCTTCAAGGTCTGCGCGATGCTTTCCTCGCTGATGCCATGGAGCGCGGCCTTCTCCTTGTCCACGATGAACCGCGCCTTATCCTGGTCCGCCTCGATGTACCAGTCGGTGTCCACCACTCCCTTGGTGTTGCGGAAGATGTCAATGACCTTGCGCGCCAGCGGGAAGCGGCTTTCCTGGTCCGGCCCATAGATCTCGGCCACGAGGGTTTGCAGGACCGGCGGTCCCGGCGGGACTTCCGCCACGGCGACCCGCGCGCCGTACTTGGCGGCGATGTCGCGGACGCGGGGCCGGACGCGTTTGGCGATATCATGGCTCTGCGCCTTCCGCTCGTCCTTGGAGACAAGGTTGACCTGCAAATCGGCGATGTGCGGGCCGCGACGCATGAAATAGTGGCGCACCAGGCCGTTGAAGTTAAAGGGGGCGGCAACGCCGGCGTAAACCTGGTAATCCGTGACTTCCGGCTCGACGCGCACGGCGGCGGCAATTTCACGGGCCGCCTGCGCCGTCAGCTCCAGCGCGCTGCCTTCGGGCATGTTCAGGATAATCTGGAACTCGCTCTTGTTGTCGAACGGCAGCATTTTCACCTTCACCCAGCCCAGACCGACGGTCGCCAGCGCCCCCAGCAGCAACACGAAAATGCCGGCCAAGAAGACCAGCCGCCAGCGGGCCCTAGCGATCATCGGCTCCATGAAGCGCCGGTAGAGGCGGGTAAAGAAATCTTCCTCGTGCTCGAAATGCGAGTGCGGTTTGCCGGTATCGGCCGCGCCCGCCGCCGCCTCGGTGACGCGGGCATACTTTCGTCCCCAGCGCAGGATGCGGATCGCCGCCCAGGGCGTGACCATGAAAGCAATCGCCAGCGACCAGAACATCGCGGCGCTGGAGCCAATGGGAATGGGCCGCATGTACGGCCCCATCAGCCCGCCGACGAACGCCATCGGCAGCACCGCCGCGATGACGGCAAAGGTGGCCAGAATGGTCGGGTTGCCGACTTCGCTGACCGCCTCGACGGCGATCACCGACCAGGGGCGCCCCTTGTTGCGCGGCAGGTGGAAGTGGCGCACAATGTTCTCAACCACCACGATGGCGTCGTCCACCAGGATGCCGATGGAGAAGATCAGTGCGAAGAGGGTGATGCGGTTGAGCGTGTAGCCATAGAGAAAGAAGACGAGCAGCGTCAGTGCCAGGGTGCACGGGATGGCGATACCAACAATGAACGACTCGCGCCAGCCCAGCGTCAGCAGGATGAGCAAGGACACGCCGATCACCGCGATGCCCATGTGCAGCAGCAGTTCGTCGGACTTCTCCTCCGCCGTCTGGCCATAGTGACGGGTGATGGTCATTTGCACGTCGTTGGGGATCACCCGGCCCTTGAGCGTCGCCACCCTTTCGAGCACCGCGCGGGCGACCGAGATTGCGTTCGCGCCGGGGCGCTTGGCAATGGTCAGCGTGACAGCGGGTTGCTCGTTGGCCGTCGCCGAACCCGCCGCACCGGCTCCAAAGAACACGTACTGGTTCGGCTCCTCCGGCCCATCCACAATGTCCGCCACTTCACGCAAGTAAACCGGCCTGCCGCCATGCACGCCGAGCACAACACCGCCAGCGTCCTGCGCGCTGGCGAGAAAGCTGCCGGTTTGGAGCAGAACTTCGCGGTTCTGCCCGGTGAGCGGACCAGCCATGAGCTGGCGGTTTGCAGCCTGCAACCGCGGGAGAATCTCGGCCGCGCTGAGGTTGCGCGATGCGAGCCGCGCCGGGTCCAGCACGACACGCAATTGCCGGCGCTCGCCGCCGATGAGCATCGTCTCGGCCACGCGCGGCACTTGCTTCACCTTGTCGTCCACTTCAGCCACGACGCGGCGCAGAGTATAATGGTCGCGCCCCGCCCCGTGGAATGTGAGCGCGAGGATAGGCACATCGTCAATCGAGCGGGGTTTGATCAGCGGGTACGAAACGCCAAACGGGATGCGGTCGAAGTTGGCCTGCAGTTTCTGGTTGAGATGAACCAGGCTGCGGGTGATGTCTTCGCCGACCTTGAAGCGCACGATGGCCAGACACTCGCCTTCGCGCGAGGTGGAGTAGATGTATTCGACGCCTGGGATTTCCCAGAGCAGCTTCTCCATGGGCCGGGTGGCGCGCTCCTCGACCTCTTTAGCGCTGAAGCCCGGCATCGCGACCAGCACATCAATCATCGGCACCTTGATCTGCGGCTCTTCCTCGCGCGGGAGAAGCCACGTCGCTGCCACGCCCAGCAGGATCGAACTGATCACCAGCAGCGGGGTCAGCTTCGAGTCAATAAACGCGCGGGCAATGCGCCCCGCAAAACCCAGGCGCGCGGAGGCCGGCTTGGAAGAATCTGTGCTCACGGGCGCGGGCTATTGGGTTGAGAGTGGCTGCCCTTCGCGCAGGGTCGCCGCGCCTTCCACAACGACCGCCTCGCCGGCCGCGAGACCGGAGAGAATCTCGATGCCCTGGGCCGTCTCCTTGCCCGTGCGCACCAATCGCATTTGCGCCTTGCCCTCGGCGGCCACAAACAGAATCTCGAGTTGGCCGCGCCGGACCAGCGCTGGTGGCGGGACGATTAGAGATGTCGTCTCGCTTACCGGCACGGCAAGCCTGCCAAATTGGCCGGAGCGCAAACCGGGAGTAGCCGGCAAATCCACCTTCACTTGCACGGTGCGGGAGGCCGGGTCAGCAGCGGGGGCGACCTCGACCACCGTGCCGGCCAGGGTGCCAGCGACTGCATCCACGCAGACAGTGAGTTTGGCGGCCGGCAGAACGCGGTCGGCGAGCAGGCTGGGGACATCAGCCACCAGTTGCAAGCCCGCGCGGCTTTCCAGTTCGAGCAGCGCTTTGCCGGGCATTGCCAGATCGCCCTCGTCTGCGAGTTTGCGCGCCACCACCCCATCGAATGGGGCGGTTATCGTGCCATAACCGGAAAGCGCTTCCGCCTCGGCTGCGGCGGCCTCGGCAACGTGGTGGTGTGTCTGCGCGGCGTCCAATTCGGCCTGGGTGGCCGCGTTTTGCTTGCGGAGATTGGCAGTACGATTCAATTCCAGCTCCGCCTGCCGGAGCGCGGCACGGGCCTGGGCGAGCCTTGCCTGAATCTCTTGCGTCGCCAGTTCTACCAGCACTTCGCCCCGCTTGACCGATTGGCCGACCGTGGCGGGCAGCCGGGTAATGCGGCCGCTGACCTTGGCCTCGACCACTGCCTGGAGCTTGGGTTGCACGGTCCCAACAACGGCCTCCACCACTGGTTGTTTCACCGCCTCGATCTTCTGCACGTGAACAACGGCAGGCGGCAGGCGTTCGCCGGTCGGCGATGGCGATCCATGCTTGTTGCCACACCCAGTGGAGAACGCGACCAGGCCGCACACAACCACGCTGATTACGGAAGCTTTCACTATAGACCTGGCGCTGCGCACGGGGCTTAAGAATGTTCTCATTTTGCTTGTGAATCGAGTTGCGGCCAGCCCAGGGCCTTGCGCAAGGCGGCAATGGCAATTTGCTGATCGGCCTGGGCCTCGGCGCGGCGTACCCGGGCCGTGACCAGCGCGGTCTCGGCATCCATCAGCTCCCTGGAGAGCGCCATCTCCTGCTCGAACCGGGCGCGGGTGAGCTGCGCGCTTTCCGCAGCCTGGGTCACGGCCTGGTCGGTCACGCCGAGGCGCTCGTTGGCAGCTCTGAGGTCGAGACGGGCTTGCTCGACTTCCAGGTCGAGCGCGAGGCGGAGTTTGCGCTGTTCCTCACGGGCAGTTTCGAGGTTGGCGTTGGCCTCCCGGACCTTGGCGCGGTTTAGTTTGCCGTCCCACAGATCCCACTGAAGCAGCGCCCCAACAGTCCAACTGCCGCCACCATGGTCGTATTCCCAGCCGTGGTCGTAGTCGAGACTGCCAAAGGCATGGACGCGCGGGAGATAACCGCCTCGGGCGGCACGCGCTTGTTCCTGGGCGGCCTGCTCACGGTGGCGGGAGGCCGCCAGTTCCGGGCGACCGGAAAAATCACCTGAGGCCGGGGCGCTGAGGGCGGGAACGGTGTCAGTGACCTCGAATTCACCGTCCTCGATGCCCAGCAAGTTGCGCAGCGCGCGTGTCGCCAGCGCTTTGGCATTGCGGGCGCGGACGAGGTCCTCGCGCGCCTGCGCCAGCCGAACCTCGATATCCAGCACGCCGGCCTTGAGAAGCGTGCCACCGTCGAGACGTTTCCTGGCAACGCCCAGGCCAGCTTCGAGCGAATTGACTGCCGCCTCAGCGGCCCGGATGAATTGCCGCGTCTTGAGCACGGTGTGGAAGCCACGAGACACTTCGAAGCCCAGGGCGTTCCGGATGGCGGCTTCGTCCTGCCAGGCGGCATCGGCATTGCCGCGGGCAGCTTTGCGCGCGGCAGTGTTCCGGCCGCCGGTGTAAAGCGGAACGGTGACCAGACCCCGGGCATTCAGATTGTCCACCGCCGGCACATCGTTGAAGTCGAGCGAGGGACTATAAGCACGTTGGTTGAGGATGCTGCCGAAGACCTGCATCGGGTTGTCGCTGGCCGTGTAGCTCGACTGGAACTGCAAGCGGGGCCAAAAAGCGGCATTAGCTTGCTCTATACCGGCTTGTGCCGACAGAACACGTTGCTGTGCCAGGCGCGCGTCCGGGTTGGCCGTTAGAGCTTGATGGAGGGCGCGCTCCAGGTTCCACGGCTCGGCCCCGATGGCTGCCAGGCAACAGGCGAGCACCAGTCCGCATATCGCCAGTGCCTTCGTCATTTGCTGCAGCAGGCACGGCGCCCGTTATCAGCCTGGTCGCAGCCGCCTACGCCGAGTTTGCTGAGGATCAGCTCCAACGGACAGATGTTGGCAAAGGAGGATTGGATCAGGTTGAGCCCCACAAAGGCGGTGAACCAAAGCCAGTAATGGCTATGGTAGTGGGCCAACAGGAGGCTGAGGAGTATGAAGCTGCCGGCGAGGCGGCGAATAATCATGTGCATTCTCATAGCAACCTGGCTCGTGTTGTTCTGCTGGCCTAACGAATACTGCTTGCGATCAAGGCACCAACAAGACCGCCATAAAGCGTACTGATGAAGGGATTGCTGGTCAACGGACAAGTTCCGGTCGAGCACCCCACGAATCTGTAGAAGGCGAATCCCAGCCCGCCTCCCACTATCATTCCAATCACGATGTGCAATAGCATACGATGTTGAGTCTTCAATTACGCCGCATATTGAGCCGCGAACTGGAGGAAGGTTACAAGAAATCCGGGCCGCGGGCGGAGCCTCCCTGCCTGACATGAGGCCTGTTTCTCTTTCACTCGTCGCATCTTTCCACGAACACCGCCCGAAGGCGTGCCCGAGCGGAATAGTGTTGCCGCGTCTGGTTGCCACGCTGAGACTGCGCGGGTGCCAGCAGCCTTCAAGCCGGTCTATAGGGTTCAAGTCCGCGAGTTGGTCGAGTTTGCGCTGCGCCAGGGCGACCTCGGCGGCCAGCACGACTTCGTCGGACCGCGGCGTGCGCTGGCGGGTACGCGCGGTCACCAGAGACTGCAGCGCTCGCGCCCGGCCGGTTACCAGAAGGAAGTGCAGCTTGGCTTCGACGTCGAGACTGAGGAGTTGACTCTGCGCATCCGGGGCCGCATTGACGGCTTGCTCGTCACTCCCGGGCATGTGCTGCTGGAGGAGATAAAAACCGTGCAAAGCGGCTGGGATCGCATCGCCTCCCCCCTCCACTGGGGGCAGGCCGAAGTCTACGGCTATTTCTATGCCCGGGAAAACGCCCTGGAGCAGGTCGTCATCCAGTTGACCTACCTGAATCTCGACACTGGAGAATTGACTGAGTTCCAGGAACGCTT
Organism: Verrucomicrobiota bacterium; assembly: GCA_035358715.1. Classification (GTDB taxonomy): domain Bacteria; phylum Verrucomicrobiota; class Verrucomicrobiia; order Limisphaerales; family UBA8199; genus UBA8199. The sequence goes on from DAOPPX010000073.1 coordinate 22,786, forward strand.
CTCCCTGAGCGAACTGTCGGCCTTCTTCGAAAAGACTGCTGCAATTTACCTTGAGTGGTTGCAGGCTCATCAGCGATGGTGCCGGCTGCGCGACGCCTCCACGCGTGCCCTCTCGTTTCCCTTTGCGAGGTATCGTCCCGGCCAGCGCCGGCTCGCGGTGGCGGCTTATCGCACTCTCGCCCGCGGCGGGCGCCTGTTCCTCGAAGCCCCCACCGGGATTGGCAAGACCGTTTCGGTGCTTTTCCCGGCCATTAAAGCACTCGGGGAAGGAAAACTCGAACGGATCTTTTACCTCACCGCACGCACCTCCGGGCGCGCTGTGGCGCAAGAGACCCTCACCGAACTTCGCCAAGCCGGCTTGTCCTTGCGCTTCGTGACACTTACTGCGAAGGAGAAAGTTTGTTTCCAGGAAGGCCAAGCCTGTGACCCGCTCGCGTGCCCTTTCGCGCGCGGCTATTATGACCGAAACAAGGCGGCCATGCGCGACGCGCTGAGCCGCGAGGCGATCACCCGCCCGGTGCTCGAAGCCGCTGCCCGCAATCACCAGGTCTGCCCGTTTGAGCTTTCCTTGGATTTATCCACGTGGGTTGACGTGGTCGTTTGCGACTACAATTACGTCTTCGATCCCAGGGTTTATCTTCGGCGGCACTTCGCAGATGAACCTGGCGAATATGCCTTCCTCGTGGACGAGGCGCACAACCTCGTGGACCGCGCGCGCGACATGTTCTCCGCCGACCTGGACGCCCGGGAAATTCGTGACGTCCGTCGCGCCCTCAAGGAGGCTGTCCCGCGTTGTGCGAGGGCCTTGAGCCGGCTGACTTCGGCGATGAGGAAACTGTGTCCTCCGGAACCTGACACCTCACACGAACCTGGGGCGAATCCACCGGGGCTGGTTGCGGAAGGCATCTTTCCCCTCACCCCAGCCCTCTCCCGTGGGGAGATGGAGAATCAAGGTCGGTCTCGCGAGCTTACGAAACGTGCCGGCTCCACCAGCGCGGCGCTGAGGGGTCTCCCTGTCCCCAAGGGAGAGGGGGAAGCGCGCGGCCCTGGCATCAACGCTCCAGCCTCGCCAGAGCGTGGGGCAGGCGTCCGGCCGGCATTCCCACGGATCACCCGCACCACCCGCGAGTTCCCGACGCACCTGAGGTCTCCGCTCGAAGCCGCCCTCAAAGAAGCTGAAACCTGGCTCGCCCGCAATCAGCCCGCCGACTTCCGGGAGAGCTTGCTCGAACTTTACTTCCGGCTGCGTGCCTTTCAGCGCACGGCCGAGCTCTACGACGAGCGTTTTGTCACGATTGTTGAGCCGGGCTCCGCGCCCCGCGTCCGACTCTTCTGCCTCGACCCTTCGTGCCTGCTTGGCCAGGCGCTGGCACGCGGCAAAGCCGCGCTCTTCTTCTCCGCCACGCTCACGCCGATTGACTACTACCGCACATTGCTCGGCGGCACTCCAGAAGACCCCTTGCTCCAACTGGCCTCCCCCTTTCCAACGGAGCACCTGGCCGTGCTGGTGCATGACCGCATCCGCACACAGCTCAAAGCCCGGGCCGAAACGCTGGCGGACGTGGTGCAGGCAATCGCCTGCTTCGTGGGAGAGCGGCCCGGCAACTACCTTGCCTACTTCCCTTCCTACCAGTACCTCGCCGCCGTGCACGAGCAGTTCCATGCCCTTTGCCCGGACGTCCCGATCCTGGTCCAGCGGCCCAATATGAGCGAACCCGAGCGCGAGGCCTTCCTGGCGGCCTTCGCCGCCGAACACCGTGACAGCCTCGTCGGTTTTGCAGTCATGGGTGGTGTGTTTGGCGAAGGCATTGACCTGGTCGGCGACCGCCTGATCGGCGCGATCATCGTCGGCGTAGGTCTGCCCCAGCTCTGCGTGGAGCGCGACCTGATCCGCGACTACTTCCAACAACAAACCGGCTCCGGGTTCGAGTATGCTTATACCTTTCCCGGCATGAACCGCGTTCTTCAGGCTACCGGGCGCGTCATTCGCTCCGAGGCCGACCGCGGGGCCGTTCTGCTCATTGACATCCGGTTCTCCGAACCACGCTACCGGCGGCTCTTTCCCCCCTGGTGGCATCCTGCGCGCGTTCGGAGTCTCCCCGATATCCGCGACGTGCTGCGCCGCTTTTGGCACTCTTAATGTGAGCGACATTAAGGCATCTGCTGCTCTCGCCATCCCCTGCGTCGTGCTTGCCCTGACAAATGACTTAGAGCAGTCTTAGGCCATGACTTCCCCACCGATCAATGTTGTCCAGGCGGCGCTCAACCCGCAGGGCCTTGCCCGCAAAGCCATCGGCAACCCCCGTCTGCTCCCCCAGATCTTTGAGCTTCTAAATTCACCTCACCCCCGGGTCAAGTATGGCTGCGCCAAAGCCCTCCGCCGCATCAGCGAGCAGCGCCCCGAGCGGCTCTATCCGCATTGGGATTGCATTGTTCGCCTGCTGGACCACGAGAACAGGATTCTCCAGTGGGATGGCGCCTTTGTGCTGTCACACCTGGCGAAGGTTGCTGCCCGGGGCAAGTTTGAAGCCATCTTCAAAAAGTATTTCTCCCCCATTTCCGGCCCCGCGATGATCACCGCTGCCACCGTTATACAGGGCGGGGCGCGCATTGCCCAGGCCCAGCCGCATCTGGCCGACCGGATTGCTGCCGAGATTTTGAAAGTGGCGCGTGCTCGATACCAGACGCCGGAGTGCCGTAATGTTGTCATCGGCCACGCTATCGTCGCGCTCGGTGAGATTTTGCCGCTGCTTCGTCGCCCTGCGGTGGCTGTGCAGTTTGTTCGCAAGCAAACCAGAAACTCGCGACCTGGAACGCGTAAAAAGGCCGCGCGATTCTTCAAATCCCAACGTCCGGCCCCGACACCTTCGCGCTGAAGAACCCCGTTCGCGCCTTGACAGAGCGGGCGCTTCGCGTTGAGATTCAACTGCTATGGAAATCAAACTCACCGCGATCCAGATCGAGAAGCCCGAACCCGTCAACTTCATCCTGGGCCAGACCCATTTCATCAAGTCCGTAGAGGACATTCACGAGGCGCTGGTAGGTGCGGTGCCTGGCATTAAGTTCGGCCTGGCCTTCTGCGAGGCCTCGGGCAAGTGTCTCGTCCGCTGGACCGGCACCGACCCGGCGATGGTTGAACTGGCCCGAAAGAACGCCATAGCCATTGCCGCCGGACATAGTTTCATTGTTTTCCTCGGCGAAGGGTTTTACCCCGTCAACGTGCTCAATGCCATCAAGGCTGTGCCTGAGGTCTGCCGCGTCTTCTGCGCGACGGCTAATCCGACTCAAGTGCTGCTCGCCGTGACAGCACAAGGGCGCGGCATCATGGGGGTCGTGGACGGCTACCCGCCCACGGGCGTCGAAGCCGAGCCGGACATCGCATGGCGCAAGAATTTCTTGCGTGACATCGGTTATAAGCTCTGAGAACTTCAACCTCAACGCGGTCAACTCGGGCGCTCGCGCACAATTCCAGTCTGGGATGAGTTGCTGGCGATCTCAGGCCGGCATCGGAATTGGGCCCGTCGGCCACCCACCGGCACGCTCTTGGCCTGAAGCGCGCCGTCCCAATGCCGTCCCGCTACCGTAGTACCTCTAACCCCGGGTTAGAGGTACTACGGTAGCCTGGAGTTTGGACATTCTGGAAGGCGCGACTTGGGCGAAAGGGTTTGGGTTTT
>DAOPPX010000074.1:0-26444 GCA_035358715.1 Verrucomicrobiota bacterium
GGATGCGCCCGTCCTGGGGAATCCGGTGCTCGGAGATGGACATGTTGGACTGGATCTTCAAGCGGCTGATGACGGCGGCTTGAAGTTTCCGGGGCGGGGCTTTGACTTCATGCAGAACTCCGTCAACGCGGTAGCGCATGCGGAATGTCTTCGCCAGCGGCTCCAGATGAATATCCGACGCGCGCATCTTGAACGCCTCAACGATGATGGAATTGACCAGCTTGATGAGGGGCGCATCCGCCTCTACGACGGCGCCATCTCCGGCGTCCGCAGCCTGGACTTCGACGTGCTCGCGCGTGAGGTCCTCAATCACCTGCTTGAGCCGCGGATCGGCCGAAATGCCGCCGCCGCCGCGTTCAGCGTAGTACTTGCTCAGCGCGGCTTCAATGTCCTCGTCGGAGGCGACGCGCAGGTCAATCTCGGCGTGCAGCAGATGCGTCAGGCTGTCAATCGTGTCGAGGTCCGACGGGTCGGCCACGGCGACGGTGAGGCTGTTGTCGTGCTTGAAGACCGGCACCACCCGGTACTTCCGGGCTATGTGGCGGGGGATTGCGGCGATGACGTCATCGGCGATTTGGAGCTCACCGAGGTTGACGACTTCCGCGCCGAAATGGGAGGCTTTGGCCTGAGTGACGTCGGCAGGGCGTATGACCTTGTTGGCGAGCAGGAGGTCCACCACTCCCACGCCGGCGTCGGCGGCCTCGCGCCGGGTCTCGGCCACCTTGTCGCCCGAGACAAACCCAAGGTCAACAAGGATGTCTGCCAGATAGTCGTCTTTTTCTGCCACAGTCTATTTTGCGCTACACACGAGTTTCGTTGGAAACTTGTTTAGCAGAGTACTAGCCAACTGGGCAATGTCAATTCGCGGCTGCAGAGACCCGCAAGGGGAATATCGTCACCCTTACGGGCGCAAGCCGATTCTAGTAAACGGCCCGCCCCGCCCCCTTTGGCAGAATTCAGAGTCCCTTCATAACCCTGGCGGCCGCCGTGGCGGCGTCTTCCGATGCCAGCGGGATCCAGCTCAACGGGAGCTGGCGCCGGAACCAGGTCATTTGGCGTTTGGCAAACTGCCGGGTGCGGAGCTTGACCAGTTCAATCGTCTCGGGCAGCGAGCGTTCGCCGCGCAGGTGCTCGACGATCTGGCGATAGCCCAACGCCTGCATAGCGGTCCGGTTCTGGGCCAGGCCGCGCTTGAGGAGTTGTTCGGTTTCGGCCACCCAACCGCGCCTGAACATAGCATCAACACGGGCCGCGATGCGCGAATGCAGATCCGCCGCAGAGCGCGCGAGGCCGATGCAGTACGCTGGGGGTTGAGCAGAGCGAGTTGAGGGCTGCCACTCGGCGCGCTGGGCGGAGAATGGCTTGCCGGTCAATCGAATGACCTCTATCGCGCGGATGATCCGGCGCGGATTGTGCCGGTCAATCCGTTCGTAAGTCACGGGGTCGAGGACAGCCAGTTCGCGCAACAACTCAGGCAGAGGCGTTGCTTGCAGCACCGCGCGCAAGGCGGTATCCGACGGCGGCGCCTCCCCCAGGCCCTCCAAGTATGCCTTGAAATACAGACCTGTTCCACCACAGAGAATCGGCACTCTGCCACGGCGCTGGATTTCCGCAATGGCTTGTCTGGCCAGGCGAACGAAGCAGGCAGCGTTGAACGACTCGGTCAACTCCACCACATCAACCAGATGATGGGGCACGCGGCTGCGGTCGGCGGGGGAGGGTTTGGCCGTGCCGATGTCGAGGCCGAGATAAACCTGCATCGAGTCCACCGAAACGATCTCCCCATCGAGCAATTCGGCCAACTGCATGGCGACTGCTGACTTGCCGACGGCGGTTGGTCCGGCGACAAGAAGTGGCCGAGGATGGAGGGCGGGAGACGGCGGATGGTGTTCGGATTCGACTGCCATTGGCTATCTTCTATCCTCACTGCGGCTTGGAGCGCGACTGCACGCGCAGCAAGAGCATGCCCGTGGCGAAGATCAGAATGCTCACCAGGTGCGCGGGCGTGGCCCAGCCGCCAAGGTAATGCTGGTGTTCAGGGTAGTCGCCGCGGAACAGCTCCACCAGTGAGCGCAGCAGAGCATAGCCCACCAGATAGACGGCAAAGACCTGGCCGTCGAACTTCTTTCGGCGATACAGCCAGGCCAGTGCGGCGTAAAAGACCAAGTTCAGCAGCGATTCATAGACCTCGGTCGGATGCACCGGGTAAGCAGGCGGATTGAGCGGATTGCCGGGCGGGAACTGAATGGCCCACGGCAACGCGCAGGCGCGCCCGTAGCAACAGCCGTTGAGCAGGCAGCCAATGCGTCCGAAGACGTAGCCCAAGGCAACGCTCGGCGCCATGATGTCCGCCACTCGCCAGAGCGGCAGCTTTTTCCACCGGGCGTAAAGCATGCAGGCCAGCGACGCCCCGATCAGGCCCCCGTAATAGACCAGTCCCCCCTGCCAAATGGCGAAGATTTCCCAGAGCGGCTGGCCGGCAAATGACTCGCGCCAATACGAAATGACATAGAGCGCCCGCGCGCCCAGGATCGCGCCGACAATCAGCCACGGGCCGAGATCGAGGATCTGCTCGGCGGCGATGCCCGTGCGCGGGGCCCGTCGGCTGGCGGTCCACAGTCCGGCCAGAAACCCCAGCGCGACCATCACCCCATACCAGTGGATGGAGAGCCCGCCCCATTCAAATGCAATTGGATGCATCGCCGCCAGATTAGACGTGAGCCGGCAAACTGGGAAATGAAATTGCGCCCATCCCCCGGCGCGGGCGCGATCCGCCCGAACGGTCAGTTCCCGTTCGTGGCGATGGCCGTGGTGCGTCGGGGCGGGTCTCTTGAGGGCGGCAGAGGCGGCAGGTCCGGCGGCAGGGGCGGGGGCAGGTTCCGGACGAGATCGCGCCAGGTCTGGCGTTCGCTGGGCGACATCTCCTGCCACCTCTCAGCACTCTTGAGAAACTGGTGCCTCTCCTCCAGGCTCAGGCTGGCGAACTTCGCAAACGAGCGAATACAGGCGGTCCGTTGTGCCGCCGGCAGGCCGGCAAAGGCCTCCAGCGTCTTCTCAATTTGCCGCCGCTCCGCGCCGGACAGAGTCTTGAGCGCTTTCTCCTTTTCCTGGGCGGTGAGTTCAAAGAACTGGTTGAACCGGTTCAACGTCCGGTGCCGCTGGTCCGGGGACATCGCCGCCCACCGGGCGATGCCTTTTTCGAGCATGGCACGGCGGGCGGGCGAAATACTCGCAAGGATCCTCCGCCTCTGCTCTTCGGTGCGCCCTTCGATCTCGGCCAGGTAGCGCAGCGTGGCCTGATTCTCGAGCAGCTCCTGTTTTACCTCCGGCGTCAGTTTGTCCCATTCGCGCAACCGATCCTCCACCAGGCTGCGCAGCCTCAACGGTATGGCCGTCAGTTCCGCGGGGCGGTTGGTGGCCGGGGCAGTCATCAGCGGCAGCAGGTACCAGTGCAACTCCGTCACCTGCAGGCGCAGTTCGCGCTCGTCCGGCTCAAGGGATTGGTATTCGCGCACCTTGGCCAGGATCTGCGCGCGACTCTCCGGCGAGCGATTCGTCAACGCCTGGGTCCGCTCAGCAACGGTCATCGTCAGCAACCCGCGAAAGAAGGTGATGGGGCAACGGTTTACCGGCGGCGGAAGTGCCAGCTCCGGTGAGAGCGCGCCGAGCGTCACCCGACGCGCCGTGCTGGAGTTGGATCGGGCGGTCTCCGGCGCGTTGGTTGCCGGAGTTGGCGTTATGCTCAGCCACAACAGGGCGGCACACAGCCATGCCGCCACACCAAGACCCTTGCCCTCGGCCCGCCTCATTTCAGCAAGGCGAGCAATTGCTCGTCCGGGGTGGCCGCTGGACTTGACGCGCGAATGGCGTCGAAGTCTTGCAGGATGTCCGGGCTGGGCAGCGAGGGTATGTCCGCGACCGCAGCGACGCTCTGGGCCAACTTCCTGCGCTCGGCGCTCTGAAGCAGATAAAAGGAAACCAGCCCCGCCGCGAGCACGGTAAGCACAAAAGCTGCCTTGGGCAGCCACCGCAACCGGAACTGCCATACAGGCCGGCGGGGCGCTGCCGCAGCGTCCCGCTCCACCGCCTTCAGCACGCGCGCGGTGAAATTGCTGGGCACCGGCGCGTCCGGCAGGCCCTCCAGGACCGCCGCCAGCCCAGTCTCGGCCTCCCACTCGGCCCGGGCTTCGGGATGCGTCTCCAGCCAGGACCGCAATTCGGCTTCCTCGGCGCCGGTCAATTTCCGACGCCAGGTCAGCTCGCGCAGTCGGTTGCAGATAGGATCATTGGTCATACAGTGCTGTTCTTAATGTTAGTTAAACCGTCCGGGCATCAAAGTTGCACTCATTTCGGCTCCTCCCAGGCGCCGGTTTGCAGATAGGGTTTGAGCTTTTGCTTGAGCGTCTCCCGCCCGCGGTGAATCAGAGACTTGGTGGCGGAGACAGAACTCCCGAGCACGCGGGCGATGTCCTCGTAGCTAAGATCCTCCTGCCGGCACAGGAGGATGGCCAGGCGCTGATTCTCCGGCAACCCGGCCAGCGCCTGTTGTATCTTCTCCTCCAGTTCCCCGTGCAGCAGGCGGTCCGGCGGCGAGGCCGTCGTCTTGTCCTCGAACTGCGGCGCCGCCTGGTCATCCTGCTCCGGGTGCCGCGACTCAATCGAGTCGGCGGGATGCCGCGCGCGGCGGCGGATTTCGTTCAGGCACAGGTTCCGCGCAATGGTGAACAACCAGGTCGAGAACCTGGAGGAGACCTTATAGCGGTGAGCCGACTTGAACACCTGCACGAACACCATTTGGCTGAGGTCCTCGGCTTCGGTGGCATCCCGGAGCATGCGGCAGGCCAGGTTCATCACCGGCTGCTTGTACTTGTCCACCAACTCGGCAAATGCCCGCGTATCGCCCTGCCTTACACGCAACATCAGGGCGGCATCTGGATCCCGCTCGGCAGACATATTCGCCACTCTAGCAAACACCGGCCGGGCCACAAGGTTGCAGGGGTTCAGGCGCGCTTGCGTTGCGGCGCGTTTGCTTCCACAGTGATTGCCGAATGCAGGAACTGCTCAAGAAGATCGCAGCGAGCGCCGCAGCGCGCCTGGAGTTGGAGCCCAGCCGGACGCCCGCCCAGGAGGTGGCCCGCTGCAAGGCCTTTCTCAAGGTGGAAACCCACCGGCTGAAGCTGCGGCACCGCGCGGGCGCCGGCGGTCTCGAGATCTGCCAGGTCCGCGCCGCCATTCTCGACGCGCTCTTGCGCCACCTGTGGGACGCCGCCAAGGCCGGCCTTTCCGAGCAGGCCCGGAGGGATTTCCCGCCGCTGGCGCTGGTAGCCATCGGCGGTTATGGCCGGGCGGAGTTGAACCCGCACAGCGATATTGACTTCATGTTCCTGCACAGCCGCCAGGTCGCCGCCGGCAGCCGCCCCCTGCCGCACCTGTCCCGCATCATTGACGGGGTGCTGTATCCGCTCTGGGACATCGGCCTCAAGATCGGGCATTCGGTCCGCAGCCTCGAGGACTGCGTGACCATCGCTAACACCGACATGCAGTCCAAGACCGCGCTCATCGAGGCCCGGCTCATAACGGGCGATGAGGCGCTGTTCAAACGGTTCCAGAAAACGCTGGTCAGCAAATGCGTCGCCGGGTTCGAGCACGAATACATCGCCATGCGCGTGGCCGACCAAGCCGCCCGCCGCGCCAAGTTCGGCAACTCCGCCTGCATGCAGGAGCCCAACATCAAGAGCGGCTGCGGCGGCCTGCGCGACTTCCAGAACCTGCTTTGGATGGCCTTCTTCAAGTACCGCACCCGTTCGCTCAAGGAGCTCCAGGCGCACGATCTCATCAACGAAAGCGAGCGCAAGCACTTGGAGGCCGCCTACGATTTCCTGCTGCGCGTGCGCACCGAAATGCACTACCACGCCAACCGCGCGACCGACGTGCTGGGAAAGAACCTGCAGCCCGCCGTGGCCCACAACCTCGGCTACCGCGAGCGCTCGCCCAGCAAGCGCATCGAGGAGTTCATGCGCGAGGTTTACACCCACTCGCGAAATATCCTGCTCATCACGCGCACCCTGGAACAGCGCCTGGCCCTCCTGCCCCAGCCGCGCCGGCTGCCGGGCTTCCCGCTCGGCGGCAGGCTCTCGGGCCTGTTGCCGGGCGGACACAAGCCCGCCATCGAGCCTGTGGACGGCTTCAAGTTCATTGACGGCGAGATTCACGCCACCTCCAACCGCGTCTTCCGCGACCACCCGCGCCGGCTCATGCGCGTGTTCCTTTACAGCCAACAGCGCGGGCTGCGGCTCCACCCGAACCTGGCGCAGCTTATCCGCAGCCAAATCAGCCTCGTGGACCACGCCTTCCTGACCGACGAGCACGTGCGCGAGACCTTCCTCGCCATCCTCGGCCAGCGCGGCAGCGTTGCCCCGATTCTGCGCGCCATGCACGAGGTGGATTTGCTCGGCAAATACCTGCCTGAGTTCGGCAAGCTCACCTGCCTGGTCCAGCACGAGTTCTACCACCAATACACAGCCGACGAGCACACGCTCATGTGCATCGAACAGTTGGACCGCGTTTGGGAAGCCAAGGCCCCCCCTTACTCGGCCTACGCCCCCCTCTTCCAAAAGCTTGAACGCCCCTTCCTTCTCTACCTTGCGCTGCTCCTGCACGACGTCGGCAAGGCCGACGCCCACGGCAACCACACCGCGGAAAGCTGCGAACTGGCCATGCGCGCCGCCAAACGCCTGCGGCTCGACGCCGCGGCCACCGAGACTCTGCGCCTCGTGATCGAGCACCACCTCCTCATGGCCAGCGTCTCTCAGCGGCGCGACTTGGACGACCCGGCCGTAATCCGCCAGTTCGCCGACAAAGTGCAGAACCCGGGAAACCTGGCCCTGCTAACCCTCCACACCTTTGTGGACGCCCAGGCCACCAGCGACAAGCTCTGGAATGGTTTCAAGGACCTGCTCCTCGGCTCGCTCCACCACAAGACGATGCGGCTCATGACCGGCGGCACGGAGTTCGCACAGGCCGAAGAGAAGCACCGCGAGACTCTCCTGCGAGAGGTCCGCCGCCGTGCCCCCGATTACCTGAGCGAGGAGGAGCTGCAAGCCCACTTCGTCGTGCTGCCCGGGCGCTATTTCCAGGTTCACTCGCCCCGCGAAGTGGTCGCCGACCTCGAACTGGCGCACCGCTTCATGCGCCTCCAGGTCTCCGAAGAGGAACACGCCCTGGCCCCCGTCGTCCGCTGGCACAACGAGCCTGACCGCGGCTATAACGTCGTCAAAGTCTGCACCTGGGACCGGGCCGGCCTGTTCCGCAAGATTGCCGGCTCGCTCAGTGCCGCCGGCCTCAACATCCTCAGCGCCCAGATCTTCACCCGCACCGACGACATCGTGCTGGACACCTTCTACGTCGCCGACGCCCTCACCGGCAACCTCGCCGGCTCGGACCAGCGCGACCGCTTCGAGGGCGTCCTGCACCGGGCGCTGACCGGCGAGGAGGTGGATTTCCGCTCCCTGATCGGACAGCAACGGATTACCCGCCCCCTCTATCAGGCCTACACCGGCGAGCGCATCGGCACCCAAATCCACCTGGACAACGAGACCGCCGGAAACCGAACGCTAATCGAAATCGAGACCGAAGATCGCATCGGCCTGCTCTACACCATTTCTCAAACCCTGACCGAGCTGGCCCTGGACATCTCCGCCGCCAAGATATGCACCGAACGCGGCGCCGCCCTCGACAGCTTCTACGTCCGGGAACTCTCAGGCGGCAAAGTCCTTGACCCCGAACGGCAACGCGCCATCGAGCACCACCTTCGCCACGCCATCCAAACCCTGGATCTTTAGCCGTTGGCCGGCAGCCCCCGCCCGCCCCGGTGAAGGTCAGCTTTGCGCTGCCAAGCACCAGGACCACCGCCCGAGTCCGCCCCCGTAGCCCCTGGCTCCCAACAGGCTTAATAGAATTTCTATTAAGCCATGTGAGATCTCTGTGGGAGCTACCCTCTGGCTCTGCATGGGAGGATAAATGAAATATCCGGGTCAGGCCTCAATTCCCAGCCGTCTTTGGATCTGTTCCAGGGGCACGCCCTTGGTCTCGTGAACCATGGTTTTGACCCAGAGCAACTGGAGAACCATCATGCCGCAGAAGAAGAGGAAAACGTAGCCCGGGGCAAAACTGGTGACCATCTTCGGAAAGAAGGTGGTAAGCAGGGCGGCGAAAAGCCAGTGCGTGAAGCTGCCCAGCGCCTGCCCTTCGGCCCGATGCCGGTTGGGAAAGATCTCGGCGATGAATACCCAGATCACCGCCCCCTGCCCGACTGCGTGCGCGGCGATGAACGCGAAGATGCAGGCCGGGACGATGCTGACATGGCCGGTGAAAAAGGCCCAGGAGGTGAGACCGAGAGAGAGAATGTAACCCAAAGAGCCAACATAAAGCAGCGTGCGGCGGCCGAGCCGGTCAATCAGCCAGAGGCCGACAAAGGTGAAGATCAGGTTTGTCACGCCGATGCCGACGGATTGGAGCAGGGCGGCTTTCGTCCCGAGGCCGGTCAGTTCGAAGATGCGCGGCGCGAAGTAGAGAACCGCGTTGATGCCTGAGAGCTGGTTGAAGAACGCGATCAGAATAGCCAGCAGGATCGGAGTTTTCAGGCGCCGGGCCCAGAAGCGCGCTGCGGCGGCTTGTTCGGAGGAAGCGGCCATGATCTCTTCCGCCTGGGCCTCGATCTCAGCCGGGGACGCCTCGGGCGCAATCAGCCGGAGGACGTTCAAGCCCGCCTGGCGGTCGCGCCGGCGGCCCAGGAGCCAGCGGGGGCTTTCCGGGATGCCAAAGCACATCAGGGTGTAAAGGAGCGAGGGAAACGCCGCGACCCCCAGCATCCAGCGCCAGGCATTCTCGCCGACCCCGGCAAGGAGCGCGTTGGACAGAAAGGCGATGACGATCCCAAAGACGATGTTGAACTGGAACATGCCCGCCAGCCGCCCCCGGTAGGCGGGGGGCGCAATTTCCGAGATATAAAGGGGCGCGGTCACCGTGGAGATGCCGATGCCCAGACCGCCAATGAACCGCGCCGCGATGAACGAGGAAACGCCCTGCGCGAACCCGCAGCCAACCGCCGAGACGACATAGAGCACGCCGATCGCCAGCAGTGTGGCTTTGCGCCCAAAGCGGTCGGTGGGCCAGCCGCCAAGCAGCGAGCCCAACACGGTGCCGTAGAGCGCCGCCCCCATCGCCACGCCATGCATTCCCGCGCTCAGGCCCCAGAGCGACTGAATCGTCTGCTCCGCGCCAGAGATGACAACGGTATCGAAGCCGAAGAGGAATCCGGCCAGGGCGGAGGTGATGGACCAGAGAAAGATGCGGCCCTTCATGCGATCGGCTTAACTCGAACCGCCTGTTGCCCCGGCCTGCTGGTTGAACTCTTCAATCAACTGATCAAAGTAAGCCACTTCGTCCTCGAACAGGCCGTGCCAATACTCCGGGTTCCATTGTTCGTTTAGTTGCTGCGCGGTCTTACCCTGCTGCTCGACCCACGTGTAGTACTTGAGGTTATGAATAGCCTTCCGGTCCAGGTAAGTCAGCTCCTTGAAGCAGTCAATGCTCTGGTGGGCCAGCGGGCCGGCGTAATCGGCCACGGCATCTTTGTCCTTGTAGGGGCCCCGCTCCTCGTGCAACTCCGCCAGGCGCGACTTGTAGAGGTCGCTCGAATCGGTAAACACGGTGAACAGCAGGTCCTGCTCGCCCAGGTCGAAGTACTTGGCGGTCTTGATGGCGGCCAGAAGATTACAGATGCCGGAGATGCCCAGCCAGGCAAGCTTTTCCACCTCGCGCTCGCCGGCGCCCAGCGACAACAGGTGATCCCGCCCGGCGGGCTCGTTGAACAGGCGCAGGATCCGCATGCAGTCCTCGTCATCAATGGCCGCCACGGCATCGGTGTTGCGAACGTTATGGACCCACGGGACATGCTTGTCGCCGATGCCCTCGATGCGATGCTCGCCGTACCCATTCAGGAGGAGGGTGGGGCATTGCCGGGCTTCGGTGGCCACGATCTTGAGGGCGGGAAAGCGCCGCTTCAGGAAGTCGCCGGCTGCGATGGTCCCGGCGGAGCCGGTCGCCGAGATATACGCCGCGGGGCGCAGGCGCGGGTCGCCCAGCTCGCCCAGCACTTCCTCGATGGCCGGGCCGGTCACGGTGTAGTGGAAGATGGGATTCCCGAACTCGTCGAACTGGTTGAAGATGATGTTCGCCGGGTCCTTGCGCAGCTCCCAGCATTTGTCGTAGATCTCCTTGACGTTGGACTCGCTGCCCGGGGTGGCGATGACCTCGGCGCCGATCTCCTTGAGCCACTCGAAACGCTCGCGGGACATGCCCTCGGGCAGAATTGCAATCGAGGGGCAACCCAACAGCGCGCAATCAAAGGCCCCGCCGCGGCAGTAATTGCCGGTCGAAGGCCAGACGGCCTTGTGCTTCTCGGGGTCAAACTCCCCGCTGACCAACCGCGGCGCCAGGCAGCCGAAGGCGGCGCCGACCTTATGCGCCCCGGTGGGGAAGAACCGGCCGGTCAGGCCGATGATGCGGGCCTTGACGCCGGAGATAGCGGGCGGGATTTCCAGGTAGTTCACGCCGCCAAATAAGCCGGATTTCACGTCGTTCTTCCACGTGATGCGGAACAGGTTGACGGGGTTGACGTCCCAAAGGCCAATCCCCTTGAGCCGGGACGTGACGGCGGGCGGGATCAGCTCCGGACGCCGCAGTTCTTTGAAAGTCGGGATGCGCACCCCGCGCTGGCGGCAGCGCGCGGCAGTCTTCTTAATAACGTCCGGGTAGAGGCGCTTGATGATTTTGGACATGGCGTTCTTATTTCTGCTTTCTGCCTTCCTGTTTCCGCTTCCCGGCAGGTCAGGGTTTTGAGGCAGCCGCGGTCAGTTTCTTCAGCATGCCGGGGACGCCCTGGAACCGGGCCAGGAGGATCATGGCGGCGATAATGAAAGGCTTGAAGCTGGCCTCGCGGTAGGTGGCGAGACGGTATTTCTCGAACACATCCTTCGCGACCTCACCCTGGGCGCAGCTAACGCCTTTGATGTCGGCAGGCAGGCAGTGCAGATAGAGCGCCTCGCCCTTGCGGGTCAGCTTCATTTTCCTGGCGTCGCATTCCCAGTCCTTGTGCTTGGCGTTGTTGGCCAGACACTCCGTCTCCAGTTGCTTGAGCCCCTCCTTGTCGCCCTGGTGCAGCAGAGGCGTGCGCCGCTGCATGACCTGGTAGGGAGCCCATGACTTCGGGTAAACCACGTCGGCGTCCTTGAACGCCGCGTCCATGCTGGACACAACTTTGAACTTGCCGCCGCTTGCGGCGCTGTTCTTTCTCGCCAGATCAACGACCTCGGGAATCAGTCCGTAGCCCTCCGGGTAGGCGAGCGAGACTTCCATGCCGAAGCGCGTCATCAGCCCGATCACGCCTTGCGGCACTGAGAGCGGTTTGCCATAGCTGGGCGAATAGGCCCAGGTCATGGCGAGCTTCCTGCCCTTGAGCGCCGCCAGCGACCCGAAATGCCTCTTGAGGTGCAACAGGTCGGCCAGCACCTGGGTCGGATGGTCCACGTCGCACTGCAAGTTGATGACGCTCGGGCGTTGATGCAACACCCCCTTCTCGAAGCCCTCCCGCACCGCTTGCCCGACCTCGCGCATGTAGGCATTGCCCTCGCCCAGGTACATGTCGTCGCGGATGCCAATGACCTCCGTGAGAAAGGAGATCATGTTGGCGGTCTCGCGCACGGTCTCGCCGTGGGCGATCTGCGACTTCTCCTCGTCCAACTCGGAAAGGCCCAGGCCCAGGGCGTTAACCGCCGAGGCAAAGCTGAAGCGCGTGCGGGTGGACTTGTCGCGGAAGATCGAGACGGCCAGGCCGGTTTCAAACACCCGAAACGGTTTGCGCGCCCGGTGCAGCTCGGAAAGGCATTCGGCCACAAGCAGGAGGGCGCGAATCTCGGCGTCGGTCTTTTCCCACGTCAGAAGGAAATCCTTGCCGTAGGTGTCGGTCTTCAGCTTCTGCAGTTCGGCAATCTGCGTCTTGAGAATATTCATCATTATGGCGCTCTTCCGCGGCGCAGGTTTCTCGCTCAATTAGCCGGGCCGCGAGTCAGGCCGGGAGCCTGACTGACGCGCAGTGGAGTTGCAAGTTCAGAGTCCACCCCTGTCAGAGTCTGCCGCGGGCGGCGGCCATGTGCCGCAATTGGGGCTCGAGTGCCGGCGCAAGATGGGAGTTGCCGGCCCGGCGAGGCGCTGTCGGAGGGGCCTACCGGTTGACCTTCTTCCAGCCCGCGAGCTGGCCGTCAGGGCCGAAGGTCAGTCGCAAATAGCGGCTGGGGGCCGTCTGCACGGTAGTGAACCCGCCGTAGTAATGCCAGTAAACGGAGGGGGTGGCCTGGACATAGGTAATGCCGCGGTTGATGAGCCACTCGGCAACCAGGCTGCCATCTCCAAGCGTGGCCTGTTTCTCGGGCGGTCCCATCTCGCTGACGGCCTGGTCGTAGTTATAATGACCAACGCGCGCGGGCCAATCCACGCGCTGGGTTGCGCAGCCGACCAGCCACAGCGTGACGCAAAAGCAGGCGGCAAGCCGGAAGCACGATGCGGGAATCGAGAATTGGGTCTTCATGCCAGTGTTGTAGTCCAAGACAGACTAGACACCATTGCCCGGCCCCTGTCAATGCGGCAAGGCGGGGGCTTCCGGCACGGCGGACGAATGAGGCAGCGGGGTGCTCTCACTTCAGCTCCCGGAACTCGAACCGGATGTCACCCTGACGGGGCACGGTCAGCAGCATCCATCCTTCCGGCTGGTTGCCGCGCGGCAAGCCGAAGGCGGTGGTGCCGTTGCCAAGCATCTGAACACGCTGCCACCGGTTGGTAAACGGGTAGTGCAAGTGCCCGCTCAGGATTGCCCGGAGCCCGGCCTGCTCGACCAGGGCCAGCAGCCTTTGCCGCGGCTCCGGCTGGACGTTCCAGGTGCTGAGGCGCGGCTCATCCACGCTCAGCAGGAACAGCGGGTAGTGTTCCAGCAGCAGGGTAGGTTTCGGATGCGGCCCGGCCAGTTCCTTCTGGAGGAACTTCCACTGCTCGGCTTCCTCCTTGAGGCCGCTGCCAAACAGACAGGAGTTGATCCCGATTACTCGAATGCCCGCCTTCTCGCGCGCAAACCAGTTTGGGCCGAGCGTCCGGCCAAATTCCTTCACCCGCTCGGAGGTGATGGATGTCTTGACGCTCGCGTTGCCCACGATGCCCACGTCATGGTTCCCGGGGACGAGCAGCAGCGGCGACTTGAACTGCTTAGCCTTGCGCTTGAACAGCTCCATTTGCCCGCGCGTTCCGCCGTCGGTCAGGTCGCCGCCGATCAGCACCAGGTCCACTTTGGCGGCGTTGACCTGCGCTATCGCCTGGTCGAAGCGCCGGTTATAGGCCAGCCCCGGCTCGTTGGTCCGCAGATTGACGTGGGCATCGGACAGGAAGGCGATGCGGGCGACAATTTCGTCCGGGCCAGCGGCCGCCCAGGCGCCGGCGGCCGCCAACAGCACGGCCCACCCGCACAGGACTTTTCTCATGCTGAGTTGCCAATCGGCGGCCCTGGTCGCGCCCCGGGCAGTCAGGCTGGCTGCCGCT
Organism: Verrucomicrobiota bacterium; assembly: GCA_035358715.1. Taxonomy (GTDB): domain Bacteria; phylum Verrucomicrobiota; class Verrucomicrobiia; order Limisphaerales; family UBA8199; genus UBA8199. The sequence continues at coordinate 13,645 of DAOPPX010000074.1, forward strand.
TTTGTGCTGGCGTGTTGCATCTTAATGGCGTTTGTGCCGGGCTAGCGGGTGGATGCCTTGGCGATAGCCTCGACAATCTGCTGGTAGCCGGTGCAACGACAGAGGTTGCCGGAAATGGCGGTTCGGATTTCCCCTTCGGTTGGCCGGGGATTCCAGTCGAGCAGTGCCTTGGCGCTCATGAGCATGCCGGGCGTGCAGAAACCGCAGTGGGCGGCATCGTGGCCGAGGAAAGACTCTTGGAGCGGGTGCAGCTTGCCCTCCGGGGCAAGGCCCTCCACCGTCAGCACCTGGCGGCCGGCGACTTGCGGGGCCAGCACGAGGCAGGAGTTGACCGGCTCACCATCGAGCAAGACAGTGCACGCGCCGCATTCGCCGATTTCGCAGCCGCACTTCGTGCCCATCAGCCCCAGATGCTCGCGCAGCAGGTCCAGCAAAGTCGTGTTGGCCGGGACCGTGAGGGTGTAAGGGCGGCGGTTGATTGTGGTGGTGATCACGCACTTGCTCGAGGGCGCCTGCGAAGGCGGCCCGGCAGGTTCCGCCCGCCGCTTGCCGGGGGTCTCTCTGCTGCCGGCACCAGGCGCGGGGCCTGGCTCAGCGACTGCGGCACACTGCTCCAGCGCCCGCCTGACCAGCACGGCGATTACAGGCTCCTTGTATCCCGTGGACCAGCGGCGCCCCGTGGCCTTGATCATCTCCTCGGAGACTTTGTGCCCGGCGGCGGTGAAAACCTGCCCGGACGGCTGCTGCCCGATCAGGATTTGTTCGGCGGCTTTCACCCTCTGCCAGGTCGGGAAGACCGCTCCCGGCACAATGCGCGCCTCGGTGATGGTCCCGTCGCGCCCGAGTTCGAGAATTGCCGCCACGCTCAACCGCGAGATGGCCAGCGCGTTGCGCCGCCCCAGCTTGATAAACGCGCTGCGGGCAGCCGGGCTGAGCCTCGGGAAGCGGATGGCCGCGAGCAATTCTCCCGGCGCGGCCTTGGTCTGATACGGCTTAACGAACAGGTCGGCCAGTTGCAGCTCGCGGCTTCCCGACCTGGACTGCAGCGTCACCGTCGCCCCCAGCGCAAGCAGCGCCGGCACGGTATCCGCGCATGCGGCCGCGTTCATGACGTTTCCGCCGATCGTTCCGCGCGCGCGAATTTGCGGCGATCCGATCGCGGCGGCGGCAGCACTCAGCAGCGGCGCGAACTTGCGCACCAGCTCCGACCGCATCAGGTCGGCGTGGGTGGTCAGCGGGCCAACCGTAATGCTGCCGTTGGATTCAGTGATCCCGGACAGTGCAGCCAAGCGGGCGATGTCCAGCAGGATCGCCGGGGCCTTTCCGGAGCCGCGCCGCAACTCGATCAGCACGTCGGTGCCGCCGGCCAGCACCCGCGTCCTAGCGGGGTGCTCTGCGAGCACGTCGCACGCTGCGGCCACGGTTTCGACGGCGATGTATTCGAAGGGTTTCACGCGTCGCCCCTCCCGAGCTTGCAGGAGTCGCCGGGTATGGCGTCCTTCCTGACCGAACCCCGCTCGCCCTTGCGGGTCAGCTTGTGTCCCAGCAGCACGCGTTCGAGCGTGGCGGGGATTTCGCGGATGCGCTTGCCGGTGGCGTTGGCGAGCGCGTTCACTATCGCGGGCGCGGCGAGTTCATTGGCCGGCTCGCCGATTGACTTGGCCCCGAAAGGCCCCGCCGCGTCGGCATTCTCGACGATGATCGCCTTGATGGGCGGCACATCCATCGCCGTGGGGATCAGGTACTCGTCGAAGTTCAGTTGCTTCGGCACCGACGCCTCGTAGTCAAACTCCTCGAGCAGGCCGTAGCCGAGCCCCATCGCCACGCCGCCGTAATACTGGCCCAGCACTGAGTTGCGGTTGATGGCCTGGCCGACATCGTGGCAGGAGACAAAGTCCAGCACGTCCACCTTGCCGGTCTCGGTGTCCACTTCCACCTCGGCGACGTTCGCGCCATAGACGAACGTAAAGTAGGCCTCTCCCCTGCCCTCTTCCTCATGCCAGGAGGTCGGCGGGCCTTTGTGCCAGCCCAGGCCACACATGGTTTTGCCCCGGCGGAAGCACTCCGCCGCCAACTCGCTGAACGACGCCAGCCGCTTGCCTGTGCCCTTCTCGACCAGGTAATTGTCGGCCAGGTCGCACTGTCCGGGCGCCGCCTTCACCATGCCCGCGCCCACCTCCAGCAAGGTTGCCCGGACAATCTCCGCCGCCTTCTTCGCCGCCGAGCCGCCCATGATGGTGCCCCGCGACGCCACCGTGGGCCCTGAATCGGGAACGCGGCTGGTGTTGGTGTTCAGGAACCGAATGCGGTCCAGTGAAATCCCCAGCACCTCCGCGGCGATCTGCGACATCTGGGTCTGCGCCCCCTGCCCCATGTCGGTGATGCCGGAGGAGACAATCACGCTCCCGTCGGTTTGCACCGACACGATGGCCCCGGCGGCATCCACGCCTTCCGCGCCGAGCGAGACCCCGCGATAGCTGCACGCCAGCCCGATGCCGCGCTTCTTCGGCGCGGGCGGCGCGCCGCGATACTGCTTCCACCTGGCCTGGAAGTCCGCGGCTTCGGCGGCCCGGGTCAGGACCTCGCACAGGCTTACCTTGTGGGTCAAGCGTTGCTGCGTCGCGGTCACCGCGCCGTCCTTGAAGCCGTTCTGGAGGCGAATCTCCAGCGGGTCTTTGCCCACCTTCCCGGCCAGCTCGTCCATCATGCTCTCGATGGCGAAGTTGACCTGCGGCGAGCCGAACCCGCGCATCGCACCGGTGTAATTGTTGTTCGTATAGACGGCATAGACATCCGTCTTCACGTGCTCGCAGTAATAGGGTCCGGTCGCCTGCACCACCGAGCGCCACGTGACGAACGGGCTCATCGAGGCGTAGGCCCCGCCGTCGGCGATGCACCGTATCTCCATCGCCGTGATCGAGCCGTCCCGCTTCGCCCCCCATTTGTAGTAAAGCACGTAGGGATGGCGTTTGTAGGACTCCAGCATGGATTCCTCGCGCGAGTTGACCATCTTCACCGGCTTGCCTGTGGCCAGAGCCAGCAAAGCCGCCCGGCAGCACATCGAGGTCATCACCTCGTCCTTGCCGCCGAAGGAGCCGCCCAGTGTCGCCTGGATAATTTCGACCCGGTTCAAGTCCAGTTTCAGCGCCGCGGCCACCGAACGGCGCGTCGAAAACAGGTTTTGCACGCTGCCGGTCACCGTCACTCCGCCGTGCTCGCCCGGCTCGGCCAGCACCGCCTCAGGTTCGAGGTAGCTGTGCTCGATGCAGGGCGTCTGGAACCTTTGTTCGAGGATGAAGTCGGCCTCGGCAAATCCTCTGGCCACATCCCCCTTGCACACCTTGTGATGGACGAAAACGTTGTCCGCCCCGTGAATCCGCGGGGCATCCGCGGCTAACGCCGCCTCGGGATCAGACACCGCCGGGAGCGGCTCGTATTCAACCTCGATCAGCTTGAGCGCGGCTTCGGCGATCTCCCGGGTCTGCGCCGCGACCAGCGCCACGCCGTCGCCGAGGTAACGGACCTTGTCCGCCGCCAGGATCGCCTGGTTCTTGACGACGATGCCGATAACCTTCTCCCCCGGGATGTCCTCCGCCGTCAGCACAGCTTCGACGCCCGCGAGCCGCCTGGCCGCCGCCGTGTCAATGCGCACGATGCGGGCATGGGGATGCTCCGCGCGGAGGACCTTGCCCCAGAGCTGGTGCCCGGCGCAGTAATCGGCGGCGTATTTCGCCCGTCCTGTCACCTTGCCGAGGGCGTCCACGCGCCGTTCGCCTTTGCCGATGATCCGGTGGTGCGTGCTCAATCCGTCTGGTTTGGCTGCGGTGCTCAACGCGCCGAGTGTTACTCAGAAACCGCTCGAATGCAATGCCCGGCGGCTCAGTCGGCGTCCGGAGCCGGGTCCGGCGTGTCGGCGCGGGAAATTCGGGCAAAGAGCGCTTTGAGAAAGCGCAGGGAGTTGCGGTGAGGATTGTACTTGCAGGCGAAGATCAAGTCGCGGCGTTTGGGGCCCGGATACTTCGGGCCTTCGGTGACAGTGACCTCGTAATACCTGCAGTTCCTGGATTGATTCAAAGGCCGGTTCGGGCTGGCCAGCGTCACCCGGATTGTCGTCGGTCCGTAATAGTAGTGGGGCCAGAATCGGCCTTCATTGGCTATGGTGATGGTGATCATCGCCGGAAGTGTGGGAGAATGCCCCGCGCCCGACAAGGCGGAAGGGCCGCTGATAATCCGGTTCGCCCGTCCCACCCACAATCCGCCAGGCGGATAGAAATGTTCGCGCCCCTTCATGCCTGCGCCCAGCAAGTTTCTCTGGCTGGCAAATGTTCTTGTCCAATTCCAAAGTGGTGCTAAAGTAGGCTTATGGCAGGATATCGCAGGCCGCTTTCTCGAAGTGAGTTGCGGCAAATAAGACGGCAACAGAGCCGCATCATTGTTTGGTGCGGGGTGGTTGTATGCTTTGCCATCGTCGCGGTTGCCGGCCTGCTCTGCCTGATGTACCAGATGCAGCCGCGTTGAGGGGGCTCTGAGGAGACGCGGCCACCCGCTCGCAAGTGCGATTGCGAGCACCAGGGAACCTGCGCAGGGCACATGACCCCTCATTCCGTTGCCATCCCGGAGCACTCGGACCATGCAAGCCGGGGGCGTGCCGACACTCCAACTCCGCCAGGGTGAGGCTCTCGGGCATGAGGCTTGGCAGGCGCGCGGCTTTCGGGTAGAGTCGTGATGAAGTTGCGGGACACGAACTGCCTCGGCCGCCTTAGAGGTTAGCGTAGCGCGCCCCCGTACGAATTACAGCCATGACTGCGCAAACTTGGACCAGCCGCCTGCGGGTAACCGCGGCGCTCAACCACGAGGAGCCTGACCGCGTGCCTTACGACCTGGGCGGCACGATTCTCACGGGCATACACCACCGGGCCTATCGCCGCCTGCGGGAGCATCTGGGCTTGCCGGAAGTCGAGATCGAGATCGAGGACCCCATCCAGCAACTCGCGCGGGTGAACGAGGACGTCAAGAAGAGGCTGCAGGTGGATGTGTGGGGCGTCAACCCTTCCAAGCCGCGCGGCATCGGCGCGTTGCCCTGGAGCGAGGATGGCTACGACAAACTGGTGGATGAATGGGGCGTCGAGTGGTGGAAACCGCAGGACGGGGGCTTCTACTACGACATGCGGCGGCATCCGCTGGCCGAGATTGACACGGTGCAGGGGCTCGCCAACTACAAGTTCCCGGACCCGCTGGACCCGGGGCGCTACGAAGGCATGGCGGCGCGCGCGAATGAACTGGTGAATCGCAGGCAGGTCGCGTATGTCTTGGGCCGCAACGCGCCCGGCCTTTTCGAGATCGCCCTCTGGATGCGCGGGTTTGAGAACTTCTTCTGCGACCTGATGGCCAACCAGGCCTTCGCCGAGGCCCTGCTGGACGCCATCATGCAAGTGAAAATGAAATACTGGGCGCGCGCGCTCGAATTGCTGGGGCCCAACGTGATGATCATCTCCGAGGCAGATGATCTGGCGAGCCAGGACCGCTGCCTGGTGAGCCCCGCGATATATCGCAAGCTCATCAAACCCCGTCACACCAAGCTCTTTGCCTTCATCAAGAAACAGGCCCAGGTGCCCGTGAAGGTTTTCTACCATTCCTGCGGCGCCATCGCCGAACTGATCCCGGACCTGATCGAGTCGGGCGTTGACATCCTCAACCCTGTGCAGGTCAGCGCAGCCGGGATGGACACGAAGGTGCTGAAAAGGAAATTCGGCAAAGACCTCACGTTCTACGGCGGCGGCGTGGACACCCAGCATGTCCTGCCGCACGGCACGCCGGAGCAAGTCCGCGATGAGGTGAAGCGGCGCATTGACGATTTGGCTCCCGGCGGCGGGTTCATCTTTAACACCGTTCACAACATACAGGCCGATGTTCCTCCCGAGAACATTATGGCGATGTGGGAGACGATGCGGGATTACGGCGTTTACGCCGCCTGACAACAGGCCGCCCGGCAACATTCCGGTCGCCGCCGACCTTGCCGGCGGCGATGCCTGATTCCTTCGTGTGCCCGTCCTCTGCAAAGGCGGGCCTCTGGGCAAAGGGCGCCGGCTTGAGAGCTCAGGGCTCAGCGGAGTCCAACGGGGCGCGAAGTCTTTGACAGACACTCGGGGTTGGGCCACTTTCCGGCAACTTGCATTGATTTGCCACAATCGTGGATAAGGTGTTAGTGTGCAAAGATTATATGGGTAAGGCATTAATCATTGCCGAGAAACCGTCCGTTGCCGGCGACATCGCCAGGGCTTTGGGCGGGTTCAAGAAGCAGGGCGACTTCTACGAGAGCGAGCATTACGTCCTTTCGTCAGCGGTTGGCCACTTGCTGGAGTTGTGCGTGCCGGACCAGTTCGAGGTCAAGCGCGGGAAGTGGACGTTTGCGCATCTGCCGGTCATCCCGCCGCATTTCGATCTGCGCCCGATTGAAAGAAACGAAGCGCGCCTGAAGCTGCTGCTCAAACTGATCAAGCGGCCGGAGGTGGACACGCTGATCAACGCGTGCGACGCGGGACGCGAGGGGGAGTTGATCTTCCGTTATATCGTTCAGTTCTCAAAGGCCAGCAAGACAATCAGGCGGCTCTGGCTGCAGTCCATGACGCCGTCCGCCATCCGCGAGGGATTCGCGCAACTGCGCGAGGACGCTTCGATGCGCCCGCTGGCAGATGCGGCGGTGTGCCGTTCCGAGTCCGACTGGCTGGTGGGCATCAACGGCACGCGGGCGATGACGGCCTTCAACTCGAAGACCGGCGGGTTCCACCTGACGACCGTGGGGCGGGTGCAGACGCCGACCCTGGCAATCCTGGTCGAGCGCGAGGAACGCATCAAGAGTTTCGTGCCCAGGGATTATTGGGAGATCCACGGCACGTTTGCCGCCAAGGCGGGGGAATACCCGGGCCGGTGGTTTGATGAGCAATTCGCCAGGAAGGACGGCGACACCGACCTGAAGCCGGAACGCCTTTGGGATGCCGCCAAAGCGGAAGCGGTTCGCGCCAAGTGCCTTGGCCGGCCGGGAATTGTTACCGAGGAGAGCAAACCAACGACCCAGTTGTCGCCCCTGCTCTACGATTTGACGAGTTTGCAGCGGGAGGCGAACGGACGATTCGGGTTCTCGGCCAAGGCAACGCTCGGACTGGCGCAGGCGCTTTACGAGAGGCACAAGGTGCTCACCTATCCGCGCACCGACTCGCGCGCGCTGCCCGAAGACTACCTTGAAACCGTCAGGAAGACGCTGGGGATGCTGGAGCAGACCGGCTACGGCACCTTCGCGAGCCAGGTCTTGAAGAGCGGGTGGGTCAGGCCGAACAAGCGGATCTTCAACAACGCCAAGGTGTCCGACCACTTCGCCATCATTCCGACCTCGCAGGCGCCCAAACATCTCAACGAGCAGGAGGCCAAGCTTTACGACCTGGTGACCAAACGCTTCCTCGCGGTGTTCTACCCCGCCGCCGAGTTCCTGGTGACCACACGCATCACGCGAGTCGAAGGCGAACCCTTCAAGAGCGAAGGGAAGGTCCTGACCAACCCGGGCTGGCTGGCGGTTTACGGCAAGGAAGCGCAGACGGACGAAGAGCCGAACCTTGCGCCCGTCCAGCCAAACGAGACGGTCCAGACCACCAACGTCGAGGTCATCGCCGCCCAGACCAAACCCCCGGCGCGCTTCAACGAGGCGACGTTGCTCAGCGCGATGGAAGGCGCCGGCAAACTCGTCGAGGACGAGGAGCTGCGCGAGGCGATGCGCGACAAGGGGCTGGGAACGCCCGCGACGCGCGCGCAGATCATCGAAGGCTTGATCTACGAGAAGTACGTCCTCCGCCATGGCCGCGACCTGCAGCCGACGGCCAAGGCGTTTTCGCTGATCGCCCTGCTGCGCGGGCTGGCCATTCCCGAGCTGTCCTCCCCCGAGTTGACGGGTGACTGGGAGTTCAAGCTGCGCCGCATGGCGCGCGGCCAGATGCAACGCGCCGAGTTCATGAAGGAAATCGCCGACATGACGCGCGAGATTGTCGCCAAAGCCAAACGGCATGAGAGCGACACGGTGCCGGGAGACTTTGGCACCCTGAAGACCCCCTGCCCAAAGTGCGGCGGGGAAATCCACGAGAACTACAAGAAGTTCCAATGCCAGAAGTGTGAGTTCAGCCTCTGGAAGATCGTGGCGGGACGCCAACTCGAGATCCCCGAGGTCGAGGAACTCATCGGCAAACGCCAGGTCGGGCCGCTGCAAGGGTTCCGCAGCAAACAGGGCAGGCCCTTCTCGGCGGTCATCAAGCTGACGCCCGAGCTGAAACCGGAGTTTGACTTCGGCCAGGACCAGCGCGACGCGAATGGCGGTCTGGCGGAAGTGGACTTCACCGGCCAGGAGCCCGTGGGCAAGTGCCCCAAATGCGGCCAGCGCGTGTTCGATACGCCCATGACCTACACCTGTGAGAAAGCCGTTGGCGCCGCGCGCACCTGTGATTTCCGGTCGGGCAAGGTCATTTTGCAGCGCCCGATCGAGCGAGCGCAGATGCAAAAGCTGCTGGCGACGGGCAAGACCGACTTGCTGGAGAAGTTCATCTCCAAAAAGGGCAGGCCGTTCAAGGCGTTCCTGGTGCTCAAAGACGGAAGCGTGGGCTTCGAATTCGAGCCGCGGGAAGCCAAGCCCCGAGCGAGCGCCGCGAAGTCCGCCAAGCCCGCCGCGCCGGAGCCGAAGATTGATTTCGCGGGCCAGGAATCGCTGGGCCAGTGCCCCAAATGCGGCAAACGGATATTTGAAGGCAGCGCGGCTTACGTCTGCGAGCACTCCCAAGCCGGCCAGCGGCCGTGCAAGTTCAAGATCAACAAAGTCATTCTGCAACAGCCCATTAGTCGGGAGCAGGCGGCCCGGCTGCTGTCGGAGCGCAGGACCGACCTGCTCCAGGGGTTCGTCTCCGCCAGGAGCGGCCGCTCCTTCAAGGCTTACCTGTTAATGGACGACGCGGGAAAGGTCACTTTCGAATTCCCCGCGCGTGAGGCTGAGCCCACAAAAACCCCGGCGCAGTGAACCCGGCCGCCACAGAAGCGCCGGTCAGCGACAAGTGGATCGGCAAGTTCCTGCAGCACCTGGCGACGGACCGCGGAGCCTCGGTTTACACTCAACGCAATTATCGCCAGGCGGTTTGGGAGTTCTACCGCTGGCACCAGGCCGAGCGCCGGCAGCCGCTCGAATGGGAGGCATTGCAGCGCGATGACTTCCGCGCTTATGTGCGCTTCCTGGGGCGGCAGAATCTCAGCCGCGCGGCGGTTCAGCTTCGGTTCAGCGCCCTGCGCACCTTCTACCGGTTCCTCGCGCGGCGAGGGGGCGTGGCGGCTTCGCCCATCCGGAACATCGCCTTGCCCAAGGTTGGCAAGAGACTCCCCAAGTTCCTCACGCGGGAACAGATGGGCGACTTGCTGGCCACCCCGCTCAAGCTCCTGCCGGGTGAAGGCGAGACCGGTTCCGCCCGGGCTGCCACAACCCACGCCTGTTGGCGCGATGTGGCGGTGCTGGAAACCATCTACTCCTGCGGACTGCGCATCAGCGAGCTATGCGGGCTGGCCGCGCAGGATATTGACTGGAATGAACGCGTGGTCCGCGTGCGCGGCAAAGGCAAAAAGGAGCGCCTCATTCCCATCGGGAAACCTGCTCTGGACGCCATTGAACATTACTGGAAGCTGCTGCCCCAAAGGCCGGACGGCGACTCCCCGGTCTTCCTTGCGGGGCCAAAGAAGCCGACTGCAGTGCCGCCGCGACAGCTCCAACTGCGTCTGAAGAAGTATCTTGCCGCCGCTGGTTTGGACCCCCACCTCACGCCCCATAAACTGCGGCACAGCTATGCCACACACCTGCTCGACGCGGGCGCGGACCTGCGCAGCGTCCAGGAACTGCTCGGCCACGCCCACCTGGTCACGACCCAGGTCTATACCCACCTGACCACCGAGCGCCTCAAGCAGGCCTACGACGCCGCGCACCCACGGGCTTAACCCGAGGGGCGAATCCCGAGCGGCGCACTATACCGAGGAGACCACCCCACTCACGCGCCGCCCTGCCGCAGAGGATGCTTCCGGTCCTTCAGCGGAAGCTCAACCCGCCGGCGCGCCAGCCCGGCGGCACAGACCGCCATAACCATCTCCAGCGCTTTCATGCCGGCGTAACCGCTGCAGATCGGCTCATGCTTGCCCGCGATGGCCGCCAGCCAATCGTCCACCACGCGCTGATTCGCAGCGTTCACACCCCGCTGCTCGCTGGATAACCCGAGCGTAGGATCATTCTCCAAAACCCGCCAATCACTGGCCTTGCCCTGTGCTGTCCAGCTCCCGCCCTTCCGTGCATAAAGCCTCGGCACCATGTCCATGAGGATCTTGACAGCGCCCTTTGTGCCGATGAGTTCCATGCTCCACGGCTCGGCCAGTTCCCGGTTCCGGATGCGGCTGGTGAACGTCGCGTTGACGCCCTGCGGAAAAGCGAATTGGGCGAAGAGGTCATCTCCCGCCACCGGCCCAATGTTCTCCGTGGCCGGGTGGGCGTCCGCGGGCGTGATCTCGCGGCCGGCCTGCAACACGCGCGCCGCGCACCAGAGCGGGTCACCCGCAAAGAACCGCAGCAGGTCAAACAGATGCACACCCAGCACGACCAAATCCTCTCCCCCGGCGCGGTGGTCCTGCTTGCCCTGCGCGCGAATTTCCAGCAGCTCGCCGATCAGCCCGTCGGCCAGGCGCTGCTTGAGAAAGAGAATGTTACGCGCCAATCGTACCTGGTGGGCCACCGCGATCCTCAACCCGCCACGCGCCGCCGCCGCCAGCAACTCATCGGCCTCGGCCAGCGTTTGTGTGATGGGCTTCTCCAGATACACGTGGGCGCCGGCGTTGAGCGCCGCCAGCGCCATCGCGTGATGCTCGTCGGTCCAGCGCGGCGCGACCACCACCAGTTGCGGCTTCTCTCGCTCGAGCATCTGCCGGTAATCGGCATACGATCGCAGGGCCCCCGCTCGCGCCGCAGCCTGGACCCGGCCCCGCTCGTTCACGTCGGCGACCGCAACCATGGCAATATTCTGCCGCCCCTTGAAAACCAGCTCATGGCCATGCCCGTAGTTCCCACGGCCCGTGTGGCCGATAATCGCCGCGCGGAGCTTCGGCGCCTCGGCGCCGCGCGACGGCGGGGCCAGGCAAGAGAAGGACACCCCCGCGGCGAAACCAAAAGCCGCCACCAGAAACTGGCGGCGGGGCAGCGATCCAGAGGCCTCATCAAGCCCTCTGACCACTTCGCTCGTTTCGGCCCGTGACACGCCGCGAGGCTACTGCGCCGGGACGATCTTGAGGGTGTGCGTCACCGGCACGAAGGCGGCCCGGATGGCTGCCGCCAGCGGCTCGCGTTCCTTCTCGGTCTGGGCGGCGACACCTTCCATGTCGGCCTTGGCTTCGGGACTCCGGAAGACCTGTTTGATCTGCTTGGTCTCGTAGGCCTGCTTGGCGGCAACCGCGGCATCCACCTTGGCAAAGGCCTCACAGAAGGGATTGCTGGCGAATTCCGCAGCCAGGTTAACCCCGCGCTCCAGTTGATCTGCGGTGAAGGTCCGGCTCTCGGCGCCCCAGGTGACTCTGTAGCTTCTGCCGCTCCGGACGTTTCTGGCCTTGAGCATCAGCCGATTCAGGTCCTCGTTGAACGGAACGAGCTTCATCGCCGATCGAATGCTGGTGTCCTTTTCGGGGTCATCCTCCCCGCAGACCGGGTACGACGGCCCACCCTTGCCGCTGGGCACACAAGCGCAGAACGGATACCGCGAACTCTGGATCACAAACTCGCCATCCCTGGCGCTCACCAGCCGGTGCCCCGGGGAGAGCATCATTCTGTCTCGCCTGACATCCACAATGAACAGGCCGATGTCGCCTTTCACGCCCAGGGCTTTCAAGAAGGCGTAAGCCATTACCGTGTGGCCGGCCCAGCCGGGATGCACTCCGTCCTGGCCGGCAATGGCGAAGCCGGAGCCGTAGCGCTGCTGCGCGGCGGTGCCGGCGGTCAACATGGGCCAGAAGACATCGGCGAATCCGACGCGTTCCCCTTTGGCGATCTCGACGCCTATGTTGCGGAGGCGGCAAAGGTTCAGGTTCAAGTCCACCAGCGTGTCGTTGGTGCGCTTGGTCCAGCCCGGCACCTTGCCCACGACGCCTGGCGACCCTTGAATCACCCGCACACCATTGGTTTTGAACGCCTGCACGATGGCCGTGGAGGCCGCGCGGTAGGTCTGGCCAATGCGGTCCTCGTAGGCGCGATACTCGTGATCGTTCATGCCATAGCAGGTGGTGGCGATGGTCGGCTTGAAGCGGAGGCAGTCATTGGTCATGCGCGCCAGGAACCCCGGCGCCCGCTCGCCGCCCCAACCGTATTGCCGCACCGACACGTTCAGGTCCGGCTCACAGACTGCCAGATAATCCTCGATTAACCGGGAGTACATCTTCTGCTCGGTGATGGAATCGCCGCAGATGGCGATCCGGTCGCCCTGCCTCAGAAGCGTCCTGCGCGGCTCGGGTGCCTTCAGCGGCTTGTATTGATCCAGCAAGGCCTCATTCCCGTTCCGCACAGGCATCTGGGCCAGGCAGAGAGTGCGGGCAACGAATGCAAAGAGAAAGACTAGTTTCAGGCGCATAATCTTGATGCGGCGCATTGTTTGGCCTCGGCAGGGATGCGTCAAGGATCGAGTCTAAATGGCGCCTTGACGCCGGCTTATACCACTTCTTTATAATAATCGGAACAATATGCTTGCGGTTTGGAAGGGGAT
>DAOPPX010000075.1:0-26288 GCA_035358715.1 Verrucomicrobiota bacterium
AAACCCAAACCCTTTCGCCCAAGTCGCGCCTTCCAGAATGTCCAAACTCCAGGGGTCGTATCCACGACCCAGTTGCCGGTGCCGTCGAAGTTGATCGTGCCGCTGTTGATGAGAGTGACATAATGAACCATCTTTTGGGCAGAGCCAGCGAGATTAATGGTCCCGACATTCTGCACGGTAGCGGATCCCGCTCCACCATAAAATGCGCCGCCAGTCCACTGAAACATTGCGCCCGGAAAACTCAGGGTGGTGGTGATGCCATTGACGATTCCAATCTCGCCCGACCGAAATTCAAAGCGGCCACCACCGGTGCCGGTATGGGTGCCGTACCACCACATCCATCCGGTGCCCAGGTCCAGGGTGTTCGTCGCATTGGGTGCGACGTTGTAGGTGTAATTGGTCCAGCATTCATCGTTACCCCCGAGGGGCTTCAAACACAGCTCTCCTGAATTGACAACAAAGGTAACGCCGGAGCCGGCCAAATTCACCCCGGGCCCGATCGTCAGCGTGCCCGAGCCGCGGGACTTGGTCAGGGTGCCGCCTTCGGTAGTTCTGAGGTTGGCGAAACTGCCCAGGATTGCGCCATCGCCCTGGAAATCGTACCAGTCGGCAGTCAACGTGCTGTAAGTGTGAAGCTCCAGCCCGCCTTCGGGCAGGACCGTCACGCTGTGGACCCTGACAGGCACATCCAGGCGCGTGGGCGCCCCGCCGTTGTTGCCGAGGATGACGTCGAGGCCCGGGTCGTTCGGATAATTGGTGGTGCTCCAGTTGCTGGGTTCCGTCATGCGCAACTGTTGGTTTGGAGGGTTGCAGAAGAGAGCCCAATGCTCGTATTGGCTCCAGTTGTTGTTATTTGGCCAGTGATAGGTGGACGGCGTCGAGCCAAGGCACGCGACGACGTAAGCCTGCCCGTGCGCTTTGCGGTCCCAGACCACGGTGGTATCCGGCCCTGAGAGCGTGACATTGTCTATGCCGCCGGTGTCCGGCCCGGTGCCGAACTCGCCGGCGATGTCCAGCGATTGCAGGGTGCCCAGGCAGTTGGAGAGGGCCTGCGAGGTGGACGGCAAGCCGGTGGCAATGTCCACCCAGCCGGCACCCGCCTGGAGCATGACCACGAAATGCGTCCAGGTATTCGACGCTGCCATCCGCGGCACCGTGATCACGTTGGTGTAGGCCGCTCCGGTCAGGATCACCGAATACACAAGCTGCGTTGGGGTATTGACGAAGTCCGAGATGAGGTCAAACACCAGCGGGTAGCCGTAAGCGGCCTGCTGATTGCCCAGGAACTTGGCGGGCGCGCGGAAGTAGAAGTCCGGGAAGTCGGGGGCGGCGTCGGTGGCATAGACGTAGCCGGTTGGATTGCCGCCCGAATTCGTGTAAACCGGGCTGCGGGTGTTGATAACGGTGAGCGAATCGTTGGCACGCTCCACGACCGTCCAGCCGTCGGCGTCCACGTCAAAGGTGGAGCCAGCGAGATGGCCGTAGGCGGGGGCGAGGGCGGTCCACGTGCTCAGTGCCGCGACCGTGAGTAGTGTGCTTGTGCGCATAAATGCTGTTCCTTTCCTTACAGTGTGATGTCCATTGTACATGGCGTGGGACCGTCTCCGGAACCGACTCGTCTGAACGGGCAGCGCTACGCCGCGCCGAGGGACGACCCAATCGTCGGCGGGCATTTTACGCCTGCGGGCCAAGACCGCGCTACTGCTGGATTGACCCTTTTCTTGTCGTGTTTTGACCTGCGAAGAGGGGGGCTACAGGACCATGGGACTACGGACTCCGGGACCACGGGAAGGAGGCAGGAGCGCCGAACCTTACCTTGAATGTTGAACCTTGAACATCGAACTTCGAACTTGAACCCCGAACGGCTAACGCTTGCGCAGGGAGGCGCGGTAGCGCTTGGGGCTCAGGCCGGTGTAGCGCTTGAAGGTGTGGTTGAAGTGGGGGATGGACTGGAAGCCGGCGGCGAAGGCTACCTCCGTCACGCGCAGGTCCGGGTCGTGAAGCAATTGGCGGGCGCGGTCCACGTGGCAGCGGGCGACGTATTCGGAGAAGGTCATGCCGGTGGCGGCTTTGAACGCGCGGCAGAAGTAGGGTTCGGTCACCTGCGCCTTCCGGGCGGCCTGCCGGGCGCAGGGCATGTGGCCGGGATCCTGGGTGACCAGGGCTTTGGCACAGGCGACGCACTTCGGGTCGGTGGGTCGCGGGGCGGCTATGTACTGAGCCGCAAGCTCCCCGAGACGCTGCGCCAGCTCCGCCAGCAACCGGCGGGCGGCGCGCAGGCGGGCTGGCGGAGCGATGGGCGTTTGCCAATAGGCCTGCCGGGCAATCTGAGGGTCCAGACGCACGCCCAACTCTCGCAGCCGCCGCCAGCAACGCCAGAACTCCTTCCGTGTGGGCGCGGCACGCAAAACCCCGCCACAAAGCAAAGTGGCTAACAGCGTCCCACGCGCCATGATTGGCGCCGCCACCTCTGTCAGCCCCGCAAAGCAGTGATGGGTGCGGAGGGTGCGGGTGGCGCGCGGGTTGGCTGGGGGCGCAACGGGGAACTGGCGCGCGGCTCCACCCTTTGGACTCGGCACAGCCCCCTGGCATTGCACCTGCGACATGAATTGCCGGCAGGCGGCAGCTCCCCGGGGGTCCTGGCAAAGCAAGCGACACAGCGGGGCCGCGTTGCCCGCTAAAAACGGTGCGTGCGAAGCGGTTCCGAGAGGGACCAGCTTAACGGCCATGCCGGAAAGCACGCTAAACGCGCCGAGCGTCTCGCGCATGCCTGCTGCATGTGTCACACCGCGCCAATGTCCAGCGCCCATTTGACGTTTCCGAATAACTCTACAACGGCAATCTTCCGCAAATCATGCGGCCTGGGGGATGCGGTCGTCAATGAGGTAATTGGCAAGAATCGCGACGCCTTTCCCGGCGACAAAAGGCCTCCAAGGGGCAAATGGACCGCCCCGGAACCAGGCGCCGCCGCCGCCGGAAACTAGCGCTGCAGGAATTTGGCGACCGCCTCGGTCCGCGTCCGGACCTGGAGCTTCTCGTAAATGCGGCGGATATAGGTGTGGACCGTTTCGTAGCTGATGCCCAGCTTGTCCGCGATTTCCTTGTAAAGAAAACCCTTGCTCAGGCAGTCGAGTACTTCCTGCTCGCGCTGGGACAGGTTCTCGGTCGGCTGGCTGGAAGGCCCGGCCCGCTGGAAAGACTGCGTCACCTTGCGGGCGATGTGCGTCGTCATCGGTGAGCCGCCACGCTGGACCTCCCGAATGGCCTCCAGCAACTCCGCGCTTTTGGTGCGTTTGAGCAAGTAGCCCGCCGCGCCCGCCGCCAGCGCGTTAAAGATGTTATCTGTGTCCTCATAGACCGTGAGCATCACCGCCTGGATTTTCGGCGCCAGTTGCTTCAACTGCCGGACACACTCGACCCCATTGATGCCCGGCAGGTTGATGTCCATAAGCACCACCTCCGGGGCATCCTTTGGCAGGCCCGCGAGCGCCGCCTCGGCGTTCGCATACTGGCTCACACACTTGAATCCTTCGGCCCGGCTGATCACGCGCGCCAGCGTGCCGCGGAGTTGATCGTTGTCCTCTACGATAGCTACTGTGATTGCCATAGTCTCAGGTTGACGCCGTGAACTTCACTTGTGCCCGTTCTCCAGCGGGACCATCAGCCGAACCACGGCCCCGCCCTCGGGGGCGGACTCGATCGAGAAACTGCCGCCGATATCTTCCATCCGCTTGCGCATATTGCGCAGACCATTCCGGGTTTGCGCCGCCTTGGTGTCCATGCCCGCCAGGCCCCGCCCATTATCGTGTACCTCGAGACTGAAGCGCCCGTCCTGCAGACGTATGCGGATCTCAGCCGCGGTGGCCTGTGCGTGCCGAACCACGTTGGTGATGGCTTCCTTGGCCGCAAGAAACAGGTTGTGCCGAACTTCCGGGGTGATGGGGATTGAGGGCAATTCCGGCGGCGCTTCCAGGCGGTACTTCACCCCCGCCACCGACAAGTAGTCCTGGGCATATTTGCAGACATACGTGATCACCCCGTCCAGCGTGTCGTTCGACGGATTGACCGTCCAGACAATTTCATCCAGTGCGCGGGTGGTTTCCAGGGCGGTCTGCTCGATTTGCCGGGCGTGCTCCTCGACCTCGGCGGGCTGGTTCTTATCCCCCTCCACCAACTCGCCCAACAGGGAAATCCGCGTCAAGCTCGCCCCGAGCTGGTCGTGAATGTCGCGCGCGATCCGCGCCCGCTCCTTCTCCAGTGCCTCCTTCTGACGCAACACCGCCAATTGGCGCTGCAGCCGCTGCGTGGACACGTAGTGGACGGAACCGACGACCAGCCCCAGCAGACCAATGCCGGTGAGGCTGATGAACCACCACTTCTGCCAGAACGGCGGCAGCACCGTGATCGCCAGCGTCGCGCTCGTCTCGCTCCAGACGTCATCCTCATTGCCCGCCTTGACCTGGAATCGGTACTCGCCCGGCGGGAGTTTGGGATAGAGCGCTTCGCGGACGTTGCCCGGCCTTTCCGTCCAGCCTGTCTCATATCCTTCCAACTGGTACTTGAACCGTCCTTTCTCCGGCGCCGCCAGGTTCAGGCTCGCATAGCGAACGGTAAGCGTTTCCTTGCCCGGTGGCACCGTCA
The DNA here is from genome assembly GCA_035358715.1 of Verrucomicrobiota bacterium. Taxonomy (GTDB): domain Bacteria; phylum Verrucomicrobiota; class Verrucomicrobiia; order Limisphaerales; family UBA8199; genus UBA8199. The sequence goes on from DAOPPX010000075.1 coordinate 4,642, forward strand.
CGGTCGCCGGCGCCGCCGCCCGCAGCGTGTCGGGGTTCTGCAACTTATTGTCAATCAGGACCGCCTCAATGATCACCGGCGGTGGATTCGTGTTGAGGTCCAGACGGGACGGGTTGAGCGACGCCAGGCCCTGGATGGTCGGGAACCACAGCGTGCCGTCGCGTCCGCGCAATGCGCCCGGCATAGATCCCGACGTGCATTCAGTCGCCGGGAGGCCGTCCGCCTCGCCGTAAACCCTGCACGAAACAGTCGTTCTCTTGCCGTCGGCGAAGGCATTTAGTTCATCCTTCCTCAGTCGCATCAGGCCCGCGTTAGAGCCGATCCAGAGGCTGCCGCGTCCGTCCTCCAGCAAGTAGCCAAGGTTATTGCTGGCCAGCCCTTCCTTCTTCGAATACCGCGTCCATTTCCCATCGTGGAACCGTGCCAGGCCGCCGGAAGTTGCCACCCACAGCACCCCATCGCTGTCCACCTCCAGAGCCGAAATGCTGTTTCCTGGCAGGCCGTTTGTCCTCGTGAAACACGTGAACCGGCCATCGCGCAACCGATTCAGCCCGCCCCCCTCGGTCCCGACCCAGAGGTTCCCCTCCCGATCCTCCGCAATGGCCCGCACATCATCGGCGGAAAGCCCATCACGGGTGGTAAAGAGCTTCAAATCCTCGAATCGCAGCAAACCACCCTGTGTGCCCAGCCACAGGCCCCCGGCCCGGTCCTGGAATATGGCCGAGACCCTTGTGTCCACGGCTTCCGGCATGCGCAGGGGCACAAACCGCCCATACTCCAGTTGAAACAGATGCGGCCTGAGCGCACCCCAGGTGCCGGCCAGAGTCCAGTTCCCGCCCAGCGCCCCGCGGTTCAGCCCCACAAACACCGCCTTCACATCCAACAAAGTGTCTGGATTCACATCCAGCCTCGACGAGTCCGAAATGAGCCGAAACTGCTGCGTGGCGTTGGTGCGCCAGTGGTAAATCCGGTTCCCGTTGCAGCCGGCCCACACCCCGCCCTGGTCGTCTTCGCAAACCGATTGCACCACCGCCCCCCGTGAGACCTCAATCACTTCGAAGCGCTTGCGCCTCACCCGGTTCAATCCCCCGCCGTTGCTTCCCACCCAGAGAGAGCCCTCGCGATCCACCGTCAACGACAAGACAGAATTGTGGGACAGCCCCTCCTCGCTCGAAATGCGCGTTGCCTTGCCCGCGGCGTCGAACCAATACACGCCGTCGCCGTAGGTGCCGACCACCAGGTTGCCTTCCCGGTCTTCGCACGCCGCCACAACCGGCAAGGTGCTGGCCCACGGATACGCGCCCCAGTCCTGCTCTATGCGGTTCTCCTGGCACCGTTGGATGCGGCCATTGGCCAGGCGCCAATACCCGCCCCGCTTGCTGGCGAGCAGGTAGTTCAGCCGAATCGGGCTGACCTCGTCCGTCACCACTGGAATCGGCTTCAGGGCCACCAGGGTCGTATCCGTCCCGAGCCACACTCGCCCGGATTCCTCCGCGATCAAAGCCCGGCAAGTACTCGGCGCGCCTGAGCCCGCATGCCAAACCTCGGTCTTTCCGTCCAGATACCGCGCCAGCACACCGTTGTCCGTGTAAAGCAACACCGCGTCGCTCGGGTCCTCGCAAATCGCCATTAGACGGCCCGGCGCCTCTTCCTGCCCGAGCTGCACCCTCGTCAGCTTCCCTGCCTTCGCCACCGCAGTTTCTCCGTTCTCCGTGCCAATCCAAAGATTGCCCCGCCGATCCTCATACAAACGCCGGACCTGGCTGCTGCTCAGGCCCGGCGTGTTGTTCTCGTCGAATACCGTAAACTCGAACCCATCAAACCGCGCCAGACCGCCCAGCGTGCCCACCCACAGGTAGCCGTCCCGGGTTTGCGTCACCGCCAGCACGACGCTCGAGGGCAGCCCACGGGCAGTGCCAAACACATCCACCGTGAACCGCGCGTTGGACTCGGCCGCCAAACCGGCCCCACCGGCGAACAGCAACAGCCCGGCGGTGGCAAGACTCCAGCTTCTCCTCGTCATATCCGCCTCGGATCCGCACCCGGCCAGAGACCCTAGATCTGCGAATAGGACGCCGGCACCAGAAACCGATTGTATATCTTTGACACCGTGTCCGCGTACTGCGGGTCGTTCTTCATCTTGCCCCAGGCCGGATGCACGCGGAAGGCGTCCCAATGCTTCTTGTGGTCCTCGGCGCTTTCCGCCGACAGCAGGTAGGTCAGGTGCGGCAGGTTGCCTCCGATGAGCGCCTGGCCATAGAAAACCGGCCCCAGCCCCACCTCGCGCATGAGCTGGATCTCTCCCGTGTTGAACATCTCGACCTTCTTGAGCGCCTTCACCTCGCTGTGGCTCTCGTAGGTGCGCAGCTCGAACATGCGCGGCTTCTGCTCGCGGCAATAGGACGGCAACTCCACCTTCGGCATCCCGGCGAACGCCTGCATCAGCCAACTGTCAATCCGCTGGAAGGCCGGCTTGGCCATCGGCGACTGCAAATACTCCGCCCCTGCCGCCTGATACGCCGCGTCCGCATTCACCCCGCTTAGAATCGCGGGGAACTTCCACATGGCCGGATACGGAATCAGCACCAGCACCGCCAGGGGATCGTTCATCTCGCCGGACGCGGGCGTGCCGGGCCGCTCCTGCTGCACAAACACCCCCACCGGTTTGCAGCCCTGACGGTTCAACGCCGGAACGAGTGCCTTGCTGAGGTAGCTATCCAGCAACCCTCGATCCGTGCCGCTCTTCAGGTGATACACCCGCAGCTCGTAATATTCCCGGACGCTGCTGCTGCCCGCGCCGGTGCTGCCCTGGCTCTGCCCTTGGGCGTAGTTCAAACCAGCCAGGGTGGACACCGCGATAGATGCTTTGAGGAAGTCACGTCGTTTCATATTTGCGTATTGGTTGTGGACGGGCAACGCCGTCCCAGGTTATTGCCTGTCTGCATTGAAACCGTTTCCTGCGGTTGACACCACTAAATTATTGGCAACGCCCCAAACCCAGCCGCAAGAGAATGGCACGCGGTGGAACGCGTCCCTGGAGACGGCCAGGATGCCCGTGCCTGGGAGAGCACCGTTTCACCTCTTCGGCTCCGTGCCAACGGCAGTGGCCGGCGGTTCGTGGTAAGGTCGGCCGGCGCCGTAAAGCCGCAGGAGTTGACCGCAAATCCCTGCCAGGCGCTGATCCCCACTGGCGGTCGCCAACCCGACGGCCTTTTGGCCGGCGGACACCGCCTCCCTGAAACGGCCCGCTTCGGCGTACGCGGCGGCCAGCGTCCCGAGCGACTGCGCCTCGTTGTGCCCGTTCAACTGGCAGGCGCGTTCGGCCAACCGGACCGCCTCGGCACCGTCCCGCACGGCGGCGTCCGGGCAGGTCGCCAGGAGCCAGGCGAGGTTGTTCAGCGCTGCGAGTTCGTCGGGCTTGAGCTTGAGCACCTCACGATACTCGGCCGCGGCATCCCGGTATTGCCTGGTTTCCTTTAGCAGGGAGGCCAACTCCAGGCGCATTCCCGCGTCGGACCGCAGCCGCAGTCCCTCCCGCAGTTGCTCAATCGCGTCTGTCCGCCTCCCCTGCTCTGCCAGGACTGAGGCGTAGGCCTTGCGGATATCAGCGTCCCTGGGTTTGAGCTGCAGGGCCTCCTGAAACTGAGCGTCCGCCTCGGCGAACTTACCCTGCAAGTACAGCAGCCGCCCGAGGTTGGAATGCGCCTGGGCATTCTCCGGCCTTACGGCCAGGGACGCCTCCAAATGCGCCCGCGCCTGGTCATACTGCTGCCGCTCAGCCAGAATCCAACCGAGGTTGGCATGAGCGCACCACGCGGCGGGGTTCTTCGCCACGGTGTCCCGCCACAGCGCCTCTTCGCTGGCGAAGACTCGCGCGCGCTGGTTCGCCAGCACGGCGAGCCCGAGCACTACCGCGCCGCCGCCCCACCACAGCGCCTGGCCCGGCAACCGCAACAAAGTGTTGCCGCCACCTCCCAACCCACGGCTCAGCCCGCCCGCCGCCAACGCTGCCAAAGCGACGAGCGGCAGATAGGCAAAATGGTCCGACACGCGAGACAGGGTCAGGAAGAACATGTCGAAGAAGCCCAGCACAGGAAACAGCATGGCCGTAAAGCAGCCCAGGCCGAACAACACGTGCCGCGCCCAGGTCCGCCGGCCCAGCCAGCACCCGCCCAGGACACCGCACCACAGCAGCAGGGGCAGGTAAGACAGCGCCGCCCCGGCCTGGACCTGCCAGCGCGGGTAGATCATATTCAGATTCAGCGGGAACAGGGATTTGCCGAGGTAAAACCAGAGCGCCAGGCCGGCTCCGGCCAACCGGCCCCAGAAGCCCTCGGACTGCACCACCACCCCGCCCATAGCTCCCTGCGTCTGAAACCAGACGCTCCGGAGCCCAAACACCAGCGCCAGGACGAAGAACGGGCTCACGCTCAGCCAATCCCGCCGCGTGACACGCCCGCGTTGCCACCAGGCGCAAGCCACCAGCACCCCCGGCAGCATAACCGTCGAGGTCTTGCTCAGCAGCGCCAGCACGAAGGCCGCCAGCGCCAGCCAATACCATCGGCAATCCGGGAACCTGGAACCCGGGCCCTGACAATCAGATTCATGGCGCAGATACCACAGGAGGCTCAACAAGAAGAAGGGAAGAGAGAGGGTGTTCTTCAGTTCCGAAATCCAAGCTACAGAGGTAACGCAGACTGGATGGACGGCGAAGATCATCGCCGCGAACCACGGGGCTGATATTAGCAACCGAGTCAGCACCCGCCACAGAAGAATCGCGCCGGCGGCATGCAGCAGGACATTGACCACATGGTAGCCAAGCGGGTGATCGCCCCATGCCAGCCACTCCAGCCAGAAGGCCACGCAACTGAGGGGAAAATCCGTGCGGAACCAGACCGTGCCCAGTCCCAGTTCGCCCGCAACCAGGGGGTTGCGATGCACCACGAGGAAGTCGTCCCACAGAAACTCGCCCGGCAGCGCCGGCCAATAGACCCCGAACACTGCCAGCAGCAAAACCGCCGTGCCGCCTGCCACCCGGGTCCAGGCTGTGCTCGGCTTACCCCGCGGCTCCAGCGCATTGGCTGTTTCGAGTGTTTTCGGCATGCGATCCTGGACCATCGTTTGTCAGGGCCTGGGAATTCCAGGCAACCACAGATGTCCAAGGATGAACACAGATGGGAAGCAGGCTCAAGCCCTCAAAGACCCCAATGGAGTCGCATCTCAATTTCTGGCAACGTCCCGAAGCTCAGGCACCTTGACCCGTCGGAAGCGACGTCCAATTCCCTCCTCGCCCTACCCTCTCCTTCGGTGGTCCCTCCGTAGTACCTCCGTTCTACCTCCGTTCCTCCTCCGTCTCCAAAAACGGAGGTAGAACGGAGGTAGAACGGAGGTACTACGGAGGAGGGACGGGGGCGGGACGGTGGGAACAGCCTGCAACTGCAGTAATGGCGGCTATTGGCCAGGACAGGAACTCCTGGCACGGAGCGGTTAACGCGGGTTGTTCCTGCTGCCACCAAGCGCACCCTTGCGACAGAACTCGCGCGATTCCTGAAGAAAACGACCCGGGGTTGGCATCCGGAAGGTTCCGCACAGCCTCAGAATCCGGGCCGCAGGCCAGGAGTTCTGAAGCTAGGGGACATGCGGCAACGGTTGTCGGCGCCTCCAAACGGCCTGCTGGTAATGGACACCTTCCCGAGCCCCTTTGCGAACCCTCAATGGGTACTTCGTAGTATTTGCTTGCAGATCCCTGCAAAGGGGTTAAAATAGAGGTTAATAGACCCTCGGCCAATCAGTTTGATTCGTGAGAATCCGCCTCTGGGTCGCTGGATCAATACAAATAGAACCCACCATGAAGATAACAAATACCCTCCTTATTCGGCCCAGCCTCCGCGGTTGGGCGTTGGCGCTGGCCGTCGTCGGCGGCCTCCTCGCAATCACCGGAACCTCCCAGGCGCAAACGCAAGTTTACTCCGAGAATTTCGACGTGGATACCACGGCGAATTGGACTGTAAACAAGACGACTGGCGGCGACAATCGCGCGGACATATTCTTCGATTACAGCACGGTCGGCATTCCGCCGGCGCCGAACTCCGGCGGCACCACCCGCGGCTTGAAACTGCAGGCTAATCTAACACCCGCCTTGGGGGTGTTTCCCTCCGGCGTCAGCGTGTCGCCCAACGGCTTCAGCATCACGGAGAATTTTGAAATGCACTGGGATATGTGGATCAACTACAACGGACCGTTGAACGGCGGCGGCAGCGGGTCCACCCAGATTGCCGGTGGCGGCTATGGCACGGCGGGCACAAGCGTGAATGTGGCCGGTTCCGGCATAGATGCCATCATTATCGGCGCGAGCGGTGACGGCGGCACGGCTTCCGACTACCGGGTCTATTCGCCGGGCAAACCGGTCAGTTATCAAGATGGGCAATATATACTCGGCGGTGGGTTTTATGGGGCAGGTTATTCCGATTTCCGGCCCGGTGATACGAACTCGGGTTTTGTGTATGCCGGTGCCGGGTCGCGCAACAGCTCGGCTACGTACTATGCAACCAACTTCCCCGCCGGGCAGACGGCACCGGCGGCTCAGATCGCCCTGTATCCCCAGCAGACCGGTTCCACCGCCGCAGGTACAGTGGCTTTCAAGTGGCGGGATGTTTCCATAAGGAAGGTCGCCAACACCATCACCTATCGAATTGACGGCATACTCATCGCCACCATTGATGCCGTTGACGCCATAACCAATACCATTCCGCCGGGCAGTATAGTCCCCTTAGGCGGCGCCAACATTCTGTTTAACCACTACGACATTAACACCGGCGCATCCGCGGATCCGAATGCACAGTACTTGGCGTTTAGCTTGTTTGACAATGTGCGCATCACCAACTTCCCCAGCGTTGTGACGGCTACGGCGACCACGCCGAATGCTTCCGAGACCGGGCCAACTCCCGGCGTCTTCACGATCACGCGCAGCGAGCCCGGTCCGGCCGTGACGGTTTACTACACCATGAGCGGCGCCGCTGTGAGCGGCTCAGATTATGTGGCGCTGCCCGGGTCGGTCGCTTTTGCCGTGGGTGAAACCTCGACCAACGTCACCCTTACCCCGATTGACGACGGGGTTTCGGAGTTCGCCGAGACGGCCGTCCTGAACATCAGCGAGGGCACCAATTATTACGGCGCGGGCAATGCCACGGTGACCATTGCGGACAATGACACCCCAACGCTTGACATCTCGACCGTGCAAGGGAGCATGTACGAGCCCCTCCCGAACGATTACGTGAGATTCCGCCTCACGCGCCGCGGCAACCTCGATGCGCCCAGCTTCAACGTCAACCTGAGCTATGCGGGCGAGGCGGCGGCATCCCGCCACACTGGCACGACACCGGTCACCGTGAATCCGGGATCGCTCACCACGGATTTCGACGTTAAACCCGTCAACGACGCCCTGCTGCAAGGCAACCAGACGGTTGTTTGCAGCGTGGCGGACGGCACAGGCTATGCCGTGGGGACTAACTCCCCCTCCGCCACCGCCACGATTGTGGATGATGAGTTGCCGACGGAGACAGTGCTGTTTGCCGACGACTTCAATACCGACACCTCGGCGGCCTGGACACTCCTCTACGCCTCCACGAACGCGACGGACAACGACTACTCGGTGACGTTCAACTACGACTATTCCCTCCATCCTTATGGCGCGCTCCCGCCGGCGCCGCGCTCGGGCACCGACACGCACGGGCTGTTCCTGCAGGTGAACAAATTGCAGCCCGACGAGGCGGCGGCAGCCTTGAACCTGTATCCCAAGAACAAGACCTTCTCAGGGAACTTCGCCTTGCGGTTTGACATGTACTTGATTGCCCCCGACACGGCCACGACGGAATACGCCCTGTTCGGCATCAACCATTCCGGCAACCAGACCAATTGGTTCCGCAACAGCACTTTCGGGTTTACCGGGGTAGATCCAACGGGCTGGACATTCGACGGCTTGTTCTACGGGGTGGAAACCGACGCGGCGGCCCTGGGAGACTATGCGTTGTACAGCGCCCCGACCACGGCGGGCAGAAATCCCACCTCGCTCAATTCGCGGTCGGCTTCGACGCTCACCGGCATTTTCAAAGCGCCGCCCTACGGCTTCGCCGGTTCACCCGGGAATATCTCGGGTTCAACCACGCCTTGCTGGTCGGAAGTGGAGATCAGCCAGGTCGGAGACCTGGTCACCCTCAAGATCAACCAGACCGTGATCTTCAGCTATACCAACACCACGGCTTTCACCAGTGGCAACGTTATGCTCGGCCACTGTGACGCCTACGACTCCGCCGCCTCCTTTGACGGCGGGGTGATCTATGACAACGTGCGGGTCATCAGCCTGCCGGTCTCAGTGACACCGGCCGAGATCACCAGCATCGTGCCGGTCGGTACGCCGGCCACGAGCTACAACGTCAACTATGCCGGCGGCTCCGGCACGCAATTCGTGCTGCTGACGTCGCCGACAGTCAACGCGTTGTTGTCCGGCTGGACGCGCGCCGCCACCAATTCGACCGGCAGCGGGACCTTCTCGGTCTCGGCGGGGGCGCAGGCATTCTATCGCATCAAGAGCGAATAGCCTCCGGCTTCGATAGCAGAGCCCGATTCGCGCCGGCGCAATAGCCGGCCAATCCGGCTTGGGGCGCGGTGGTGTTGCTGAGGAGCAATGCCCCCGCGCCCTTCTCATTTTCCCGCGGACCACGGCGGCACTTGGAGACGCCTGGAGAGACAAGCGAAGCCGCGGCAAACTGCCCGGCCAGCGCAGACCGCAAGCGGCAGGAGAAATCAGCGCCAAGGCGTGCAAGAGTCCTTGCGCAGCAGCGCGCTTACCCGCCAGACTTGGCCGAGACATGATGACGATAAAGGGACTTCGCTGGTACATTGCGGGATTGCTGTGTCTTGCTTCGGCGTTGAACTATCTGGATCGGCAGACCCTGTCGGTGCTGATTGGCACCATCAAGGAGGAACTCAGCCTCACCAACGCCAGCTATGGCACCATCAATGCGTGGTTCCTGGCCAGTTACGGTGTGATGTATGCCGTCAGTGGGCGCATCATTGACTACATCGGCACGCGGCGGGGATTCGTGCTGTTTGTGTCGGGCTGGTCGCTGGCTAACATCCTCCATGTCTTTGCCGCCACGGTGGGCCAGTTCTCCTTCTTCCGCTTCCTGCTGGGGGCCTTCGAGCCGGGTAGCTTCACCGGCGGTGTCAAAGCGGTCGGCGAGTGGTTCCCCATGCGCGACCGCGCGTTGGCCATTGGCATCTTCAACGCGGGCACCGCCGTCGGTTCGGTGGCGGCGGCGCCCATCGTATCCCTGATTGCGGTCAAGTGGGGCTGGCGGTCGGCTTTTCTTATCACAGGTGCGCTCGGTTTTGTCTGGCTCGTGCCGTGGATGCTGTTCTTCCGCCAGCCCAGGGCGCACCCCTGCCTCGGCGAGCAGGAGCGCCGCTTGATACTCGATGGCCAGCAGGAAGAAACCGCCCAGCCGCGTCCCCCGCGGCTCGGGACTCTGCTCAAGATGCGTGAAACCTGGGGCTGTGTTTTGGTGCGCGCGCTGACTGACCCGGTCAGTTACTTTCTCCTGTTCTGGATACCTCTCTACTTTCAGAAGCAATACGGCTTCGATCTGCAACGCATCGGCATGTTCATCTGGATTCCCTATGCCGCGGCGGCGCTGGGCAACCTTGCCGGTGGCATTATCCCGCGGACGCTCATCGGCCAGGGCTGGTCGCTGGACAAAGCGCGCAAGACTACGATGATCTTCATGACCGCCACGCTCCTGATCTGCCTGTTCGCGGTGACGCAGGTTTCCCGTCCGACGGTGGCGCTCCTGCTCGTGGCGGGCATGACCTTCTGCCATGGCGGCTGGAGCAACATCACCCTCCCGGCGGAGGTCTTCCCGAAAAGTGCCATTGCCACCGTCACCGGCCTTGGCGGCGCGCTGGGCTCGTGGGTCGGGGCACTGGCGATGCTGAGCACGGGCCACGTGGTGGACGCCTACGGCTTCACACCGGTCTTCATCGCCTGCGCGATCCTTTACCCGCTGGCGCTGCTGCTGGTCTACGTGCTCATCGGCAGACTCGGCGTGGTCCGGACGGTCGCCTAGCCTGCCTGGTTTACCCTCCGATGGGTACGGCAGCCGTGGCCGCGTGAGGGCACGCGGCCTACAGCCGCCCCGACCTTTCCCTGCAGGCCGTGTGCCCGCACACGGCGTTGGGTGCGAGATATGCGGGCTGGCTCGCCTATGCCTTGAGCTCCGGCTCAATGGCCGCGGGGATGCGGATGGTGCTCACCGCGGCGTCAACGTCCTTGAGGCCGTGGCCGGTGATGAGAAGCACGATTTGCTCTTTGCGGTTCAGCAAGTCGGAGCCTTGAAGCTTTCGCAATGCGGCCACGGTCGTGGCTGCCGCCGGTTCCGCGAACACACCCGTCTGTTCTGCCAGCGTCCGTTGCCCGCGCAGAATCTCTTTGTCCGACACGGTGATGGAGAATCCCCGGCTTTCCATGACCGCCCGCCGGGCCAGGTGTGCGTTGGAGGGAATCGAGACGGAAATGGAGTCGGCAATGGTGGCGGGCCGCCGGGCGTTTTGATACGTCCCGGTGCGGAGGTAGTGATGGATGGCCGCGGAGCGCTCTGCCTGCACGCAGACCAGGCGCGGCAGCTTGGAGATCAATCCGGCGGCTTTCAGGTCGTAGAAGGCTTTGTACACTCCGCTGATAATGACGCCGTCCCCGACCGGCACGAGGATCACGTCCGGTGTCCGGAACCGGTTCTGCTCATAGATTTCCAGCCCGACCGTTTTCTTCCCCTCGAGGGTCAGGGGATGATACGCGGTGTTGCGGTTGAGCCCGCCCTTGCGCGCGGTGTATTCGAGGGACAGGCGGAAGGCGTCGTCGTAGGTGCCGCGCACGGGAATCACCCGGGCGCCATAGAGCACCATTTGCACGAGTTTGGCCTTGGGCGCGCTTTCAGGAACGAAGATGATCGCCTGCCTGCCTGCGGCGGCGCAGACGGCGGCCAGGGCGCTGGCGGCATTGCCGGTTGAGGCGGTGACGATGGAGTGCTCCTTAAGGCGGTTGGCCTCGGCCACAACGAGAAATGAAGCCCGGTCTTTGAGCGAGGCGCTCGGGTTGAGACCGTCGTTCTTGAGCCAGACATTCTCGAAGCCGAATGCTTTGCCCAAGGCAGCAACCGGGAAGAAGGGCGTGTTGCCGACCGCGTAGGGCGGGAAATACCTCGGTTCGACTGCGGAAAACAGGCTCCAGTCCGGACTTTGCTTCCGGAAGCGCCGCTTGATAGCCGCATAGTCGAACTGGACCGAGAGCACCCCCAGGAGCGGGATGCCTGGACGGTAATTCTTGGCGCACGAGGGACAGAGGTAGCGGATTTCGTCGCGCCTATACGGTTTGCCGCAGGTGGTGCAGTGGTAAAGAACGGGGGTCATAGCAGAGCCAAGGGCTGAAACCCAAAAGCCGAAATCCGAAGGCCGAAATCCGAAATTGGAGAGGTATTGGTCCGGTTTACACCACAGAAGGGAGGCACGGCTGCTTCCCCCGCACCCCGGCCCTCTCCCTTGGGGAGAGGGAGGCTCGCACTCCGTCTCTCGAACATGGCCGACGCACTAGATTCGCCGATGCGCCGCCGAGCATTCCCCCTCTCCCCTAGGGAGAGGGTTGGGGTGCGGGGGAACAGAACGGACATGCGAACCAGCTCAGGCTCTGCCATTCAGGCGAGCGACCAGGGCGGCGTAGAACGCCGCGGCGGCGCTCAAGTGCTGCACGGGGCAAGCCTCGTTCGGGGCATGGGCGTAGACCTCGTTGCCGGGGCCGAGTCCGAGGCATGGGATTCCTTTCATGCCGGCAATGGCAACCGCGTTGGTGCTGAAGGTCCATTTGTCCACCAGCGGCGCCTTGCCCAGGACACCTTTGTATGCCGCCTCCGCGTCTTTCAGGTAGGGCGACTTCGGCTCCAGCACCCAGGTCGGGTAATACTTCTCGGTCGGATACACCTTGCCCGTGTAGGCCGCTTCGGCGTAGTTGAGCACGAACACTTTGGCGTCCGGGTAGCCTGCCCGCTTTGCCGCGTCCCGCACCTCGGCCAGGGCGCTCGCCTTGGTCTCGCCGGCGGTGAGCCGCCGGTCCAGATGAATGCCGGCCCCATCGGCCACCGCGCAGAGCGACGGCGACGCGGAGCGCACCTCGGTGACCGTGACCGTGCCTTTGCCCAGAAACCGGTCCTCGCGCAGGCGCTCGTTCAGCTTCTCAATCTCCAGCGCGATGCGCGCAATCTTGTAGATGGCGTTGTCCCCGCGCTCGGGCGCCGAGCCGTGGCAGCTTCGGCCCTTGACCTCGACGCGAATCTCCATCCGCCCCCGGTGGCCGCGATAGAGGTTCAGGTTGGTTGGCTCGGTGATGACGACAAACTCCGGCCTGAGCTTCTCCTCCTTGAGCAGGTATTGCCAGCACAAGCCATCGCAGTCCTCCTCCATGACGGTGCCGGTGAAGTAGATCGTGAACTGGTCGTTGAGCCCCAGCTCCTTGATGATCTTGGCCGCATAGACCATCGAGGCCATGCCGCCCTTTTGGTCCACCGACCCGCGCCCCCAGATCTTGCCGTCTTTGATCCGGGGCAGGAAAGGGTCGGATTTCCACTGCTCGCGGTCGCCGGGATAAACGGTGTCAATGTGGGCGTCGAAGGCTATCACGCGGCGGCCTTTGCCAATCCGCCCGATGATGCTGCCCAAACCGTCAATGCGCACCTCGTCGAACCCGACTTGCTTCATCTCCTTCTTGATGACCCCAATAACCTTCTCCTCCTTGGAGGAAAAGGAAGGGGTGCGAATCATGTCCGCCAGGAAGCGCACGGTTTCCTTCTCAAGCGCTTTGGCGCGTTTCTGAATGGCTAGGTAGGTAGTCTTCATATTAAAGCTGATGTCACAGGAGCATCGGGGAAGGGAATCCCGGGGCTGGTGTGCGGGCATGCGCGCTGCAATGTGTCGGCAGCCGCGGTCGAGCGGACGTCTGCTTCCCCCTCACCCCAGCCCTCTCCCTTAGGGAGAGGGAGAATCGTCGGCTGCGCGCCGGCAAACCTAGTGCGTCAGGTATTCCCGAGAGACGGATTGCGGGTCTCCCTCTCCCTAGGGGAGAGGGCCGGGGTGAGGGGGGACAAGCTGTCCTTCTTTCCAGGCCGCTCCACATCACGAACTCCCTTCGCCACAGCATCAGAGGCGCCTCCAGAGTTCCTTCGCCAACTCGCGGGCACGGGCGTTGATGCGCGGCTCGTCCAGGTTCAGCGTCAGCCGTTTATTCTGCATCAGCACACGGCCGGCGACGATCGTCGTATCCACCGCGGCTTGGGACATGCCAAAGACGACGTGGCCGAAGGTGTTACCCGCTTCCAGCGGTGTGGGCGGATCGTAGTCAATGAGCACCACGTCGGCCACGCAGCCCTCGCGCAGCTCGCCCAGCGGGAGATTGAAACACCGGCCCCCGATGGCGGGATTGTTGAACAAAAGCGCCGAGACGACTTCGCCAAAGCCAACCGAGGGGTCTTGCGCGCGGAGATGTTGTGCCCAGACCGCGACGCGCACCTCCTCAAGCATGTTGGTGGTCATGGCGTCCGTGCCCAACCCGACCAGGACTCCCCGCCGCATCAGGGAGACGACATCCGCGATGCCCACGGCGTTATTCAGATTCGATTGGGGATTGTGAACCACCGCGGTTTGCGTCTCGGCCAACAGGCCCATCTCCCGGCGATTCACGTGCACGCAATGTGCGGCGATGCTCCTGGGGCCGAGGATGCCGAACTGGTTCAGCCTCTCCACCACCCGCCGTCGGTGCTTCTTCTCGGAGTAATCCTGGTCGCTTTTCGCTTCCGCCACGTGGATATGAAATCCGGCGCCCAGCTCCTGGCCCAGGGCTGCGGCCTTTGCCAGCGTGGCGTCCTTGAGCGTGAAGGCGGCATGGAGGCCGAAGAGGGCGGAGAGGTGAGTGGCGCGAGTGGCCTGACAGCGACGGATGAAGCCGACGTTTTCCTCCAAGCCCTCTTTGCTGATGCGCGCGCCATCGCGGTCGGAGAGCTCATAGCAGAGGCAGGCGCGCACGCCGGTTTGCTTAACCGCCTTCTCGATGGCCTGCAAGGAGCCACGGACCGAGCCGGGGCTGGCGTGATGATCAATGAGCGTTGTCGTGCCGTGCCGTATCGCATCCAGCAAGGCGATGAGCGCGCTGTAGTAGCAATCCTCCGTGGTCAGGGCCGAGTCCAAGCGCCACCACAGATTCTCCAGCACTTCGACAAAGCTCCCGGCCGGCTTGGTCTTGGTCAAACCGCGCGCAAACGTGCTGTAGAAGTGCGTGTGGGCATTGATAAAGCCGGGGGCCACGACCTTGCCCGCAGCGTCAATTCGCTTGCCGGCAAACCCTTGGAATCGGTTCTTGGGGGCGACTTTCGCGATGTAGCCGTCCTCGATGAGGATCGAGTGATTGCGCAGGACCGCGGGTGTCTTGCCGGCGGTTAGCACGGTCGCGTTTTCGATGAGCAATGACATGGCAGGTGACACTCTTACAAGGGTTGCACAGTTGCCCGCGCTAGTGCTTGAGGGCGGCCAGTTCGCGGGCGGTGCGCGGGCGCATGGAGATGGCGCCGGCAAAGCACTTCTGCGCGCAGAGCGAGCAGCCGATGCAAAGCGCCGCGTCGAAGAGCGGCACTTTCCTCCCGTTCAGCGTGATGGCCTGGTACGGGCAGCGCGTGCAGTTGCCGCAGTGCTCGCAAAGCTCCGCGTCCACCTGCGGGAGCTTCTTGGTGGCCGAAAGGGCCATGAAGTCCGTAATCGGGTTCGGCAGCGCCGCGCCAATCAGTTCCTTGACGGACTTGAACCCTCGATCCTGCATCAGGAAGCTGAGCCCGGAGTGCAGTTCATCCACAATGCCCAGGCCGTACTTCATCACGATGGTGCAGAACTGCACCGTCTGGGCGCCCAGAGCCAGGAAGTTGGCGGCGGCCTGGTAGTTCATCGGACCGCCGTTGCCGGAGACCGCGACGCCCATGCCCGAGACCTTTGCCAGTGTCAGGTTGCTGATTGGCAGCACCCCTTCGCCAGACATGCCGACCACGACGCCCTCTTCCCAACGCCGGTTCCGCGCTTTGCGTAGGTCGAGCGACGGGAAGCTGTTGGCCAGGGTGACGCCGCCCTTCTTGTTGGGATACTTCGCAAAGACCTGCTGGATTCGCTTGATGATTGGGTGGATGGAGGTGACCGCTGCAGTGAGCTTGAACAGCTTTGGGTTGTCCTCCGAACTGGCTTCCATGACCCAATCAATGATTTTGGCTGCCAGCTCTGCGTTCTGCGATACGATGTCGCCTTCCGTCCCGTCGCCGCCTTGTGGACAGGAGAGGCTGTATTCAACGCCCATCGCCCCGGCGGCCTCCAGCTTTCTTGTATTCGACTGCCAGACGGCTTTGTCGGCCTCGTCGTGCCCGGTGACCGGCCCGCCGGTCGAGGCGAGCGTCAGCCGGTCCGGGAATTCCGCTACCAACTGCCCCACCTCCTGGCAGACGCGCCCGAGATCGTGGCCGGAGACATTGTCGCAGTTCGCATAGGTCGAAGCGCCGAACACAGTCATGTACTCGGCCGGGATGTGAATCGGCACGTTGTCGAAGGCCGTCTTCATCACTCCGCCGGACCAGCCGGCTTCGTAGGCCTTGCGCATCTGGGCGTAGCCGTCTGTATGCGGCGCGGCTGAAAGCAGGAAGGGGGACCGAATTCTGCGCCCGA
Organism: Verrucomicrobiota bacterium; assembly: GCA_035358715.1. Lineage (GTDB taxonomy): Bacteria > Verrucomicrobiota > Verrucomicrobiia > Limisphaerales > UBA8199 > UBA8199. Next base: position 20,434 of record DAOPPX010000075.1, read on the forward strand.
AGAACTCCGCTTCGAGCGGCACGGGACACAGGTTCAAACCTGCCAGCACCGCGCAGCTCTTCGCGCGGTTCCTAAAGCGGGGCGGCTTCTTGCCAAGGATATACGCGTCAGCCTCCAGCGCGGCGTTCTTGCCGGTCGCCACCGACTCGACGACGGTCGCCGAGCCCAGGATCATATCGCCTGCATAGAAGATGCCCCGGACCTTCTCGACAGGCATCCGGGACCGGCTGCCAATGGCTGAGATGACCACGTCAAACTCCCGGAAGACGGGGGACTCCTTCCGGTTGACCACGAAGTTCTGCACCTGGGGCTTCTTGCCCTTTGGGAGCATCATTCGGGCGATGCGCACACCGGTTACCCTCTTGCCCTTATGTGTGATCTCGATCGGGCGGGAGCAACTTGCGATCTCGATCCCATGCTCCAGCAGCATTTCCCGCTCGTAAGCCGTCAGCGGCATGTCCGGCTGCCGCCGCCGGTAGATCAGCTCCACCGAAAGGGCGCCGCGCTTCTTCGCCGTCGTGGCGCAGTCAACGGCCACCGCGCCTCCGCCCAGCACAGCCACCTTCTTGCCGACCACCGCAACCTGCTTCTGCTGCTCCAGGAAATGCTGCCATGAAATCGCATATTCCTCGCCCGGGATGCCCAGCCGCATCGGCTCTTCCACGCCCGCGCTGACAATGACTGCCCTGAAATCCTTGAGCAACGCTGCCGGGTCGGCCACCGCCTTGCCCATCTGGAAGTCTATCGCGCCGAGGGCCTTGACGAACTCGATGTCCCGGCCCGAGACCCGCTTGTCGAGCCGATAGTCCGGAATCAGGCGCGTCATGCCACCCAGCCGCTTTCGTTGCTCGTAAACGGTTACCTGGTAGCCGCGCTGCGCGAGCACACTGGCTGCGCCTAGGCCTGCCGGGCCGGCCCCGATCACCGCCACCTTCTTGCCGTTGCACCTGGGCGCTTTGAAGCCTTCCAAACCCGCCTGGTAGGCGCGCTTCATAACGCTGGCCTGAACAGCGGGAATATTGATGGGCTGGTCGAACGTGCGGCGGGAACACGCCTTCATGCAGAAGTAATCCGGGCAAACCACGCCGCAGACCCAGCCGAGGGGATTCGAGCTCATGATCAGCGCCCCGGCGCGCCGGTAATCGGATGGCGTCCCCACGCGGGCTGCCATGATGAAGTCCGCCGGAGAGCAATCCGCCGGGCAGGCTGACTTGCAGGGCTTCGCCTCGCAGTATTCACACCGGTTGAGTTCCGCCCGCAATTGGGCGTCGGTTAGGGATCCGTCGTTGCTTTTCATGGCCGCATCATTGGAAACAAGGTCTCTGATAATGACACCCCCGACGGGTCGCCGCAACCACACACCTGTTGGCCTTTGCTAACCGTCTGCTGGCTTTGTCTGGACACGAAGCTCACGCCAGTAGTCCGCGTCCGCCGATTTGGGTCTATGGCCGCATCGGATCCCCGGCCCCCTTGGCCGCCTGGATGAAGGCTCTGACCTTGGCGTGATCCTTCTTCCCGGGGGCGGCTTCGACTCCGCTCGACACATCTACCGCATAAGGCCGCGCCCGTCGCACGGCCTCAGCCACATTCTCGGGGGTTAGGCCCCCGGCCAGAAAAACAGGGCGGCCCCAATCGTGGGCCTGCAAGGCAATATCCCAGTTGAACGTCTCGCCGGTGCCCCCGGGTTGCCCCGGGGTGTACGCGTCGAACAGCCACGCGTCTGTGTGGTAATCCAACGCCGCTCGCAGCGACGCCGTGTCACGAACGCGAAAGGCCTTCATGCACATCAGGCCGAATTGCAGGCAGTATTCAGGAGACTCGTCACCGTGAAACTGGAGAAGACTCAGACCGCATTCGTGGGCGGCGCGCAGGACCAAGTCTTCGGGCGCGTTGACAAACACGCCCACCTTCATCACGAACGGAGGCAGTTCGCGGATGACATGGGCGGCCGCATCCACGCGAACATGACGGGGGCTTCGTTCATAGAACACGAAGCCTAGCGCATCCGCGCCCGCTTCGGCCGACGCCAAGCCGTCGGGGACATTTGTGATGCCGCAGATTTTTACTTTCACGGGCATTGCATTCAGGCAGCATACCCGCTTCCGGAGCAAGGACAACCGCGCAGTGATCCAAGCCGCGGGACGCTCCTGGCATCTCCCTACTGCGGTCTCAATGCGCTGCGACCGTCTCCAGGCGCGGCCCGGCTGGCTCGGGATAGGCATCAAGGCGCCAGGAACGTCTGCCATATGCACCGCAGCTTTGGAGTTCGCCATCGACACTGCCCGAAAGAGCATTTGCGCGCGGCTTCTCTTGTCTGTATGCTGCTGCTTCGGGCTGCCCCCATAGCTCAAATGGATAGAGCGGCGGTTTCCTAAACCGTTGATCCCCGTTCAATTCGGGGTGGGGGTACCAACTCGGCAACGGCCAATAAGCCGCGTCAAATGAGGGCTTTGCGAAGGAGAAGGAACCCGTAGTTTACTGGAGCCGGTGCGAGCCGCAGGTTCGACTTGCTCAAAGACTTGCTCAAAAACGTCATGGCGATCCCGCAAAAACTGAAAAATCCAGTTCTTGCGTGGTATGCGGAAATCAGAGCGGTTCACTGTAAAAGAATTCGTTTACCGCAGTGGGACACCTGCCTTTCGGGTCCAAGGCCGGATGCCGGACGGAACACAGATCAGGCGAAACGTTCCGACTCTCCACGAGGCGCTGCGGGTTAAGGAGGAACTGGAACTGAAGGCGCAGGGCCAGCCGGTTGACTTCGTGCTGCGGAAAACCTGCCTCACGCAGGAAGAACTGGTCGAAGCCGAACACGCGGTTCGCAGGCTGCGTGAAGCCCAAAACGCTCAGCCCCATCTGAAGGGTAAATCACTCCAATTCGTCGTGGAATATGCGCTGAGCAACTACAAGGAACTAACCAAGGTGAAGACCATTCGGGATGCGGTCAGCGAGTTCTTGGCAGTGAAAAGGGAGAAAAAGAAACGCCAACGCACCATCACGGACTACACCAGCCGCCTTGGCAAGTTGGTGAAAGAGCATGGTGATCTAATGGTCAACCAAACCACGACAGAGCATCTCGAAGGGTTGGTTCAAGGCTGTGGTTACGAAGGCGTCACGCAGAACCATTACCGAACAAAATTCCGCACTTTCTTCAAGTGGTGCCGAAAGCGGAAGTACTGTATCTCAAACCCGGCGGAGGACATCGAAGTCGCCGAAGTAGATGAGCACGAGCCTGTCATCTTTACGCTCGACCAAGCAAAATCTCTGCTTCGGGCGGCGCTCACGCACGAGCAGGGTCTGATGGTTCCCTACATCGCTGTTGGACTATTCGGCGGCCTCCGGCCCGCTGAAATCGGGTTTCTTCGATGGAATAACGTAAATCTCAAGTCCAAGCTGATAACCGTGACCGGCTTCACGGCGAAGCGGCGAAAGCGACGACATGTGGAGGTTTCCGATAACCTCGCCCAATGGCTGCTCCCCTATGTTGGGCGGCCTTTTGTTCCGAAGAACTTCCGCCGCGATTTCGACGCAGTACGACGATTGGCAGGTTTCAAAGGCAGTCTGACCAAGAAAGGAGTGGATGAAAATCTCCAGCCTTGGCATGAAGATGTGATCCGCCACACCGCGATCTCGCACCACTATGCAGACTCTGACGATGAGGGTAAAACCGCGAAGTGGGCAGGCCAAAGCCCAGACGTGATGCACAGTCACTACAAGGGACTGGTCAGCAAGCCAGACTCCAAGATATTCTGGAGTTGGACCCCGCAAACCATCCACAACGACGAGCACGCCTGCCAGCAACCACAAAAGTTGGATGCGTGATGTCGCGGCGCGGGCAAACTACAGCTCTGTGTGCCGCCACGCAACCGGCCTTCGCTGTCAACAGCAATTCCTCATAAAACAGCTTAGCCTTCAGGTCGGAAAACAGCTCGCCGGGCAGTGACGTACAACCTGATGCGCTTGGTTCTTAATAGCATGTTCAGCGGACATCCAGAACCATGTGGAGCAACGGAAAAGCGTGTGAATGCGGGCGAGTTGCTGGCAACGTTGTACTCCGAGAAATCGCGGCCTTCCATTCGTTGGCTTCGCAGAATGACCGCCGACGGGATTATCCCGGTGGAGCGGCACGGCAGACTGGTCTTCTACGTACCGTCGAAAGTGCTAGAGGCATTGAACCGGTTCGGTCGATTTCAGCAACAGAGACGCCAACAGAGCAGGGCGGCGATTGGCACATCGCCCCGCGCATAGCCCGAACGCTTCCAATGGCCGGATTGTTGTCGCTGTTGGCCGTTCATTCCGATGACGGTCAACGTGCCATCGTTCGACCCGCTGGTGCCTACGGCGCGGTGGGCATGGATCGACGCAGCCGCGCTCAAGACCACGGGGGAAGCACGTCGCTGGCGCTGTGACAAAAATTCATGTTGACTAGCCCCCTAGCGTTCGCCTGCCAGCAGATCAGCCCTTCGTTCGACAGCCAATATAGAATTTACCGGCGACAGCTACTCCTGCGGTGATCGAGTGGTCATCCGTGGTTGCTCTTTCAAGCTCATGGCTGAGCCATCCGCCGACGCGGCAGGCTAAGCGCAGGCGCACAGGCGTCAATCAATCAAAGATTCGTGAGACAGCTTCTTGGTTGGTGTGTACATCCACGTGATCGTGCTCCACGCCGCCCAGTTCACATTTCCGTCCGCCTCTCGCCGATTCAGTGGTCACAATCGGGAGTGCAGGTTCACGGAACAGCATTGCCCCACCGCGTCTTTATCCAGTAAAGACGGGCCTTTGCTACTGTCTTCCGCCAATTAAGAATTCGCGATTATTAGAGCCTTGGAACCTTCACGTGGCTGTGAACAACTTTGTTCCGACTCTACCGGCACGCTCTCCAAAAAGTCCGTTCTTTTTATCTGTGACGCGCATCAATCCGCAGTGGCTTGGCCGTCGTCGTCGATGAAAACGATAACAACTGTAAACACTTTGACCGCGCCGGGCCGCGCCCTTCGGGGGTTGGCTGGAACATCAGCCATTTTCATCCGCTGGCTCGGCACGGTCGCTTCCATCAAACCACGGTTGCGCCAAGCTCGCACCGCGTCGTGTGGCCGATCAAGCGGGCATCTATAAAAGAACAAAATGAGAAACAAAAGAACTAGTACGACACTTCAGACAAATGAAGTGATAAAACTCTGGGCCGACCTCCAAGACCACGTCTACAGCGAAGCCCACGGGGAGGGTATAACCCAGCTTCTGCACGATGGATTTGGCAAACTGATGTCGCGCCGCGACATCAGCGACCGTGACCGGCTCTGGCTGCGCTGGCTGGCAGAGAGTGACCCATTCTGGCGGCCCATGAAGGCTGAGCCTCCTGCCATCGCCTAGCAACCTCCGCGCTGCGCACCACGCTCGGTGCGCAGCGTGGACTTCACGCCGCAGGCAGCCATCCATCGGTATCGGCGTAGGACGCCGCCGGGCCGATGTGCCGGTAATGGTGCTCACGGCTGATTGATGTGAACAACACAGGGATCAAATCGCCGCCTGTCCGGCAGGGCGCGGTCTGCCTTTTCCAGTTCTGTAGTTAAGTCAGCGAAACGAGTCGCGCTTTTTATCATGGTGCAAGTGAATACATTTTTGCGTCCGACCGGCCTTCCGATGGGGAGAGCGGCCTGCACCACCGCTGACTCGTTGCCGGTCGGACGCTTTTCTTCTGTTATATGGTGCAAGAACTTTTTCCCAACGCCGGGAACGGTCGAAATCGAGATCGCGGGCGTAGAGCCAGATCAGATTGGAAGAAAAAAGTAAAGCGGCTCCGATTCGACCCACGGCTGATTCAAGAAAAGCAGTAAGCCTTAATGCGGGTTGGAAGGAGC
>DAOPPX010000076.1:0-26023 GCA_035358715.1 Verrucomicrobiota bacterium
TACCTTCCTCACCAATTGATGCCTTTCCTGTTCACAAGGCTAAGGTTTGGGGCAAGGAATGGCTTCGGCGGTCCTGTGCGGGACCTGCGTGCTCGCCGCAACGAGCAGTTGGGGCATACAATTCAATCTGCACGCCGACAAGTTCACCAAGAACTTCAATGGCAAGCCGGTCGAAATGTGGGGCTTCGGCTTAAACAACGCGCCGGCCTCGGTTCCGGGACCGACCCTAACCGTGGGACCGAACCTGCTCGGTGTGGTAGATACCACAATCGTCATCTGGCTCACCAACAATCTGGATGTACCGATTTCGCTGGTCATCCCCGGCCAGGCCGGTTTTGTGCGAGACGCCGCGCACTCGACGTTCGTTGACAGCCAGGGCCGCACCCGCGCCCGGTCGTTCGTCAAGGAGACCCAGCCGGGCCAGGTCGGTCGGTACGAGTGGACGAACGCTTCGCCGGGCACCTTTCTGTACCATAGCGGGTCACATGCGGCTCTGCAGGTCCAAATGGGCTTGTATGGGGCCCTCCGGCGGTTTGCCGCCACTGGCCAGGCCTATCCCGGAACGCCCTATGTTAGCGACGTGACCTGGATCTTTGGCGAGCTGGATCTGGACGTGCATGAAGCGGTCCGCACCAATGCGTACGACACCGTGATCAAGAGCATGATTAGTTCTCGTGCGGAAGTCTATCTGCTCAATGGCGAGCCCTACGAGGTCGCCACACTGCCGGTTGGAGCTGGCACAGGCAACACCCTGGTGCGTATGCTCAACGCCTGCTATGACGAACGGGTTGTGGTGTTCAACGGCCAACACGTGCAAGTGGTGGCGGAGGACGGGCGGAAGTACCCGTATGCCAAGGTGGAAAATGCCGTTCGGCTTCCGGCACTGCAGACGCGGGACGCTCTGCTGCCTCGCCCCAGCCCGGCGGTGAAGGTCTTCGACCGGCGTTACCTGGCGGCGCGCTGAAACCAAGCTCACGAAGCCTTCGAAGGACTGCCGGGCGCACGGTATCCGTCCCCGGCAGTTCCACCCGAGAAGGCGCGGAACAGAGTTCTTCCGGCAACTATGAGAATAATGAGGAAAGCCATAATGAGAATTACTGACCGTGCGACAACGATTATCCTAAGGAGCCTATTGGCTATGGCGGTGGGTTTGGGCGCCGTGGCGGCGGGTGCGGGAGAATGCTGCGAGAAGGCACCCGCCGCCGTGACGGAGAAATGGGGGAAACAATGGGGCATCGAATTCGCCAGCCTCCGTGTGTCCGCAGGTGGCTACATGGTTGATTTCCGCTATAAGGTGCTGGACGCCGAGAAAGCGGCACCCCTGGCCCGGCGTGATGTCAGACCTTACCTGCTCGACGTGGCCACCGGCGCCAAGATGCTGGTGCCCACCACGCCCAAGGTAGGTTCGTTGCGGCAGACACCGCTCAAACTGACCCCCGGACGCATCTACGGAGCGATGTTCGCCAACCCGGTCCAAACGGTAAAGGCCGGCAGCAAGGTGACGGTGGTAATCGGCGACGTGCGGCTCGAGAACCTGACCGTCCAGTGACCGATTGGTGTGGGCGGTTGTCACTTCCCGAACGGACCGTAGGTCAATGCCTTCACCGCAACGGGGTTGGCGGCAAAGGTAATCCTCGCTCGGACCGGGGGCGGCGGTTCAACGCGGTCCTCAGCCGGGTGAGGGGCAACAGCGGTTCCCTCCGTGCATCGCGGGATTGACCGGTCTTGGAGAGCGGGGAGCCGCGTGGGCTCGCCCGCCCAGCACCTGGTCGAGGTGAATCGTGGTGCCGAAAGGCTTTCGGACTGGTTGACACGAATATGAATCGAGAAACACAGCCCTCGCCGCCTGCCGGCTTACGCTGCCTTCGAGTCACGGCTGGCGGGTTCCTCGTGCTTTTGGTTTCCCTGGCCCAGGGGTTGGGCGGCCAGGCGGCCGCGAACCGGGGAATCCTCACGGCCAGCCGGCAGTTTCAGCCGCCCCGTTTCGAGGCTGCGGACGGCGGGTATTCCCGCGTGACGGTCGCTGGCTGCGAGACCTTGCAGCGCGCCGGGGCCCCGTTGGTTCCCTTCCGCACCGTCCGGCTGGCGCTCCCGCCCGGCGGCCAGGTGGGGCAGATTGCGGTCCGGCTGCCCCTGGGCGAGCAGGTCCTGCCGGGCAACTGGCGGATAGACTACGGGCGCCTGCCGGTCGCGTCGCCCTCCGGACCCTGGGCACAGTCCGCGGCCACCGCCGCCGGCCCGGACCCCGCGATCTACGAGTCGGCGCAGCCGTACCCTCCCGTTCGCGCGGAACTGGCCTCGCTCCAGCAGATGGCCGGCTATGCTGTCGCCATTATCCGGGTTTATCCGGTTCAATGCCTCCCCGGCACGGGCGAAGTAGTTTTCGCGCCGGAGATCACCGTCGAGGTGGACGCGCAGAGCAAGAGCGAGGCAGCGGAGACCGCTCCCGCTCGCCCGGGCGCCTTGAACCGCGCGAAACAGACCCTGGGTCGCTGGGTCGAGAACCCGGAAATGTTCGAAGCCTACGCGGGCGCGCCCACGCCCAAGACCGATGGCAGCGCGATTTACGACTACCTTCTCATCACCCGGACCAATCTCGTAGCCGCATTTCAGCCGCTGGTGGACCTCAAGACCCAAGCGGGTCTCGCGGTCAAGGTCGAGACGGTCGAAGCCATCACCAGCGCCTACGCGGGCCGGGATGCGCCCGAGAAGATCCGCAACTACATCAGGTATGCCTACACCAATTGGGGAGTTACTTATGTCCTCCTGGGAGGCGACGTTGCAAGCGTGCCATGCCGCTTTGCCTACGTGACGGTCGGGTCGGTGGTGGATAGCCCAAATGTGCCTACCGATCTCTATTACGGCTGTCTGGATGGCTCCTGGAACAGGGACAACGACACGCGCTGGGGCGAGCCCACCGACGGCGACAGCGGCGGGGACGTGGATTTGATGGCCGAGGTTTATGTGGGGCGCGCGCCCGTGGACACCGTGCCGGAAGCGAACCGTTTTGTGGAGAAGACGGTGCGTTACGCCACCCAGAGCCATCCGGGCGTCACCAACGGCCTGTTTCTGGCGGAGACCTTGAACGCGGTGGCGGACGGCGGCGACATGCTGGACCCGCTGGTGCCGCTGTTCAGCGGGATGGAGCTCACCTGGCTGGACGATCGGGTCACCTCGCCGGCCTGGACGCGGGCCGATGCGATCCATGCCCTGAATGCATCGCCCCACCTGGCCCTGATGAACGGGCATTCGGATTGGACCTACCAGACCCTCTTCGGCTGGGGCAACCCGCTGGCGCGCAGCATTGAAATCCCGGACCTGGACGGCCTCACCAACCAATGGCCCTTCCTGGCCTACAGTGTGGGCTGCGACGTCGGGCGCTTCGACGACCCGTTCTGGGACAGCATCGGCGAGGAATTCCTGAAACGCCACAACCGGGGCGCGTTCGCCGCGGTCTTCAACACCCGCGAGGGCCTCTACGATGAGCTGAACGAGGCTAAATACAGCGGCGAATTCCAATTCCAATTCTTCACGAACCTGCTCTGCCAGGGGCACACGAACCTGGGTATCGCCAACCAGCTCAGCAAGCAGGACCTGCTGGCTCACCTCGAGAGCTCCGGCGTCATGAGCTACCGCTGGTGCTATTACGAAATCACCCTCTTTGGCGACCCTCACCTGGCCTGGCAGAGCCCGGCCGCCGAGCCGCGGGACAGCGACGGCGACGGCATGCTCGACGCGGACGAGGAAATCGCCGGCACGAGCCCGACCAACGCCGCCTCCGTGTTGCGGCTCGGCGTGCAGTCGAACGGCGCGCCGGCGGGCATGCGGCTCGCCTGGCCCAGCGCCAGCGGGCGGCAGTATTCGATCTGGGTGGCCACGAACCTGGCCACGGGCGGGTTCGTGCGCCTGACCAACAACCTGGCGGCGACGCCGCCGACCAATGTGTTCCTGGATGCGCGCCCGACCGCAGGTGCCCGGTTTTACAAACTTGGTGTGCAACGCTCGCCTTGACCGCCCAGCCCGCGGTTGCTGAGCAACGGATGTGTTCAGCCTCCGCTCTGACGAGGGGCCAGAGCCGCGCGCAACGCTTGGAGTGCGTGCGGTCGTGAAGGCGAAAGCCTGACGGGACGCTGATCGCAGACTGCGCGGCGCACCGCCTGGCGAAAGAGGGAGTCTTTATGAAACTGAATCGCAGTGCGACAATTTGGCTGATCCTGGCGTTTCTCTGCCCCCTCGCGGGGCGGGGCGCCGGCTACTTCGTGGAGGCGGGAGACATCCTGGCTGCGAATTTCAATGGTGATTCTGTGCTGAAGATCAGTGTGCAATTCGGCGCCCAGGAGAATCTGGGCGCCTTCACGCGCCCCATGGATCTGGCACTCTCGCCCAGCGGCGACCTTTACGTGTGCGAGCTTTCCGGGAGCATCAAGCGCCTGACTCTGACCAACGGGGTGACTACGAGGATCAACCCGGCGACCACGCTCACCGCTGCTCGCGGCATCGTGTTCGGGCCCTCTGGCGACCTGTTCGTCACCGGAAGCGGCGACCGGGTGCTGAGAGTGAATCCGGTTACGGGCGCGGAGACCAATGTCACCGAGGGCGGCCAGCTCACGACGCCGGTTGGAATTGATTTCGTGGACAGCACTCACCTCGCCGTCGTGTCTTTGTTGAACAGCCCCATTGTTATCGTGGATATCACCACGGGGGGCCAAACGGTTCTGCCGGGGGCGGAAACCGTTGACTTTGCCTGGGGTGTGGCTGCGCGGGGCAGCAACATCTTTTTCACGCGCTTCGATCAGAGACTGCTCTACAGGCTCACAGACGGAGTGCTTTCGATCGTGCGCGCGACCGCCGGTTTCCCGTACGGCCTCGGCCTTGAACCCGACGGCACGCTCGTTGCCGGCAGCAACGGACCCGACGTGATCCAAAGGATCAGCCCGCAAGGCGTCTTGCTCAGCACATTCAGCGGGGGTCAGATTCGCCAGGTTACCGGCATCGAGGTGGCTCCGTCGCGCATCGGCACGCCGCCCCCCAACGTGGCGCCGGTCCTGAATCCCATCGGCACCCGGACGGTGGACGAAGGCACGCCGCTGGCGTTTCAAGTGACGGCGACCGATGCGAATCTGCCGTTCGACGCCTTGACATTCAGCCTCGCGCCTGGCGCTCCCCCGGGGGTCGCGCTGTCGCCCAGCGGCGATTTCTACTGGAGCACCACCGAGACTGACGGCCCGGGCACCAACCAGATCACGGTCATCGTCACCGACCATGGCATCCCCTCGCTTTCCAACACGCAGATGTTTACGGTGGTTGTCAACGAAGTGAATGCCCCCCCGGTTCTTGGCCCGGTCACCAATCATCAAGCGGTCGCCGGCACTCTACTGAGCTTCACGTTTGCCGCGACCGATTTCGACCTGCCGGTCCAAAGCCTGACGTTCAGCCTGGAGGCTGGAGGCGCAGCCGGAGCCAGCGTGACGGGCGGCGGGCTCTTCACCTGGACGCCGGCTCCGAGCCAGGCTCCCAGCACCAACCTGTTCACCATCAGGGTGACAGATTCGGGTTCGCCTCCGCAGTGGGCGACGGCCAGTTTCACGGTTGTCGTTCACGACATGAATACTCCCCCACTGATCGGGGCGTCAGGCACCCAGGTTGTTGATGAAGGCTCCTTGTTCACCCTCCAGATCAGCGCCACCGATACCAACCAGCCTGCGCAGACCTTGACGTTCGGCTTGCTGGCGGGTGCGCCCTACGGCGCGAACCTGTCCCCCAGCGGCCTGTTTTCCTGGACGCCCACCGAGGTCCAGGGCCCCGGCACGAACTTCATCGCCCTGCGCGTCACCGACAACGGCATTCCACCCCTGTCCACGACGAGCATCCTGGCGGTCGTTGTCCGGGAGGTCAACCACCCGCCAGCCATCGTGCCAATAGACGACCAATTAGTGCGCGCGGGAGCGACGCTGACCCTTCAACTGACGCCGCTGGATTCGGACTGGCCTGCCCAGGCCGTCGCCTTCGCGCTCCTCAGCGGGCCGGGGGGGGCCACCCTCTCCGCAGCCGGACTTTTTGCCTGGACGCCGCCCTGGACCAGTCCTGCCGGCGCCCACGAGTTTGCAGTGCGAATTGCGGACAACGGCTCTCCCCCGCTTGCGGCCACTCAGACCTTCCTTGTCGTCGTCAGCGCCCCGTTGATGATTGAGGTGGGGGACATTGTGGCGGCCAATTTCACAGCCAACACTGTCCTGGCCATCAACCCCCTAACCGGGGTTCCCCGCGAGTTGGGTGTATTCAATCGTCCGACCGACGTCACCTTGGCCAGCGACGGCTTTCTCTACGTGAGCGAGTGGGAAGGCTTTGTTAAACGGCTCGACCTCACCGACGGTACTATTACCATCATCAACCCGGGCAAGTCCGTTTCCGAGGTGTGGGGCCTGGCCATGGGGCCAGACCGAGCCTTGTACGTCATCTCCACCGCAAACGACAGCGTGGTGAGAATTGACACCGCGACGGGCGCGGAAGCGGCGCTCGTCCCGGCGGTCAATCTGGTTGACGATCCCTACGGAATCGACCTGCTAGACGCGGGCCACCTGGTGGTCGGTTCGGCGGCGAACAGTCGGATCGTCTCCGTGGCTTTGGCAGACGGCTCTCAGAGTCTTATCGCCGAGACGAATCGGCTGGACTACCCTTGGGGCGTAGCGGCTTCCGGATCAGCTCTCTACGTGGCCAGTTGCTGGCCCCAGGAGATCCAGCGAGTGTCCGGTGGCGTGGTCCAACCGCTGTATTTGGTCGCAGACGGGATACCGGAGGCCGTCGCCATAACCCGGGATGGAGAGATATTGGCCAGCGCGACCGGACCCAAGACGAATGTTCTGCTGCGAATCAGCCCGCAAGGCACATTGCTGCAGACCTATTCCGGCGACTGGCTTGGAGAGGTCACCGGCCTTGAGGTTTCGTCCATCTACGTCGGGCCCGCCCTTGGCCCGCTCATCCTGGAGGCCAGCCCGTCGACGGCGGGGCCCTACGTGAATATGCCTGCTGCCGTGTTCGATCCCCAAGCGCAAACTGTCACCATTGCCCGCTCCTCAGAGCCCTCCTGCTATTATCGCCTGCGCAGCCCGCAGCCCCTGCGCATCGTCGGCATTCGTCTGACGGAAAGCCAAGTGAGGCTCGACTACCGCCTGGCACTCACTCAGATCTCTTTGCAGGTCAGCCCGTCGCCGACGGGGCCGTTCCTAGACCAGCCCGCTGCCGTGTTGGATACCCAGGCGCAGACTATCACCATCGCCCGCTCCTTGGAACCCTCCTGCTTTTATCGCCTGCGCGGCCCGCAGCCAACGCGCATTGTGGGCGTCCGTGTCACGGCCAACGAGGTGAGGCTGGATTACCGTCTGGGATTATGACAAGGAACGCATATCGGCACTGGGCAGCCGCCCAGGCAGGCCCCATCCGCCCATACCCGGAGATAGCTGGGAGCGGGGCACGTGGCTTGAGGCGCGCCCGGAGCGGTCCAGGCCAGGCTGCTGAAGTGGCGATGAATGACCGCGAAACCGGAAGCTGTTAATGCCTATGAACACGAAGCCCGATGTAACCTTCTACAATCGCCTGATCCTATTCACCCTGGTGGCATTAGCGGGCGCCGTTGTGTGGACAATTGTCGCCCTCCGCACCTCGCCAGTCCAGCGGCCGGGAACGGACCCCGAGGCCGGCGCTTCGGTGCAGGAGGCCAACGCCGATCAAGGTCCGCCGGAGACAGAACATGGCATCGCGAGAGCGCTCGCTGACCGTTACGGCATTGAGATCACATCCATGGACGTCGCGGTCAATGGCACCCTACTGGCTTTCCGATACAAGGTGCTCGATCCAGCACTCGCCAACCAGCTCGCCCGTTGGGAGCACGCGGCCTGTATTCTTGATTCGTCCGGGCGTGTACTTTCGAAGCCCAATGTGCCGGAAACTGTGAGATTACGACAGGACTCGGGCCAGGCGCTCCGAGCGGGCCGGGTCTACTCCTTCCTCTTCCCTAACCCAGGCCAGTCGGTGAAACCGGGCGACCGGGTCACCCTTGTCATCGGAAATCTCCGGGCTCGCGACCTGCTGGTGCGCTGACCTGCATCACCTGTTCGGCCTGGTCTGGTTCAGTCCCGGTTTCACCGAGAGGTCGCTACGGCAAATCGCCGGCTTGGGCTGCGGTGATCCCCAGCGTTCCCTATGCCACTAAGGTTGTACAACCAAGGTCCAATGGTGGCGTTTCCGCCTCGGTGATAGGGTGCTCCATGTCGTAGCAAAGAAACCGGTCTCGAACCAACACACGGCAGGACAGACGCCGTCCGAGAGACAAGAACACAATGACCAAGCAATCGCTCCAGGACCGAATCTTCAGAATGAGCGGCACCGCTCTGTGTCTTGCGGCGATGATGGCGATGCTCGGCGGTCACTGGTTCGTCCTACAGTCGGTCGCGTGGGCCGGCATGATCTACGAATTCTCGAAGCAAGGGTCTCTGCGCAGCGCTATTGTGATGACCTTTGATGGGGAGCATCCCTGCAACCTTTGCCTTACCATTCAAAGCGGCCGTCAGCAGGAACAGGCGGAGGACAAGAATCTGCCCTGCACCAACGAGAACAGGCCGTTCGAACTCCTGTGCGAGGTTCGCCACGCCATCGTCCCCTTCCCGCCCCTGGCGGCCGCACCGGCCGTGCCCACCGTGCCCCACGCTCACGCCGGCTTCATCAAGCCCCCCCCCACGCCGCCGCCCCGCGCGGCCTGATTCCAGACGCCGCTCTCGAGCGCCTGGCGCAACTCACTGAGCCGGTCCTTCGGACGTTTGGCTTTGTGAATCCGGCTGCGACAGGCCCCTGAACTGCGGTCCTCGCATCGAGGAGAGTCGGCGTTCCTTTCAGTTCAGGGTGATCGGATGCGACAGTTTCGCCCCGATCTTCAGCCGGGGAAACCACAATCAAGAAACTCTGGAATACGGTTATGAACATCTTATGCGATTCTCCTACCCTGGAGGGAGCACAACAGGGGGCGCGCACGCGCCACTGGCGCCACGGCGACCCCCACGCCCTTCCGGGCGGGCCCTGCCATACGGTCACACGCGGCCCCGGGAGTCAACTCGCCCGCTCGGAGGCCGGGCGGCGGCTGCCTGCGTTTACCCTCATCGAGCTGCTCGTGGTGATGGCCATCATCGCCATCCTGGCGGCGCTGCTGCTGCCAGCGATGGCCCGGGGCCGCTCCAAAGCGAGCTCGCTGCAGTGTCTGAGCCAAATGCGTCAGATTGGGCTGGCCACCTTGATGTACGCAGACGACAACGACGGGTATCTGCCGCGCAGTTCGCATTCGGCGATGGCCTACCGGCAATTGCCGTGGGGTTACGCGCTGGTGCCACACGTGCTGGGCAAACACTTCACGCGGCCCGACTCGAACTGGACCAACCTCTTCAACACCCTCTACCACTGCCCGAAGGACAATCGCAAGAAGGGAGATTGGAGCTATGGCAAGAACGTCTATCCGGAACTGTCGGCCGAGGAAACCGGCGGTCCCACATGGCATCGCCTCGGCCAGATCCAGCGGCCCACAGCCACAGTGCTGTATGCCGAGAAGATTGCCAGCTCGATGGCTGACCATCTCATGGCCCATTTCTGGGTCGAGGGAGCCCGGCCCGAGGTGGATTGGAACCGCCACGACCAGCGGTCAAACTACATCTATTGTGACGGGCACGCTGCCAAGCAACGGTTCGAGCAGACCTTCAGTCTGCCCAACCGGCTTGATAACTGGAATCCCGCAACCGCCCGGTGAGCACGCCGGTCCCCAAACACCCAAACTGAAACGATCAACACCTTTATTCCGAACATGAAAACGACTCTGCAAACACGGTTTCAAATGCTCTGCCTGGCGGCAGGGCTCACCGTCCTGACCGGCAATAGCCTGGCCCAGGACATCCTGGTCAGGCCGTCTCGCGGCGGCGGGCTGGATACCAACGCCCCCATGATTCACGTGGACATCTTCTACGATTACGGGGCGAACGAAATGCGCGCGACGCTGGACACCAATTACGCCGTCCCCAAGCTCTTTCCGCTGCCGCCCGGCTACGCGTTCGATTCCAGCTCGAATTACTTTGTGCTCCGCGGCAAGGCTTACAACTTCCAGTATGCCTGGAACCCCGGCGGCGTCTTCTCCCCTCCGACGGGGGCGGCGGTCTGGATCGAGTGCCTGAACGCCTCGGCGGGGCTGGAATGCTACGACGGCCCCGGCAACAAGATGATCAGCCCCCCGCGAACTTATGCGCCGATCTTCGGCACGGCGGGTTCCTCGAACCGTTGGCAATGGTATGGGGCGATGGCCCACAACTCCTACGCCGTGCTGAACCCGACAACGCCGGTGGTAACGGCCCAATACCGGGTTTACTTCGGCGATGCCGCAACCGGCGATCCGGCCGGTTACGGCGATTATGACGACGCGACGGTAACGCTGACGTGGACGGTGGACCCGGTCATCGTAGTCAGTCCAGCGCGGGGCGGAGGACTGGACCCGACGGCGCCGATGATTCACGCGGACATCTTCTATGATTACGGCGCCAACGAGATGCAGGTGACGCTGGACACGAGCAAAGCCACCCCGAACCTGTTGCCGCTGCCCGCCGGCTACACATTTGATTCGCGGTCCAATTACTATGCGCTCAACGGCCGGGCTTACAACTTCCAGTATGCCTGGAATCCGGGCGGCGCGTTCTCGCCTCCGGCCGGGGCCGCGGTGTGGATCGAGTGCCTGAACGCCTCCGCCGGACTGGAATGCTATGACGGCCCGGGCAACAAGATGATCAGCCCGCCGCGGACCTACGCGCCAATCTTTGGCACCGCCGGCTCGTCACCGAGATGGAAGTGGTACGGAAAGATGGCCCACAACTCCTACGCGGTGCTCAATCCGACGAACCAAGTGATGACGGCCCAATACCGGGTTTACTTCGGCGATGCCGCGACCGGAGACCCCGGCGCGTACAGTGGCTACGATGACGCGACGATAACCTGGACGTGGCTGACGGATCTGGCGCTGCCGCCAACCTATCAGTTTGGCGCGGAAAGCGTCACGAACGGCGCTCCGTTGCTCTTTGTCAATTCAGACCAGTGCGTGACCAACTCGCTGGGGATCGTGAACTTCCATCACACCAATGGTGGGCCCTGCGCCCTCCAATACGCGTGCTGCTGGCCCATGGTAGCCTTGCCCGCCACCGCCACCAATGGCGGGCCGGCCGCCAACCATGCCGCGCTGGGATCGTGCCTGGAGCTGGAACTTGTTTCGCTGAACGGACCGCCCGCAGGCAGCCTCAGTGTGTGGGAACCGGATCAAAGCTCGCCGAGCTTCAGCGTGGCGGTGGGCGAGGACGCCGGCACGCACCGGCTGATGCTGAGCCAGAACGGCGGCCTCCCGGGCACAGATCCTTTCGGTTGCATCGAGGGGCGGCACATGGCGTTGAGCCTGCCGGGACTTTATTGCCTAGGCTTCCGGGTCGTGGACAGCTCCACTAACGGACCCAGCGGGGGACCGATGCATGCCCCCTCGCCGCTCTATCAAGTGTATCTGCAAGCGGGGTTGACCGTGGCATCGCTGACGCAGCAAGGAGCGACAGCGACCGTGCTGTTTGGCGGGGAAGCGTCGAAGACGTTTTACCTGGAACGAAGCCTAGCCCTGGGGCCGTCAGCTTCCTGGCAGAAAGTGGCGGGGCCGTTGCGGGGAGCGTGTCGTCTCCAGACACTGGCCGACCCGGACGCCACCAACGCAATGAGTTACTTCCGGCTACGCGCCACGACACCATGAAAGCCAGCCTTCAATCCATCAGGACCTGGCGCCTGCGGTCGGCGGCGGGTGTATGCCGCAATGGCGGAACGAGGCGGGCCGATGAAGTCCCGGGCAAGAGGCGGACAAGAATGTCCGCGCTCCGGCCGGCTGGCAAGAGCACGGCAGGAAGAGCCGACCAATGGTCGTTAGGCAAAGAACGGACCGAATCACACCCGGTCCGGCTGCCAGACAGGGAGGATCAAACAGAGGCGTCCACGCCCTATTTGCTGGGGGCGTGGGCGCCCACCATCCTGCGCCGGGCAGGTTTGGCGCTGGTCGGCCTGGTCGTGGCCGGCTGGCTGCCGGCCCTGCCGCTTGCGGCCCAGACCTTCGTCACGCCCAAGCTGGGCGGCGGACAGGTTGCCGCAGACATGGTTCACATAGACATCTACTACGATGCTGAGGCGAACGTGCTTTATGCAACCGTTGACGATAGCTACGGCACGCCGGAGTTGCGGGCGCTCGAACAGGGTCATGCCTTTGATTCCCAGCAGCCCTATGCGGTGCTAAACGGAAAGGCCTATAACGCCCAGTACGGCTGGAACGTCGGCGGCTTCTTCACTATGCCGCCCGGCGCGGCGATCTGGATCGAGATGCTCGATTGCACACCCAATCTCGAAACCTATTCAGGCTGGGGGCAAACCGGAAGCTATGCGCCGATCTTCGGCACGGGCGCTACGCCGGCCCTCTGGAAATGGAGCGGAGTGATGGTCCACAATACCTATGCCGTGCTCGATCCGCCCTTCGGACGGTTCTTTGCCGACTACCACATCTACTTCGGCGATGCCGCCACGGGATCTCGGGCGAACTTCACCGAATTCGGCGACACCACAGTCCGGCTCGAATGGACAACTGTGCCCGTGGAGAGCCTGATGGCCTTCAGATTCGGCGCTGTGGAAGCCAGCAACGGCGCGCCGTTGCTCTTCATCAACTCCGGCCAATGGGAGTCCGACTCGCTGGCGGTCGTGAGTTTCCGCCACACGAATGCTGGTCCCTGCGCGTTCCAATACGAATGCTGCTGGCCCATGGTGACCGTGCCCGCTACCGACGCCAACGGCGGGCCGGCCGCCAACCATGCGGCTCCCGGTTCTTGCCTCAAGCTGCAGTTCATTTCGCTCAGCGGGCCGCCTGGCGGGAATCTCGGCGTCTGGGAACCGGGTCAAAGCCTGCCAAACTTCAGAATGGCGGCAGGAGCGACGGCGGGCACAAACCGGCTGGTGCTGAGTCAGAACAACGGTGTCCCCGGAAGTGATCCCTATGGTTGCGTCCAAGGGCGACGCCTGGCCCTGAGCCAGCCGGGGCTTTACTGCCTCGGCTTCCGGGTGGTGGACAGTTCAACCAATGGACTCGGCGGCGGACCGATTCATACCCCCTCGCCGCTCTACCGGGTTTACCTCCAAGCCGGTCTGACGGTGTCCTCCCTGACTCGGGACGGCCAGACAATGACCGTCTGCTTCGGGGGAGGACCCGGCCAGCGGTTTTTCCTGGAACGTAAATCCGTCTTGGGCCCATCCGGACCATGGCAGACCGTAGCCGGCCCTCTGATTGGAACCAATTGTCTGCAGACTCTGACGGACCCCGACGTCCAAGATGAGCGGGGCCTTTACCGCCTGCGCGCAGAACATCAATAACCAATTGAAACATGAAAACTAAGTACAAGATCCTGCTATTCCTGATCGCCATCCCCACCTTCGCGTGGGTTGGCTCCGCTCTTCACAAGAACGCCACCAGCGACTCAGCCCCGGCCAAAGGCAGGAAAGTCCTCTATTACCAGGACTCCATGCATCCCTGGGTTAAATCCGATCGCCCCGGGAAGTGCACCATTTGTGCCATGGACCTGACCCCCATTCTCGAAGGCGAGAAGGGCTTTGGATTGGGTGACGAATTAGTGGTCCTCAGCTCCAACAGCATCACCGTGGTCAACGTTCAAGCCGAGGAAGTCAAGCGAATGCCGCTGTGCTATACCTTGCGGGTGGCCGGCACACTGGAGCCAGACAACACCCGCAAGGCGATAATCGCCGCCCCCGCGCCTGGCCGCATTGACGACGTCGCTGTGCCTTCCGCCGGGGTGGATGTCAGGAAGGGGCAGCCGCTGGCCTCCTTCTACAGCCCTGACCTTACCTTCCAGACGCGGCGCTACATCTTCCGAGACCGCTTGCCTGACCGAACAAATGAGTTTGGCCCCAATCCGTTTTCCGCCCCGGGCAGTTCGCGTCACGCCCAGGCTCATCCGAGCCCCTTGAGCCCGCGGACGGACCTGGATCCGTTCTATAATGACCTCCTGGCGCCGCTGGCCGGGACGATCGTGGAACGCAACGTGTTTGACGGGCAGTATGTCGCGGAAGGCGACCGGCTATTCACCATCGTGGATTGCTCGGTCCTCTGGTTCCGTTTTGATGTCTATGAACAACAAGTGGGCTGGTTGGAACCCGGACAGCGCCTCGACGTCTCGGTTCCGGCCATCCCGGGCCGGGTCTTCCCCGCCGTCATAGCCGTGATCGAACCCACCGTCAACGACAGCACTCGCACGATCAGGGTGCGGGCGGACGTGCAGAACCCGGTGATGGGACCTCCTGGCCGCCAGCATCGCCCTCTCAAATTGGGCATGTACGCGGAGGGTCGCCTTCAGGCCGAAGGACCGGAAGTCCTGACGCTCCCCCGCAGTGCCGTCCTCCTGCCGGGCGATGGGGCGTTTGCTTACGTTGAGCAGGCGACTGGCGCCTACGAACGACGGGAGGTCAGATTGGGCCGCCAGGGCGACGACTATTGGGAAGTCCTCCAGGGGTTGGACGCAGGCGACCGCGTGGTCACCTCGGGCCATGTGCTCATAGATGCGCAGGCCCAGTTCAGTCGCGGGCCGGCCCGAGGCACCTTGGACGACCCGGCTCCTGCCTCCGTCGCCCAGGCCGACCATCCCAACCCGATGGCCTCGCACGACACCGAGCCGGAGCCGACCTCCGGCCTCTCGCAGGACCAGCAAAGCGCGCTGACGAAATTCCTCGCCGCTGCCAATGGCGTCAGTCGGGCCCTCGCGGCCGACCGACTGGATGAGCTTAAGCCCCATACCGCCGCACTGCCGGCGCTGGCTGGTTCGCTGGCAACAGAAATGGGCACCGGACATCCCTGGCAGCCTTTGCTCAAGCGCATCCAATCCACCGCGAGCTGGGGCGTGCCCTCCAGCCTCGAAGCTGCCCGCAAGGCCTTCCTGCCGTTTAGCACCAATGTGGTCGAGCTGGTGCAGATGCTGCGCGCCAGTGAAGACGCCTTTCGCTCCTTGAAAGTCTATAAGTGTCCCATGGCGCCGAAACCGGGGCTGTGGTTCCAGGCGGAGGGCCCTTTGCGGAATCCTTACTTTGGCGCGGAAATGCTGATCTGCGGCACTGAGGTCAAAGTCCAACCAGCCCGGCCGCAAGGACCCTCGAAGGCCCAAGTCACGCCCTCCTCACCCGCGACCCACTCGCCGGCTCCCGCTGCTCATGCTCACTCCCCGGCCGCGTCGGCCTCTCCTCCCCCGTCCGCGCCCGCCGCGAAGGTCGCCCCGCCTCCGCCCGCCGAACACCGGCCCGCTGCGTCCTCGCAGATTGAATCCCCCAACTCGCACGATCATTCGGCACTCGAAGATCGGACTAGAGGCGGCATCGCGGCATGGTTCGCTGCTCAGGGTGCGCAAGGGACCAATGGCGCGAGACCCTCCGGCTCGCCGCTGTCCGCGCGGCCGGCAGCAACCCGAGTTCAACAATCACCCCCTGCTCAACCGTGATTCACCTATGATCAACCGCCTCATCGAATGGTCCCTGCGCAACCGCTTCCTGGTGTTGTGCGGCGCGCTCGCCCTCGTAGCCTGGGGAGTCCGGTCTCTTTACCAGACTCCCGTAGATGCCATTCCGGACCTGAGTGAGAACCAGGTCATCGTTTATGCCGACTGGCCGGGCCGCAGCCCCCAGGAGGTTGAGGATCAGGTCACCTACCCGCTCTCCGTCAACCTGCAGGGCCTGGCGGGGGTCCGGACCGTCCGCGCCTCCTCCATGTTCGGTTTCGCCTTCATCACGGTGATCTTCGAGGACCGGGTGGACAATTACTTCGCACGTTCGCGCGTCCTCGAACGGCTGAACTATCTCGGCGACCTGCTCCCGGCTGGCGTCGTGCCCAGGCTCGGCCCCGATGCCACTGGGCTGGGCTGGGTGTATCAATACTACCTTGCCGTGGACCCGGCGCGCTCGCCCAAGGGTGGCTATGATCTGGCTCAACTGCGTGCCTTGCAGGACTGGTTCGTCCGCTACCAGCTTAACGCCGTCCAGGGCGTCGCGGAAGTGGGCAGCATCGGCGGCTTCGTCCGCCAATACCAGGTCGAGGTCTCGCCCCTGAAGATGCGCTCCCGCCAGGTGAGCCTGCAGGAGGTCCTGGACGCGGTCGAGCAGAGCAACCTCAATGTCGGCGGCAAGGTCATCGAGGAGAACGGCATGGAGTTTGTTGTCCGTGGCCTCGGCCTGGTCGAGTCCACCAGGGACCTGGAAGACATTGTTCTCAAGGAAAGCGCCGGCACCCCCGTCTATCTCCGCGATGTAGCTGCCATCCACCTCGGCGGCGATTTCCGGCGCGGCGCCCTGGACGTGGACGGACGCGAAGTTGTGGGTGGGGTGGTCGTGATGCGGAACGGCGAGAATGGGCTGGCCGTGATCAAGCGCGTGAAGGAGAAGATCGCGCAGATCACACCCAGCCTCCCGCCCGGCGTCAGCCTCCAGCCGTTCTACGACCGGAGCACTCTCATCGAACGCACGATCGCCACGCTGAAGCGGGCCTTGACCCAGGAGATTCTACTGGTGGCGCTGGCCCACATTCTGTTCCTCTGGCACTTCCGCAGCATCCTGATCGTCACCCTCCCCCTGCCGGTCTCGATCCTGATCTCCTTCATCCTGATGAAGAACTTCGGGATCACCTCCAACATCATGTCGTTGAGCGGTATTGCCATCGCCATCGGGGTGCTGGTGGACGCCGGGATCGTGATGACCGAGAACGTGATCCGGCATTGCGAACGAATGGAGAAGAAAAAGGGCGGCGGGAACCGGCTCACCCCCGCCGAGACGTGGCAGGCCACCCTGGGCGCGGCTCAACAGGTGGGGCGGCCCATCTTCTTTGCGATGCTCATCATCATCCTGGCCTTCCTCCCGGTCTTCACCCTCGTCGGCGAGGAAGGCAAGCTGTTTCGACCGCTGGCCTTCACCAAGACTTTCGCCATGATCGGGGCCACGCTGTTGGCGGTGACCATTGTGCCCGCCCTTTGCACCTTTCTCGTCCGTGGTCCCTTCCGCCCCGAGGAAGAGAACCGGATTATGCGCGGGCTGTTGCGGATCTACGAGCCCGCGCTCGACTGGGCCCTGGCTCATCGGCGCAAGGTCCTGGGCACGGCGGCCGCGCTGCTGGCGGTAGCGGTCGTGCTGGCTTTTGGGCTCCCGCGCCCGGTGGCCCGAGCCGTGGCGCAATGGCCCGGGATTGGGAAGCTGGCGCAAGGCATCGGCAGCGAGTTTATGCCCACACTGAATGAGGGGAGCTTGCTCTTCATGCCGGTGCTCCTGCCCAGCACTTCCCTGACCGAGATCAAACGGCTCATTTCCTGGCAGGACCAGGCCCTGAAACAGGTGCCGGAAGTGCAGTCGGCCGCCGGCAAACTCGGCCGCTCCGAGACTGCCACCGACCCGGCGCCCGTCGAGATGATCGAGACCACCATCGAGCTCAAGCCGGAATCCGACTGGCGCCCCGGAATGACGCACGAGAAACTAATCGCCGAACTCACCGAAAAGCTGAGCCAGGCGCCGGGTTATGTCCCCGGCTTCCTCCATCCCATCGAAGGCCGCATCCTCATGCTGAGCACCGGCATCCGGGCCCAGGTGGGCGTCAAAATCCTGGGCGACAACCTGGACGCCCTGCAGAAGAAGGCATTCGAGGTGGAGAAAGTCATGCGGCAGATTCCCGGCGCGGCAGGAGTGGCCCCGTCGCGGCTCCAGGGCAAACCCTACCTCAATATCGAGGTGGACCGCACGGCCATGGCCCGTTACGGTTTGCGGGCTCGGACGGCGCTCGATGTTGTGGAAGCCGGCCTGGGCGGGCGTAACGTGTCCACCACCATCGAAGGCCGGCAACGGTTCCCCATCCAGGTGCGCTTCCAGCGCGACGAGCGCGATGATCTCGAGCGACTGCAGGATGTGCTGGTCTTCACGCCGTCCGGCCGGGCCATCCCGCTGGGCCAGGTAGCCCGGATCAAGCGGGTCGTGGGGCCCAGCGAGATCACCAGCGAGAACGGCCGTCTGCGCACGTATGTCCAGGCCAATGTCCAGGGCCGCGACCTGGGGAGCTTCGTCCAGGAAGCCCGCGAGCGGGTAGGGCGGGAGATCACGCTCGCCGAGGGCATGACCCTCGAATGGAGCGGCCAGTATGAAAACCAGCTCCGCGCGCAGCGCACTCTGCAGGTCATCGTGCCGTCCGTGCTGGGGATTATCTTCCTGCTCCTGTACGTCGTCTATGGCTCGGTGAAAGAGGCGTCCCACGTCATCCTGGCGGTGCCATTCGCGCTCACCGGAGGCGTGTTCCTGCATTATCTCCTGGGCTATAACTTCAGCGTGGCGGTGTGGGTCGGTTACATCGCTTTGTTTGGCACCGCGATCGAAACCGCCATTGTCATGGTCGTCTATCTGGATGAAGCGGTGCAGAAGAAGAAGGCCAAACGCGGCCGGGCGTTCAACCACGCGGACTTGATTCAGGCGGTGAAGGAGGGCGCCAAATTGCGCCTGCGGCCCAAGGTCATGACGGTGGCCACCACCGTGGCCGGCCTCCTGCCCATCATGTGGAGCACCAGCACCGGGTCGGAAGTCATGCGGCCCCTGGCGGCGCCTGTCTTGGGCGGCATGATCAGCAGCTTCCTCCACGTTCTCATTGTGACCCCGGTGCTGTTCGCCTGGTTGCATGAACGCGAGGCCAGGTCGGTGCCGTCGGTAACCGTCCCGGCAGGATCGGGCGTGCTGATTAAGG
Source organism: Verrucomicrobiota bacterium (assembly GCA_035358715.1). Classification (GTDB taxonomy): domain Bacteria; phylum Verrucomicrobiota; class Verrucomicrobiia; order Limisphaerales; family UBA8199; genus UBA8199. The sequence goes on from DAOPPX010000076.1 coordinate 18,848, forward strand.
ACCTCGAGGGGCAACTTGCCCGATAACCGGCCACGACGGCATTACACTAAAGTTGTACAACCAATGTGCAATAGCATGATTGTCGCGCCGGGTCTAATCTCCCTCTTGTAGGGTAGCGCGATGAACATGAACCATATAAAGAAAGTGATCAAATGAAAAAATCTCACCATCGTCTCAACATTTCGGTGTTAGCTGTATTGCTGGCTGGCTGGGCCGGTTTCTCCATATCCGCCAATGCCATCACACTGGACTTCGAGGGCCTCCAAGACCTGGAGTATATTCAAGACTTCTATAATGGGGGGACAGGCAGCTTGGGGAGTGCCGGCCCGAACTACGGAGTCCAGTTTGGCAGCGATTCCCAAGCCCTTGTTGGAGGTGTCGCCTTCACCCCGGAGCTTGCCCCTTCACCGGGCACAGTGGCCCTCTTTCTCCAAGGGGTTGGTGTTGTCATGAATGTGGCGGCTGGCTTCGATACCGCCATCTCGTTCTACTATACCGCCCCAAATAACCCTGGCTTTGTCAGGATTTGGGATGGCCTGGACGGCACGGGCAATCTTCTTGCTGATATCGTGCTGGGACAAAGCGCCAGCACAGGCCCGCTCCCCTTCGACGCCTGGGCCCCTGCGGGTGCCGCGTTCAGCGGAACGGCCATGTCGGCGGTCTTCGGCGGGGTTGCCATTGACATCGGCTTCGATGACATCACCTTTGGCAGGCAGACACCGGGAGGGGTGCCGGATGGCGGCGCGTCGGCCCTGCTGTTGGGCATCGGCCTGGCGAGCGTGGGGTTCTTCCGGCGCCTCTGCGGGATAGCATGAGCGGGAAATCAACGCCTCATCACCCTGTGCGGGGCTGCTGCGAAGCAGCCCCTCTCTTTGGGTTGCAGCCGAGGGGCTCCCGACTGCCAGATGAATCCAAACCAGTTGCGTTCTGATGACTGCGGCTCACCGCCCTCCGCGGGCCGAATATCGCCCACCACGCGCCGGACGTATTCCTTCGCTGGTGCAATCGGGTTGCTCCTTGCCTTAATAGTTTGCTACCTGAGGGCTCCTGCGGGTGAAACCCGAGGCAGAGTCTCCAGTGTCCCCTCGCACGCGGTGGCAAAGCAGGCGCCCCTGACACACGATACGGAGGACTTACACCGGACTGCAGAGAAGCAACGACAGGTCCCGCCTTCGTCGCTCATGCACGTCTCAGCGACCAACGCGCCCGGGACTATCGAATACCGCATACTCACGCCCGACGAAATGGGGCTTACGGAGGAACAGGCCCACCACACTTTGACCGGTCCGGTGACGCAGGAGGTGCCGGGGCGGCGGATACCAGAGGTGGTGACAATCGAGGAGTTGGAACGGGGCGCCTGGGAGAACCGTGCGGTGCCATTGTCGGAGGCGAACACGCTGGACAATTGGTACTATCAACAGCGGCTTTTCGGGGTTCTCGATGAAGGGACCGCCGGACGGCGGGTCTTTGTTCCGCAGGCCATTCTCCTGAAACTGCGCGAGCGGGAGATACTGGCGGCCATCCGGGTTCCTGCGGGGCGGGAGGTCACGGCGATCCGCATCCTCAAAGGTCAGACACGCGTCGAGTATGCCGGCTTGAACAGCTTGGAGAGGCGTATGGTTTCGGCAAATGACCCCGCCCTCGATCACCAGTGGCACCATCAGGTCATTGGCAGCCACGCGGTCTGGGATATCGCTGCCGGGGATGCTTCCGTGCGGCTGGCGATCCTGGACGCTCCTTTCCAGATGAACCATCCGGACCTCGCGGCAAATGTGCTCCCCGGCTGGAACGTCGTGAGCAACGTCCCGGTCACACACAGCACAGGCATTAACCACTCGACGGGCGCTGCGGGGGCGGCGGCGGCGGTGATCAACAATGGGTTGGGAGTGGCCGGAGCGGTCAACTGCAAGGTCCTGCCGATCTTCATCAACGGCACGCTGGCGGAGATGTATCTGGGCACGCTGTGGGCAGCCAGCAATGGAGTGCGGGTGGTCAACGTCAGTTGGACCGGCGCCGAGGATATGATGATGTACTACGCGGGCCTATGGCTGAGGAACCATGCCCGGGGGATCTTGGCCATGGTGGGGGGGAATACCGCGACCCGTCTCAATTATACGAACTTTGCGACTGTGGCGGCCATTGCCGGCACCGACGTGAACGATCAGGCGCCATTCAGCTATGGACCGCACATTGACTTCGCGGCGCCTGGCGTCGCTGTTTACACCACCGCCACTGCCTCGGGCTATGCCGCCCAAAGCGGGACCAGCTTTGCCACGCCGCTCTTCTGTGGTGTGGTGGCGGCCCTGATGGTCATCAATCCCGCCCTGGGACCGGACGACGTGCTCGACTTGCTCCGGACCACCGCAGTTGATCCCGGAACTCAGGGTTGGGATGAACACTACGGTTGGGGCCGGATTGATTTTGCTGAGGCCGTGCGCGCTGCGGTGGGAACACTGCGGATAGTGAAGGCCGCCCCAACCCCGGCGGGCTTCACAGTCTCGATGGCGTATTGGCCCAGCTTGAACTACACCCTGTGGCGAGCCGCGCCAGTATCCCCACTAACCTGGCAGGTGGTTTCACAAGCCATTCGCAGCGTGAACACGAATGAGAGTGTGATTAGCCTGACGGACCCCCAGCCGAACCTGAACGAAGGCTGCTACCGGGTCGGCATTCGGATCCCGTGACGGGACCGCGAGCCAGAGCAGACCTTTGCACTGGCATTACACCAAGGTCGCACAGGCCTGTAGTCGCGTTACGGGCAACGTATCAGGTGTCAAGAGGGCGCAATGCGTTTCCGGCGGGCATTTCCGGAGGAGAGAGCCTGCCGCATTCCGCGCGCACGAGCGGTCAATACCGCGCCGGAGTTGCTTCTGCCCGGCCCTATTTCCGCTTCGGCTCGAGGATACCCCTTAACAGGTTGTTGGCCGGCGATTGATTTGTGGCGGGCGCGTTGGTTGCCGCGGGCGTTCCCTGGCCCAGAATAGCGCCGATGCCCTGCAAGAGCCCTCCAACACCGCTTCCCGATCTGTTGGTGCTGCCGTTGGAACTGGTATTCGTGCCCGCCGGCAACAAGCTCCTCAGGCCACCTTGGATCAACTCGCCAACCTGTCCAGCCTTGCCGCCCGCCGCTTTCAGAACGCCGCTGAGCAAAGCGACTTTATCAACGCGTGCCTTCGAGTTGCCGAGAGTGCCCTGCACAATGAGGAAGTCGGGTAGTTTGGCATACGTTGCGTTGGTGGGGGTATTACCCGCCATTCCAATGCGTTGTGCGATCGGCCGCCCGAGGGAAACCGAGACGGGCATTTGGAGCGGCGAGTTGGTCAGAACCTCGGCCAGCGTAATGGTTCCGGTCGCCTGGGCTTCAAAGGAGGGGCTTTGCACCGTGGCTTTCTGCAAATCCACACGACCAGAGCCGGCGGTGGCGCGCAGGACAACCGTATTAATGCGGGATTGCCTCAGGTCGGCCATTCCTCCGTCGCTGCTGGCGCCGCCGCCCGAGGCAGCTCCTCCAGAGAGCAAGGACACGACCGCGCCTGCGGGGTTCTTTGCCAGGTCGGGGATGGTCATAATGACGGTGACCACATTCTTCAGCACGCGAGTGTACCAGGTTTTGCCCTCGAGGCTGACGATTGCGAAATTGAGGTTGGTGAGGGTCATGTCGAACTGCCCGGCCAGGTGCTTCTGGAGGCTGGCGCCGGAGATCCCCGCGCCGGTTATTTTGCCCTGGGCGGTTGCCGTGCCGCCAATCTGTCCCTTGCGCTCCGGCTGCAACGAGTTGACCAGCGGCGTCAGCGGGACGGCTTGGGCGCTGAGAGACAGGTCGTATTTCCAGCCGGGCATGCCAAGGTCCAGGTCGGCGGTCGCGCCCGCAGGCGCGCCGTTGAGCGTTAGCTTGCACGGATTGATCACCACGCGGCTGCCGTCAATCCTGGCGGCGGTCTGCCAGTCGGAGACTTCCACTTCGCGCAGGTACAACCGGCGGATAGACGCGCTGGCGGTGAAGTCACGGAACGGCAGTTGGATTGCCTCGGGTTCCTTTTCGGCCGAAGCCGACGCGGGCGCGCTCGTGGTGGCAGGCTTTCCACCCCCAGCGGCGTTGGTGTCGCCCATGAAAAGGTCGTAGTAGCTGGTCAAGTCAAGGGCGTCGGCCGCCAGCTTGAGGTCGCCCCGGATCGCGTTGGTTTGAGATAGATCCACCTGGCCGCTTAACTCGATCTTGTTGGCCGCGCGCGCAGTCGGGGTGAGGCCAAGCTGGCACTGCCGCAGGCCGACGACCTGATTGCGCACGGAGGCATCCACGAGCATCTTCGCCTCGAGCGGGGTGCCGGGGGTCTGGTCTTTCGGATCCGCGACGACCAGGTTGGCCACCTGCAAATCCGCCTTCAGGGCGGAAGCGCCTTGCGGGTCGTACTGGGCGATGGCATTGGCGTTGATTGCCACAGACATAAGCTTCTTATCCGCCAACAACGGTTCGAGGAAAGGTCCCACGCCGTTCTGGTTGAGATCCGCCAGTTTGGCGGTCAGATTAACGGTCCGCTTCTCCAGGTTGTATTTCGCGGCCAGGTCGAAACTCCCGCCTGCCTTCGCGTCCCCGGTCAGCTTGCCGGCCAGCTTGCGGACTTGTACTTCCTGCGGGGTCAGGCCCACATCGAAGTCCGCCGCTGCGCCCAGACTGCGAACCGCGTTCTGGCCCAACTGTCCTGTGAAGTCCGCGAGCGCGACATTGCCTGTGACAGCTTGCGTCTTCTGCTTTTGCGTCCAGTGGGCGTTCACCTCGATCGAGCCGGAGGAGACGCTTAAATCCGGCTGTGGCAGGGCCTGGAGCAGCGGTGCCAGCATCGCCCGTGCGACAACCTGCATATCGGCGGCTTCAGCCTTCGGGTCGTAGGTGTAGGTGCCGGAGCCAGACGCGCTCGCCAGCATCTGGTTCTGACGCGCGACTTCCAGCTTGACTGCGGCGAGGTCGAATTGTTTGAGGCCGGCAGCCTTGCCGCTGGCCTGCAGGGTGATCGTGGCATCCGCGAGCTGATTGCTCCCGATATTCGCCGTCAGGCGGTCAATGCGGGAGTCAAGGTTGAACGTAATCTGCCGGCCGCCTTGCTGCGAAAGCAGTTTGGCATTCGCATTTACCAGGCCCGCCGCGGCAACCTCGCCCAGAAACGGTTTCCAGTCCGCCAGATTCAGGCCCGAAAGGGAGAAAGTGAACGTCGAATCGCCCACCGTGCTGCTGGCGTCACCCCAGGCGATTGGCATCGGGCTGGTCAGATCGCCCTTGAGCAGGGGGCTGCCGTTCTGGGTGCCGGTCAGCGATAGTCGCCGGACAAGGGCCGTCTTTTGCCCAAGGTCAATCGAGGCGTCGTAGTCCTTGTGGAGGTCGAGTTGGGGCGTTGTCTGGTTGGTCCGGGTCACCTGGAACCGGCTGACGTCCACCTGGCCGCGGGCGGTGATGTTCGAGCCGCCCCGGGTCAACTCGACTTGATGGGTCGAACGGATTGTCGTAGGTCCGAAAGCCAGGCCGTACTGCGCGCCGAGCAGGTTGAGCAGCCGCTGGTCAATTCCGGAGAGCTCGAGGTTCAGGCGGCCTTCGAACTTTTCGACCTCGAAGGGCCCGCTGGCGCGCAGCTCGCCCAGGGGCGTGTCCTGCTTCTGCAAGCGCAATGTCACCGCTTTGACTTCGGTGGGCGTGATCTCCGCATCGAGCGCGCCGCTGACGGCGGCAAAATCCGCCAGCGCCTTTCCCGCGCGGCTGACGTTCAGGCGGGCGCTGCCTTTGATGGAAGCCGGCTTCAAGTTTGCCGCCAGGGCAAAATCATAGCTGCCGTCCACTTTGCCTTGCAGCAGCGCATTCGTGGTGGCGACTCGAATGTCGCCATCCAACGCCAGCTTGCCCTTCTGGCCGTTCTTCAAGTCATCCACCGTGACGTTGACATGCGAGAACTCGATGAGGTCGGGGGGGCCATCCGTGCGGCTCTTGACCTGACGAATGGCTGCATCCCTGATGGCGAACTTCTTCAAGTCAATCTGCGGCGGCTGGGCGGGCTTGGCCGGCGGCGCGGGCTCCTTCCCGGTCGTCGGGGCGGTTTGCGCCTTCCACAGAGGATCCAGGTTGCTGGTCCCATCGGGGTTTTCGACCACGGTAAGCGCGGGCGACGAAAGCGTGAGCTCATCCACGCGGATGTTGCCGCCGAGGATCGCCATGAGGCTGTAGCGCAGACGCGCTTCGGTCGCGGTGGCCAGCGGTTCCGTGCCGGTGGTCTGCACCTCAACGTCGCGCAGGACCACCTGGCTGAAAGGGCTGATCTGAGCATCGCTCACGGTGATCCGGGCATTCATCGCCTTGCTGACGCGGGGCAAGACCACGCCCTTGAAGAAGCCCGAGCTGGTCGCCACGAAGTAAGCGAGGATGAGCAGAACGGTCAATATGCCTCCGCCCCAGGCGAGCGCCCGGAGCCAGCGGCGGGGTTTCCCGGGCGCCGAACCAAGTTGTGTGTCAGTCATAATAGTAAATCGCAGAACTCACTCAGGGGGTTGCGAGCAAGGGCCGGTCTTACCTGGCCCGGCCGTTCTGATTTTGAGAACAATGTAGCGCCCCTCTGGCGCCTGTCCAAGTCGCCGTTCGACATAAGACCGACGCGGCTGCCGCCGAGGTTATTCAACCAGCAGACTGCGGCCCGCTGCGGCTACTGGGCGTCGTTTAGAAGCTTGAGCTGCGATTTGCGAGTCAGCTCCATTTCGGCCTTGCCGTTGTAATCAACGACCTTTCCGCTAACGGCGACAGCCTTGCCCTTGAGCGCAGGCAGGTTCTCGAAACCGTTGGTGTTCCGGTTGCGGACAATCGCGGCGAACGTGTTGCTGGGGTATTTCCTGTCAAAGTTCAGGAAGGTGATGCCCGGCCGGACGCTAACCTGGGCTACAACCCCGGTAACCGTGGCCTGTTTCCCGATGTACTCGCCAGCCTGTGCGGCCCCGATGGTGAGCGCGGGGGCGTTCGTCGTGTCGGCCAGGCTGCGGGAGGCGGCGGTCAGGCAAAGCGCCAGGAAGAGAATCGCGAGAGACTTCATACGACGCCCAGCATGAGCAGGATGCAAGCCGGGTTCAAGAATGAAATGGATCGAACTTGCATTCCCCGAATCCTTAGCGAACGCGCGGAGTGACCCAAACTGTGGCCACGACGCA
>DAOPPX010000077.1:0-25723 GCA_035358715.1 Verrucomicrobiota bacterium
CGACCCGGCCACAATCCAAATCCGCCCAAATCACTTTCTCGAATCCGGCGTGCCCACAGACTACTGGGCGCAATTATGTGCTTGCCAATAGGGGGCTTGGGGGGTAAGTAAGGGTATCGTTTATAGCGGTCTGCCTGTTTGTATGGTTCAGACAACAACTGCATGAATCGGTCTCAACCCACGAGGGTGTCTTGAGTCGCCCCTTTCCTTCACGCAATTCCTACTCCTCCGGTCCGTTTGTCAGGGTTAACGGCAAGATTCGCGCCCGAGAAATCCGGGTCATCGGAGGCGACGGCAACCAACTCGGCGTGATGTCCCTGGGTGAGGCCCTCACCCTGGCGCGCGCCAACAGCGTGGACCTGGTCGAGGTCGCGCCGAACGCCACCCCGCCGGTCTGCCGGCTGGTGGATTATGGCAAGTTCCGGTATGAGCAGGCCAAACGCGACAAGGACTCCCGGAAGCACCAGCACGCCACCAAGGTCAAAGAAGTGCAGTTGAGTCCCAAGATTGACCCGCATGACCTCAGCGTCAAACTGGAGCACGCCATCGGGTTCCTGTCTGAAGACATGAAGGTCAAGGTCGCGCTGCGATTCCGCGGCCGGGAAATGGCGCACACCGAATTCGGCTTCGAGGTCGTGCAGAGGTTTCTGGCGAATATTGCCGCCTACGGGCACCCGGACTTCGAGCCCAAGCTGATCGGCCGCGGCATCCAGGTCATGGTTTCTCCCCTGCCCCGCGACAAGCGACCCAGGACGCCAGTCCTGCCCGAGGCCCGACAACTGGCGCCCCTGCCGCCATCCCGCGTCGCCAATGCCAATTCGGCCCCGCCGGCGCCCGCCAAACCCGCCGCCAATCCCCAGCCGGACGAATCCAGGTCCAGCGGTTTTGTGAACAACCCGTTTGCAGGACTCGACCTCAACCGCTAGAATACAGGGCAGAGATTTGCCATGTCACATACCAGCCGCCAAACCACCAACACCAGCAACGTGCTCTCAGTGATCATGGGTGGCGGCCAAGGCACGCGCCTGTTCCCGCTGACCAAAGAGCGCTCCAAGCCGGCGGTGCCGCTGGCCGGCAAATACCGCCTCGTTGACATCCCCATCTCCAACTGCATCAACTCCGGCTTGCGGCGCGTTTACCTGTTGACCCAGTTCAACTCCGCCTCCCTGCACCGGCACATCTCGCAGTCCTACAAGTTCGACCACTTCACCGGCGGCTTCGTCGAAATCCTCGCCGCCGAGCAGACCTACGCCGACACTTCGTGGTACGAGGGCACCGCCGACGCCGTCCGCAAGAACATGATTCACTTCATGAATCACGAGTGGGATTACCTGCTCATTCTGAGCGGCGACCAGCTCTACCGGATGGATTTCCGGCACATCATCAGCCAGCACGCCGAAACCGCCGCCGATATTACGGTGGCGACCATTCCCGTCGCCCGGCACGCGGCGCAGTCCCTCGGGATCATGCAAGTGGACGCCAATCGCCGCATCACGCGTTTCGTGGAAAAGCCCAAAGACCCCGCGGCGCTGGATTCACTCAAGCTCCAGCCCGACTGGCATGCGCCGCTGGGCATCAAGAACGGCGGCGAGCTATACCTGGCGTCCATGGGCATCTACGTCTTCAACCGCAACATCATTCGCGGCCTGATGGAAAACAAACTGACTGACTTCGGCAAACACGTCATCCCCGACGCCATTCAAAACCTGCGCGTCTTCTCCTACGTCTTCCAGGGCTATTGGGAGGACATCGGCACCATCCGCGCGTTTTTCGAAGCCAACCTCGATGTCACCAGTGAATTGCCCCGCTTCAACTTCTTCGACATGGCCGCGCCTGTCTTCAGCCGTCCGCGCTTCCTGCCCGCATCGAAGATCAACGGCGCCCAGATTGACCACGCGGTCATCTCCGACGGCTGCATCCTCAACCGCGCCGTCATCGCCCGCAGCATCATCGGCCTGCGCAGCAACGTCGGCGTCGGGACGGTCTTGAACCGGGTGATTCTCCTGGGCAGCGACTACTATGAATCCATCGAGTCCATCAAGGAGCACGAGAAGAACGGCCGGCCGCGCATCGGCATCGGCGCCAATTGCCGCATCGAAAACACCATCGTGGACAAGAACGCCCGCATCGGCGACAACGTCGTGATTTCCCCCGCCGGCAAACCTGAAAAGGTGGACCACCCGAACTATTACATCCGCGACGGCATCGTCATCGTCCCCAAGAACGGCGTCATCCCCCATGGCATGGTGATTTGACGCCCGCCCCCCACGCAGCCCGCGACGCGGCCGCGATCGGGCGGCGCAGACCTCCCGACCCTCCGCCGCCCAGCGAAAGAACTTATCAGTCAGCCCATTCTGTATTAGCGGAGTTTTCTACGTTTCTTTGTTGACAATCGGAGAGGATGGGGCAGAATACCAGTCAGAGTTCAGGTAAACTGCAATGAAAGCGAATACTATGCGAATCCCCCTCATGGTTGGTCTCGGATTAATACTGAGCGGCGCCAGCGCTTTGGCACAGGCACCGATTACTGTCTTCTCCGAGAATTTCGACGTTGATCCGACGGCGAATTGGACGGTCAATAAACTCGGCGTCGGCAATTCGGATGCAAATTTCTTTTTCGACTACAGCACAGTCGGGATTCCCGCAGCGCCCAACTCGGGCGCGACGACCATCGGTCTTCGGCTGCGCGCAAACCAATACGGGAGCACGGCGGCGTTTCCCTCCGGTGTGAGTGTTTCGCCGATCGGCCAAAGCTTTTCCGGCGACTATTATAAACTCAGTTTTGACATGTGGCTCAATTTCAACGGCCCAGCGCCCGGCGGCGGCAGTGGTTCCACCCAGATTACCGGAGCCGGCATCGGCACTGCTGGGACATCAGCCCAGATTGCCGGTGGACTGATAGACAGCATCAATTTTGGCGCGAGCGGCGAAGGCGGAACAACTGCTGATTATCGCGCCTATGCGCCTAGCGTGCAAAGTGGCTACCAGGATGCAAGTGGTGTGTATGCCGCTGGCACCAGCGGCAGCCGAAATAACACCCATGCCTACTATGCCGGTTTTGGTGGCGTCAGCGCCCCTGCCGCCCAGGTGGCCCTTTACCCGCAGCAAACCGGGGCGACCACGGCTGGCGCTGTCGGCTGGGCGTGGCGGGATGTGGAGATTGTGAAGGACGGGAACATTGTTACCTATAGCATTGACGGTCTGCTTATCGCTACAGTGGACACGACCACCGCCGGGACATTGGGCGGGGGCAACATTCTCTTCAACCAGTACGATATTAACTCGACCGTCTCGGGTGATCTTAACTCACCCGCGCTGCTTTTCGGGCTTATTGACAACGTAGCCGTCATGATCCCCGAACCGACCTCTGGTGTTCTTTTCCTTCTCGGCGGCCTCGGGCTCTTTGCCGCGTGGTGCCGACGGAAGTAAGCCACGGCAGTAGTTCTTGAAGTATCTAGCCACCCGTTCTCCGGGTGGCTCTTTTTTTGTGTGCCTGGCTGCCAGGCAGCGGCTACCCTATGGCAATCACCGTGCGGCGTGATTGGATAACCCTGTCGGTCCTGGGCGTGTTGACCCTGGCGTTGTTTTACCCGGTCGTCAACTTCGAGTTCCTCAATTTCGACGATCCGGATTACGTTACCAAGAACCCGATTGTTCAGACGGGGTTGACCGTGAAAGGAGTGTTGTGGGCGTTTCAGACCACCCACGCGAGCAACTACCATCCCTTGACCTGGCTTTTTCACATGCTGGATTGCGAGCTATACGGGCTGACCTCCGGAGGGCATCACCTGACCAACGTATTCCTGCACCTGGCGAACACGCTGGTGTTGTTTGCGCTCCTTCGCCGAATGACCGGCGCGCTCTGGCCCAGTGCCCTGGTGGCGGCGCTGTTTGCCTGGCACCCGCTTCATGTGGAATCGGTGGCCTGGGTGTCGGAAAGGAAGGATGTCCTCAGCACCTTATTCGGCCTGCTCGCCTTGCTGGCCTATGGATTCTATGCCGAACGCCCGGGCTGGAAGCGCTACGCGCTCACCCTCCTGGCTTTCGTTCTGAGTCTGCTGGCCAAACCGATGCTGGTCACCCTGCCCTTCTTGCTGTTGCTGCTCGATTTCTGGCCGCTTGGGAGAAGTGCGGAATGCGGCGTGCGGGGTGCGGAATCCGGGGGCAGCGGCCGGCTCCGACTGTGGCGGAAGCTCATTTTGGAAAAGGCGCCGTTCTTCGGCCTGTCTCTGATTTCGTGCGTCGTCACTTTCCTGGCGCAGAAGGGCGGCGGCTCGGTGGCCTCCATGGCCCATATCCCCCTCGGGGAACGCGCGGCCAACGCGGCGGTTGCCTACGCCAGCTACCTGTGGCAGACGATCTGGCCGCTTGAGCTGGCCGCCTTTTACCCCCACCCCTTGCACTCGCCGGGGGTAAAGGTCATGGCGGCTCTCTTGGTTCTACTGGCCGTGTCGGCGGTGGTTTTTCTCTCCCGGCGCGCGTACCTGATCATGGGCTGGTTGTGGTACCTGGGCACGCTGGTGCCGGTGATCGGGCTGGTGCAGGTTGGAGATCACGCGCGGGCGGATCGCTACACCTACCTGCCTTTGGTCGGCATCTTCATCGGCGTCGTATGGGCGGCGACAGAGCTCGCCGCCGCCCGCCCCTCCTGGCGAAGACCGCTCCAGGTGCTGGCGGTATGCGTCGGCGCCCTGCTCATGCTGAGCACCCGCCTCCAACTGTCGCACTGGAAAAGCAGTGAAAACCTTTTCCAGCGCGCTTTGGCAGTCACCGATAACAACTACATCGCGCATAACAACCTGGGGAACGTGCTCGATCTGTCCGGCCAACACGCGGCGGCCAAGCAGCACTACCAGGAAACCCTGCGCATCCGGCCTGATTTCGCCGGGACCCACTACAACCTGGCCAATGTTTTCGCCCGCGAAGGCAACCTTGACGCCGCGCTGAAGCACTATCGCGCGGCCATTGAACTGCAACCCAACTATGCGGACGCCCACTACAACCTCGGCGTGTTGCTGGCCAACCGGGGGCAGGCGGACCAAGCCATCGAGCATTACCAGGCCGCATTCCGGTCGCGCCCTGCCTTTGCGGAAGCGCACAACAGCCTCGGCAATCTGCTCTTCCAGCAAGGCAAGCTCACAGAAGCCATCGCCGCTTATCGCGCCGCCTTGCAGGCCCGGCCCGACTACCTGGATGCGCTGCTGAACCTCGCCCTCGCCCTTCAACAGGCCGGCAAGGACACTGAAGCCGTGCAGCAGTATGCCGAGGCGACGCGGCTGCACCCGGAGTCGCCGCGGGCGCATAGCGATTTGGGGGTCGCCCTGGCACGGCAGGGCCAATTCCGGGAGGCCGAGCGTCATCTTGCCGAGGTCGTGCGCCTGGAACCCCAAAATGCCGATGCCCATTACAACCTGGGAAACGTTCTCCTGGACCAAGGCAAAGCGGAGCAGGCCGCCGCGCAGTATGCCGAAACCTTGCGGCTGAATCCCAAAGACGCCAAGGCCCGACAGAAGCTGGAACGGGCGACCTCCGCATTGGCCCCGTCAGGACGCCACCCCTTGGAAACACGCTAGCCGAATGAGCCAAGCCAAGGCTAAAGCACCGCCGGCGCTGGCCTGGCCGGGTTTGTTACATGGCCGGGTCGCGGCTTCACAGCCCCAAGTCACGCGCGCCCCTGCGGTCGCGCCAGCCTCTACCCCGCGCATAGCCACAGGGTAGCTCCCACCTGGCTCCCATCTGGCTTAATAGAGTTTCTATCAAGCCATGTGGGAGCCATGTGGGACGGGGGCAGCCGCGGGTTGTTTTGGACTGTGCATTAGCCCGGGGGGAGCCTATCTTGGACCGGTTCGCAGGTGTGGCGTGATGCCGGGCGGGGCTGCCCGGCGGCACGGGTGGCTTGTCGGACTGCTGACACTATGAACAAACTGCGCTCGAAACTGGAACAGAACCTGGGCTGGGCTGCCCTTCTGGCCCTGGCGGTCGGCTGCCTGATCGTCTTGCGGCCCTTCGTCTCTGCCTTGCTCTGGGCGGTGGTGCTCTGTTTCTCGAGCTGGCCCCTGTATCGCCGGCTGCTCCAGGTCCTCGGCAACCGGCGGACCCTGGCCGCCGGCCTGATGACCCTCATCATGGTTCTGGTGCTGTTGATGCCGTTTGTCATCATCGGCACAACGCTCGGGAGCAGCATCAAGGAACTTACCCTGGCCACTCGCGACTGGATTCAGGGCGGGCCGCCCGACGTGCCGGCATGGCTCGAAAAGGTGCCCATCGTCGGCGCAACGGCGGTTGAGTACTGGCAAAGCCTGGCCCATGACACCGCCAGGTTGTGGACGCAGGCGCAGCGCTTCGTTGAACCGGTCAGCGCGTGGCTTATCCGGGCCGGACTGGCGCTCGTCGGCGGCTTGCTGGAGCTGGCGCTGAGCATCTTCATTGCCTTCTTTCTGTTCCGCAATGGAGTTTCCGCCGCTCAACGCCTGGCGGCTGCCATCGAGCGCATCGGGGGCGAGCGCGGCCATTACCTGCTGGAGGTCGCCGGCAAAACCGTGCGTGGGGTGGTCTATGGCATTCTAGGCACCGCGCTGGCCCAGGCCGTCCTGGCGGGCATCGGCTTCACAATTGCGGGCGTTCCCGGCCCCGCCCTGCTGGCGTTGCTGACTTTCTTCCTTTCCGTCGTGCCGGTCCTGGGCACGGCCCTGGTCTGGGGGCCGGCGGCTTTCTGGCTATTCAACCAGGGCTCGACCGGCTGGGCCATCTTCGTAGTCATCTGGGGCCTCGGCGTCGCCAACATTGACAACTTCATCAAGCCCTGGCTCATCAGCCAGGGCAGCGACATGCCCTTCATCCTCATCTTCTTCGGCGTGCTGGGCGGTGCCATCGCTTTCGGCTTCATCGGGGTCTTCCTTGGCCCCACCCTGCTGGCCGTCGGGTTCCGCCTCGTGGAGAAATGGTCCGCCGGCGAGCGGACAGCGGTGGAAGCCGGCGAGCAACCGCAAAAGCAGTAATGCGTTCTGCGGCTGGATGTAAGTCTATCGCGGCCTAGATTGCGTGGTCCGGGCCGTTGACGTCCAGGTGGGCGAAGCAGCGGTCGCCGTTCAGGAATTCGATGCGGTCGTTCTTATAGCGGAGCCTGATTTTGCCTTTGCCGTCCAACTCGACGCATGCGCCCTCGTTCAGCCGCAGGTTGTTGTTGCGCAGGTTCACGCCTACTTGAAAGTTGCCGGGCAGGTCAACGCCGGTGGTTCCCTTGCCTTTCAGGTGGATCGCGGTCTGGAAGTGGTTGGCGCCGTCGTGAATCTGAATGCCGTGCTGCATGGGCACGGAGCCGCCGACGGCTTGGATGTTCAGCCCGATCGCTGTGATCTCCTCGGAGCCGGTGTAGTCGTTGCTCATTTCGATGTTCGCGCCCAGCGCCACGCCCCGGCTGTGATTGAATACTTCGGAATGGAGGCCGGAAGACCAGCCCGGTCCATGCTTGTGGAGGCGGGAGCAGACGACGCACGCATCGCCGGTTTCGTGGTGCGTTTCCAGGCTGGCATACAGGGTCCAGGGATACGAATGCTTGCCTTTTTCCTGGTGAATGAGCGAGAGCACTTCGTGGGTCATCGCCCGGCCGTTGTTGTCGTCACCGCGCTCGAACAGGAGCATGGTGTCGAGAGGCTGGACCGGTGGGTCCCCCCGGCGCATGCGGGTTGTGACGGGCTCACCGGTGGATTTGGTGGTGGCGGCAGCGGCGCTGCGGCTGCCGAACAGGCCTGCAATGAGGGAAATGAACCCAGTCGCGAGGAATTGGCGGCGTCCGCTCGAGGTAGAAGCAGCTTTGTTGCTCATGCATACATAGGATTAGCGCCTCGAGGCGGGCCCATGCAACTGCCATCGCTGCGCGCCAGGCTGCGCCGCCGCCAGTTCCGCGGAGGAGAGCGCGGACATTCCTGCCGCCAGGCGGATCGAGGGCCAGACATGCGGGCAGGCGCGTCCGGGCTGCTTCACGCAGGCGCCCTGACCCGGGCTAATCCTCGGCGCGCTCCCCGGCGGGGGACATTTTCACAAGCTTCGGATCGAACCGGCCCAGGACGGCCACCAGGTCGCTCTGTGCGGCCATGACCTCATGAATGTTCTTATACACCATCGGGACTTCATCCAGCCCCGCCGAGAGGAGGGTCACGCCCTGCTCGCGCAGGTATTGGTTCACCTTCTTCCACTCGAAGGTCTTGGCGGCCTGCGTGCGGCTCATGACGCGGCCCGCACCGTGCGCCGCCGAGTTGAGGGATTCGGCGTTGCCTTTGCCGCTGACCACGAAGCCCGGCGAGGCCATCGAGCCCGGTATGATGCCGAGCACGCCCCGGCCCGCCGGCGTCGCGCCTTTCCGATGCACAATCACCTCGCGCTCGACCCCGCCGATCACATGCCGCTCCTTCCATGCGAAGTTGTGGTGGTTCTCCAGGTCAAGCAGCACCTGCGTGCCGAGATTGGCAGCGATGTGCCGGTGAATCAGCGCATGGTTGGCCGCCGCATAGCGCCCCATCAACTCCATCGCCGCCCAATACTCCCGCCCCGCCTCCGAATCCAGCGACAGCCAGGCCAGCCGCTTCAATTCGCCCGGCAGTTTCGGGAACTGGCTGAACGCCACCTTGCTGTAGTAATCACACACCGCCGCGCCCGTGCCGCGGCTGCCGCTGTGGCTGAGCAAGGCCAAGTACGTGCCCGGCTCAAGCTCATGGATCTTTTCGTGCGCGGTGAACAGGCCAAACTCGACAAAGTGGTTCCCGCTGCCGCTGGTGCCGAGCTGCGACCAGGCCCGGTCCTTGTTCTGCCGGGTGACGGGGCTGACCGACCAGTCGGCGTCCAGCACCTCGTGCTGCCGGCGCTGCTTGAAGTTCGCCCCCACGCCAAACCGCGTCTCCGCCTCGATCGAGCGCGCCAGCCGCTCGGGGTGCCGCTCCAGGGCGCGCGGCGGAAGGTCCAGCACCGTCATCTTCATCCGGCAGGCGATGTCCACCCCCACCGCATACGGGATGACCGCGTTCTCGGTCGCCAGCACTCCACCAATCGGCAACCCATAACCCACGTGCGCATCCGGCATCAGCGCCCCCGCCACCGCGACCGGCAGCAGGCACGCCCGCTCCATTTGCATGACCGCCTCCAGTTCCAGCCCTTCGCCCCATTGGCGGTATTTGACCGGCGCGGCGCGAGGCGGCGGCGGCGCTTTGAGCAGGGCTTTGGCGAACTCCCCGCGCAACGGATCAGCCGTAAACCCGCCCGGGTTGGCGAGGATCGCCTTCACTTCCTCCTCCAGGAGGGTCTTGTCCCCGCCGCCGAGGATGAACCGGCTGATGAAATCGGTCGCCCGTCGGGTGGTTTCCCCCAGCGGCACGCCGAGCCGGATCAGGTCTTTGGCATTCATCGAACCACTGTAATACTAAGTTTGGAGCGCCCGCGCGTCAAAGCCGGCTGGGCCAAGACCCCAGCCGCGCACTGTCCGGCCCGCAATCCGCCGGGCGGACAGGAGTATTCGCGCCGCCCCGCCTGGCAGGGCCCGCGCGCCGGTCCGTCGGACTTCCGCGGCGGGCGTGAAGCAGGCAAACTCAAGCCGGGCTTGCCCCGGGCCCTGTTCCTGGGCGAACATCCACGTGTGATCAAACGGCCTCATAGAATGACGGCATTGGTGTTGGCGCTGGCGTGCGCGGGAATCCCCGGATTGCGCAGCGGCTTTGCGCAGTCGGAGCCGGGGAAGACAGCCGCCGGCCAACAGCCGGAGCAGCGGGGCGTGGAGTTGCGCGAGGGAGGCATCATCCGGGGGCCTACGTCGGCGCGGAAGCTGGCGCTCGTGTTCACAGGGCACCGCTATGCCGAAGGCGGGGAGACCATTCTCAACGAATTGGCCAGACACAAGGCGAAGGGTTCGTTCTTCTTCACCGGGAAGCTCCTCACCAAAGGCAGTTTCCGGCCGCTGATTCGGCGTATCGTGGCGGAAGGTCACTATCTTGGCCCGCATTCCGACAAGCACCTGCTCTACTGTCCCTGGGACGGACCGAAGAAGACGCTGGTCAGCCGCAAGAAGTTCTGCGCCGACCTGGAGCGCAACCTGAAGAAGATTGAACGGTTCGGGGTAAAGCGCGCGCAGGTTCGCTATTTCCTGCCCCCCTACGAGCATTACAACCGGGAAATAGTTGATTGGTCCGAGGCGATGGGCTTGACCGTGGTGAACTATACCCCCGGCACGCGCTCGCATGCGGACTACACCGGCGAGGCCGACAGGAATTTCGTCTCCTCGAAGGTCATCTTCGACAGCATCCTCCGCAAAGAACAGCAGGACCCGCACGGGTTGAATGGCTTTATCCTGCTGGTTCACATCGGCGCCGGGCCGCGCCGGACGGACAAGTTCGCCGCGCGTTTCGGCGAACTACTCGACACGCTGGCCGGCAAAGGCTACGAATTCGTGCGGGTGGATGAATTGCTCCCGGCGCGTTAGCGGCGGGGTCACCGCCAGGCTGCCGGGGAAAATCCCGTTGCGTTTTGAGGCTCGGGCTCTACACTCCCGCGCCATGCATCACTTCCATTATGCCGGCAACCGGCTTTGCTGTGAGGGTGTGGCCGTCGAGGCGCTCGCCCGGCGATTTGGCACCCCCCTTTACGTCTATTCGCAGCGCACCCTGACGCAAAATTACCGGGACCTGGACAAGGCTATGACCGGGGTCAAACGCATGGTCTGCTTCGCCGTCAAATCCAACTCCAACCAGGCGGTCCTGCGCACGCTGGCCGGGCTGGGCAGCGGGTTCGACATCGTCAGCGGAGGCGAGCTGGAGCGGGTGATCGCGGCCGGCGGCGACCCGGGCCGATGCGCCTTTGCGGGTGTGGGCAAGACGGAAAGCGAAATCGAGTTCGCCCTCGAGCGGGGGATCTATACCTTCAACGCGGAGAGCGAGCCGGAGCTGGAGCGCATCAACCAGGTGGCAGGGCGGCTGAAGAAGCTGGCGCCCGTGGCTGTGCGCGTGAACCCGAACGTGGAGGCCCACACGCACAAGAAGATCACTACCGGCACTTATGAGAACAAGTTCGGCATCGCCCTGGAGCAGATCGAGGGCGTCTATGCGCGGGCGAGCAAGCTCAGGAACCTGCGGCTGCGCGGGCTGCAAATGCACATCGGCTCGCAGATCACCGAAGTTGGCCCGTTCGAGCGGGCCGTGCGCAAGGTGCGGCCCTTGCTGATCCGGCTCAAAGAGCGGCACAGGCTGGAGTTCTTCAGCATTGGGGGCGGGCTGGGGATCGTCTATCAACCGGCGCTGGCGAGCGGGCCCGCCGCGTGGTGGCGCTCGGCCGCCGGCAAGAGAATCATCACACCGCAAAAGTACGCGGCGCGGCTGCTGCCGTTGCTCAAGCCGCTGGGGCTGCGGATTCTGCTCGAGCCGGGCCGCTTTATCTCCGGCAACGCGGGCATCCTGGTGACTCGGATCGAATACGTGAAGCGGACAGGCAGGAAGAACTTCCTGATCGTGGACGCGGCAATGAACGACCTCATCCGTCCGGCCTTTTACGAAGCTTACCACGAGATCGTGCCGGTGCGGCGCAAGCCCGGCGCGCGGATCAGCGCGGATGTTGTGGGCCCGATCTGCGAGTCGGGCGACTTCTTCTGCCAGGACCGGCCGCTGCCCAAGTCCGAACAGGGAGACTGCCTGGCATTGATGAGCGCCGGGGCCTACGGCTCGGTCATGGGCTTTAATTACAACACCCGCAGACTGCCCGCAGAGATCATGGTCAAGGGCAACCGGGCCGCGCTGGTGCGCGCGCGCCAGCCGGTGAAAGCCATCTGGAACGGCGAGAAGCCCGCGCCGTGGCAGCGATAGGCTGAGGCCGCGCGATTGAACGCGCTAACCCCCCGGCCTTCTTTCCGAGCCTTCCGCCGGAAGCGCCCGCGCTTGCGCGGGAGCAGACGCCGCGGCCAGGTGTCCCTGCCAACGGATTGTCGCGTTTGATGCAACCTTGAGTGGGCTGGCGGCGCGGGCCATTCGCGGTTCGACATCAGCGGCGGCGGTGACTAGGCTTAGGGGATGTCGCGTGAGTATGTGTTGCACCCGTTCCGGGCGTCGGTCCCGTTGCAGATTGACTATGCCCATGAACTGAATGAGCAGCAATACGCCGCGGTAACAGCGCCGCCGGGACCGTCGCTCGTCATTGCGGGGGCGGGCTCCGGCAAGACGCGCACGCTGACCTATCGCGTGGCTTACCTGCTGGAGCAGGGCATTCCCCCGGACCGCATCCTGCTGCTCACCTTCACCAACAAGGCCGCGAAGGAAATGATGCGGCGGGTGGCGGATTTGCTCGGACAGGAGACGGCGTCTTTATGGGGGGGGACTTTTCACTCCATCGGCAACCGGGTGCTGCGCCGGCACGCCGAACTGCTCGGCTACCAGCGGGATTTTACTATCATGGACCGCGAGGACGCCAAGCGCCTCATTACCACCTGCGTGGCGGAGTCGGGAGTGGACGCAAAGGGCAGAAAGTTCCCGAAAGCCGAGGTGCTGGGGGAAATGTTCTCGCTCGCCGCCAACACGCACCGGACGCTGCGCGAGGTGCTGAAGGGCCAATACGACTACTTCGCGCATCTGGCGCCGCAGGTGGAGAACCTTGAGCAGCGTTATACCGCGCGCAAGCGGGCCACCAACGCGATGGACTTCGATGACCTGCTGGTGCAGTGGCTCAGGCTCATGCAGAAGGACCAGGAGGTCTGCGAACATTATCAGCGGCGGTTCCAGTTCATCCTGGTGGATGAATACCAGGACACAAACAGGCTGCAGAGCGACCTGATAGACCTGCTGGCCGCGCGGCACCAGAACGTGATGGTGGTGGGCGACGACGCGCAAAGCATCTACGGCTGGCGCGGGGCCAATTACCTGAACATCCTGAAATTCCCCGAGCGCTACCTGACGGCGAAGGTTTACAGGATCGAGACCAACTACCGCAGCACGCCTGAGATCCTGCGGGTGGCCAATGCCGCGATCAGCGCCAACGTGCAGCAATTCGCCAAGGAGCTGGCGCCGGCCCGCAAGGCCGGACCCAAACCGGCAACGGTGGTGTGCGGTGACGCGTCGGAGCAGGCGGCCTTCGTGGCGCAGCGGGTGGTGCAATTGCGCGAGGAAGGGGGGAGCCTGAGCCGGATGGCAGTGCTGTACCGCTCGCACTTTCACGCGCTGGAGCTGCAGCTCGAACTGACGCGGCAGAACATCCCCTTCAGCATTACCAGCGGCATCCGGTTCTTCGAGCAGGCGCATATCAAGGATGTGACGGCCTACTTGAAGCTGGTGGCTAATCCGCGCGACGAGCTTTCGTTCAAGCGCGTGGCACAGTTGCTGCCGGGCATCGGCGGCAAGGGCGCGGAGAAGCTGTGGCGGGCGTTCGCCGATGCGGGGTGCGGAGCGCGGGGTGCGGAGCCGAAGCAAGCGAAAGAACCTCCGCCGGAAGACCGCCAAACCCCGCATGCCGCCCTCGCTGCCGGCCTGCAGGCCTGCGTGGCATCCGTGTCGAAAAGGGCGGCCGTAGCATGGGCGCAGTTCGTCGCCACCGTTGGGCAACTCGAGGCAGACGACATCCGGAACAACGCGTCCAGGATGATCGGGCTCGTCATTGAAGCCGGCTACGAAGATTACCTGGAAGACAACTACGCCAACTACCAATCACGGTTGGATGACCTGGAACAGTTGGCGGTCTTTGCGCGGCAGTTTCCTACCGTCGGTGATTTCCTGACCCAGCTTGCGCTGCTGACGAACCTGGAGGCGGAAGGCGAGCAGCCGGCCAGTGCGGATGAGGAGCGGCTGCGGCTCTCGACGATTCATCAGGCCAAAGGGCTGGAGTTCGATGTGGTGTTCATCATCATGCTCTGCGACGGGCTGTTCCCTTCGTTGCGGTCGCTGGAGACGCCCGATGGCGAAGAGGAGGAGCGGCGCCTGATGTATGTGGCCATCACGCGGGCGCGCAATGAGCTTTACCTGATCTGCCCCTTGATACGCGCCGGCTATGGCGGCAGCGGCGACATGCCCCAGCGACCATCGCGGTTCCTGAAGGAGATTCCGCGGGAGCTGGTCGAGGAGTGGAAGCTGCGGCCATTCAGTTCATACGGGTGAACGGGCAAAGGGCGGCCCGGCCCCAGGGCTGCCCACGCCGCCAGCCGGGACCCGGCGGGCGTCCTCTGACCCTGCTGCAGCTCCGGGCCGGGGTCAGCGCCCGGCGCCCGGAAATGCAGCGGGGCGCGTTCTGACCTCTCCCGAACGGGGAGCCGAAGCCGGCTTGCCGACGATTTGCACCAGGGTCTGCTGCAGAACCAGCGATTCCTCCAGGCCGCTGGAGACAAGGCGCAGGTTGCACTCGAACAGGAGGTCCATCGCGCGAACCAGCTCAGCCTGGCTGTAGCGCTTCACCTGGGGCAACGCCTTGTAGAGCACAAACGGATTGATGCTGCGCGGGTTGAACCGCTTGTCCTCGGGCAACTGGTCCGCCGGGACTTTCTCAAGCTGCGACTTGAACTGGGGAAAACTCATCACCGGCTTCACCCAGCCCTCGCGAAGCATCTCCTTGAGCAGGAGCATCGCGCGCACCTTGGAAATCAGCCCGTAGAGCAAGCCGATCTCCGACTTCTGCCGGTCCAGCTTCACTTCCCACAACGCCTCATCGAGCCGGGCCAGCACGCGGGGCAAATCGCGGTCGCCCACCGCATCGCCCAGCGCGAACGCGCGGGCCATCTTGTTGCGCGTGCAGACCGCCACCACATCCTCCAGCTCGATTTCCTTCCGGTCCCCCGTATAAAGAGCCACCTTCTCGACCTCGTTATCGAGCAAGCCGGCGTTGGGCCCGACGCGGCTGACCAGTTCGGCAAGGGCCTCGTCAGAAATCTCCTTCTGGCGCGCCCGCAGGGCTTTGCGGGCCCACACCTCCGCCTGGTCGGCCCAGTCGCCGCCGTCCGCAGACCACCCGGCAAAACTCTCGACCGCGCCAAGCTTGTCGAGGGTCTTGTAGAAAACCTTGCGCTTGTCCACCTTGCCGGCGCTGATCAGCAGGCGGAGGTTCTGCCACGAAAACTCCTTGAGTTCCCCGGCCAGTTCCGCCAGTGCCTCAGTCACGTCTTGCGTGGCCGCCCGCTCGTCGCTCAGGAAGTTGCAGCCCTTGAACCAGACGACTTTTCCGGTGCCGAAGAAAGGAAGGGTCTGGAGGGCTTCCCGGAGTTTGGCCAGCGCCTTGAAGGCTTCGTCTTTGTTGGCAGCGCCGGCATCTATTGTCTCGTGGTCCATGCCGCCCACCTCCGCGGTCCACTGCAGGTAAATCTGCCTGGCGCGCTGCTTGACGACAAAATCATCTTCGCCGCAGACCAGCGCCAGGGAAGCGGCGTGCTTGGCAGCCTGAGCAGGCATTGGCCTATTCAGTTTCGCTGCCGCTCTCGTTGATGCGTTCGAGCACCTCGCTCATGTCCTCGACTTGCTCGAAGAGAGAGTTGGTGACAAAGATCGGGCGCTTCTGGGCGGTGGCGAGCGCCAGGCAATCACTTGGGCGGGCGTCAATCTCGACAATCTTGCGGCCCAGCTCGTTCTGCTGCTGCAGGATCAGCCGGGCAAAGTAAGTCGAGTTCTTCATCTCAGTGATGACGACGCGCTCGACGTTGATGCTGAAGCCCCTGAAGATGCTCTGGATCAGGTCATGGGTCAGCGGCCGCTCCTTGGGCGTCTGCCGGAGGAACATTCCGATGACGGCGCCCATGTTCGGCTCGACGTTGATGACGAAGACCTTCTCATCATTGCCCACGAAGAGAGCGCACCCGCTGTTGGCCGGGAGGATGCCTCGAATCTGCACCGGAAGCACGTCGTTCTTCATGTACCTAGTCTAGGGTGCTTATGGAAAAACACAAGTCCGCGACCAGGGGGATTATTACGGAAGGGCCAGCCCGGGCCTGGCCCCCACCGGCCCGCGCGCCCTCGCGTGGCCCGGCAAATAACCGCCACTTCCGCAGGGACAAGCGGTTGCCACCATAGCACCCCCGTCGCTCCTCCATCCCTCCTCCGTCCCTCCTCCGTTGCTCCTCCGACCGCCGTTCGGAGGAAGGACGGAGGAGCAACGGAGGAGGAACGGAGGAGCGACGGCGGGGGCAGGGGGTGTGGTGCGGGGAGAATTGGACTCACGGCGGTTCCAACGGTTCGGGGTGTCTGAGCCTGCGAATCTCGCGCCCTGCCGCCCTGACCCAAGTGGCCACTTCGCCGTAGCCGCAGCGGTTGGGCCGGGCTAAACTGCCTCGATGACCTCTGTCACTGTGTTTGCGGCTTTCGTGTGGCTGCTGATCGTGGCGCGGTGGGCGGCCCAGCTTTGGCTGCAGCGGTTGAACCGGCGCCATGTGCTGGCCCACGCCGGCGCGGTGCCGGAAGCCTTCAGGCACGTCATGGACGATGCGGCCTACGCCAGGTCTGTCCAATACACACTGGCCAAGGGCCGGCTCGACCAGGTCGAAGCGACATGGGACGCCGTGGTGCTGCTGGCCGTGCTGTTCAGCGCGGTGTTGCCATGGGGATTCCAGCGGTGCGCGGCGTGGCTGGGCGGTTCGGCGTGGGCAATGGGGGCGTTCTTGGTGGCCACGGGCGTGGGGCTGTCGCTGCTGGGGCTGCCGCTGGAGTGGTATCACCAGTTCCGGCTGGAGCAGCGCTTCGGTTTCAACACGACCACGCCGAGGCTTTGGTGGTTGGACCGGTTCAAAGGGCTGCTGCTCGCGGTCGGGCTGGGGTATCCGCTGCTGGTGCTGGTGCTCAAGCTGGTGGAATGGACGGGGGCGTGGTGGTGGGTGTGGGCATGGGGCGCCTTGCTGGGGTTCCAACTGCTGATGCTGGTGCTGGCCCCGGTGTTGATTCTGCCGCTCTTTAACAAGTTTACCCCCCTGCCTGAGGGCAGCCTGCGCGAGCGGCTGCTGAACCTGGCCGCTCGCACCGGCTTCCGCGCCCGCAGCATCCAGGTGATGGATGGCAGCAAACGGTCGCGGCACTCGAACGCCTTCCTCACCGGCTTCGGCCACTTCCGCAAGATCGTGCTCTTCGACACCCTGATTCAACAACTGGCCGAGCCGGAGCTGGAGGCGGTGCTGGCGCACGAGATCGGGCACTACCGGCTGAAGCACATTCCCAAAATGCTGCTCATGTCCGCCGCGGGTTCCCTGCTCGGGTTCTGGCTGATCTCACTGCTGGCCGGGCAAGCGTGGTTCTACCGGGGGTTCGGGTTCGAGCCGGGCCACTTCGCGTCGGCGCTGCTGCTGTTCGGGCTGCTCGACGGCCTGGTGACCTTTTGGCTCTGGCCGTTGGCGCGCTGGTGGTCGCGGCGCTGCGAATACCAGGCGGACGCCTTTGCCGCCGCGGCCATGCGGGAGCCAGGCCCGCTGATCGGCGCGCTGCGGAAACTCAGCGAGAAGAACCTCAGCAACCTTACCCCGCACCCGTTCTACAGCACCTTCTATTACTCGCATCCAACGCTGCTCGAACGCGAGCGGGCGCTTCGGGCAACTTGAGGAGTGGCAGCGGGGGTGCGCGGCGTGTTTTGACTTTGAAGTCCCTGAGTTGGGCGTCATATTTCGAGCGTGAACAAGGACCAGGTCGCAGAAGTGTTGGCCGGCATTGGAACGTTGCTCGAGCTGAAGGGTGAGAATCCCTTCAAGACGCGCGCCTATCTGAATGCCGCCCGCACGATCGAGAGTCTGAGCGAGCCGCTGGAGAAGCTGGTCGCCGAGGGGCGCCTTGGCGCGTTGAAGGGCATCGGCGAGGCGCTGCAGAAGAAGATCACCGAGCTCGTCACCACCGGCAGGCTGCAGTATTACGAGGAACTCAAGGCCTCGATTCCCTCCGGGTTGATGGGGATGCTCGAAATCCCGGGGCTGGGGCCCAAGAAGATCAAGACGCTGCACGACGAGCTGGGGATCGAATCTGTCGAACAGTTGGAACAGGCGTGCAAGGCGCGGCGGATCGAAGGGCTGAAGGGGTTCGGCGAGAAGACGCAGATGAACATCCTGGAGGGCATCAGCCGCCGCCGGTCTTACGCGTCGCGTCATCTGCTCAGTGAGGCGCTGCACCGGGCCGAGCCCCTGCTGGAGGCTTTGCGGTCGCATCCGGACGTGATTCGCTGCGGCACGGCCGGCAGCCTGCGGCGGCATCGGGAGATCATCGGGGATATTGACCTGCTGGCGTCATCGAAGCGCCCGGCGCAGGTCATCGGGTTCTTCACCAGCCAGCCGGGCATTGAAAAGGTGCTGGCAAAAGGAGACACCAAGGCGAGCGTATTGCTGGCGGGCGGCATTCAGTGCGATCTGCGAGTCGTCAGCGACGCGGAGTTTCCATCGGCGCTGTTGTACTTCACCGGCAGCAAGGAGCACAACATTGCCATGCGCCAGCGTGCGATTGATCGCGGCATGCGGCTGAACGAATACGGGCTCTTCCGGTCCACTGATGAAACCCGCGACCCGAAGCGGCTGGTGAAGTGCCGGACGGAAGAGGAGATTTTCGAGCAACTGGGCTTGCACTACATCCCGCCGGAGCTGCGCGAGGACATGGGGGAGATCCCCGCGGCGGAGAAGGGGCCGCTGCCGCGGCTGATCGAGTGGACGGACCTGAAGGGCTCCCTGCATAATCACTCGACCTGGAGCGACGGACACCAGCGGCTGGAGGAGATTGCCGGCGGCATGCGGGAATTGGGGCTGGCTTACTGGGCGATCACAGACCATTCGAAAGCCTCCTTCCAGGCCAATGGGCTGGATGCCAAACGCGTGCGCCAGCAGATCAAGGAGGTTGCCGCCATCAATGCCCGGCTCGCCGCGGAAGGGACGGACTTCCGCCTGCTCACCGGCACGGAGGTGGACATTCTGAAGGACGGCGCGCTCGATTTCCCGGATGATCTGCTGGCGGAACTGGACGTGGTAATCGCCAGCGTGCATCAAAGCCTCAGCCAGACCGAAGCCGAGACCACGCGCCGCCTGATCCGCGCGGCGCGGAATCCCTACGTGCATATCCTGGGACACCTTACGGGGCGGCTGCTGCTGGAGCGCGAGCCCAGCAAGGTGGACCAGCGGGCGGTGATTGACGCCTGCGCCGAGACCGGCACGTGGATCGAGCTGAACGCCCACCCGAAGCGCTTCGACCTTGACTGGCGCCTCTGGCCCTACGCGAAATCCAAGGGTGTAAAGTGCGCGATCAACTGCGACGCGCACCGGTTCGAGCATGCCGGCTTCCTGCGTCTGGGCGCCGGCATCGCCCGCAAAGGCTGGCTAACGCGGGAGGATGTGGTAAACACCTTGCCACTCGAAGCTCTCCGGAAGGAGCTGGGCCGCAAACGAGCGAAAGCGGGCCGGTGAGTCACTCCGGGGCGCGGGCGATCCATCTCGGTCTTTATGCAGAACAAGTCTCGCCGTTTGGTTCGGGCGCATGCCGGCCTGGTCGTCGTTGACATCCAGGAGCGGCTGCTGCCGGCTATTTTCCAGCAGGAGCGGGTGCGGCAGAACTCGTTACACCTGGTCCAGGGCGCCGCAGCACTTCGGGTGCCGGTCTTTGTAACAGAACAGTATCGGAAAGGGCTGGGGCCAACGATGCCGGAGATCGCCGCGGCAATCCCGGGGTTTGCGCCGATGGAGAAGCTGGCCTTCAGCGCGTGCGGAGCGGAAGGCTTCGTCGGCGCGCTGGAGGGGAAGCAGGTGTCCGATGTCATCCTCTGCGGCATCGAGGCGCACGTGTGCGTTACGCAGACCTGCCTGGACCTGCTGGACCGGGGCTTCAGGGTTTTCGTGGCGGCAGACGCCGTCTCCTCCCGGACGCCGGAGAATTACGGCGCCGGCGTGGACCGCATGCGCGCCGCGGGGGCGGTCATTGTCTCCACGGAGATGGTGCTGTTCGAACTGCTTGAAAAGGCGGGCACCGCGGAGTTCAAGCAGGTCCTGGGGCTGATCAAGTAGGCCGGCTCAGTCGAGCCGCTTGACGCGGATGTTCTTGTAGCAGACGACGCTGTTGGGGTCGTGGCCCTGCAAGGCAAAGGTGCCGCTGCCAATCTTGCGCTCGAATTCCTTGCCCGGCTGAGCGCCGGCCGGTTCGCTGTACTCCAGGAGCTTCCTGCCGTCCAGCACCACGGTTACCTTGTTGCCCTCGACAATAATCTCCTGCGTCCACCACTTGTTATCCTGCACAATGGCGTCCCCGATGTTGACGATGCCCCAGAGGCTGCCCGTCTTGATCCAATCACCGTGAGTGTTGTTGACCTGGCATTCAAAACCCGCTCGCGGCCAGTCGGTGGCCTGGTACTTGGTATGGAAGTAGACGCCGCCATTCGAATTGGGGCGGGTCATCACATCCAGCTTGAGGTGGAAGTTCTTGAAGGGCTTGCCGTCCCCCTCGTAGAACAGGTGGCACCGGTTGCCCTTCGCCACGAAGGCCCCATCCTGAATGGTCCAGGTACCCTTGTTTTCCTCCGCCATTTTCCAGCCCTTGAAGGTCTTGCCGTCAGTGAGCGCCGTGAACCCGGGCTCAAGCTCGCCCGCGGTGAGCCCGGCGATCGCGCCCAGCAATGTGCCCGACACTAAAGCGTAAAGGAGAGTTCGTTTCATGGGCGCAAACACTAAACCGGCCGGCCCGCCGTGCAAGCAAAAAGGACAACAGCACGCACCCCCTCCCCCTACCCTCTCCCTTGGGAGAGGGAGAGGCATTGGCCGCGCTACGACAAATCGAGACGTGAGGTATCTTGAGTCACGGACGGCGGAGCACCCTCTCCCCAAGGGAGAGGGCTGGGGTGAGGGAAAAAAAGCACCCAAACTCGCAGGGAGGCACAGACAACTACCATCCCCGCCTTCCATCCCTTTAAGTTAATGGCCGTGAGACGAGTGTCCTCGCGAGCCTAAACTTCTCAGGCCATCCTCGAGAACCAGGGCCCGTAAGGCCACTCGCCCACTCAAGAGACGTTGCGACAATCTGCTTTCCCCCCCGGCGCTATGCGCTACGCTGGCGTCCACGATGCAGAAGGAGACCACGCTGGCTCTCTTGCAGCAGATGCTCGGCCCGGCGGCGCAATTCCGCGACGGGCAATGGGAGGCCATTGACCTGACGGCCAACCAGCGTCAGCGGTTGCTGGTCGTCCAGC
The DNA here is from genome assembly GCA_035358715.1 of Verrucomicrobiota bacterium. GTDB lineage: Bacteria > Verrucomicrobiota > Verrucomicrobiia > Limisphaerales > UBA8199 > UBA8199. The sequence goes on from DAOPPX010000077.1 coordinate 21,121, forward strand.
GCACGGGCTGGGGGAAGAGCGTTGTGTATTTCCTGGCGGCTAGAATCCTGCGCGATGCCGGCGCCGGGCCGACGCTGCTCATAAGCCCGCTGCTCTCGCTGATGCGCAACCAGATTCTCGCTGCCGAGAGACTGGGCATCCGCGCGGCGACCATTCACAGCCAGAACCTTGAGGACTGGGAGCGGGTGCAAGCCGCGCTTCAAACCAACGAGGTGGATGTGCTGATGGTGTCGCCCGAGCGCCTGGGCAACAGCGCTTTCCTCAAGAGACTGCTGCCGCTCATTCAAGGCAGCATCGGCATGTTCGTCGTGGACGAGGCGCACTGCATCTCGGACTGGGGCCATGATTTCCGCCCGGACTACCGCCGCATCGTGCGCGTGCTGCGGTTGCTGCCGCCCAAAGTGCCGGTCGTCTGCACCACCGCCACCGCCAACGACCGCGTCGTGCAGGACATCGAGTCGCAGATCGCCAACCTCCATATCTTGCGCGGGCCGCTCGTCCGTCGCTCGCTGAAGCTGTTCAACATCAAGCTCGACAGCCAGGCCGACCGGTTGGCGTGGCTGGCGCACTTCCTGCCGCAACTGCCTGGCAGCGGCATCATTTACACCCTCACCGTGCAGGACGCGCGCCGCACCGCTCTATGGCTCCAGCAACAGGGTATTGCCGCCCAAGCCTATCACGCCGACCTGGAGGCCCAGGACCGTATCATCGCCGAACAGCGGCTTCTGGGCAACGAAGTCAAGGCGCTGGTGGCCACGGTGGCTCTGGGCATGGGCTTCGACAAACCGGACCTCGGGTTTGTCGTCCACTTCCAGCGGCCCGGTTCGGTGGTCGCTTACTATCAGCAGGTGGGCCGTGCCGGGCGCGCGGTGGATTCGGCCTTCGGCATTCTCCTGAGCGGGCGCGAAGACGACGAGATTCAGCAATACTTCATCAATAGCGCCTTCCCGCCCGCGGAGGTGCTTTCCGGGGTGCTGCGCGTGTTGGGCAAGTCGGGGACGCTCACCCTTGACCAGATTGCGGCGGAGTTGAACTTCAGCCGCGGCGCGATGGAGAAGGCGCTCAAGCTGCTGGAAGTCGAAGGCGCGATCGAGCATGACCCGGCCGGCTACACCCGCACCGCGAATCCGTGGCAACCGGATACTGCCCGCTTTGAGCGAGTCACCCAACGCCGCTACGCGGAGTTGGCGGAGATCAAGTCTTACGTCGAGCACCCCGGCTGCCTGATGGAATTCCTCGCCCGGGCGCTGGACGACCCCGCGGCCGCGCCTTGTGGCAAGTGCATGAACTGCTCCGGCCAGACGCAGCGGCGCTCGGCCCCGCCGGAGCTCGTCCAGGCCGCAGTGGATTTCCTGAGGCATGATGCCCTGGTGCTGGAGCCGCGTCGCTTCTGGCCAAGCCCGGTGCTGGCGGAAGTGCACCAGGTCCTGCCCAACGCGATCGAACGCTACGAGCATGGCCGGCCCAAGATGATTATTCCCGAACGGCTGCGCGCTCAGCCCGGGCGCGTGCTCTGCATGTATGGCGATGCCGGCTGGGGCCGTGAAGTCGCGCACGGCAAGTATGAAACTGGCCGCTTCAGTGATGCGCTGGTCGCGGCGGCGGCAGAACTGATTCAGAGCAAGTGGCAGCCGGACCCTCCGCCCCAATGGGTTACTGCCGTGCCGTCTGAGCATCACTCCGAACTTGTGCAGGATTATGCCCGGCGACTTGGGGCGAGGCTGGGCCTGCCTTTTGTCGCGGCCCTGCGCAAGAGCCGCGGCAAGCAGCCCCAGAAGAAGATGCAGAACAGCGCCCAGCAATTGCGCAATGTGCTCCGGGCCTTCCAAGTCGCTGAAGCGCCTGCTTTGGCTCCCCCGAGCCCCGAGGTCGCCGACGCGGGAATCAGGCGGGCGTTCCAGCAAGTGGCCCGGCAGGTGGCCGCCACCTTCGGCGCGGCGCCCTCGTTGCCGCCGGTCCCGGTCCTGCTGGTGGATGACATGGTGGATTCGGGATGGACGCTGACAATGGCCGCGGTATTGTTGCAGCATCAGGGCAGCGGGCCGGTCTATCCGTTTGCCCTGGCTAAAGCATCGCCAAGGGGGAGTTGAATGAGTTAAATGCGAAAGTGACGCCGCGTGAGGGCACGCGGCCTACAGGTCGTTGTAGGCCGCGTGCCCTCACGCGGCGCAGATAATAATGATGCTCGGTATGAATGGTTTACATCGGTTGACATGAACGTTAGCGATTATCTCAGTGATGATGGTTTGGCGCTGCTGGCGCTGTGCTCGGCTTTCGCCTTGCCCGAGGGCGCGGCTGCGGGCGGGACGGCCCCGTTCACCCTGTCTGAATGGAACAAACTGGGGCGGAAAATCCACGACTCTCCATTGAAACAGCCCGCTGCGCTCCATGGCCGCGCCGCCGATCAACTGGTCAAGGACCTGTCCATTCTTCCGGGCGACGCGGAACGCATCGTTCAGTTGCTGGATCGCTCGGGCCGCCTCGCGCTCGAGTTGGAAGGGCTGTTCTCGCGCGGGCTGTGGGCTGTCAGCCGGGTGGACGGGCTTTATCCGAAGAGGCTGCGCGACACGCTGAAGCACCAGGCGCCGGCGGTGCTGTTCTGCGCGGGCGATTCTCAACTGCTCTGCCGTGGCGGCGTGGCGGTCATCGGCTCGCGCAACATTGACGAGGCCGGCACCGCCTTTGCCCGGGAAGTCGGGCGCAAGACCGCCGCGGCCCGTCTGCCGGTGATTTCGGGCGGCGCACGCGGCACCGACCGGCTGGCGATGGGCGCCGCGCTCGATGCCGGCAGCGTCGCCGTCGGGGTTCTGGCCGACAGCCTGGAGCGCACCGTCCGCCAGCCCGACCTGCGCCAGTTGTTGCTCGACGGCCAACTAGTGTTGTTGACCCCTTACGCGCCCGCTGCCGGCTTTTCCGTCGGCGCGGCGATGGGCCGCAACAAGCTCGTTTATGGGCTGGCGGATTTCGCGGTGGTGGTGAGCTGCGACTTTCAGACCGGAGGCACCTGGGCCGGCGCTGTCGAAGCCATCAAAGCCGGCTGGTGCCCGGTCTTCGCCCGCGATGGCGCCAACGTCCCCAAGGGAAACCGCGAACTCCTCAAGCTCGGCGCCGCCGCACTGCCCGAGGACGAGTGGAACCAAATCTCAGACCTGCCCGCCTGGCTGGGCCAGCACGCCAGGAGCAAGCCGGTCGAGGGAGACCTATTCGATTAAGATCCCTGCTTAACCGGAAACCAGCCGCCACTCGGTTTGCAGACCGCGCCGCTCAATCCATTCGTCGAGCGCGGGCCGGTCTAATGGCCCGCCGGAGACAGCGATCATGGAACGGATGTCCCGCAGGTGCTTTTCCGAGCCGCCTTCGCGGTAATACTCCAGCTTGCGGATGATGACGTACTCCGGCGGGGCGAGCATCACAGTTTCTCCCTCGAACTGGACTGAACGCTTCAGTCGAAACGCCCAGGCGTGCAGCTCATCCCGCCCGGTCATGTAGCAGTCGGCTTTGAAGCCGGTTCCGAGGTGGATGATGTTGAAGTGGCCTCGTTGTTCCCGCCGGGCTTCCGCTGTGATGGTTTCCACCGGCGGCAGGTAGAAATCAGCCGCGGGGAAGACCTCGACCAGCCGCTGAATGTCTGCGTCGCTTAGAAAGACGACGAAGTCCACGTCGTGCGTGAGGCGCGGTTCGCCGTAGATGATTGCGGCCACACTGCCGCTGACAATATAGCGGATGCCCGCCCGGTTGAGCGGGCGCACGAACAGCAGAAAGAGATCAGGTTCGGGCATGCAGGAAAACCTGCCGCACCGCGGCGTTGAGCTGTTCCTCCGTCCAGTCGGGATGTTGCGCGCGCAGGCCGGCCAGCTTGAGCTTGCGCGCCGACCAGTACAGCTGCTCGGCCAACCGCAGCCGCTGCTCGCCGGTCATGGCGCGGAAGATTTCAATCTGCTCGGGACTGGTTTTCTCGTCGGCCAGCATCACCAAGAGGATGCGCCCGGGGCCGCGATAAAGCAAGCCCGACGGTCAGGTGCCGCTACGCGGTGCGGCGGGAATGGGGGCTGGGGCACCTTCCCGTGGACTGAAGTCCACGGTTACCAGCGGGTGTCGTTCCGTGACACCGCTGCCGGGCATAAAACCGCCGGCCCTCCCACTGAGCGCCCCTGTCAGTCATATGCCACTTGCCATCCCCCAGGAAGGGCCGCGGCTATCCAGTGGCCACCCCTCTCCACTCCACAGCCCATCGAGCCCGGGCATGCTATGAAACTGCTGTTCCCAACGGCCCAGACCGGAGGAAATGACTTTGCCGCGCCACAGACCCAAGCCCGCGAGCCACGGCCGGCAAAACCCCCTTGCCGAGCCCGAATCCCAGAAGTAAGGTCGCCCCATGGGACTCAATGTTTCTCGGCCGATATCGGATAGCACGGAGTGTACTCAAGGTGCCTAGATGGTTATGCGCTCCTCACAACCACTCCTGCCTCACGGCGGAACAGAAAAGGCGGATGCAGACCGAGAGGAGGCTCCCATTTGCATGGAAGCCTCCAGTTGCCACCTAGTATTATACCATTTCTCACCGTGAATCGGAACAATGGGTCAGGGCGTAGCGTTTGCTTGA
>DAOPPX010000078.1:0-25683 GCA_035358715.1 Verrucomicrobiota bacterium
CCCAAACCCTTTCGCCCAAGTCGCGCCTTCCAGAATGTCCAAACTCCAGACCTCTAACCCGGGGTTAGAGGTACTACGGTAGCGGGACGGGGGGCGGACGGCGGGCCTGCCCATCCCTGGCGGGGAGGGGGTGGCCGTGCTTGGAAGATGGGGTCGGGAGGGGTCAATGCCACACTGTGGTTGCTGAGCCGCTGCGCTGGCGCCTTTGCCAGGAGAACACCGCTTAAAAACTGAGATGCGCCCTTCGGGAATCCCTCTCGAAGGAAGGGCGGGCAGTCCTCTGCGCGCCGCCTCGATCCGCCCGCGGGGCTGCGGTGTGAAGGGGACCTGACAGGAAATTGCCGTTTGCCCGCCCCCATTCGCAGTGCTGGGCGGGTTTTGTCCCGCAAGGGCAACCTGCGTGAGGTGGAGCAATAGGCCCTTGCCGAAGCATTGCCCGCGGCTTCTTCAACGCACTGCGGATTGGCGGGAGGGGCGCCGGGGCCGGTCGGCGGCGGTTGATTGTCCGCCCCAACAGGAGGCCGGCATTTCCCAGGGGACAACAAACTGGCTGTTCTGGTCCGTCTCGAATTGGTCGAGCGCGGGCGAGTAGGTGCGGACCTCGATCTGGCGGTTCGCCGGCACAAAACGAATCAGCCGCAGAAAGCCGTCGCCCCCTTTAGCGCGCCCTTGATAATCCGCGAGGATCTCCACCACCCGATTGCCCGCAGAGTTGGTCGAAACCTGGTGGTACTCATCCGTCCGCCCCTCGTGCCCGCACAGCACGAGGAATATCTGCGGATTGTCCCGGATGAGTTTCTGCCAGATCGCCTCGCCCGAATTTCCGTCCTTCCGCATGCTATGCCTGGGATTGCGCGCGACGCCGTCCCGCCCCTTCAGATAGGAATGGGTCGCGACAATGGCCGCGCGGTTGGGATGCGTCTTCAACACCCCTCGCGCCCACGCGATGGCCGCGTCGGGCGCCTCGACTTCAAGTTGCAGGATCAGGAAATCAATGCCCCCGCCGGAGAACACCTGGTACGAATTCAAACCGTTGGGTGACGCCCCTCCATACCACGGGCAGCCCTTGAACCGCCCGGGGCCAAAGTAGCGCAACCAGGTCGTGGCCACGCCCTGCTTGAGCAGGTCCGATTCGTAATCGTGGTTGCCGATGGTGACGCCCCACGAGACGGCGCCGTCCAGCCGCGCCATCGCGTTCGACGCCACCGTCCACTGCGACATGACCTTGCTGCGGTCATTGACAATGTCGCCCACCTGCGTGACAAACACGATGTTCTCACGCTTGCGCGCCTGCTTGACCCAATCGGTCTGCGCGTAGAACAGCTCGGGGTGGCTTTTGCTGTAAACCTGGGTGTCGGGGAGCATGACGACCGTGAACGGAGCCGCCGATCGGAGCGCCAACGCCCGGCAGCCCGTCCCGCCGAGGACGAGCACCAACGCAAAGACGCACGTCAGACACCTGGCGGTGCCCCGGGCCATGTAGGAACGCATGTTGTTCATCGCGGTGGAGCTTAAGCGATCTGCAGAAAGATGGCCACCAACAAACATTGCGCCTGATACCTCCACGGGACTGTTATCTGAGGAAATCCGAGGTTCCGGGGTGGACCAGTGATCAGGTTGGCAGCAGGAACGGCCCGCCCAATTCCCCCGGTCCTGCAGTCCTCAGGCCAAGGTGAGTGACGGTGTCTTCCCTAGCTCTTCGTGCTGCGCGCTGCGCCGGTGGGTATTACCGTGGTTGAGGGTTAGGGCTGCAACTGCGCCCGGTAGAACTTCTGTTGCGTCCCGGCCGACGGATCAGTGAAGACCGTCGAGCCGGCGGTGTTGGTGACGTAGCCGGCGGAGGTCCACGTCGTCAGGTTGGTGGAGGTCCAAATTTCCACCACAGCCTCGGGGGCACTGGTGATCGTGAACTGGAACTGGTTCCCGCTCAGCCACGCCGGCTCGCTCAGGACGAGGGTAGCGGGGGCCACGTCCTGCGGGTCATAATCCACAATGGTGCCGCGGCTTTGCAGCATCCCGATGACGGTCATGGCGGGGGAACCTGCGTTGGTGTTCAGCCAATTGTGGAGCAGGTCCGTATAGGTGAGGTTGGTCAGCCCGGCGAGCGCGGAGATGTCCTGGAGGTGATTGTTCGAGAGAAACAGCGAGCGCAGGTCGAATAGCGTGGCCAGCGGGGAGATCACGGTCAAACCGTTACCGGCCAGGCTTAGATTGAGCAGGTTATTGCGGCCTGTCAGGGGGGTGAGGTCGGTGATGCCGGTGTTGTTGAGAACGAGCTCGGTGAGATTGGTCATGCCGCCGACGAAGTTGATATTCGCGAGCGGATTGCCCTGGAGATTGAGAGCAGTCAGGCGGTTGAGGTGCGGATACGGCGGCAAGCCGCTGAGCGAGTTCTCGTTGGCGCGGAATCGCGTGAGATTCGTCAGCGTGGCGAGGAAGGAAAGGTCGGTGAGGCCAAGGTCGCCGGTGTTCAGCTCGGTCAAGCGTGTGAGCGCCGACACGGGTGTGAGATCAGCGGCGTCCACGCCGCTGATGTCCAGATACCAGAGGTTCGTCAGGCCGGTCAGCGCTGCCAGGTCGGAGACCGGATTTCGATCCAGCCCAAGGGATTGCAGATCGGTCATTCCCGTCATGAAGCTGATGTTCGTGAGTTGGTTGCCAGACAACCAGAGCGAGAGGAGACCCGTCAGGGAGGCCAGCGGCGAGGCGTCCAAGATCTGACAATCGCCAATCCAAAGGGTGGTTAAGCCAGTCAGGCTGGCCAGCGGGGTCACGTCCTGGATGGGATTGTTGAACAAGTCCAGGTTGTAGAGTGCGCTTATGCCGGTCAGGAAGTCCAGGTTGCTCAGGCCCGTTCCCGCCAGGCCCAATTCCTGCAGGCCGGGCGGCAAGGTCACAACAGCGTGGTTGGTGAGGCCGGCGTTGTAGCTGGCGAAGAGGCGGGTGAGGCCGGTCAGGTTCGTCAGCGGGGAAAGGTCGTGCAACTGGTTCCAGTTCACATCCAGCGAAGTGAGTGAAAAAAGACCGGCCAACGGGGTGACGTCGGTGAGGCCGCAGTCATAGAGCTGGAGTTCATTGAGGGAGGCGAGCGCAAGAAGCGGCGTGAAATCTGCGATGCCAGGATTGCCGCCGAGATTGAGGTGATCGAGATGGACCGCCGACTCGATGCCGGACAGGTTGGTGATGCCGCGCCACTCCGCGTTCAGGGACGTTAGCGTGGCCATGTCGGCCAGCGTGAGCGGATCGGCGGGGATGTCCAGCGCATCGCGGACGGCCTGTTCGAGTTGCGGGTCCACCAACGCGACCTGGCTGGCGACGAAGAGCTGGACCGTGCGGCTGTAGGCGACGCCGTCGTCGTCCCACACGCGGACGCGATAACTGCCGGCGTCACTGGGCTGCACGTCGTCAATCCAGAGTGCGTCGGTGTCTGTGCCGTAGCGGGTGGCGGTGTCGGCGAGGTTGGCGCCGTCCTTGATCCAGCGATAGTTCAACCAGGGGCTGCCGGTGGCTTCGACCTGGAAGTGGACGTCGTCGCCAGGATACGCGGCGAGGTTGACAGGCTGGAGAGTAATGGTGGGCGGGACGGGCGCGGGCCGTTGCGGGTCGTATTCCACATAGACGCCGCGGCCATCCAGGTTGGTGATGACATTCCAGGCGGCGGTCGTTTCGTTGGTGTCGAGGCGGTTGAATGTGAGATAGACCTCGTAGAGATCGGGGAGATCGAGCAGGGGGCTGATTTCCGTGAGTTCGTTTCCTTCCAGCGCCAGGTATTCCAGCGCCAGTTGCGCGCGCAGCGGCGAGAGGTCTGTGATGAAGTTGCCGCTGACTTGCAGTGAAAGGAGCGGGTGCAGTGTTGCGAGGAACGCCAGGTTGTCGAGGCCGCAGCCGCTGAGGTTCAGTTGCGTGAGGTGCGAGAGGTAGGTGAGCGGCGCCAGGCTTTGGAGGGTGAACTGGCCATCCAACTCGAGATACTCCAGGTTCATCGCGGCCTCCAATCCGCTCAGGTCGCTGATTTCCCAGTAGGTGCTTGAAGCGTAAAGCTCTGTCAGCCCCGCCAGGTCTTCCGGTGTGAGTGGTTCGCTGTAGATGCCGAGTGCCGCCCGCACGGCCTCCTCCAGGTTCGGGTCGGCGAAGACGACGTTGGTGATGATCTTCAACTCCGCTGTGGAGCTGTAGGTGGCGACCCAATCGTCCCACACGCGGACTCGATACAGGCCGGCATCGTCGGCCGTGACGCCGGTGATCTGGAGCGTGTCAGAGCCGGAACCGGAGATGCGAGCATCGTCGGCGAGGTCCACGCCGTCCTTCTGCCACCGGTAACCCGCGATACCGGGGGTTCCGCCCGTGGCGCTCACGCTGAACTCTACGTCGTCGCCGACCAAGGCAGAGCGATTGGCCGGGCGGGACACAACGATGAGCGGGTTTTGCGGATCGTATTCCACCTGGACACCGCGGGTCAGCAGATTGGCGATGACGCCCCACGCGGCGGAGCCAGTGGTGGTGTCGAGGAAGTTCTCCTTGAGATTCACATAGCCCAGCAAAGCGCAATCCAACAGCGGGCCGATCTCGGTCAATTTGTTCCCCTGGAGCGACAGCCACGACAGGCTCGGGAGGCTGGTGAGCGCGGAAAGACCGGTGATGGAATTGTCCTCGAGGTCAAGCTGCCACACGTTGGTCAGCGGGACAAAGACGGCGGGATCGGTGATTCCCATGTCCCTGGCTTCGAGGACGCGCAAGGGGGTCAGCGTGCCGATCTCGGACAGGTCCGCCAGTTGCGGATTGCCGCTCAGGAGCAGAGTCTCCAGGTGCGCGCAGTGGACGAGCGGCGCAATGGTGGTGAAGAGGCTGCGCTGCACGTGCAGGTTCCTCAAGGCCGTCAAATTGGTCACCGGCGAAAGATCGCTGATCTGGTTGCCGGCCATCATAAAGACGCTGAGATTCGCCAGCGGCGAAAGGTCGGGCAGGCTGCCGAGTTGATTCTCGCCGACGTTCAGCCACGCCAACCGGGTGAGGTTCGTCACCGGCGTCATGTCGGCGAGCGCGGTGTAGTCCAGTGCCAGCCCGGCGAGGTTCGTGAGCCCGGCCAGGTAGCTCACGTTGGTCAGGGGATTGCCATTCAACTGCAATTCCTCCAGTCCGGTGAGCGTGGCGAGCACGGCGGGATTGGTGATGCCGTTCCAGCCGAGCCCCAGGGACAGGAGATCGGTGCGTCCGGCCAGCGGCGAGATGTCCTTCACCTGGTTGACGTAAAGGCCGAGATGCTTGAGACCCGTCATGGGGACTGTAAAATCGAGGTTTGTGATGCCGTTGCCGGCGAGGCTCACCCGCTCAAGATTCGCCAGGTTGGTCAGCGGGAAATGGTTCGTGACGGGGTTCCAATCCAGTTGCAGCGACGCCAGGCTCGTCAGCGCGGCCATGGGTGAAATATCGTGAATGCTGTTCCCATAGATCTCCAGGTAAGTCAGGTTCGCCAGCCCGGAGAGGAAGCTGACATCGCTGATGGCGGCGTTGTCGAACTGGAGCCGCTCCAGACCGGTCAGGCCCGCGATGCCGGTGAAGTTCGTGACCGGGTTGCCGCTCAGCACCAGGTCGGTGAGGTTGGCCGCCGTCTCCAGCCCGCGGGTGTCCACGATGCCCCAGCCGCCGGCCTCCAGGCTCGTCAGCGTCAACATGTCCTCCTCGGTAATGTCCCCGGACGGCTTGGCAAGCGCCTCGCGGACGACGGCCTCGAGATTGGCGTCGGGGAATGTGACGGTCTGGGCATTAACGCCAACTCCGACGATAAATTGAAGCGCGGCAACCAGTGAGGAGATCAACAGGATAGAAGGTGTTTTCATGATCGGGTGCGAATGCGTTTCTTGCACGCCCGCCCGCACTGAGCGCTAAGCGGGTCAATAGATACTTGGCTCTTGGCTCCACCAAACATGGCACAACGCTACCAAAGGCCGGTCGGGCCTGTCAATAAGGTATTTCCGGGAATTTTGGGCCGCGCGGGGGGACGACTTGAAGGCGCGGGCGTTGGACGGGTTGGAGCGGCAGGGGAGCGGGGTCCAGACGCCCGCCGCGGGACAGGCTTCGCACCGGGCGGGTGTGTCACCGCCGATGCCGGACGCCCCACCGCTGCTGAAGGAAGCCCCGCGCCTGCCCAGCGGCTCCTTCCAGGTCGCCTATGCCAACACCGGCGCCCAAGCCGGCGCCGTCTCAGACCTTCTCGACTTCGATCTTGATCCTCACCGGGTTGGCGAGGGTGTCGTAAACCGGCGACTTGCGGAGCAGTTCCCGGATGGTCGCTTCGTCGGCGTCGCCCTTGACCTTGAACTTCACCCGGATCTCGCGATAGCCCGGGCGAACGTTGGGGTCCAGGTCCAGCAGGCCCTGCAGGTCAATGTCGCCCTCGTATTCGCTCTTGATGCTCTCGATGTTGAGGCCGCGGCTGGCGGCGTGGTAGGCCAGGGTGGTGGTCATGCAGCCGGAAAGGCCGGCCAGCACGAATTCCACCGGGTTGGCGCCGTTGTCCTGGCCCAGCAGCACCGCCGGCTCGTCGGCGTGCATGGTGAAGGACTGCTTGTGCTTCATCTCCTGGCAGGTGCCGTAGAAGTCGTTGATGGTGGCCACGTTGTGGCCGCCGATGTCCCACTGGTTGCGGGCGCGAAACTTGAACTGGGCCAGGGCGGGCTGCTGGCGCACGGCCTTGATGGTTGCCTCGAGTGCCGTTACGTCCACACCGTTCCGCGTCACTGCTTTGTTTTCTGTCGTCTTGGTTGTCATATGCTTGCTTTCTCTGCTTGGTTTAATCTCCTTCTCATGTGCGCGGGGGGCGGAACTTCGCTCCTTCGCGCTTGCAGGTCTTCTGCTGCCGGAATAGTGCCAACTCCTCGATGGATTGATGAGATTGTCACACTTCCAGGAGCGCTTTGCCAATCGCTGCGCCCTGAGTGAGGATATCGGCCAAGGCAAACAATGTCAAGCGGTTTCGGTTGATTCCGCGGCGCGCGGAGCCGCGGCTGGGGGCGCATCAAGCTCGCCAGACCGGCGAGCTTGATGCATTCGCGCGCCGCCTCCATGCCCGCTCGCAAACGAGACCGCGCTTCGTCGGCGCGGGTTATGGTTTGGCGGCCTTTTTCTGCGCCTTGCTGCCTCCGCCGAAGTAGGGGTAGGTGTCCCAGTGATCGTCGTCCCTGGTGGCGCGGGGGTCAGCGGTGTTTTTCTGCCATTGATCCAGCCGGGCGCGGAGCTGCTTTTGGGCATCGGCGTAGGCGGGTTGACCGGCCACGTTGCTGACCTGGTGCGGGTCTTTGCGCAGGTCGTAGAGCTCCTCGGCCGGCCGCTTGGCAAAGCAAAGCTGGAAGAACTTCCGCGCGGCCGGTTCGTCGCGGTGGTCGAGGATGTAGCTCTTGGTCGGGCCGTCGTCGCAGTCCCCGAATGTGCGTTTGGGATCCTTGTGCGCTTGCGGGTCGCCCGCCGGCCAGCGGTCGGGCCGGAGATTGCGCAGGTAGAGGAACTCGCGGGTGCGGATGGCGCGCACAGGATAACCCGCGTCGCCGGCGCGGACGTTGGCGTGCCGCTCGCGTTCGAGGAAGACGGTATTGCGCGAGCCGGGCTTCTCTGCGCCGGTCAGCAAGCCCAGAAAGCTGCGCCCGGTCATCTCCGGCGGGGGCCTCAATCCGGCAATGTCCAGGAAGGTCGGCGCGAGGTCCATGAGGCTGATGAAATCATCGCAGACCTGCCCGGCTTTCACCCTCGCCGGCCAGCGGATGGCCAGAGGCTGCCGGCTGCCGCCGTCATAGACATTGGCCTTGCAGCGCGGGAATGGCCAGCCGTTGTCGCCGGTCATGATGACCAGCGTGTTGTCGCGCTGACCGGCCTTCTCCAACACGTCGAGCAACCCGCCCACGTCGCGGTCGAAGCGCTGCACCTTCCAGTAATAGTCCAGCACATCACTGCGCGAGACCTCATTATTCGGCCAGTAGGGTGGGATGACGACCCCGTTGGTTTTCAGGCCAATGCCGGCGCCCGAGCCGGCTTCATAAGGCCGGTGCGGGTCGTGGCTGCCGAACCAGAAGCAGAACGGCGTTCCGGCCGGGACGGTCTTCAGGAAGGTCTCGAAGTCCCGGAAGCCTTTGCCCGCCGGATTGCGCGCGTAGCCGCCGGCCCGGAAATCGCCCGGCCCCCAGCCTTTGCGCGTGCTGCCGACGGCATAGCCGGCCTTTTCCAGCAGCTCGGGATAGACCGGGAACTTCTTCGGCAGGAACCCCCACAGGCAGCTTCCCTCCTCCAGCCGATGGGGGTACTGGCCCGTCAGCATCGCCGCCCGCGACGGCGTGCACGAAGACGCGGCGCTGAAGCAGTGGCTGAAGCGCATCCCCTCGCGGGCGACGCGGTCAAAGCTTGGCGTGCGCACCACCCGGTCGCCATAGACGCCGGCGTGGGGCCAGCTCCAATCATCGGCCAGGCAATACAGAATGTTCGGGCGCTTATCCGCCGCCGCCGCCGCCAGCGCGCCGGCCAGCAGCACCAGACTGAGACAGCAAAACTTCTTGTGCATGGCTCGGGAATCATCGGCCGCCGCGCTGAGCCAGGATCAGGTCGCGCACGCCCTTGGGGTCGGGGATGGACTTGATCTGCTCGGATGCTTCGACCGTGGCGGCGGTTGAGATGGTGATGTCGCCAATGCCGACGAGGCGTTGCAGGAAGCTCTGGTCAACATCAATCGAGCGAATATCGCGCGGGTTGTAGTCCTGGTAGCACTTCGAGAGGATGCCCCGCTCCAAAGTGATGCGGTCGGGGAAAATCCGCAGCACCGTCGAGGCCCGGCGGAAAAAGGCGACGATGGGAGGGATGATCAGCCAGAAGAAAAAGAAGTGCCAGAAATAACGCCACCACGAGGGGCGCACTTCCCTCACCGCGTCCGATCGCGCTGTGCCGGGGCTGGCCTCGCCGGGGGCCGGCCCCTGGGCCAGCTTCTCGGCCACCGGGTAGCCGCAGTTGGGACAAGTCTTCGCTGCCGTGGAAACCGCCTTCTTGCACTCCGGACAATCAATCAATGCCATAAGCCTTTCAATGGTTTGAGAGTCATTTGCCGAACGCGTCTGCCAGCGCCTGCGAGCAAATCGCCGCGGCGCCCTGGCCGAAACAGACCAGCCACACCTTCTCCACAGACGCGTTCCGTTCCAGGAACGCCCTGGTTTCCCGCACCGCAATGCGGGCGGCGCGTTCCATCGGGAACCCGTAGGCCCCGGTGCTGATCGAGGGAAAAGCGATGGTCCGGATGCCATGCTGCTCGGCCAGCGCAAAGCAGCTTCGGTAGCAGCTTGCGAGCAGCTCATCCTCGTTGTGCCGGCCATCGCGCCAGACCGGCCCGACGGTGTGAATGACCCATTTGGCCGGGAGCCGGTAGCCTTTGGTGATCCTGGCCTGGCCGGTCGCGCAGCCGCCGAGCGTCCGGCACTCGGCCAGCAACTCCGGCCCGGCTGCGCGGTGAATGGCGCCGTCCACGCCTCCTCCCCCCAGCAAGGTCGTGTTCGCCGCGTTGACGATCGCGTCCACCGACTGCCTCGTAATGTCGTCCTCGACCACCTCGATCCGGCCATGCAACCCTCTGCTATTCATATCGGCCTCCGCACATCACACCGCCAGCATGTGGCTCGATTGTCCGTATGGCAAGCACGAGTTCTGCGCATGTTGCTGTGGCATTCAGCCCGATTCTGGCGTATAAGCGGGACGATGAAACATCGCTTTGTCCTAGCGCTTGCCCTGCTGGCGGCACTCGTTTGCCCGGCTCCCGGGGCTGAGACCTATGACCTGGTCATCCGGCATGGCCGCGTGGTGGACGGCTCCGGCAACCCGGCCTTCTTCGCCGACGTGGCGGTGCGGAAAGGGCGCATCGCCGCTATTGGCCGCGTGGACCGGCCGGGCCGGACCGAGATCAACGCGGCGGGGCTGATCGTCGCCCCCGGGTTCATAGACGTGCACACGCATGCCGATTCGCCGGCCGCCATGTCCCGGGCGGAGAACTTCGTGCGCATGGGGGTGACGACGGTGGTTGCGGGCAACTGCGGCAGTTCCACGCTCAACGTCGCCCGGCTCTTTCGCGCCGTCGAGCGCACAAATGTCGCCGTGAACGTAGCCACGCTCGTCGGCCACAACAGCGTCCGTGGGAAGGCAATGGGCGGCTCCTTCGCGCGCCCGCCTGCGCCGCAGGAATTGGCCCGGATGAAAGCGCTGGTCGAGCAGGCCATGAAAGACGGCGCCGTGGGGCTTTCGACCGGCCTGATCTACCAGCCCGGCGTGTTCGCGCAGAACGACGAGATCGTGGAGTTGGCCAAGGTCATTGCGCCCTATGACGGCATTTACGCCAGCCACATGCGGCACGAAGGCGGCCAAATCTACCGGGCCCTCGACGAAGTCTTCCGGATCGCGCGCGAGGCGGGCGTTCGCGCCGAAGTGTCGCACCTCAAGCTGTCCGGGCCCAACGCCTGGGGCCAGGCCGATCGGGTGCTGGCCCACATCGAGAAGGCGCGCGCCGAGGGTTTGGATGTCACGCAAGACCAGTATGCCTATACCGCTTCGAGCACGGGCCTGAGCCAGCTGCTGCCGGAATGGACGCTCGAAGGCGGCCGGAGCGAGTTTCGCAAGCGCGTGGCCGACCCGGCGCTAAAAACCCGGCTGGTCGCCGACATGAAACGCAGCCTGCGCGACAAGAGCCGGGACGACTACTCCTACGCCGTCATCGCCTCATGTAAACAGGACAGATCACTCGAAGGACTCAACCTCGCCGAAGCCGCCCGGGCCAAACGCGGCGCCGATTCGCTCGACGACCAGATCGAAACCCTGCTGGAGATTCAAGCCAACGGCGGCGCCAGCGGCGTTTTCCACAGCATGAATGAAGACGACCTCCAGACCTTCATGCGGCACCCGAACACCATGGTCGCCTCGGACAGCGGTCCGCGCAAACTCGGCGAGGGCATGCCCCACCCCCGCGGCTACGGCAACAACGCCCGCGTGCTGGCCCGCTACGTCCGCCAGCTCAAAGTGCTGCGCCTCGAAGACGCCATCCGCAAGATGACCAGCCTGCCCGCCAACACCTTCCGTCTCAAAGACCGCGGCCAACTGCGCCAGGGCAACTGGGCCGACATCGTCGTGTTCGACGCCGACAAGGTGCAGGATCAATCCACCTACAAAGATCCGCACCATTACCCCGCTGGCATCCCCTATGTGGTCGTTAATGGCATCCCCGTGCTCATGAACGGCGAACACACCGGCGCCAAAGCCGGGCAGGCATTGCGGCGCACGCTGTAACCGCAGACTACCACAACTTTCAGCGAATCAGTCGTCGGGTGAGACGCCAGTTCGATGGCGTCGGCGGTTTGGGCGAGGGGAAACTGGTGGCTGATGAGGCGGCGGACGTCCAGCTTTCGCGAGAAGACCAGCCGGGCTGTTTCCGCCTGCAATTGGCAGTCCGCCGAGTAGCTGCCAATCAGGTCTTTCTCGTCCACGCACACGGTGGCCAAGTCGAGCGACGCCTGGGCGCCCCGGCGCGTGTGCGCGAAAAGCAGCACCTGTCCGCCGCCGCGGACCAGCGATTGGGCCTCGCGCACAACGGCGTCCGAGGGCACAGCGATCACCGCGGCGTCCAGGCCGCGTCCCCGGGTGAGTTGATGGATCAGAGTCGAAAGTCGGGATTCTCTGTTGCGTCGCGCGTGGCGCGTGGTGCGTGGTGCTGCGCTCCGGACTTTGGACTCGGGACAATGCACCGCGGCGGCGCCGAACTCGCGGGCCAGCCTCAGGCGTGCCAGGAGCAGGTCAGTGGCAATTACGCGCATCCCCGCCAGCGCCAGCAGGCGGGTGAAGATGAGCCCGATCGGCCCTTGCCCAGCCACCAGCACGGTGTCGCCGCGCAGCAGAGCAAGGCGCC
Organism: Verrucomicrobiota bacterium; assembly: GCA_035358715.1. Taxonomy (GTDB): domain Bacteria; phylum Verrucomicrobiota; class Verrucomicrobiia; order Limisphaerales; family UBA8199; genus UBA8199. The sequence goes on from DAOPPX010000078.1 coordinate 11,915, forward strand.
TGACGGCTTTGAGGACGGTGTTGACGGGCTCCAGCATTGCGCCTTCCAGGAACGTGCTGCCCGCGGGGATCTTGACGACGCCGGGCAGGACGAACGGCATCACACGGACATATTCCGCATAGCCGCCCCCCGCGGGCTCGAAACCCGCAGTGATGCCGGTGCGCTTGTATTGCTCGCACTGCGCGAAGGCGCGGTGCCGGCAGGAGTGGCATTTCAGGCACGGCACATGATGATGCAGCGCCACCCGCTCGCCTGCCTTGAATCCCCGGACCCGCGCCCCGGCGCGGACAATGGTGCCCGCGGTTTCATGGCCAAAGATGCGCGGCGGCGGCAACGTGCCGTGCTGTATCTTCTTGATGTCGGTGGGGCAGACGCCGCACGCGGCCACGCGGACGAGCAATTCCCCGGAACCGATGCGTGGCACTGGCACGGTCTCGAGCCGCAGGGTGTTCGGCCCGCGGTAAACCACAGCCTGCATCGTCCCGGGAGGCATCTACTTCGCCTGCCAGACGATCTGGCCATCCATGACCGTCAGGACGACGCGCGCCTTGTCTATATCCGCCGTGTCAATCTGGTAGAGGTCGCGGTCGAGCATGACCAGGTCGGCGAGTTTGCCGGGGCTGAGGGTGCCTTTGACCTGCTCGGCAAATTCGGCGTAGGCCGAGCCGACCGTGTAGGCGCGCACCGCTTCGTCCAAGGTGAGCTTCTGCTGGGGGATCCAGCCGCCGGGATGTTTGCCGTCCAGGGTCTGGCGCGTGACCGCGGCCTTGAGGCCGAGCAGCGGATTGAGCGGGGCGACGGTCCAGTCCGAGCCGAAGGCCAGCACCGCGCCCGTGTCGAGCAGCGTGCGGAAGGCATAGGTGCCCTTGGACCGCTCCGCGCCGATGCGTTTCTCGCACCAGCGGCCGTCGTCGGCGGCGTGGTAGGGCTGCATGGAGGCGATAACCTCCTGCCGGCCAAAGCGGGGGATGTCACTGGCGCGCAGGTGCTGGGCGTGTTCGATGCGGAAACGGCGGTCGCGGGGACCGTTTTTCTCGGCGACCTGCCGGTAGATGTCGAGGATGCGGGCGTTCGCCTCGTCGCCGATGGCATGAATCATCACCTGCAATCCGAGCTTGTCTGCGCCCTCGACGCGTTTGAGCATGGCGCCCTCCGGCAGCATCTGGTCAAAGAGCAGGCCGCGCGTGTCCGGCGCGTCGTTGTAAGGCTCGAAGAAAAGCGCCGTGGTGGAGCCAAGGCTGCCGTCGGCAAAGCCTTTGAGGCCGCCGATGCGCAGCCGGTCGCTGCCGAACGCCGCGCGCACGCCGGTCCTGGCCAGGGCTTCCCACGAGACAATCGAGCGCATGGCGTAGATGCGCGTTTTGAGTTCGCCGCGTTCGAGCATGTATTGGTAGAGGCCCACATCCGTGTCCGCCGACAAATCCGCGAGGCTGGTCACGCCCACCTGCGCGGCGTGTTCGGTGGCGGCCCGGGCCGCGGCGTGCTTCTCTTCAAAGGTCTTGTCCGGCACCACGCGGTCCATGCCATCCGCGGCGCTGTCTTTGAGGACGCCGGTGGGCTCGCCGGTTTTCGGGTCGCGGACGATCAAGCCGCCGGGCGGGTCTTTGGTCTCCTTCGTGATGCCCGCCAGTTTGAGGGCGACGCTGTTGGCCAGCGCCATGTGGCCGTCGAGCCGGCGCAGCAACACCGGATGATCGGGGGTGACGGCGTCAATCATCTGGCGGGTAGGCAGCGGCGCGCCGGGCCATTTCTCGTGATCCCAATCGCCACCCAGGATCCAGCGGCCTTTCGGGACATCCCGCGCGTACTCCTTCACGCGCCGGGCCATCTCCTCGGGCGAGGCGGCATCGCGCAGGTCAATGCTGGCGAGCGAGAACCCGCCCATGAGGAAGTGGGTGTGCGAATCGTTGAAGCCGGGCAGCACCAGCTTGCCGGCGGCGTCAATGACGCGGGTCCGGGGGCCGGCGAGGGCGCGAATCTCGTCCGTCGAGCCAAGGGCGGCAATGCGGTTGCCGAGGATGGCCACGGCGCCGGCGGCGGGCCGCGCGTCGTCCATCGTGTGAATGGAGGCGTTGAGAATGACAAGGTCGGGTGCGAGCATGGGGTCTTTGGCTTGAACGGGCGTGGTCAACATGGCAAGAGGAAGGGCGGCAGCGGCAAGGTGCGCTTTCATTGGATGATAGTGTGGCTCATCTGACAAGCCGAGCCTATACAGGCTGCCGGGGTTTGTCACGCCGGAACGAGTTAGTGCGGAGTGCGGAGTGCGGAGTGCGGAGTGCGGAGTGCGGAGTGCGGAATACAGGTTGGGCGGGGATTGTCACCCTACAGGCGTGCCCCCCATTTCCTTGTAGGCCGTGTGCCCTCACGCGGCGTTGGGTGCAAATCTGCGAGTTAGAATTCGCCTTCCGACGCGAGGCGGCTTAGGTTGTTTGCCAAAACCAGCATGCTTGCGCGCGACCTATCCTTAAACCCCATCTGGCGAGGTGAGGAGTTGGGCCAGCGGATTCCGGCTTTGCCGCACGCCGTATCGGTGGCCCTCCCGCGCTGGGAGGACCTGGTGGGTTACGAAGAGAAGAAGCCCGAGGTGGTGAACGCCCTGACCGGCGGCTACCCGCGCTTTTTCATCCATGCGGAGGTGCGGGAGGCAGCGCAGCGGCTTGGAGGCGGGCAGCCATGCCTGCCTTTCCCCTCGCTCCGCTCGGCCAGGCTGTGCGCGGAGTTCATCGAGCGCACCAGCGGTCAGCAGGCCAAGGTCGTAGCCGCGCGCGGCCTTCATGGGGTTGTGACCAGCGATGCGGGAACCACTGCCCTGCGCGCGTTCTGGCAGCATACGGGGCTGATTGTTTCCACCCGCCAGGCCGAAGCGCACCTGGCGGGGCGCGCGCCGCTCGCCGAGGAGCTGGCGGTGCGCCAATCCTTGCGGCGGCAGCTCGCCGGATTCTACGGCTGCGCCGAAGACGATGTGTTTCTGGCGCCGACCGGCATGGCCGCGCAGTTCGCCGCCCTCCAAGCCGTCATGCAGCGAACGCCCGGCAGGCCCACCGCACAGTTGGGGTTTCCGTACGTGGACACCTTGAAGCTGCAGCAGAAGCTCGGGCGGGGCGGCATCCTGCTGCATCACCTGGAAAGCGTTGAGCAAGAGCTGCGGGCCTTGCTGAGCCGTCAGCCGCTGGCGGCGTGCTTCTCAGAGATCCCCGGGAACCCGCTGCTCGGATCGGCCGATGTGCGCCGCATCCGTCCCTTGCTCCGCGAGCAGCGCGTGCCGCTGGTGGTGGATGACGTCGTCGCGACTCCGGTTAATGTGGATCTGAGCGCCTATGCCGACTTGATCGCCACCAGCCTCACCAAGTTCATCGTCGGCACCGGCAACGCGATGGGCGGCGCGCTCATCTGCAATCCCAGGTCGCCCCTTTACCACGAGCTCAAGCCGCTGGTCAGCGCCCAGCACGAGGAGTTGCTGTGGGGCGAAGATGCCGTTGTGCTGGATGCCCAGGCGCGGGGCTTTCCGGAGCGCATGAAGCGGCACAATCAGAACGGCCTGCTGCTGGCCGAGCGCCTGCGCGAGCATCCGGCCGTCGAGCGCGTCTGGTATCCCAAGTGGGAGTTCAGCGAGGCCTACGAGGCCGCGCGCCGCCCGGGCGGCGGCTGGAGCGCCCTGCTCACTTTCCTGCCCAGGAATGGCGAGACCAGGTCTGCCGGCATTTACGACCGGCTCGAGTTATGCAAAGGCCCGAGCCTCGGCACGGTGTTCACGCTCGCGTGCCCGTTCATGCTGCTGGCCCACTACACGGAATTGGAATGGGCCGAATCGTGCGGTGTCCCGCGCTGCCTCATCCGACTCTCGGTCGGGTTGGAAGACCCGGAGGATCTCTGGCGCCGGCTGGAGCGAGCCCTGGCTGCCCCCTGACCCGTTTTACCCTCATGCTTAGCCAGATGCTCCAATTACCGCCCCTGCGTTCGGCAAGGAGGCTTCTAGTTCGCCCGGGTCGCGGCGCTGCCGCGCGGTGGCTCCTGCTGCTGAGCGGTTTGGCGCCGGGACTCCTGGGGGCGCCGGCCCGGGGCGACGACCAACCGCAATGGGGCCATGCCTGGTCTCGCAACATGGTTTCGGAGGAGCGCGGCCTGCCCGATTCTTTTGATCCGCAGACCGGACGCAACATCCAATGGTCCGCGGAGCTGGGCACCGAAACCCACTCCACCCCGATCGTCGCCGGGGGCCGCGCCTATATTGGCACCAACAACGGCCACCCGCGCGACCCCGCCCAGCAGGGCGACCGCGGCGTCCTGATGTGCTTTGACGAACGGACCGGACGCTTCCTCTGGCAAGTGGTCTTCCCGAAGCGCGACGAGGACATTTACTTTGACTGGCCCCGAAGCGGTATTTCGTCACCGGTCACGGTCGAGCAGGGTCGCGTGTACTTCGTCAACAACCGCGGTGAGGTCGTCTGCCTCGCGGGGGAGGAAGAAGGAAGCAGGAAGAAGGAAGAATCGCTCGAACCGCGCATTGCCTGGAAGTTTGATCTCACCGCTGGCGCCGGAATCTGGTCCCACGATGCCGCCCACAGCTCTATCCTCATTGACGGCGATTACCTCTATCTCAACACCGGCACCGGGGTGGACAATACCCACCGGCGCATCCGCACGCCTGACGCACCGAGCCTGGTGGTGCTCGACAAGCGCACCGGCCTGCTGGCCGCGCGCGAGAACGAGGGCATTGCCCCTAACATCTTCCACAGCACCTGGTCGGCGCCTTCGCTGGCTGCCGTCAATGGCCGGCCCCGCCTCTTCTTCGCCGCCGGCAACGGCATTGTGTATGCCTTCGAGACGCTGACAAACGGAGCGATGAAGCACTGGAGCAATGGAGCGGTGCGCTCCAGCTCCCCCGCCCAATCCTCCACCACTCCATCGCTCCATCTGCCCGCTTTCCTCCAGCGGATTTGGCGCTTCGACTTCGACCCTGCCGCCCCCAAGACCAACGTCCACCAATACGTCAGCAACCGCCGCGAAAGCCCGAGCGACTTCTTCGGCATGCCTGTCTTCCATGACAACCGCCTTTACGTCGCCGGCGGCGGCGATATCTGGTGGGGCAAGAACGAAGCCTGGCTCAAGTGTCTCGATGCCACTGGCACCGGCGACATCACCACAAATGGCCTCGTCTGGTCCTATCCTCTCCAAAAGCACGTTCTCTCCACCCCGGCGATCTGCCGCGGCCTGGCCTTTATCGCCGATTGCGGGCGAATGTTCCATTGTGTGGACACGAAGACCGGCAAGCCCTGTTGGACCCACGAGATCAAAGGCGAAGCCTGGGCCTCGCCGCTGGCCGCCGACGGCAAAGTCTATCTTGGCACCCGCAGCGGCAGCTTCTACATCTTCGCCGCCGACCGGGAAAAGAGAGTCCTCTCGACGGTCACCTTTGACCGGCCGATCAGCGCAACTGCCACTGCCGCCAACGGCGCGCTCTACATCGCCACCATGGACCGTCTCTACGCCCTGCGCCAGGGGGCCGGGGCGCAGTAAGCCAACCCGGCATGGGGAGAGCAATTGGCGGCCCCGGAATAAATTCCAGCCGATGCTTGCAATTGGGCGGCACCCGTTCCATGCTTGGCTAGCGGCATCTGCAAGGCGCGCCGCAAAATGCGCCTGATGTGAAGCAATGAGCATATTGCCTGATAGCGAACTGGATCTGGACAAACTCTTTCTGCCCGCCTGGGCACAAGAGCCTTCTGCCTCGAAATACGCCCATTACGAGGGCGAGACCGAACGATTCGACCGCCGCCGGGACCGCGACCGACGCGGCCCCCGCCCCCCCCGCCGCGATGGCCCGCCCGGCCCTCGACGGGACGGCAACCGCCCGCGCGGCGAACGGCGCGGCCCTCCCAGGCCGGAGGCCGGGCGCGGCCAGCCTCCTGGCGGCCCGAGACCCGACTTTCGCCGGGGCGGACCGCGTGAATGGCGCGCGCCACTGCCGCTGCCGGAAATCGAGGCGAGCCTGCGCCCGGAAGACAAAGGCGTGGAATCCCTGGCGCGGCAAATCAAGATGACGGGCCGGGCGTATCCGCTGTTCGAGATCGCGCAGATGATTCTCCAGAAGCCGGAGCGACACGTGGTGCTGTTCAGCGTGAAGAAGAACGCCCAGGGCGAGCCTATCCAGCCCTTGTTTGTTTGCGCGCTCGACGACACCCTCTGGCTGTCCGAGGACGAAGCCGTCGCGCATGTCCTCAAGAAGCATTTTACCACATTCTACCAGGCCGAGCGGACGGCAACCGAGCCGCCCAAGGGCAAGTACACGTTTGTCGCGCAATGCGGCATGAGCGGCATCATCCTCGGCCCGCCGAACCATCACGATTACCAGAACCAGTTGCGCAAGCTGCATGGCGAGCGCTTCTCCCGCATGCCCTTCGAGGAATACAAGACGCGCGTGCGCATCGTCCGTGACGAGGAGGTCGTCAAGAAGTGGGTGGATGACCAGAGCTGGAAGACGGATTACATCTGCCTCAACATGCCCGAGCCGGTGCGGCTGGCCGATATGGAAGCAGTCGAGAAGCACTTCCGCGAGACCCACAAGGAGAACATCATCAAGCCGGTCGAAACCCACGCCCTCAATGGCGCCGCAGCCCGCGCGTTGCGCAGCCCTGAACTGGCGCGCCTGGTCCGCAGCGTCTGCGAAGACCAGCGGCGCTTCCCGCTTCAGCTCGCGACGGTCCTCAGCCAGCAGTTCGCCGGCCACGGCCTGCAGTTCTTCAAGGTCAACAAGACGCTGACGCATGTTTGCGTCGCGAGGCCGCGATACCTGGATTTGACGGCAACGCCGGTATCCGAAGGCGTCAGGCGCATCGTCGAATACATCAACGCGACCCCCAAGTGCACCCGCCGGCAACTCGTCGAAGCCCTCGCGCCATCACCGCCCGCCCCGGTCGTCCCGTCCGCTGGAGCCGATGCGCCCAAAGCCGAGAGCGCCGAGCCGACGCCGGAACAGACCGCTGTCATCGCCGACCTGCACTGGCTGATCCACGAGGGGCATGTCATCGAGTTTGCCACTGGCATCCTGGAGACAGCCAAGAAGCCGCTGCCCAAACCGGAACCCCGGATCACGCCCAAGCCCGCTCAAGCTGCGCCGCCCACCGAAGCCGCGGCTGCAGCCGCAGTTGAAGCCCAGGCAGCCTCGACTGAGCCACACCCCGAGGCTGCGCCGGTACCCAGTGCGGAGCCGCCGCAGCCCGCGACGGTGCAAACCACAGAGCCCTCCCTCGCGATCACCAGCCAGGCGGCGGCACCCGAAGCCGCGCCGGATGAACCCCGGCCCGCGACGCCGGTCGAGCCCTCGGAGTCGCCTCCGGCTGGCCCGGTAGAGTCGCCGTCCTAAACCGCGCAAGGACCCAGCCGCGCGCATTTCGCCCAACAGGTTATGCCATTCACCAGGTTTGGTCTTTCGCCCTCTGTGCTGCAAGGTGTTCGGGCGATGGGCTACGTCGAGCCGACACCAATTCAACTACGCGCGATGCCGCTCATCCTCGATGGGAAGGATGTGATCGGCAGCGCGCAGACCGGCACGGGCAAGACCGCCGCGTTTGCGCTGCCTATCCTGTCCAAGCTTGGACACCACAGCCCCGGGCCGCGATTGCTCGTCCTGGAGCCCACACGCGAGCTGGCGGCCCAGGTTGAGACCGCCATCCATGACTTCGCCCGGTTCACCAACCTGCGCACGGCCGTCATCTTTGGCGGCGTCGGCTATGGCAAGCAGTTGGACGCCTTGCGGGACGGGGTGGACATGCTCGTGGCAACGCCCGGCCGGCTGCTCGATCACATGCATCGCGGCACCTGCAGGCTGGACCGGGTCCAGTTCGTCGTGTTGGACGAAGCCGACCGCATGCTGGACATGGGCTTCCTGCCGGATGTGCGGCGCATCCTCGACCGCTGCCCCCGCGACCGCCACACCTCCCTGTTTTCCGCCACCATTCCGCCGGAGATCGAGACGCTCATCCAATGGGCCATGCGCGACCCGCAGACGATTGAAATCGGCGCTCGCCGATCGCCCAAGGACACGGTCAAGCATGTGATCTACCCGGTGTCCGATTCCCAAAAGGCCGACTTGGTGCTCGAACTCCTCCAGCGAGTGAACTACGACTCGGTAATTGTCTTCTGCCGCACCAAGCACGGCGCCGACCGGGTTGCGGGCCTGTTGAAGCGGAACAACCATGCCGTGGCCGTGCTGCACTCGAACCGCACCCAGCGCGAGCGCGAGCAGGCGTTGCGCGGCTTTCGCGATGGCCGCTTCGAGGTGCTGGTCGCCACCGACATCGCCGCGCGCGGGCTGGACATCGCCGACGTCAGCCACGTGATCAACTACGACGTGCCGCAGCACCCGGAGGATTACATTCACCGCATTGGCCGCACCGGCCGCATGGAGGCCACGGGCGATGCCTATACGTTGATGGTGGCGGAGGACATCCGCCACGTGAACGCCATCGAGCACTTCATCAGCCAGAAGATCCCGCGCGTGAAGCTGGAGAATTTCAACTACCGCTACACCACGCTGTTTGAGCAGGGCAAGCCGGGCCAGCCGCAAAGCAGCGGGGGCCGGGTGCGCGGAGCGCGCGTCCGGGGCGGTTACTTCTTCGGGCCGGCGCGGCGGCGGCGCTGAGAGCGGGCAGGCTCCGCCGGCTCCGGTTCCTTCGGCGCCTGGCCGCTCAGCCTTCCTCCTCCTGGCCGCTCCTGATCTTCTCCAGCGCCTCCCGCACACGATCCAGTTCCCGCCGGGCCTGCTCCAGCAGCGGGGGCACATCATCTGCGAGCGACCAGTTCCGGGCGGTTTGCTCAATTTCGTCGCACAGCGCGGCGAGGTTGCGGGCGCCAAGATTCATGGCGCTGCCCTTGAGGCGGACGGCGGCGCTGAAGGTGCGCGCCAACGAGGTATGGTCGTTTTGGGCGACGGCGCTCTCCAGGGCCTGGAGATGCGCGGGGGCTTCCTGGAGAAACAAGTCAATGATTTCCGCCAGGGGGTCGGGTTTGCCCGGCGTCCGCAACTGATGCAGCCCGGCAATGACGACGGGATCAATGACCTTGTCGAGGGCCTTCTGCGACGCGCGATCCGCCAACGCCCGGTGCAAGGCCGCCTCCAGCTCGGGCAACTGGACCGGCTTGCGGATGAAATCGTCCATGCCGGCCTGCAGGCACTTGTCCCGGTTGTCGGCCTTGGTGTTGGCCGTCATCGCAATGATATAAACGCGCCGCGTCACGCCCGCGGCCGCCGCCTGTTGCTTCTCGGAATCCCGAATCTGCCAGGTGGCTTCGTAGCCGTTGAGCTCGGGCATCTGGCAATCCATGAGAATAACATCGTAGGGGGTTTGCCGCAGCGCCTCGACGGCGCCGGTGCCATCGGCGACGCCCTCGGCCTGGTAGCCGAGCTTCTCCAGTTGCTTGAGCGCTACCTGCTGGTTGAGCGGCGAGTCTTCCGCCACCAGGATCCGAACCGGCCGGGGGGCGGCAGCCGGCGGGGTGGTTGGGCTGGGTTCCATAGGATGTCAGGTTATGGTTTGGTTCGCACGTCGGGCCTGCTCACTTCACTTCAAACTCTAAGACAGCAGCGCCCTCCTGGCAAGGCGGCTATTGCGGCGGCTGTTGCGCCGGGGCAATCTCGTCGCGTCTCTTCTCCAACGCGGGTTTGACAGCGGCAAATGCCCGCGCCACGTCACCCAGGGCCGCGGGCAGCGCTTCGCTCGCGCCCTGCTCCGCGAGCGCCTCGACTCGTTCGGCCAGGGCCTGAACCCGGCAGGCCCCGATGTTGCCCGCGCTGGATTTGAGCGAATGCATGACCTTTCCCACCGCAGCCGAATCGCCACTGGCCGCAGCCGCTTGCGCCTCGCCGATCCTCTTCTCGGAGTACTCGAGGAACACACTGATCATCTTGCACACAAAGGAATCGCCCCCCAATCGCTGCAATCGTTGCGCGGCCTCGGGGTCCAGGTCCAATGATTCGTTCATAAGGCTGGCTCACGCCGCCGGCTTGCGGGACAGCAGCTTCTCGATCGCGTCGAGCAGCAGCGTCTCGTCCACGATCGGCTTGGTCACATAGTCATCGAAGCCCGCAGCCAGGAACTTCTCGCGGTCCCCGGTCATGGCGTGCGCGGTGAGGGCGATGACCGGCAGCGTGCGCAGGCCGGCATCGGCCCGGACGCGCGCCAGCACCTCGGTGCCGTCCATACCCGGCAACGATACGTCCAGCAGCACCAGGTCGGGTTTGTGCCGCCGCATGCCGTCCAGCGCCGCGGCCCCGTTCTCATAGTCGGTGACCTGGTAGAACGGCTCCAGAATCACCTGCACAAGCAGCCGATTGTCGGAATTGTCCTCGACGACTGCGATCTGTTTCATGGCATTGCATCCTTTCTCTCTTTGGCGACCGGCGGCGAAAGGAGACCGGTCGGTTCGCTGCCCGGCAGGAAGCGGCGCAGAATCTGCCTCAGGTCAGCCTCGAACGTCTCGCCTTTTTCCACGACTGCCTGGGCCATTTGCCGCAACTGCTCGGTTTCCGCCCGGTCTAATTCCTTGGCGGTCACGACCACCACGGGCAGAAACTGGAACTGTGGTGTGGACCGGATGTGGTTCAGAAAAGTCATGCCATCCATGACCGGCATGATCAGATCGAGCAGGACCAAATCGGGCAGGAAGGACTCCATGATCTCCACAGCCTCGCGCCCGTTGGCGGCGGCGCGGAATTCGCCCGGCTCGCCCTCAAGGTGGCTGGCCAGCACGCACCGGGCGTCCTCCTCGTCATCCACAATCAGAATGCGGGGACTCCTCATCGGAAGGCAGCGTCTGAGCACGGCGAGCAGGTCGGCCCGGGCGACAGGCTTCTGCAGCACCTCCACCACGCCGAGAATGCACCCGCGGTTCTCCCCTCCCACGATGCTGACGACGATCACCGGGATGTTGCACAGGGCGGCATCCGCCTTAAGCGCGCGGAGAACCTGCCAGCCGTCCAACTGCGGCATCATCAGATCCACGGTGATGAGGTGGGGCCGGAATTGGCGCGCCAAACGCAGGCCCTCCTCGCCCGAGCTGGCCGTGAGGACCTGGCAGCCCAGCTCGGCTAGCGTATGGGTGAGCAAGGTGCGCGAGTCGAGCTCGTCATCAATCACCAGCACGAGCCTGCCGGGGCGCCCCATCGGCTTTGCGACGGCCGGGGGGGCCGCGATGGCCGCGGCGGGCGCTGAAGGCTCGGGCGCCACCGGCGGCGGACCGGGTGAGAGATTCACCCGGAAAGTCGAGCCGCGGCCCAGCTCGCTGGCAACTTCGAGATGGTAACCCATGAGCTGGCAGAGCGCCTGCGAAACGGTCAGCCCCAGCCCGGTGCCGCCGTACTTGCGCGTCGTGCCGGTCTCCACCTGCTGAAACGCATCGAAGATGACGCCTAGTTTCTCCCTGGGAATGCCAATGCCGGTGTCAATTACCTCAAGGCAGAGGGGGTGATCGTCGGCGGGGTCTGTGAGAACGCGCACTGTGACGCTGCCCTGCTCGGTGAACTTCAGCGCATTGCCGATGAGGTTAATCAGAACCTGCTTGAGCTTGTGGGCATCGCTCAGGACGGGGGCCACCCGGGCGGGCAGGTCCGTCAGAAGTTCGACGGACTTTTCCCGCGCCAGGCTCTCCTGCTGGGCGACGGTCTCCCGCACCAGCTCGTCCAGCGCGATCGGGCCGGTGTTGAGTTCCAGCTTGCGGGCTTCGATCTTGGACAGGTCGAGGATATCATTGATCAGCGCCAGCAGATGCCGGCCATTGGCCTGAATGCGGTCGAGGAAGTTGAGTTCTGCCTGGCCCAGGTTGCCCGCCCGGTTCTTGCGCAGGATGTTGGCGAACCCGATCACGGAATTAAGCGGCGTGCGCAGTTCATGGCTCATGCTGGCCATGAACTGGCTCTTGGTCCGGCTGGCTTCCTCAGCCACCTCTTTGGCCTGGCGCATCGCCTCCTCGGCGCGTTTGCGGTCGGTGATGTCGCGGGAAATGCCAAAGGTGCCCATGATGCTTCCGCTCTGGTCGCACAGCGGCATCTTGGTGCTCAGGAGCCACGTGGCCGTGCCGTCGGGCCGGGTTACCTTCTCCTCCTTGGTGATCGGCTCGCCGCCGGCCATCAGCCGCTGCTCATCTTCGCCGGTCTGCTGCGAGTGCTCAACGGAGAAGAAATCGCCATCGGACTTCCCGATGATCTCCTCGGGCCGGGCCAGCCCGAGCGCGCGCAACTGCGCGCGGCTGGCGCGCAGAAAGCGGCTCTGCCGGTCCTTGAAGTAGATGCGCTCGGGCACGTTGTCCATCAGCGTGCGCAGCAGGAACCGCTCGTGCTCCAGCCGTTCGTTGGTCTCGCGCAGGCTCCGGGTCATGCCTGCCGCCATGGCCAGCGCCCGCTCGCGCGTGAGGCTTAAGGACCAGGCGATGCCAAACAGCAGCAGGCTGATCACCCCTCCGACCGCGCCCACCCCAAGGCCCGCGCCGCGCCGGCGGCCCGCCTCGAACGCGGGCTTGGTCGCGAAATGCAACGTCCATTTCCGGCCTCCGAATTCCACGGAGTTCAGCGATGACAGGAGGGCCCGCCGCCGCCGGACCTCCGTGAGTTCCGGGTCCTCATCGAAAACCACGTTGTCCGGGCCGGCAGCGTCGGCATCGAGAATGCGCAAGTGCAGCCACGGATGGTTGCCGCCTATGACTTCGAACATGAGTTGCGCCGTGATGAATCGGGCAAACACCCATCCTTCGAGGGCGGCCCGCCGATCCAGCCTGGTTTCGGTGGGCATCCCCTGGCGATATACGGGCAAGAGCATCAGGCATCCCGTCTGCGGATCGCGGCCCTCCACCTGCAAGGTGAGCATGCCGCTCATAGCCGCGAGCCCCGTATCGCGGGCCCGCTCCGCCACCGCGCGTTGCTCCCGGTCCCCCCACATGTCCCGGCCCAGCATCTCGCGGTGACGCTTCTGCGGCTCGATGTATTTGACGACCAGCAGATCGTTGGTGGCGCTGGATTCCTGCACGGCAAAATGGGCCGGCTTGTCGCGGCGCGTGATTGCGAGGAAATTCGACAGCCCGGCGCGCGGCACATAAGCCATGAAACCCACGCCGTCAATGCCGGGAAACCGCGCTTCGATGGACACGCTGCGCAGGTAGGCGCGCCATTCGCCGCGCTCCACGCTCAGACTGGCGGCAAACAGGCCGGCCGCGCCATGCAGCACGTCTTCGTAAATCCGCATCCGCTCCGATAACGCCGCTGTGATGCTACCAGCTTCCTTCTCAAACTGCTTGCCCGCCTCCAATTTTGCGTGCTTCCAGGCGATCATCCAGCCCCCCGCGCTGGCGGCCAGCGAAATCGCCAGCACGAACCACGCAATCGGCCGCGGAAACCACAACCACCGATCCGGCCGCGCGGAGGAGGCGGGAGCCGGTGCGTTGCTTGTCTTCCCGGAGGTCATAATGCCAGATTACGTGAACGACCCTCGCACGCCACCTTCACCAGACTCTCAGCCTGAGTTCCCCTTCCCCCGGGCTTTCGAATGGCCCGGGCGTCGGGCCAGCCGCGCTGCGGCGTTGGCCGAAGTAATCGCGGTCAACCCGCAAAGGCGACCCATCGGGATTCTCATAAGCCAGTTCGGGCACCCTGGCCTGGCCGAGCAGGGCGGTGGTCACGAGGACCGTCGCCGGGCTGCGCATCGCCGCCGGCCAGACGAAGGTTAAGTAGTGTCCGGCTTAAAACGTGAATGAGCGTGTGGGCATTGGATTTGATGCGGGTG
>DAOPPX010000079.1:0-24460 GCA_035358715.1 Verrucomicrobiota bacterium
CCAAAGACAGGGCTTACCCTCACGCGACCCTCCGACAGCCCTCATTACGTTCGGCAAATCGTTCAGCAAATCCAATCGTGAGCATCGTGGACGGCATCGGCTGGTCGGGTGATAACAATGTCACAAACCGTTGGAGAGGGGGGCAGCAGAGTCAATCTCATTAATCCCTATAAGGTGCAAATACTGATTTGGTTACGTTTCATGGCACATTTCAAACACGACATCGATCCCCAGCTGAGCTAGTCCGCGGATGCAATCACAGTCGATAATAATCCCGCCGCCTTTGTAAGGCATGTTAGACTCCCAGTGAATGCAGACGGTAGCGGTCACACATGGCATTAGATTCTCAATCCTACTCTTAAGTGGCAAAAAGAGCTGAATTAGATAGCGAAGATGATCGTTCACATTCCTGGAGGAAACAAAGAACCGTGTTTGATAGCACCACACTCCCTTTCTCGTATAGGACGCCTCCAAACCGAGGTCTTCAGCAAATGCGCGTGACTCTACGTCGGGCCCCAGAAATTGGAAAGTAGCTGAGACACTTTCACCACATGAATTCCATTGAGGATCAGCTGGCATAGCAGACAGACACGAGCCGTAACATTAGAGCAGTGGCGCTCACGACAATTCTGGCTTTCGTGCCTTCACAGTGTTTACTGAGTTGGGTGGCTTGGCGGAGGAGCTGGCGGAGGAGGTGGCCCGGGCGGGCACCGCCATGGAATACAGTTGCAGGTCACGCGGACATGAATATGCCCTAGTACGTCGCGATAGACTTGGCAAATAGCCACTGCCCATGCTTGCTTAGCGGCGCAGCCTATACCACAAAGCAGTACAAATGTCTGAGGACATGGCACAAGCATTAGTCCGTGCAAGTCCGTATGGGAAGCAGGGTCGTTGTTAACAAACGCACAGTGGTGCCGGTGGCCTCTTTGCCCTGGGCGCTCTGCAATTGGCCGATGTTGTAACCAACCCATCTATTCGACACTTTCATTGCCCGATCGTTTCTGATTGTTAATCCGCGAACACAGTAATTGACCCGCCTTGCACAGTAGTAATAAGCCTAGAAGAAATGCGCAAATGCATCCGACGACGTACAACACTATACTAATCGAAGTAGCGGTTCCTGCCCGCATGCAAACGTAAGTCCAGCAAATCAACAGCCAGCAGACGGTAGTGAGGACAAATGTGAGAACAGCATGCATAACTTGAAAGAATGCTGCCTTTCTGCACCGCGTCCGCGTGTGGCGGCGGTATGGGCCGTACTTCATGTGGACAGCAGCGAATATCCCCGCAAGAATCAGGCACAGCAACATTACTCCTGGCATACGCTTACTATTTTGGTGCCTTCCGGCTTTTAGGCTGACACACTTCGCACAGCTTGAAGGCGCTGTTATACTCGTCGAGACACTGACCGAGCCCTACAAGAGTGCCCGCAGTGTCCAGCCCTAGGCAAGCTGTGACGCAGATTCCATACGCAGCGGGAGTCAAGGCCAATGTCGGCAGACATCCTACGACACAGATCGCAATATTGATTCCCCCGCTCTTTCCTACGTCTTTCAGACAACGAAAGGCATTAGCCTTGGCGTTCGCAATACAGCGCTTGTTGTAGAGCTTGCCCCCCTGAGTAATGTAATTGTCATCGTCATCATAATCATAGAGTCCGCACGGATCGACTCTATCCGCAGGGTCGTTTCCAGCATAACAGAACGTATTGTTCCTAACATCGAGCGCCTTGTGACCTCGTCCCAGCACCGCGACTTGTCGCTGGAATAGCGCGGCGCGCATTGCGATATCATCTATAGGGTCCCTGTTTATCCAGCGCTGCACGCCCGGGTCGTAATAAGCCGAGGCGCGCTCAGCGGGCAAAAGGACAAGGAACAACATTGCAGGCAAAAACACCAGCCTCAACTTCTTCCGTAGCACCTTCATTGTTCGCATTTCCCTCGTTGCCGTCATTCACGCGTAACAAGTTCAAGTCGTTTCTCTATTCCACACCATCCATCCCCTGAGTTGAACTAAAGTTGTAACGGGTAACCCTTTTATGACCCCCCATGCTATCTTTCCATCTGCTATTGGTTGGCGCATTTTGACAATCTCACTTATGGATTCTGCCTCATCCACCCGGTGACACTTTTCGACCTTGCAACTTGATGTGATCGGCAAAGATTTCATCGCTTCGGACGAACGCAAGGATCTTCGCCCGATGTGGGATTAACCGCGCTCTAAACTGTTCTCTGTTCTTATTGCGGACGGGCAGCTGCCGCAACATGTGGCCAAGTGCACCGCCGTTTCTCCTGGCAAAGAACCTGAGTTCTTTACGAGATTGTGCTAGAAGCTTCTGTGAAAGGCCTCTGCACTCAAGAACCGCTAGCGCAGCGGGCGTCAATTCCTGGAGTTGAAGTGCCGTCCCTGATTCGAAGGCCTCAGTCATGACACATGAAACAGCCAATTCCGCCTCCCATGCCACAATTGGTTCGCACGTTCTATGACTCAGTCGCTGGGCGAACTTGAAGAACATAGCTGTGTATGGAAACTGGCCGAGTGAATGTATTCGGGCGCGATCACTTCGGCGCGTAGATTAGGATCGGGATTGTCACCTCTGGCGCGAATATCAAACCAATCCCAGCAGCGGCGCCAACACCGATGCACACCAAGCCTTTTGTCGTTGTGGCAAGGCAGGCGGCGTACTCACTCATGCACTTGCCCCAGCACATTGCTCGTTTGAACCTTGCGCTCCTGCTTTGGCCCTTAATGTCCCGGCATCCCTGGTCACAGGTTGCTTTATCTGCATCGCAGTCAGCCTCCGTGTGGAGACCGAATGCGTCATACTCGCCCGAGGGATCGTTCTCGACGTACAAGAAAGGATTTGTCGCGGGCTCCGACCGATCTTTTACTCGATCGCGTAGAGCCTCGAACCCGGCGTCCCTGAACGGGTCCCTAGTTATCCACCGCTGCACGCCCGGGTCGTAGTAGGCTGGGGCTGCCTGCGGCAACCAGAACAGCGCGAGCAGGATTAGAAACGAGAAGAGGGTTTTCGAGAGCGTGTTCATAACATGGTTAGGGGGCATTGTTGGTGCGGGAATTCAGGTTTCCGGCGGCGTCGTAGGCGTAGCCCAGTTGCTCGTGAAGCCGGTTGGTGGTGCCGCCGGATTCCTTGCCCCGGGCGGTCTGCAACTGGCCGATGTTGTCACACCTATCTGACATTCTCATTGGCCAACCTCTCTCTGGCCGGGTTAAGGCTGATCTTCGCCTGGTTCATGGTTGGCCTTTCTCATCTCCCGACTCCAAACCCAACCAAGCCCATAAGCAAGCGCCACAAGCAATGCCAACGCAATAAACGCAGGCCACTTACTCTCGGCCCCAAAAGACCACGCGTGTCCCGACAGAGCAACCGTAACGGCCAACAAAACCCAGAGAATCGGAAATGGTTGGTAACACCGCCTTGCATTCAGAATGATACCGAATATCGCGACTCCAGATGCCACTGCCGTCACTAGAAGTTCACTGGCTTGGATTTGAAAGAACATGCTTTGTCCCGCCTCAAGGCGATTTACTCTGACATTGTAACATGCATGAATCCATGTTCTTAATAATGTCCTGCTGAGCGAGAATCGCGACTGCGCCTGCGGCAGCGCAGAACCATGCCCCAGATCCCACACAAGCCGCAACAGATGCGGCGGCATTCAAGGCTGATAGAGTTGCTGCTACGTCCTTACAGCATGATTCACAAGAAGAGCGAGAGCATTTCCCCTGACAATCAGTGTCAATCAGTGTAGCCGCCGCCGAGGCTAGTAGACCCATCCAGTTGCGTAGCCCGGGGCCGGGGGGCCTAGGGCCTCCGGGAGGCACCGTGATTGGAGGCCAGTTGGGCTTCTTCAGCCCCCACAAGTCGAGTCCGACGACAGGATCGCTGGCGACGAATTGGAAGAGATTAGCTCCACCAAGCTCTCCCACCGGATCCCTATTCATCCACCTCTGCAAGGTCGGCTCGTAACAGCGGTAGAGGTAGTAAACCAATCCTGAGGCGACATGCAATTCCTTGCTGGAAAACCGGTAAGTGTTGGCTTCAGCCAACGGTCCGCTTTGGCTCAGGATGTTGCCATACGGGTCGTAGAGGTAGTAAGCGACAATCACTTGATTGGTATTGATCAAACACGTCACATTGCCATTCCCGTCCGGATGATAATAGGCGTGAGGGGATTGGAGATTTGACATTTCAGAGCGGGCCAGCAGGCCGCCGATACCGCCGGCGCCCTCCAGGGTGCCGCTGAGGTCCTTACCGCGGGTGTAGCTTACCAACGGCAGGTTGTTGGCATCGCGCTCCTGGATGACCAGGTTGCCATCGTACACGTAACGCACAATCGTGTTCGTCGCCCAAGCCGACCCGGTCCACGTGGACTCGTAGCGGATGCGTCGGCGCATCTTGCCGTCATAGGCGAAGTCGCTGCGCCAGACGTTGGTGATCCACACGCTCACCAACTGGTTCTCGTCGTCGTAGGCGAAGCAGCGGCGGCCGTCGCTGGTCAGGTTGCCGTTTGAGTCGTATGTGAAGTTGCTGGTTGAAGGCAGGAAGGTGCTGATCGTGTTCGTATCCGTGCGACCGTAGCTGTCGTGCGCGATGGCAGTGAACGTATTCGTGCCGTCCGCGAGCGTGAGGCCCGGTTTGGCGAATGTGTAGTCGCCGTACAGCTCCGCTAGCTGGCCGTTGACGGTCACCTCAGTGGCCGGGCCGGTGCTGGTGCCCGCGACGGTCAGTGTGCCCGAGCGCTCTGCGGTGGTCAGTTCGTTTAGCTCATTGACGCTGAAGGTCTGGACGAGGGCATTGTTGGTGCGGGAATTCAGGTTTCCGGCGGCGTCGTAGGCGTATTTAGTTCGATGCTCTGGGGGTTGGCAGGTTGCAGAGCGAGTCATACAGCCAGCATCGCAAGTAGCACCGTGAGTAGTTTTTGGTTTCGTACTCATTACCCTAAGGCGTTGGAAGTGGATTTCTCCACCTCCTGAACCCCCCGAGGGGGGTTCGCGCGCACACCTCACCCCTTCTACGCCTCAGCGTAGTCTCGTGCAAGCTCTTTTGTGATCGCGGGAGAGTTGCCGCGCGGGGGCTTATCCGAAGCGCGCCAAGGTGCCGGACTGGAACGGAAGCTTGATGTTGGGCAGCAGTTCCTCCATCCGCTTGATCAGTTTGCTGACCGGGTGTTTGTCGGTCGCCTGGCGCAGGTCTTGCGCGGTCAGGTGGATGTAGATCTGGGTGCTGGTGATCTGCTGGTGGCCCAGAAGATCGCGCAGCGTGACGAGACCGACTCCTTCCTGCACCAGGTGCGTGGCAAAGGTGTGCCGCAGTTGATGCGACGAAACCCGATGCGGGATGTGCGCCCGACGGGCATGACTGCGGACCCGCTCGTAGACGGCGTTGCGGGAGAGAGCTCCACCGTGCCGGCTGCGGAAGAAGGGCTCGTTGGCCTTGGCTCCCCCGCGCGCCAGCCGATACTGCCGCAGGATGTGCAGCACTTCCTCGTTGAGCGGCACCGTCCGCTCTTGGCCGCCTTTGCCCCGGACGCGGATCGTGCGCTCTTCCCAGTTGATGTTCTTTTCCGCCAAGCCGGCACACTCGCTGGCTCGAATGCCGGTGCCGTAGAGCAGCGTCAGCAACGCCCGGTCTCGGGGTGGTCCAACAGCGCGCTCAATGCAGCCACATCAGGATAAGCATCCCGAACACAGTCGTGAGGAGGGTCACCGGAATGCCATAACGGGCGTAATCCCAAAAGCCCAGCTCCACGTGCCCACGCGCCGACTCGACGACGATGATATTGGCAACGGAGCCGACGATTGTCAGGTTCCCGGCGAGGGTGGTGGTGAGGGCCATCACTTTCCACATCAATTCGGGCTGGGCGAAATTGGCCATCCACTTGCCGGCGACCAGGACAAACGGGACGTTGGAGAACAGGTTAGACCCTAGATTGGAGAACCAGGCGAAGTTCCAGGCCTGGCTGGCCACGGACGAGCCGAAAAGGGGTTGCACAGCGCGATAGAGCTGGTCGGGCAATCCGGTCTTACTAAGTCCCTCGACAACAACGAACAGGGCGGCGAAAAAGACCAGCAAATGCCAGTCCACCAGTTTGAGCACCGGATGCGTGTCCCGCTTGGCCAGCACCATCACCAGCGCGCCGCCCGAGAGGGCGGTCCAGGACAGGTTCAATCCAGCCATGAAGCCTCCAAAAACCAGCGCCAGCACGCTGAAGGTCAGTAACAAAAGGCGGCGGTCCAGCGGAGGCGGCTGTCCCGTGGGGCGATGGATAACCGCCCCGCGGAGAACCCGCCGGAATCCGACATGCAGCAAAGCATATTGAACCATCAGGCAGGCCAACGCCACCGGCACCATCGAGGCCGAGAAGCGGAGGAAGGATATCTTTGAGAGGTGGCCGATAATCATGTTTTGCGGATTGCCGACCAGCGTGGCCACACTGCCCAGGTTTGAGCTCATGGCCAGCGCGAGCAGATAGGGTGCCAGCGGCAGCCGGCCCCGCACCATCACGGTCACGACGAGCGGTGTCAGCATGAGACACGCGATGTCATTGACCAGCACGGCAGAGAGGATTCCCGAAGCGAAAATCAGGTACACAAGGAGCGCCTGCGGGGTTTTGGCCCGCCGCAGAACCCAATCGGCGGCCCAGTCAAAAAATCCGGCGAGGAACAGATAGGCGGAAATGATCATCATGCCCAGCAACAACACCAGCGTGTCGTAATCCACGGCATGGTAGGCCTCCTGCGGCGTTAACACCCCGAAAGCCACCATCATCACTGTTCCCAGGAGGGCTGCTGCTGGCCGGTTCAGCGGCAGGATCCTTACCTGCCGCCCGCTGATCAGCAGGTAGGTGAGGCAGAAGATAACGATCGCGAGCAGTTCTTTGTGGCTGGTGCTCACGGGCCAAGCCTGAGGCGGGAGGCAACCGCAGATGGACACAGATCAAAGCCGCTGGACAGCCATACCAATGGGGAACTCCACTCTCCTGTGCGCACTCTCATTTGCACTACTCCGGATGAAACCCTTCGCCGCTCGCGCAGTTCATATTCCGCCCCCGCTGATCCCGGCAACTCCCTTTGAAAATTTGGCCGCCGCTTCGCCGAGATGTGTCCATCTGTGGTTGTCTTGCGCTAAACCGGCCGCACGGGAATGCCCTTCCCGGCCAGGAATTCCTTCACATCGCCCACCGTGAATTCCCCGAAATGGAAAATGCTGGCGGCGAGCACGGCATCGGCTTTGCCTTCGAGCAGCACTTCGGCCATGTGCTCCAGGCTGCCCGCGCCGCCGCTGGCGACCACCGGCACGCCCACAGACTCGCTAATCCGCCGCGTGATGACCAGGTCAAAGCCCGCCTTGGTGCCGTCGGCGTCAATGCTATTAAGGACGATTTCTCCCGCGCCGAGCCCCACGGCGCGTTTGGCCCACTCCACCGCGTCCCAGCCGGTCGCTTTGCGGCTGCCGTGCGAGAACACCTCCCAGCGATCGGGTGCAACCTTCCGGGCGTCAATCGAGACCACAATGCACTGGCTGCCAAACTTCTCGGCCCCGGCGCGAATCAAATTGGGATTGGCGATCGCCGCGGAGTTAATGCTGATCTTGTCCGCGCCGGCGCGGAGCATGGTGTACATGTCTTCCACCGACCGAAGGCCGCCGCCAACCGTCAGCGGCATGAAGCATTGGTCGGCAGCACGCTCGACCACGTCCACCATCGTCGCCCGGCCATGAGCCGTGGCGGTGATGTCGAAGAAGACCATCTCGTCGGCCCCCTGCTCGTTGTAGCGCATGGCCAGTTCGACGGGATCGCCGACCTCCCGCAACCCGCCGGCCTCGGCAAGGCCGAAGCGCACGCCGCGGGTGACTTGGCCCGCATGCACGTCCAGGCACGGTATGATTCGTTTAGCGATCACAGGAGGGCATTCAACCGGTTCGGGGCCTGCAGATCAATATCTTCCGCCAGGAACAGGACCGGCGGTTACGAGCCCATCACAGCGTCGTACATCGCCACGATGTTGGCGGGCGGCACGTCAGCCAGAATGTTGTGGACCTGTTGGAACACGAAGCCGCCTCCGGGGCGCAAGATGCGGACCTGTTGGCGAACGTGCTCGCTGATCTGCGCCGGGGTGCCCTTGATGAGGATATCGCGCGTATCGCAGCCGCCGCCCCAGAAAGTAAGGCGGCTCCCGAAGTCACGTTTCAGGGCATCAGCATCCATGCCGCGGCAAGTGATCTGGACAGGGTTGATAGCGTCGAGACCGGCGTCAATCAGGCCGGGCAGCAACTCACGCACACCACCACAGCAGTGAATCATGATCTTGAGGTGAGGCGCGTGCTGTTTGACCATCTGCCACATAGCGCGCTGGCGGGGCTGGAAATACTCGCGGTACATGCCGGGCGATACCTGCGGGCCGGACTGCATGCCCAGATCATCGCCGAAGAGGATAATGTCAATATGGTTGGCAACCGCCGTGAGGTAGTGGTCCAGGTTGCGCAGGTGTATTTCAGTCAGCTTGTCGAGGAACCGGTGGGCGCGCTCGGGCTCGCCGGCTAACAGCATGAGGAAGTTGTCGTTGCGGTAGAACCATTGGCCGAATTCGAGCAGGTTCCCACCAAAGAGACCGATGATCGCGCGGTCGGTCTGCCCGCGCAGCTTGCGCGCCCCCTCGGCCAGCAGGGCAGATCCATCGGGGCCGGCGACGATTGGCCCGGGCGGAGAGGCGATGCCCGACCACATGCACTCGGCGAACTCGGCCTCCAGCCGGTCCAGGTCCTCGCGCTGCAGGAACGGGAAGGTCGCCTGCTCAAAATACCATACCCCTTCGGGCATGCGTGCGATCACCTTGCCGGTCACACTGGAACGCAGGACCCATTCACCGTTGAGGCGGTCCGGTTTGGCCCAGGCGGGCATATAACAGGGCGTGCCGTCGGGAAGCACCCAGTCGGTCCAGTACTTGTCCTCGCGCGCAAACGCGCGGCCCAGTTCGATGGTGTCAACCTGAAACCGCTGCAGCACGTCTTCATCCACGATGGCGAGTTGCTGGACGGGGTCATAGACGCGAACAGGCTTGCCAGGCAGGCCAAGGTGTCGGTGCAGTCGGGCGTAAGCCATCGCGGCAATGCCCGAAGAGCGGTGGCCGGAGAGATCAATCGGCACACGGTCAGGCTCTTTATGGTTCAGCGCAGTGAGGACTCGTTCACGTGAGGTCATAAGTGCGACATCCGCTGGTATCGTCGTTCGACACACAGCCTGCCCGCGGGCTGTGGAGAGGTCAAAGCAAAAGGCAAGCGCCGGAGCGCGGGGTCAGAAGACAGGCTCTCAGCCTTGGAGACGCGCCTGGATTGCCCGCCACCACCAGCACCAGTCCGCCAAACCCCGGTGCCGGCAGTAAGCCTTCAGGAAAAGAACGGCATACCGAACGGGGACTGCCGGTCGAACGGCGGCATCCCGGGCCAGCCGCGCGAGATCGGCGACCGCCCGTGAGCGTGCTGCAAAACGCACCCGGCGCACGCCATCCAGGTCAATCAGATGCGGCTGCAACTGAGCATCAAACAACACATTGGTTGCCTTGAGATCGCGATGCGAGAAACCCGCGTCGTGCAAACGGGCAAGCACCTGCCCCAACCGCCGCAGCGCCCCCTCCAGTTGCGGATGGTTCTGCTCGATCAGCGCGGCGAGGGTGATTGCGCCCGGGATTTCCTCCATAAGCAGATAAGCGCGCAGGGGCCAGCGCAGTCGCCGCCTTTCGCCTGCCGCCAGCACCCCGGCAGTGGCGACGCCTGCCTGTTCGAGCCACAGGCCATGGCGAAAGGCGCGCCGCGCCCGCGACGACCGGAGGCAATCGCGCAACCGGTGCAGCAACTTGCCATAATTCAACCGGCGCAAGACCCAGCCTGTCTTCACCTGCCGCGGAATGCGCGCGAGGGTGACATTGCGCGAGTGCTTGAGACGTAAAGCCGCCTCGCGCAGGTGCGAATCCGGATCCCGCAGCACCGGGAGCATGTCCTCCGCCAGGAGCGCCGGGCGAACAACCCAACACAGCGGCCCCGCTCGAACAGGAGCAACGGGCTCAAGCACGCCCCCATCCAGCCGCCGCAGCAATCCGCGCGGATTGGGCGCGGCTTTGCGCGCCCGACAGTACTCGGCCAGAAACCACAGTCGCTCGCGCGTCGTGGCTGGGCCCCGCGTGAGCAACCGCCGCAGATCTTTCACCGCCCGACGCTGCGTAAACCACGGCCGGCGCACCAGCGCATCAAGGTCTATCAAATACAGCTTGGGACGAGGCCCGGCGGGAAACTGGATCAGCAGATTATTGCGGTTCGCGTCCGAGTGCGAGAGCCCCGCATCGTGCAGTTTCGCAAAGCAGCGGGCGAGCGCGCGGAATAGGGGAACCCGGTGTGTGCCCTGGGCAAGGGAGCGGTCGCACTCGAACCACGTTCGAGCGTCCGGAATCTCCTCAGTGACCAGCCATGCGTCGCGCAGCCAACCGGCAACCCGGCGTTCCCCCGCCGCGACCGGCGGGGCCGTGGGAATGCCCAACCGCTGCAACTCGGCACCGATGCGGAAAGAACGGACTGCCTTGGAGCGCCGGAACAACCGCTTGAAACTCTGCCAGGGGTTCGCGAGGTAGCGTTTGATGAAGACGTTGCCGCCTGGAGCCGGCAGCCTCGCGCGAAAGACCTCGGTAGTCCGGCTGGGCGGATCCCGGACGACACGCTCCGCGGGCGGTTTCACCAGCGGATCCGGGGACGCCCAGACAGGCTGCATCGCCGGCGTGGCATGCGCCCCCAGAACTTCCCAACGCCAGCGGCCCACCGTTATCCGGCGGACAGGATCGGCGGCGGCGTTCTGCGTTTGTTCCACACGCGGCTTCATTGCCCATCATTCAGCAACCCCTCAGCAACTCCAGGAGTTGCCGGGAAACCCTGCGCAAGTCGTGATGCTGCTCGACAAAGCGGCGTCCCGCCTGCCCGAGCCTCAAACGCTCCGAGGGACACTCAATCAATCGCTGCAAAGCGGTCACCCATTCCTCATCAGTCTCGACCGCGATGCTGTTCTCAGCGTTGAGGAACTCCGCGGTTGCTCCGCGGATATTGCCCACCACGGGCACTGCACAACTCAGATATTGCAGCGCTTTAATGGGCGACTTGCCCATCGTGTACGGATCACTCTGAAGTGGCAGCAGACCGATGTCGAGCCCTCTGACGAACTCCGCCTCTCGCCGTGGAACGAAAGGCACATGTTCAAATGGAAAACTGAAGTCTGGCCGCTGACCGCAAAGCACGGTCAACCGCCCGGCGGGATTGGATTGCACAACCCGCCTCAATACGTCGCACAACCGCTCCAAGTGCCACAAGTTGCCCGGCGAACCGCTCCAACCGATGCGAATGGCGCCGTCGGCTCGTTCAGTGCGGGGCCGCCAGGTCTCCAAATCGAGTCCCATAGGCACGACGGTTACCTGCGGATTGTGCCGCCGCGCATACGCCGCCAGGTGCTCATTCGCGGCGAAGACTCGCTGAACCCGGCGCAGCCAATAACGAATACGGTGATTCACTCGCCACTGTGTCCACCACGAATACGGCCGGCGGGGCCGCGTCCAGATGGCATCATCGAAGTCAAAGAAGACAGGCTTGCCTGCGTTGAAGATTCGTCGCGCCAGCCGCCTAGGCAGCAGCGCCTTCTGGTTGATGATCGCATCATATGCGCCCAACCCCCGCCAGAAATCCGGCGGCACATTCCGAACCCCCGCAATCTCCAGGCGGTGTCCCTCCGCCGCCCAAAAACCTTGGCATGCGCTGTACCGGTATGTGGTGCTCGCCGCATCCGCCGCTGCGTAGGCCAGGACAATTGCCTTCATGGGACTGGCCAACGGTCAGTGGCCGACTGATGCGTTTCCGTCGTTGCAGCGCGAGACACGGCGTTGGCTAGATGAAGGCCCGGGTCATGGGACCGTGGCCAAGCCCCGAGCCAGGAGTTCTTCGCCAATCCTGTCCGCCAGCCTGCGCGCGAACACCGCGTTGTAGTGAACCTCATCCAAATAGAATGACTCCGCAGCTCCTTCCTGCAAATCCGCACACCAGATGAACGACTTGTCGCCGGCAAATTCGCCCCGGCAATCGTTCATCCGTTCGTAAACGAACCGGGCATTCTGGTGCCTGCGGAAGCCGCCGTCCTTGAACTGGTGATGCTCCAGGTTGTACTTATACGTCGGCACGGGTTGCCAAACGAAAGCCGCCCGAACACCATAAGCGCCCGCGAGCGCTTTGGCCGTTCTCAGGTTGGCCTGGTAGCGTTGCACAACCCGGTCGGCCAACTCCCGGGACTCATCCTGCCCCATGCCTTTCCCGGTCGCCTCTTGCGCCCGGCTGGCGGGCACCGACGGCTGCATCCACTTCTTGTTGGCCTCCATCAGTTCCTGCACTCGCTGGCTGAACTTCGGCAGGTCATCCACGTAAACCGCATCATTCAGCCCATCCATGAACACCGCCATGCTCGGGACATGGCCGGCGGTGAGCAACCGCATGAACAAAACCACTTCCTGGCTGGAGTAGTAATACGCGCGGCCGAAGTTGTACACATTTGCGCGCGGGTTGACATGGGTCCGCAACCAGGCCTGCAGGAACGAAGCCACCGTCTGGCCATCGGGCAGGCCATACCCGAACGCCGTCGAGCCGCCGAAAAAGAAGACATTGAACGCATTGGTATCCGGCGGCCACGCCGCCTGGTTCTGGGAGTGGCGAAAGCCATTGGCGGACACGTTGACGAACCGGCCCGTGTACGGTCTCTCGCTGAACTGTGTGAACGCCTCAAACACGCAGGGGCGTGTCCAGGTTTCCCAAAGCAACGTGCGCACGTCCTCTTTGCCCAGGTCAGGATAGGCGCTAAAGACCCGGTTGCCGTACTTCCTCTCGACGGGAGAAACACGTGCTCTCGCAGCCAGCCCGCGCTTGGCTTCCCGCGCCAGCAAGAACACGCCCCCCCCCACCGCCCCCAGCAGAACGCAGTTCAACAGCGTCACCGCGCTGGCGACATACCAGCGCTTGAGCTTCTGTATTCGAGGACTGGGTTGCGTGGTCATGACATGCCAGGCGAATGCGCATCGTCAATTAGGCCATAGGATACGCCATGTCAACGCTTTTCGAGGGTGTTTTGCGCGCGAACTGCAACGCGGCTTGCCAATGCCCGGGCCTGTTCTGCACCAGCAGGCGCGGCGGCAACATCTTCTTGCGCCGCCCTTCGCCACCATGCTGCACAGACAACCCGCCCGCCCGCTCGTTCTGAAATTGCCATTGGGTTTGACTGGAAGTCTCCTTCATTTCAGTGATACTGGCGCCTGCGTGCGCATCGGCATCATCAAAAGCAATTTCTTCCCGTCCGGCGGCGGGTCGGAACGCTACACCAACGGCCTGGTGGCCCAGCTTCGGGTCCGCGGCCACGAAGTGCACGTGCTGGCGGCGCGCTGGGATGAGGCAGCCCCCTCCGCCGGCGTCACGCTCCATCGCGTGCCGACGCTTCGCTGGCCGGCTTTTGCGCGGGTGTTATCGTTCGCATTGAATTGCCGGCGCGCGGTGACCGCAACGGGCTGCGACCTGATCCTGAGCAACGAGCGCACCCTTCGCCAGGATATCTGCCGCGCCGGCGGCGGGTGCCACCGGGAATGGTTGATGCAGCGACGGCGTTACCACCCCGGTCTGGCGCGGCCGCTGGCCGGGTTGAATCCGCTCCACCGCACCCTGCTCTGGATCGAGAAGCAGACCTTCTCGCCGGCGAACACCCGCGCCGTCATTGCCAATTCCCATCGCGGCAAAGAGGAAATCATCCGGCACTACCGCTTCCCGGCCGAGCGCATTCATGTAGTCCACAACGGCACCGATTGCGCCAGTTTCCGGCCCCCTCCGGACAAACCTGCGCGCGCGGAAACCGTCCTTTTGCTCGCCGGTTCGGGATTCGAGCGCAAAGGCCTGGAGTTCGCCCTGCGGGCGCTGGCGCGGCTGCCGGAATCCGTGCGCCTGGAAGTCGCCGGCAAGGGCAACGCCGCGCCCTACCGCCGGCTCGCCTCACACCTTGGCGTCGCTGACCGGCTCCATTTCCTCGGCAGCGCGAACCGCATGCAGGAGGTCTATGCAAACGCCGACGTCCTGGTGCATCCGGCCCTCTACGAGCCGTTCAGCAACGCCTGTTTAGAGGCCATGGCCTGCGGGCTGCCGGTGGTCAGCTCGCGCGTCAACGGCGCTTCGGAAATCATCCACGCCGGCCTCAACGGCAATGTGGTCGAGGACCCGGCGGACAGCGCGGCGCTCGCGACGGCTATCGAGCCGTTCCTGAATCCCGCCGTGCGCGCCCGGGCCGGCGCCGCCGCGCGGCAAACCGCCGAGGCCTTGCCGATGTCGCTCAATGTGGAAAAGACACTCGCGGTAATTGAAGGACTGCCCAAGTCGCCCATTCCACCGGCAAGCCATCGTTGACTCTCCACGGCGTTGGGGTTGTTCGGCCGCGCCCCTTTTGCCTTTCCTGCCGGAAACAACCGCGCGCCGTTCACCTCCACGGACGCATTATCTTCTTAACGCGATGCTTCCAATCGTAGTAATGGAACGCCAGTCGCATCCACCCCGCAAAGCGGATGCCCGCCTCCCCAAAGTAGGCGCCCAGGAACTGCTCGCGGCCCTTCCACGCCAGGGGGTGACAGAGCCGCATCAAGTCCGCCAGCCGCTGGCGAATGCCGATACTCTTCGTGCCGACACGCGCGCGCCCCGTGTCAATCAGCGCGAACTCAAGACCCCCGTCGTCCGTTCGCCGCAGGAGCAGGTTGCCGGCCGACAGGTCGCGATAAAAGACGCCGCGCGCATGCATCTTGGCCAGCAATGTCGCGATGCGCCCGAACAGGTCGGCGGCGGGCACCCCGAGAAATTCTGCCGCTCCGTTGTTAAACGCGTAGAATGCCTGCCGCGCCGATGAACCCCCTTCAAATGCGGCGCAGAGGTAGTAGCTCTCATGCGCGTGCGGCCGCGCCGGGTGCTCCAGCCAGGCGACGGGCTGTGGCGTGGGGATTCCCCGGCGCAGGAGTTCATGCGCGCCATTCCAACTGCGCAGCGCCTTGCCTGCCCTGGACCTTTGCAGCCACCCGCGCAGCCCGGTCGCAAGCCGGAAATGTTTTACCACAAGCTTGTGGCCGGCATCCCAGGGCGCCGCCACAGACCAAACGCGATTGCGCTTGTTGCGAAGGACCTTGGCCGCAGTGGAATCCATCGGCGCCAGCCGGCCGGGCAGTAGCGCGGCAGGATCAGTCTTGTTCCCCGCCAAACGCGCCAATACAAGCCCTCGCCAATCAGGCTGCTTTACCGGGGCGTATTCCGCTTCTCCACCGGCCGAGAGGCGAACGCCCGCCATCGAGCCGGGCGAAGGATGCAGGCGAATCGAGGCCCCCGCCTTCCAGCGAAGATAAGTGGGCCGTTGGGTGAACAAGCCCGGCGCCGCGGAGAGAGGCGCCCCCGCGCGATCAAAGACCTCCGCGGCGCCCAGGACGTCCGCGGGGTAGCAATCCGCGGCGGCGGCGCAGTCGCCGTTCCGGCACCAAACCGCGTGCAGCATGTGAGCGGCAGACCCGAACTCGAGTACCTCCAGCGAGCCCTTCGCGGGGATTTTCCGCGTGAAAGTCGTGCCGGCGAGAAACCGGACCACGGCCTGGAATGCGCGGAAGGCGGGGCGAACGCGGTACTCGCCGACCTGGCCGTTGGCCCGCCCGTACAACGTCACGTGAAAGACCTCGGGGAAGAACGTTGTGCCGTCGTCAATCATGCCTTCGCGCTGGCCGATGAGCGGCCCCCAGTAAACCCTTTCCAGGCCGCCCGATGACGCCGCCAGGCAACAATAACGCGCCACATAATCAGCCTGCTGCTCCTCCGCATCCTCCAGCACCCGGCGGATGCGGCGCAAGCTCCACGAAACATGCATGCTGGCGGTCCGCGGCACGCCCGCCCACCGCCCGATTGCCCCCAGCAGCGACGCCTTCTTGATCGTGTTAACCTTGATGCGCGGCGCCCACCAACGCCCCAGGATCTTGTGGTCAAACGCCTCAGGTTCGGTTGCCCGCTCGACGAACAGGTTGTCGGTATGGATAACGGGCAAACGACCACGCTTCCGCAGCGCATGCAGAATTGCCGTGTTATAGAACGGCTCGAAGTCCGTGACATTCGGCCCCGCCAGCACGAGCCCTCGCCCTTGCGCTTCCTCCCAGGCAATATCCCACGCCCGGAGGAACAGCGGCACGGTAAAGCCCGACCAACGCCTGCGATTCACCGTCGAGCCGATCTCGAACAGCTCCGCTCTCCCGCCGAAACGCGCGAAGGCGTCGCGCACAAACTCGCGCCAGCGTTCCGCGCCGCCCGGCTCGACCAGGGATTCGGTCGCCCGCCGCGGCGCCACCAGGTGCAGCGCCACGCGGAACCCCTCGTCCAGCAACCGCCCGACAAAGCGCTCGACCCAGCCACCTGGTGAATCATACCCGTAATCCACGCGCACGCAGCTCAAGCCAAGCTCGCGCAGGCGGGCGACTACATAATCATCACAAGCCGGGTCTTCGGAACTCGCAACGCATACACCAAAGAAGTCCGCCGGCAGGGAAACCGGCAGCCTTGGCTGGTGATGCCACGAGTTGCGCGCCTGCGCAGAGAAGAGGAACGCAAGGTTGGCGCGAATCATCAGCACAGGAGCGGGACCGGTTTTCAAAGCGGGCCGACTCTAGCACCCCCCCTGCACCTTGTCAGCCCTCCGCAGACGCCGGTTGATGATCCGCCGCAGCCGTCGGGCTGGGGAGTGGCCATTCCAGGCACACACATGGCCGCCGGTTTACCGGCACCCCCGACCCGGCTTCCGGCATTTGCTGCCCATAATCCTGCCCTTGCCCCTCGCGATCCAACCTCAGCGCCCAGTCAAGCGGCTCCCGTCCGCTTTGCTATCCGGGCTCTCGCGCCGTGTACAAGGGGTGTACACCGGATGCTCATGGGGTGTACAAGGGATTTTCCCTTGTTCAGCCGGTGAGCATCCGGTGTACACCCGTTGTACACGGCTTGTGGCTGGCCATAGTCACGCCCGGAATGGTGCGGAATATACAAAAAGGGGGGGTAATGCTGGCTGGAGGGGGAGCGTGGCTGTCATAGCCAAAGTCTGGGCGAGTGTCCAATAAATGGACACTCCAGCAGGGCTGTGGGGGTGTTAAGGTCGGCAGTGGGAGGGTTGCTGGTTCAACGCTTCTGCGGATGGTTGGGAGATGCCCGGCTCAAGCTCACAGCTCACCATTTGCTTGTGCCGTGCCCCGTTCTTTGGCATTCTACTGTGGCTTACTGATGAACCCGACGGAGAGAGTGCAATTTGTGCATTGGGGCCGGCTGAACGCACCCTTAGCAGCGGAGGTAGCCGTGAGTGCGCTGGACATGTTGCTCGGTTGGCCAGCCTCCGGCGCAAATCCAGCTCCGACTATGAGTTAACCGAACGGCGATGCGGCACGATCGTAATGGACAACCAATATCCCAGTCTGAGCCTGGTCATTTCGGTCTTCAACGAGGCGGACAATCTGCCCCCCTTGCTGGATGAGCTGACTTCGGTCATGCGCCCATTAGGGCGCTCGTTTGAAATCCTCTGCGTGGATGATGCCAGCACCGACGGCAGTTTGCAGGTGTTGCGCCAACTCCGCGCGCGGCACCCTGAGCTGCGCGTCCTGCGCCATCGCGTTAACTCCGGGCAAAGCGCGGCTCAAGCGTCCGGGTTCGCCTGCGCTCGCGGCGAGATCATTATCACAATGGATGCCGATCTGCAGAACGATCCGCACGACATTCCGACCCTGCTCGAGGCGCTCCGGCCCGGCGTCGCCGCGGTGGTCGGCGCGCGCCGGCGCCGGCTGGACAACGCCACGCGGCGAATTTCTTCGCGCATCGCCAACCGCTTCCGCAACTGGGTCACGGAAGACCGGATTGCCGACGCCGGCTGCGCCTTGCGCGCGATGCGTCGTGCGGCGGTCAGGGAACTCCCGGTGTTCAACGGCCTGCACCGGTTCATCCCCACGCTGCTGCGCCGACAGGGCTACCAGGTCGTGGAAATCCTGGTCAACCACCGTCCGCGCACGCGCGGCCGGTCGAAGTACGGCATCAGCAACCGGCTGTGGCGCGGGCTGCGCGACTGCTTTGGCATTCGTTGGTTCGGCGCGCGCGCGGTCCGCGGCGACCGCCTCCTGCCCGAGGAGGATGATTCTCCTGGCGACTAACGCATGGCGACGACGGACCAGAGCAGGGAGCGGGTTGAATCAGCGCCCACGGAGTCTGCGGTTAGGGCAGGCCCGCTCCTGATTCGGGCTTTGGCCTTCCTGGCGATCGCGGTGGCCGGGGCGGCGGCCTACCGGTTGACGCCACTCAAAGACTGGCTTCAACCGGCCGGCGAAGCCGCCGCGTGGGTTCGGCAGAGCGGCTTCTGGGGCGTGGCGGCCTTTCTCCTGGGAATGTCGGCCCTCATTGTGGCGGGGGTTCCGCGTCTGCTGTTCTGCCCGCTGGCCGGGGCGCTGTTCGGCTTTTGGGGCGGCCTGGCGGTGAGCGCCGCCGCCACAATGGCGAGCTATTACGCTGTTTTCCGGGTCATCCGGGGACGCCGGATAAGGGCCGACGACGCCCCGTCATTGCATCCGAAGCTGGCCTTTCTGGCTGGGCGCCCCGGATTGGCAGCGGTGATCGTTTCGCGCATGCTGCCCGTGCCGGGAATGGTCGTCACCGTCGCCCTGGCGATGTGCAATGTGCGCGCCGGGGTGTATCTGATGGGTTCACTCTTGGGGCTGATTCCGGAAGCGGCGCCGCTGGTGCTTCTGGGCGCCGGGGTCCTGCATTCGGCTGCCGACACGCCCGTCAAGCTGGGCTTGGCGGCCCTGGTTTGCATGCTGGTCGCCTGGCTGACGATTCACTACCTTCTAAGACGTTTCCCGCATGCCGGCCAATCCCAGCAACCGCGCCAGCCGCAGTCCGCCCAGAAGGACCAACCGCCAACCGCCGCCAGTCGGCCGGAGTAAATTGAACGCGCAAACGCCCCGCCTTGTCGTTTATGGATTGCATCACCCCATAAGATGAACTCTTCAGGACAGCTTGGCGGGGAGACCTCTTGCGCAGGCAGCAGCCAGCCCTCGTCAAAC
The DNA here is from genome assembly GCA_035358715.1 of Verrucomicrobiota bacterium. Lineage (GTDB taxonomy): Bacteria > Verrucomicrobiota > Verrucomicrobiia > Limisphaerales > UBA8199 > UBA8199. Next base: position 19,183 of record DAOPPX010000079.1, read on the forward strand.
GAGCATTCGCCCGCGACCATCGCGCCGCTTTCGCTTTTTGCTGCAAGCCGGGAAATGCTGCTGCCGGTTCTTTGGCTCTTCCTGATCTGGCTGGTGGCATTCCAACTGTTGCGCGGGCTTCTAATTGTCGCCACGTGGTCCCATCATGGGGATGCTACCCTGGGGCTGATCTGGCAGTCACTCTTGCACGGTATGCGGTTCGACGCGGCCACGGCTGTTTGGCTCACGCTGCCCTTCGCCCTCTGGCGGCTCTCGCGCGGTTCACCGGGACGGTGGGAATGCCGCCTGGTCTTCAGTGCGTATGGCCTGATCTCGCTGGTCGCCATATTCGCCCTGATCGCGGAAGTGGAGTTCTACAAGGAGTTCCAGATGCGCCTCGGGCCGCTGGCCTACGACTACTTCAGCACCCAGGCGGAGCACAACACGATTGTCCTGGGCATGATCTGGCATGGGTATCCCGTGGTCCGGTGGACTCTGGTGTGCCTGGTCCTTTGGGCGGTGTTCATCTGGATCGCGCGCCGGCTGTTTCGACCGAGGGCCAGCCGCTTTGAGCTGGCCCCTTGCGCCCTGGCTACTGTGCTCCTGGCGGGCGCCGCGGTGATTGGCATCCGGAGCGGTTTTCAGCACGCGCCCCTGCGCTGGGGCAACGCCTACTTTTCCACCAGCACCTATGTGAACCAGATGACGCTCAACGGGCTCTGGAGCCTGCTGGATGCCGCGCGGTCTTCCTCCTCGGGTCAGAAGTTGGCTCGGCAGTGGGAGCGGCGGATGCCACTGGACGAGGCCATCCAACGCGCGCGGCAGGTCGTCGTCCTGCCGGGGGAGAAGCTGGTGGACGCCGGGACCTACCCGCTGTTGCGGGTATCGCCGCCGAACGATGCGGTGGGGAAACGCCCGCGCAATGTCGTGCTCGTGATGATGGAGAGCTTCACCGCGCGGTTCTGCGGCGCCGTGGGCGCGCCGTTCGGCGCCACGCCCCAATTTGACGCGCTGGCCCGCGAGGGGATTCTGTTTGATCGCGCCTTCGCGGTCAGCACCCACACAGTACAAGGCGCATTCTCAACCTTGTGCTCGTTCCCGAATCTGCCCGACAACGACCGGCCCGCCAAGACCTCGACGGGCGAGCAACCCTTCCGGAGCCTGCCCCGGATTCTCGCGGAGAACGGCTGGGAAACCGTTTTCCTCTATAACGGGCTGTTTTCCTGGGACAACATGGAAGGCTTCTACCGCCACCAGGGCGTGCAGCGGTTCATCGGACGCAATGATTTCAAGAACCCGACCTTTGTGGATCAGGACTGGGGGCCTTGCGATTTCGACGTGTTCAACCGTGCGATCGAGGAGTTCTCCGACCTGGCCGCGAAGCGGAAAAGATTCCTGGGCGTCATCCTGACCCTCTCCAACCACGCGCCCTTCGACCTGCCCAAAGTCGAGGGGATCGAGAGCATTACCACCGGCGGCGAACAAAACAACCGGCTCAACGGCGTCCACTACGCGGACTGGGCCGTGGGACAATTCATGGCATCGGCGCGAAAGCAGGAATGGTTCGAGGATACGCTTTTCGTCTTCGTCGGCGATCACGGGTTCGGCGTGCCGCCCAACATCACCGAGGTCAGCCTGCTGCACATGCATGTGCCGTTGCTCTTTTACGCGCCCGCGCTGTTGGCCGGCAGCCCAGGGGTGCGCCATCAGACCGCCAGCCAGTTGGACATCCTGCCTACCATCCTCGGGCTGATCGGGCTGGACAGCCCCCACCAAGCCTTCGGACGCGACCTTTTCCGCCTCCCGGCGGACGATCCCGGGCACGCTTACGTGAAACGCCCGGGCGAACCGATGCTCGGCTGGATCAAGGGCAATGAAATCCTGGTCGCCAGCACCGGCTCGCCAGCGCACCTTTACAGCCTCGATCTCGGTTTCCCGCCAAGCGCTTCCGGCGATCTTAGCGACGCCGAACGCTCTGGAACCGCGACGCTTGTGCGTGATTTGGATGCCTTTGTGGTCACCGGCCTCCACACGCTCAAGCGGCGTCTCGCTTCCGCCAGCAGTCAATAGGCCTCCGGCGTGCCGGGCCCGGCTTCCCGCATGTTCGACTGCGCGGCGCTTTCGAGCCCAGGCGGCCCAGGCGGCGCAACTTGACGTCAGATAGTTCGGGCCATAGCCTCCGGGCGATTGAGCGCGACAACGCATTACGCATCTCCAGAACCTTCTCCGGGTCGGACGGCTCTGCTTGCCGGGCGGAATTTGCCCCGCCGCGCTTCGCCTCGTGAGCGAGCCGGGAGCGGCCTGGACCGGCCCTTGCTGTGAATATTCTTCATCTGATCAGCGACTGGAAATGGACCGGGCCGTCCGAGCCGGTGCTAAACATGTGCCTAGGGCTCCAGCAACTGGGACACGCCGTCACCCTGGCCTGCCAGCCAAGGGCCTGGCGCGAAGCTCGCAGCATCGCCACCTTCGCCCGGGAGCGCGGAGTCAACCTCACGGATCAATTCGAGCTGAACCACCATGCTGTGCTCCGCACCACCCTGCCAGACCTCAGGCGGCTCACACGTTTCCTGCGCCGCAACTCGATTGACGTCGTCAACACGCACCTCTCGCACGATCACCTGCTGGGCGGACTGGCCGCCCGGCTGTGCTCGCGTCGGGTTGTGGTGATTCGCGCCGATCACTACCGTGATTCCTTTGGGCCGGGGCTTCTGAACCGCTGGCTCCTCACTCGATTGGCCGGCGGCGTCGTGACTTTCTCCGAGCAAGCCCGGCTGCGCCTCCTGCGGCAGTTTCGTCTGGCCGAGGAGCGCGTGGTTCGGATCAATCCCGCGTTGGCCCCGGAGGCGTTTGTTCCCGTGCCCGAGGCCCGCCGCCAGCGGATGCGCGCGGAATTGGGCTTTGGCGAATCCGATGTCGTCTTGGGCGTGGTGGCGCGCTTCCAGAAATACCGCAAGATGGATGTCTTCTTCGAGGCGTTCGCCAAGGCCCGCAAGACGGCACCGCAGCTCAGAGCGATGCTGGTTGGACGTGGCAGCCAGTTGCAGGAAACGGTTGAGAACCCCATTCGCCGCATGGGCCTGGAATCGCACATCAAACTGGCCGGCTACCTCACGGACCGTTACCGGGAGGGTCTGGCGGCGATGGACGTGTTTGTGTTCCTGATTGCGGGCTCGGACGGCACCGCCCGGGCGATGCGTGAGGCCATGGCGTTGGGCCGGCCGGTCATCGCAAACAACATTGGCATGCTGCCGGAGCTGAACGAATCAGGGAAGACCGGACTGATCTTCAATGACACCGCGGACGATCTGGCCCGGTGCATGGCGCAGCTCGCCTCAAACCAGCCGCTGCGACAGGAGCTGGGCAAAGGCGCCGCGCTCAAGGCGCAAACAGAATTCTGCCTGGACAAGCAAGCCGCAGCCCTGACGGCCTTCTACACGCGCCGGCTCCAGGCCGCGGGCGGGACGGCTTGAACCCACCGCAAACCGGCGCCGTCCTAACCGAAGGCTCGGGCAATTCCGGCCCGCAGCCGAAAACGCAGCGCCAGCCAGTTCCGGGTGTGGCGTGTGGGTCGAAACCGCTTCAGCCGCGCCAGGAAGCCGTCAATCTCTCCCTTCGGCAATCCATACTTCAGCAGACACTTCTCGCAGTCCAGGCCGCTCCGCAACTGCACAAGCCGCCGGATGAGGCTCAGCAGGTCAAACCATGCCATGGGGGTGCCTGTGACCGCTCCGGGGAAACACACGGCGCGCGCAAGATCAATCAAGTGGAAATCATATCCCCCGCCCGAACGCGCCGTGACCAGGATGTTCTTGGGTGAGAGTGCCCCATGATACACGCCGGATTCGTGCATGCGGCGCACCACCCCGAATAGCGGCAGCAGCTCCTCCGCGCCCAGCCCCTGCTCGCCCCGGGCCAGCCTTTCCTTGAGGTTAATCGCCCCCGCAATCTCGCGCGTCACGATCAGCTCGAACCGTCCGTGTTCTGGCGCCGTCCCCCAGCCCCATAGCAACGGCGCGCTGCACGGCACGCCCGCATCCGCCAGGACACAGAGCGCCGAGAATTCCCGCTGAACCCGGACGCGCCGAAAACCTCGCAGAGACTGGTGACGCCAGCTCCGTCGGCGGTACAATTTCACCACCCCGCCCTCGCCCTGGCCCGGCAGCGTCAACTTGAGCCGCCAGATGAGTGTGCTGTGTTCATCTTTGATAAGGGGACTCGCGCCGGGAAACGCCAGCGCACGCCGGATCTGCTGCGGCAGCGCACCCAATCGGGAATCGCCGACGGTGAAGGAGTATCCGTCGTCCTGGGGATGGGTGTTCACCGCTTGATGAGCAGCGCGTAGCGGTGGCCTGAGCCAACCCACGACAGCGCCGGACACGCCGCCATCCGCGCGCCTTGCCGGGCCGCGATGTCCCGGACTTCCTGCCTCGTCATTGTGTACTTGGGGCGCTTCCCGCTAAAGCGGCAACGAATCCGCCGCAGCAGGTTCTTGAGCGAATGGTAATCGAAGAAAGTCAGGATCACGAAACGACGCGCCACGCGCAGCAGCTCGGCGACCAGCCTTTGCCGCTCGGCCGGATGCGGCAGGTGGTGGCACAGCCGGACGCATACCACCCCGTCCACCGCTGCGTCCCGGAACGGAATGCGGAGCGCCGAAGCGGTCAGCCAGACTTGCGGAGTGTTGCTGCGGCTGTTCTTGCGGCCGTACTGCACCTGGCCGAGCGCCACGTCCGCCTCGATCATCAGATCCGAACAGGGCGCCATTGCCGCGCTCAGCCGACCACCGCCGCAGGGTAATTCCAGCAGCGTGCGGCAGCGGGCTTGCGACGCCAGCAGCCGGCTCAGCAGTTGATACTCTCGCCGCGTGCTCCACCGCTTAAGCAACTCACGCTCATACTTCGTATTGTAATCTGCCGCCGCCTCCACCTGCTGATACTCTTGCTGGTAAGACGTGCGGCTCGGCCCTCGGTGAGCCGCGATTTCCGGTTCCGGCTCGTCCATCACTGCCAACAGCGGGATGCCATCATGAACCGGGAACATTCTCTGGCAGCCGCCACATCCCATGTTCGGCCCCGCCAACTCGAGCCGCCCCCCGCAATGCGGGCAGGCGAGCAGTTCCTGGATGGTGGCCAAGCTGCTCTGGTCAAGCTTCTCGGGGCTCATAAAGGTTCAAAGGCCGTATGTTCTCTCACTGCGCCGCGAGCTTAGCCGCGCGCCCAATCATACCACTTCTTTATAATAATCCCCAAACCTTAGCCTTGTGAACAGGAAAGGCATCAATTGGTGAGGAAGGTAT
>DAOPPX010000080.1:0-24201 GCA_035358715.1 Verrucomicrobiota bacterium
CCTCTAACCCCGGGTTAGAGGTACTACGGTATTGGGACGGGGTTGGGACGGGGAGGGGAGGGCGCGGGAGTGCCGTGCGGACAGGCGGTTGCCCCTGGCACGGACATTGCTCATAGCGCGGCAAAGCCGCAGCCAAAGCGACAGAATCATGGCAGGACGGAATCTCTGCCATCCAGCACTGGCATTACAAGGCCTGGCAGTTGCCGATGGCTTCGCTGGTGCGGAGCGCCCGATTGTAAAGGCGGAGGTGCCGCAGTTCGCCATGCAGAGCCGGCGCGATCCGGAGCTCGCGCGCCCCGCTGATATCCTTGAGAATCGGACTGAACCGCCCGAACCCGAAGGGGCGCTGCTGGCCGCCATCGTTGAGCAGGCCGTCCACCACGAAACAGATCACGTTGGCGCGCCCATCCACGCTGATTACCACGTGTTGGAGCGTGTTGGTCTTGAGTAGCCCGGCGTCACAGTCCCAAGCGGCTGCCTGCCAGCCATCACACATCTCGAAGCCGACTGTCCCGCGGTCAGTGGTGCGCAGGCAATAACCGCGGCCGGCGGCATCGCGCGTGTCCAGAATCACCTGGCCCGGCGCGAGGTCAACGAAGCGCACGGCCAGGTCCAGGGTCAAGCCGGCTTCCCCATCGTGGCGCCGTTTGCCGCGCTGGAGGTCACCGCAGAGAGGCGCCAGCCTGGGCGCGCGTGCCGTGACTTGCGGCGCACACTCGGCGCCGGCCAGATTCAGCACCAAGCCGTTGGTCGCCAGTTCGCGCCGCGTCTCCTGGCGCCACAAGCCTTCGAGCAAGTCTGGCGCGACCTCGATCACGCGGGTTTCGGTCTTCTGGGTGGCGCAAATGTAATAATGCCCGCCGTCCTCGATGAAATCCGGGTAGCTGCACCCCTCCAGCCCGCCATCCACATAAGCCACAATGTCCGGCTGCGACCAGGAGACAAATCCATCCCTGAGCCGCCCGGCGCTCAGCCAGGCGAGGTTTCGGCTGCCGGCGTTGAGGCCGTTGTTGTAGGTGGTGGTGCCGTTGTTGTGGAACCAGAGCAGGTAGCGGCCCGGGTTCGTCTGCCAGATCTTCGTGCAGGCGCGAGGCTGCTTGACGATGCGCCCGCCCGGGCAGTAACGCAGCGCGTCGGGCTTGGTCCACGTGTGGCCGCCGTCGCGGCTGTAGGCGGACCCGGCATGGCCCAGCGCCGTGCGGAACACGCACAGCAGGTCCTGCTTGTCCAGCGGCACCACGTCAAACTCCTCCTGGACGGAGCCGAACTCCGGCGCGCGCACGCCGTGATCGCCGTCGGGCAGGAGTTGCCAGTCAAGCTGGTCCGGGTTGGTCTCGGTCAGGATGTTGTCCGAGCGGTAAAACCAGCCCTCGCCGTTCTCCAGGATATACTTGCCCAGCTTGGTGAAGCCGAAAATGGCCTTGCCGTCGAACACTGCCGGCGTGCCAACGGCCCAGAACATCTGCAGTTTGCCTTGCCAATCAATGGCGCGGTCGGCAGCCGTCAGGCGCATGGGCAGGCGATAGCGTTTCGACCAGGTCCTACCCTTGTCATCGGAGTAGCGGTAGCAGAACCAGCCTTGCATATCGTCGCGGATGGGGGTGCCGTCGGGTTTGGCGCGGATCGCGTCGCCATTGTAGTTGTAGAAGGCATAGACGCGGTCCTGAGGTGTAATCAAGGCCAGCGCATAAGCGGACTTGCGCTCCTTATCCGGCGGCTCGATGTCGGTCAGCGGCGACCAGGTCCTGCCTTTGTTCTCGCTGAAGGTGGCCACAACATGCTGGCCCTCGGCGCCCTCGACTCCGGGGCCGGTAGTCAGCACGCATACCCAGGTGCCGTCCTTGGTGACAACCATGCGCGGTTGGTCGCAATAGCCCTCCCCGGGGAGAGACGGTCCATTGGCAAAGTTCCGGCAGTCAGGCTCGATGGTCCGCTGGGCCGCGATTGCCGCCCAGCCCAGCCCAATGACGCCAGCAACCGACACCACCCGACGAAAGAAACATGCAAATGCCATGACCTGATTGTGCTGGGCAATAAGGTGGCTGGGAAGCCTTCTTTGCCTGTGCCTGCTGGGGCGGCGGGGGGCGGCGGAGGACCGTGGGAGGTCCGACCGACGGTCGCGAAACGCCTGGCAGGCTTTTGCCGCCACCCGACAGGTCCATGTATGGGTTGCGGACAGGTCACAAGCGGCCGGACCCGCGGCTGCCTCGGCAGCACATGGCTCCCACATGGCTTAATACAATTTCTATTAAGCCATGTGGGAGCCATGTGGGAGCGCGACATTCCGGGGGGAAGCAACAGGTCGGCGGGGTGGTGTCCGGCTCCGGTTGGGCCACGCAGGCTGCCAGGGAGGCTTCGCTGTAATGCGCACTTTGACCATCCGAGCCGGCTGTGGCATTCTGTGGACGGGCGTGTTTATAGTGTGCTAAGAGAGAAGGACAGGTGAAGACGAAGTTGGCCTGTATGAAGACTACGAATTGGATCCTCAGTATTCTTGTCGCAGCCCTGGTGATTGGGACGGGGTGCAGTGAGGGCCGGAAGGAAGCGCCAGCGACGGTTATCGGCGGGGTGGAGGTTGACCTGGCGAAGTTCCAGCAGGCTTTTATGAGCGCGCCCGCGGAGGTGCAAACCAGCGTTTCCAGGGTGCACATGGCCATTCGCTACGGCCAGTATGCGCAGGCGGTGGCGCAGATGGAGAAGCTTGCCAATGCCTCCGGCCTGACGGAGCCGCAGAAGAATGTTGCCCGGGAAGTTCTCAGCCAGCTCAAGCAGGCAGCCAGCCGGTCTCCCACCCGGCAGCCTCAGTAACCCGCCCGACTCCTGGCAGGGGTTCGACCGTTGGGCTGAAGTTGGAGTTCCAGGCCGCGGCGGAAGTGAGCCGCCGCCTCGTTCAACCGCCCCTGTTCATGCAGAAGCCGGCCGAGATTGTTGTGCGCCTCGGCATAATCAGGACGCATTTCGATGGCCCGCTGGTAATGGGCAATCGCCTGGTCGGCCGCGCCGCTCTGTTGCAGCAGGCTGGCCAGGTTGAAATGGGTTTGCGAGAGCCCGGGCTGGATTTCCAAGGCCCGGCGGTAGTGTGCGATCGCTTCATTTACCTGCCCTTTGTCTTGATAGACCCGGCCGAGGTTGTTATGCACTTCGGCGAACTCGGGGCGTATGGCCAGGGCCCTTTGATAATGGACGATCGCTTGGTCTATTTGTCCCTTTTGGTGAAGGCCGATTGCCAGGTTGCAGTGGGCGTCGGCGTGGTCGGGCTTGATCTCGATGACTTTTTGATACGCGGCAATGGCCCCATCCACCTGCCCGGCGCGCATCAGGGCGCTGCCGAGGTTGTAGCGGGCGACGGCATTTGTTGGCGCGAGCTCCAGCGTTTTCCTCAGAAGCGCCGTTGCCTCGTCCACTTGGCCGGTTTCCAGCAGGTTGGCGCTGAGATTGTTCCAGGTCTCTGGCGAGTTGGGGTTGCCGGCAATGGCCGCGCGCCAGTAGGTCACGGGATCGGTGTAGATCGTGCTTTGCCGCCAGGTCAGTATGCCCAGGCCCACCGCCAGCGCGCCGCCCAGTGCCGGAGCCAGCCACGCACGTTCCGCCGGGCTTGCTTAAGCCCGCATATTTTATGTCCCGCGCGAAATGCCAACAGACCGGAGCGCGGGCATCCTGCCCGCTTAGGCCGTCCGGAGCGTGTGAGCGGGCAAGATGCCCGCGCCCCGGCCTCCCAGGCATGAGAGGTTCGGGTTAAGGCCTTATTCCTTTGCCGGGGGCTCGTTGCGGCAGCAGCGGTTTGAGGGGACACTCGGCGCAGCGCGGGCGGCGGGTGCGGCAATAGTCCTTGCCGGTGATGACGAGTTGGGCGTGGTAGTCCCGCCAGTAGTCGAGCCGGGCAGGGTGGGGCTTCTGGTTCAGGGCGGACTCGCAGAGGGCTTGCAGGTCTTCGTAAGTGGCGTCGCCGTGGCACCACCCATGCCGCTGAAAGATGCGCCTCGTGTAGGCGTCAATCACAAAACGGTGATGTCTCCCCGCGTAGAGCAGCATGCTGTCGGCTGTCTCGGGACCGATGCCGTGGACGGCCAGCAACCGCTCGCGCGCGGCGGCGGTGTCGCCGGCAAGCATGCGGTCGAGGTTCCCGCCGAAGTCCTCGACCAGCGTTCGCAAGAACGCGCGCAGCCGCCGGGCTTTGACGTTGAAGTATCCGGCCGGACGGATAAGCGCCGCCAGCTCCACTTCACTCAAAGCAGAGAGCTTTCCCGGCTCCAGCACGCGCGCGGCTTTGAGATTGGCGATGGCGCGCTCGACGTTTCTCCAGGCGGTGTTCTGGGTGAGAATTGCGCCGACACAGACCTCGAATGGGGTGTCGCCTGGCCACCAATGCTGATGTCCGAAACGCGCGCGCATTCGTCTGTAAGCGTGCCGAAGTGCCCTGGTGCGCATCGAGGTCGGGTTGTGAGGGACCTTCGCCATACGCAAGTTTCAGCAGTTGGCCCCGGCCATTGACCGGCCCGCAATCCAGCCGGTGGTCCAGGCAGCCTGGAAGTTGAACCCGCCGGTCAGCCCGTCAATGTCCAGCAGTTCGCCCCCGAAGTGGAGTCCCGGGCATAGCCGGCTTTCCATGGTCTTGAAGTTCACCTCGCTCAAACGCACCCCGCCGCAAGTGACGAACTCGTCCTGGTTCAGGCTTCGCCCCGCTGCTCTCAGCTCCGTGCCGCTGAGCTGTTCGATGAGCTGATGCCGGCCGGAGCGCGACAGGTCGGCCCAGCGCGTCTCGCGGGGAATGCCCGCCGTCAGCACCAGGCGTTCCCAGAGCCGCGCGGCCAACGGGGGCAGGGGAGTTCTGACGACGAAGCGCGCCGGTTCCGCCGCGCGGCGGGATTCCAGTCGCGCCGCAATCGCCTCACGCCCCAGCAGCGGCAGCCAGTTCACCCGCAACGGAAATCGGTAATCCGCCGCGTGCAGCGCCCGCGCTCCCCAGGCGGAAAGCCGAAGAATAGCCGGCCCGCTCAAGCCCGTGTGCGTGATGAGCAGGCCGCCGCGCTCGCGCAAACCAAGGCCGGGGAGCGAGACCTCCGCCGACTCCACGGTAACTCCCGCCAGCTCGCGCAACCACGCGCTGACCATGCGAAACGCGAAGAGCGAAGGGACAGGCGGTTCGATGGTGTGGCCGAGCGCGAGCGGCAATCGGCCGCCTGCGGCCGCGCGGCAGCCGCCGGTGGCCAGCATAAGCCGCTCGCAGTCGAGCCGCTTTCCGCCGGCCAGCGTCAGCGCAAAACCACCCGCAGACCGGCGCGCCACTGCCTCCAATCCGTGGTTGGCAAGCAGCGCCACGCCGGCTGATTCAGCCGCGCGCGTCAAACACTCGATGATCGTCCGCGACGAGTCGCTGGCCGGGAAGATACGCCCATCGGTTTCGGTCTTGAGCCTCACGCCCCGGGCTTCAAACCATGCGATGGTGTCCTGGGGCTGGAAGACCGTGAAGGGCCCGCGCAACGCGGCTCCGCCGCGCGGATAATGGCTGCTCAATTCCCGGCCATCAAACGAGGCATGGGTGACATTGCAGCGCCCGCCGCCGGAGATCTGGACCTTCGAGAGGAATTGCCCGCTCTTCTCGATCAGGGTGACTTTGGCTCCAGCGCAAGCCTCCGCGCAGGCAATGGCGGCGAAGCAGCCGGCAGCCCCCCCGCCTGCGACCACGACATGCCGTCCGCTCATTCGGCCAACGCGCGAACCGTGTAGCCGCCAGACTTTTCGTCCGCCGCCAGCTTGAGCAGGCCCCGTTTCTGCGCTTCCAGGAGCAGGTCGTTAAACGAGCGAAATCCGTAGGCGCGCTCGTTGAAGCCCGGGTTGCGGCGCTTGATTGCCTGCTTGATCATCGAGCCCCAGATCGGCTCGTCCGCCTCGCGCTCCTGGCTGATGGCCTCCAGCGTTTCCACCAGCAAGTCAAAGGCCTTCTCCAGCGAAGGCCCCTGGTTCTCTTCCGTGGCAGGTTTCGCCGCCGGGGTGCTTGCCGCCGGGCGCCGCCGCGTCCGGGCAGGTTCCGCGCGGACCAGGTCATCGTAATAAATAAACTCATCGCAATTCCCGATGAACAGATCCGATGTCGAGTTCTTTACCCCCACGCCGATGACCTTCTTGGCATTCTCGCGCAGCTTGCTTACGAGCGGCGAGAAGTCCGAGTCGCCGCTGATGATAACAAAGGTGTCCACGTGGCCCTTGGTGTAACAGAGGTCCAGCGCATCCACCACCATCCGGATGTCGGCTGAGTTCTTGCCCGACTGCCGCAGGTGGGGAATCTCGATCAGCTCGAAGGCAGCCTCATGCAGGTCGCGTTTGAAGGTCTTGTAGCGGTCGAAATCGCAGTAAGCTTTCTTGACGACGATGTGCCCCTTGAGCAGCAGGCGTTCGAGCACCTTTTGTATGCTAAATGTCGGGTAATGGGCATCGAGGGCGCCCAGCGCGATGTTCTCCAGGTCGAGGTACACCGCCATAGTCACGTTGGGGTCTTGCGCGTTCATAATCTCTGTAATGAGGGCCGATCACAGGTTCCCTCACCGCGTCCCTCGAAGCGAGCGAAAAGCACACGGGGTCTTGTCCTGGACGGAACTCAACAGTTGGCCAACCGCGCCTCTGGCGCCCTTGCCCCGGAAATGGCCCTCAAAGACTGATGGGTACCCTTTTGTTCTTGCGCGGTGGCGGCAGGGGCGGAAAGCTGGTTTTCATGAACTCGTTGCGCGTTCGCATGGTCTGGGTGCTGCTGGCCGGATGGCTGGCCGGTTCGGTGCTGGCCGCCGACTCGGAGTCGTGGAAAGCCGGCACGGCGAGGGCCAATATTACGCCCACTCAGCCGCTGTGGATGGCCGGTTACGGCGCCCGCACCCGCCCGGCGGAAGGCAAGGAGATGGACCTCTGGATCAAGGTGCTGGCCCTTGAGGACGCGCGGGGGCACCGAGCTGTCATCCTGAGCGGCGATTTGCTCGGTTTCACCCAGTCTATCCACCAGCGCACCTGCGCCGCGTTGAAGCAGCGATTCGCGCTGGAGCCGGACCAGGTTCTCCTTGCACCTTCGCACACGCATAGCGGGCCGGTGTTGAGCGGCGCGCTCTACGATATCTATCCGCTGGACCAGGCCCAGATGGAGCTCATCGGGAAATACTCGGCTGACCTTGAAGCGAAGATGGTAGAGACCGTGGGCAAGGCCATCACGGATCTGGCGCCCGCCCGGCTGACGGCGAGGCAGGGGACCGCCGGGTTCTCAGTTAACCGCCGGAACAACCCGGAGCCGGACGTGCCTCGGCGCATCGCGGCGGGGACGCTGAAAGGGCCGGTGGACCACGCGGTGCCGGTGCTGGCAGTTTACGTGCCGGACGGCAGTCTCAAGGCAGTCCTCTTCGGCTACGCCTGCCACAATACGGTGATGGATTACTACCGTTGGTCCGGTGACTACGCCGGATTTGCGCAGCGCGCGATCGAGAAGAGCCACCCGGAGGCCACAGCGATGTTCTTTATTGGCTGTGGCGCGGACCAGAACGCCCTGCCGCGCCGCCGGCTCGAGCTGGCGGAGCGCTACGGCAACATGCTCGCCGCCGCGGTCGAAGAAGCTCTGTTGGCGCCGCCGCGGACGCTGGCTCCGGAACTCCGGACCGCAATGGAAATGGTGACGCTCAACCTTGGCCCCGCGCCAACCGAGCCCGAGTTGGAGAAGCTGACGGCCGACAAGACCCCCATGGTGCAGCGCTGGGCAACGCGCCTGCTGGCCGACTTGAAGGCGGGCAAGCCATTTATCCGCACGTATCAGCTGCCGCTGCAGGCGTGGCAGTTGGGCGGGGAGCAGATTCTGATCACGCTCGGCGGCGAGCCAGTGGTGGATTGGGCGCTCAAGTTCAAACAGGAGTTTGGCCCGCAAACCTGGGTGGCCGGCTACTGCAACGATGTGATGAACTACATTCCGTCGCTGCGCGTGCTCAAAGAGGATATGCCGCCCCTGGCGCAGTCGCGCTGGGGCTACGAAGGCGCGCAGGCGACGATGGTCTATGGACTGCCGGCGTGGCGCTGGGCTGATGACGTGGAGGACCTGGTCAGCGCAGGAGCCCGGCGCGCGGTGGCCGCGTTGCGTGCGCAGGAGAGGTAGAGCTGGCCTTGATGCGAAGGCCAAGACCTGAGATCAGGAGGATGGGCTAAATGCCAGGGTAAGGGGGCGCTCCGTCCGGCTTCACCGGCGCCCGAACTCCTGCGCCACCTCTTTCAACTTTGCGGAGATGGGGATGTGCTGCGGGCACAACTCTTCACATTGGCCGCACTCCGTGCAGCGGGGAGCCCGCTCCTCTTCCTTCAGGATGTGGAAGTAGAAGAACTCGGCGGCCCCCCGGTCCCGGTAAATTGCCAGCTTGTTTAGTTGCTCGAAGTTGGCGGGGATGTTAACGCCATGGGGACAGGGCATGCAGTAGCCGCAACTGGTGCAGTTGACGCGTGTTCTGGCCTGGTAGATGATCCTGGCCTGTTGGACCAGGGCCAACTCCTCACTGGTAAGAGAGTTGGGGCGGCCGGCATCGGCCAGTTTGATGTTCTCCTCCACCTGCGGCGGCTCGGTCATGCCGCTGAGCACCACGCTCACCTCGGTCCGGTTCCAGACAAAACGCAACGCCCATTCCGCCGGCGTGCGCTTGACCCGGGCTTTGCCCCAAACCGCCTGCACCTCGGGCGGGATCGCTGCCGCCAGCCCCCCGCCGCGCAGCGGTTCCATCACAATGACTCCCAGCCCCTTGCCCGCCGCGTATTCCATGCCCGTGCGGCCCGCCTGGTAGTCTTCGTCCATGAAGTTGTATTGAATCTGGCAGAACGACCAGTCGTAGGCGTCCACGATGGGTTTGAACGCCGGGCCGTCATCGTGGAATGAGAATCCTGCGCGCTTGATTCGGCCGTCGGCAATCGCGGCGTCCAGGAATCCGGTGATGCCGAGCCCCCTCAGGCGCTTCCACATTTCACCCGTCAGGCTGTGCACGAGGTAGAAGTCAATATGATCTGTCTGCAGCCGCTCGATCTGCTGGTCCAGGAAACGGTCCATGTCCGCCCGGTTCTGCACAAACCAACTGGGCAACTTGGTGGCAAGGTGCACCTCCTGCCGGCGCGCCCGAACCGCCCGGCCCAGGAACACCTCGCTCATACCGGCCTGAAATGGCACTTCCGAGTGGTAAACGTAGGCGGTGTCGAAGTAGTTCACCCCGTGGCGGAGGGCATAGTCCACCATGGCCTGTGCCTTGTCTTCATCAATGAGGTGAGCCTTGCCGCCTGTGATCGGCAGGCGCATGCAGCCGAAACCCAGAATCGAAACGCGCGGTCCGGTCTTGCCGGCTTGTCTGTACAACATACGAACGCGCGGAGCATATTCACCGGATTGCCTACATCAACCGCGAAGTTGTCCGGGCTGCGGCAGCCGGCACGCCCCAACCGTGGCGCGCGAGTTCGCCACCCCATACTTTGGGCTTGGACTCTTTGGTTTGCGATATACACTGGGCTGCGCTATGCGACGTGACAAGCAAGTTACCCGCCGTGAGTTCATCGCCTCCACCTCAATGCTGGTAGCTGCCAGCCAGCTCGGTGTGGCGCAAACAGCCGGGAGCGACGCCGACCAGCTTGCGCTCAATGGCGGACCGAAGACGCTCAGCCGTGCCATGCCCAAACCCACGCGCTGGGGAGAGCCCGAACTGCAGCAGCTTGGCGCCGCCGTCAAGCAGAACTCCCTCTATTACTGGAGGAACCAGCAGACGCAGTTGCTCATGGAGCGCTTCCGGGCCATTTACGGGCACAAGTACGTGCAGCCCTGCTCGTCGGGGAGCGCGGCGCTTCATATCGCGGTGGGCGCCGCCGGCATTGCGCCCGGCGACGAGGTGATCACGTCAGGCATTACGGACATCGGAACCGTCATCGGGGTGCTGTTCCAACAGGCCGTGCCGGTGTTCGCCGACCTGGAACCGCAGACCGGCTGTCTCGACCCGGCGGATGTCGAGCGCAAGATTACCCCCCGGACGAAGGCGATCATCGCCGTTCACCTTGCCGGGAACCCGTGCCGCCTGGCCGAGTTGAAGGAAATCGCCGACAAGCACAAGCTGATTCTGATCGAGGACTGCGCCCAGGCGTGGGGCGCGCATTATCGCGGCAAACCGGTCACCAGCGTGGGCCAGATCAGTTGTTTCTCGTTGCAGGATACCAAGCATATCGGCTGCGGCGACGGCGGGGTGGTAACGACCAGCGAAGAGCGGTTCGGGCCGCTGCTGATCAAGTTCGGCGACAAGGGAACCAACCGTCTGAATCCCAAGGACTCAAGCACGGCGCTGGCCCCCAACTACCGCATTACTGAGCTGCAGTCGGCGTTTGTGGCGGCGCAACTGACACGGCTGGAAGGCATCGCCGCGCAACGCGCCAAACTGGGAAACCTGCTGACGGAGGAGTTGGCAGGCATACCGAGTGTGCTCACACACAAGGTGCGCCCGGACGACCGTTGCGTGTATTGGTTCTACATGGCGCGCCTGGCGCTCGATAAACTGCGCTGCGACCGCGCCACCTTCGTCAAGGCGCTGGCTGCCGAAGGAGCTCCCTTCATGGCGGGCTACATCCCGGTGCCGGTCTATGGCATGCCGATGTTCCAGAAGCACTCGTTTTTTGCCGGGCACTGGCCGGTTAAGGAATGCGGCATGACCCAGATGGATTACACCCGGGTGAGGTGCCCGGAGACCGAGGAAATTCTAAAGACGTGCCTGCGGTTCGGGTTGAACGAAGCCATGGACGAGGACTATGTCCGCTCAATCGCAAAGGCCGTCCGCAAGGTTGCGAAACACTACGCAGCCTAAACCACTGGCATCTCGACCACAGACCTTATGAACTCTACCCGCAGAAGCTTCATCTCAACTGCCGTACTGCTCCTTGCCTTTGGCCTGGACGGGTTCTACGCTCCGGGGAGCGTGTACGCCGCCGGGGCCACACCAGTGAAGATCATATTCGACACTGATGTCGGCAACGACGTGGACGACGTGCTGGCACTGTCGGTGATCCATGCTTTGCAGAGCAGGGGCGAGTGCGAACTGCTTGCTGTCACGATCACCAAGCCCGACGAACTGGCCGGGCCTTTCGTGGGCGCCCTGAACACGTTTTACCACCGGCCGGGCATTCCCATCGGCTATACGCATGCCGCGCTGAAAAACGAGCCCAGCAAGTTCCTCCCGCTGGCGGAGGTCAAAGACGGCAGGAAACTTCGCTATCCGCGCCGTCTCAAGCGCAGCTCTGACGCGCCGGAGGCCACACGGCTCTTGCGGCAGATCCTTAGCCGCCAACCCGACTGCTCCGTCGTGCTCGTGCAGGTGGGTTATTTCTCCAACTTCGCCGCGCTGCTTGACACGCCGGGCGACGCGGTCTCGCCGCTGAACGGCGGCGACCTGGTTCGGCAGAAGGTCAAGCTGCTCTCAGTTATGGCCGGCTCGTTCCGAACCACTCACCACGACCGTGAATACAATGTCATCCAGGACCTTCCCGCGGCGAAGCGCCTCGTCCCTCGCTGGCCGACGCCGATTGTCTGGAGCGGGTTCGAGATCGGGATTGCCGTGCCCTATCCGGCCGTAAGCATCGAGCGTGATTTCAACTACCTGCCCCACCACCCCGCCGCGGAAGCCTACCGCCTTTACAACCCACCCCCGCATGAACGGCCCACATGGGACCTTACCAGCGTGTTGTACGCGGTCCGGCCTGACCGTGGCTATTTCGACCTCTCGGCCCCCGGGCAGGTGACGGTGGAAGAGGACGGCTTCACGCGTTTCACGCCCGCGCCGGCCGGACGCGATCGCCACCTGATTCTTAGCCCCGCCCAGGTTGTGCGCGTCAAAGAGGCCCTCGTCCAGCTCGCGAGCCAACCGCCGGGCAGGTAGGTTGTTGCACCACCCGAGGGCCTCGCCCCGGCGCTACCGTTCGGCCCAGGCGGTCATGATTGCCATCGTCCCCTCTCGTGGCAGGGGAACCACTGGGGTCGGACCCGCAGGTAATCGTCCATGTTCGCTACGATCCCTTCGACGTGATTCAGGGCACCAAGAACGCTCGGTAGAACCTCTGTGGCAGCGCCATTGCATTGGTGTCCAGCACTGAGAAGGGGGCGGCATCGGTCCGGAGCGGCTCCCAATCCCACAGATTGGTCGAGGCCTGGATGGCGTAAACATGCCCCGGCGAACCAGCCACCGTGACGGCGAAACCGTCATTCGGGATTAGTCCGCCAGTCACGGCCGGATTGCCTACGCGCAGTCGGAAAAACCGTTGCGGCTCTGTCGCCGAGAAGGAAATGGTAAACGGGCTGGCCGCCAGCGGCAAATCCGCGTATGGCCCGGCAGCGTCTTCGGCGGACTGCAGTGTGAACGTCGCGGGCCAAGCCAGCACCAGACCGTTGCCGGCGGACATGGCACTGAGCACGGGAACTAATCCCACGGCCCCAACATAACCGGTCACGGAGCCAGACGTGTTCTGCAGGATCACAGAATAGCGGCCCGCATCGCCGGGGCCAAAATGGCCGAGGCTTATTGAGCTTCCGGTCATGCCGGCGAGGTTTGAGCCGTTGAGTTGCCACTGGTAGGCAAACGGTCCTGTCCCGGACGCGCCCACAACATGCAGCGTGGCATTTGACCCGGCCACCACCAGGAGGTTGGTCTGCGCCGGTGTGAGGAGTGGCGGGCGGACGCCGAACTTGACCAGGAACGCGTCGTTGCCGCCCGCGCTGACCAGGTTGCTGCTGCTGCCGAAGACCGAGGTCAAGGTGAAGGACCCGGTCAGATAGGCATTGTCCGCGTCATCCAGCGCGACGCCCTGACCCATCGAGCCGAGCTTCTGAATCCAGAAGGGCGCGCCATCGCTCGCGCGGTATTTGACGACGAAACCCTGTCGGTTCAAGCCCAGGCCCTCGAAGCTCCCATACCCCGATTCCCCACCGGTGACCACCGGGTTGCCCGCGGCGTCGAGGGCGAGTCCGTAGCCGGCGATGTAGTCGCTGGTGCAGCAGGAGATCGCGGCGGTGCGGTACCAAAGCACGTTGCCCTCGGCGTCATATTTGGTCAGGAAGACAAACGTGCCGTAATCGGGCTTGTAGGAGGTGGCATAGACGTAGCCGTAGGCGTCGGCGACGATGGCTTGGCCCCAGCCCAGGCCATTGGTCCCGCCCTTCTTCGCCCATTGCAGGGTGCCGCTGCAATCGTACTTGGCGATGAACACCGTGGCGCGGTAGTAGCCGTTGGTGTTGCTGATCACGCCGCTGCCGAAGTTTGCCGAGCCGAGGAGATAACCCGTCACATACACATTGGTCGCTGAGTCCAACGCCACCCCGCTGCCCTGGCAGATGGTCTGGCCAGTAACCGTCTTAGCCCAGGCGACATTCCCGCTCGGGTCGTATTTCGCCAGGAAGAAGTTAGTCGAGAGCAGATTGGTCAACCCGATGCCGCCGAACGTGGCGCTGCTGTAATACGAGCCGGTCACGTAGGCATTGCCGGCGGGGTCGGTGGCGACCGAGGTAGCCTGATCGTTCTGGCTGCCGCCCGCACGTTTCACCCAAAGGAGATTCCCGACGCCGTCGTACTTCGCCACGAAGCAGTCCAGGACACCGCTGCTAACGAGATTGGACGTGCCAAAGGAGGCGGCGCCGGAGAACGTGCCGGTCAGGAAGATGTTGCCGGCAGCGTCCACCGCCAGGCCGGGCGCCGTGTCCGGTCCGGTGCCACCGGCCTTTACGGCCCAAAGCAGGCTGCCGGCGGCATTGAACTTAGCCAGGAAGATGTCCAGGCCGCCGCTGCTGACGAGATTCGAGGCGCCAAAGGCGACTGTGCCGGAGAACACCCCGGCCACACACACATTCGTCGCGGCGTCCACGGCGGTGGCCAGTCCCCGGTCATCGCTTGTGCTCCCGAGCCTGAGCGTCCACAACACTTCCGGCGTCAGCTCAGTCGTGACGAGGGCCGTCTGGCTCGTCACCACGCCAAAGGCATTCGAGAGAGCGAGCGCATAAGCGCCGAAGTTGACATATTGCACGTTGGTTAGACTCAGCATCAGGCTGGTTGCGCCCACAAGCGGGCTGCCGTTGAGCGACCATTGGCATTGCAGCGGTGTGGTGCTCGCCGCTCCAACGCTCAGCACGACGTTCGAGCCCAGCCCGGTGCTGAGACCTTGCGGCTGGCTTGTGATAAGGGGCGGTTCGTCCGGGGGGAAGAATGAGACCTTCGTGACGAAGGCGTCCAGGCCCCCGACATTCGCGAGGGCCGTGTCGCCAAACGCGGCCGGCGCCGCATGGGACCCGGCAATAAGCGCGTTGCCGCGGCCGTCCACCGCGACCGCCTGTCCTGCGTCATCGCCCACGCCGCCGCCGCGCCGCACCTTGACCAACCGCCCCGTCGCGTCGTACATCGCCACGAACATGTCCGCGCTCCCGACGCTGCTCGCGGTGAAGGGATTGAACTGCGCCGTGCCCTTGAACGAGCCGGCGAGGAAGGCATTTCCACCCAAATCCGTCGCCAGCGCCTTGCCGAAATCACCGAGCGCGCCCCCCGCAGGTTTGGCCCAGAGCACGTTGCCAGTGGTGTCATACTTGGCCAGGAACGCATCAGACTGATTAGTGAGGTTGGCAGTCAGCACGCTGGTGCCGAAAGTCGCCTGGCTTTGGAAATAGCCTGAGACAAGAATATTCCCGTCAGGGTCGGCGGCAAGAGCATAAGCCTCGTCGTTGTAGGGACCATTCGCCGGCGGTGCCGTACTCGTGCCCGCCCGGCGCGCCCAGATCCGATTGCCGTTGGAATCGTATTTGACCAGGAAGACATCTAACAGCGCCGTGCTGACCAGGTTGGTGCCCCCGAAGTTGGCCGTGAGGGAAAACCCGCCGGCCACATAGACATTACCGGCCGGGTCACAGGTGACGGTGCGGCCCCAGTCATCTCCCGTGCCGCCGCCGCGAACCGCCCAAGAGGCAATGCCGAGGGTGCTATACTTCACGACAAACACGTCGTTCGAGCCGGCGCTGTTCAGGACAGCGCCGCCGATGGCCGCCGAGCCGTGGAAACTGCCCGTCATCAAGAACCGCCGGTTGGGCGTGGCACAAAGGCCCAGCGCGGTATCATCACCGGAACCGCCGCCAGCCTGCGCCCAACGCACTTTGCCGTTCCCGTCATAGAGGGCCGCGAAGAGGTCCGTGCCACCCTGGCTGGTCCGGTTGAACCCGCCAAAGCTGGCCGTGCCCGAGAAATGACCGGCCACAATGATATTGGTGCCGGTGTCGTCCAGAGCAAGGGCATTAGCGCGGTCGGTGCCGCTGCCGCCGGCCTGGCGCACCCAGAGCAGATTCTGAGCGCTGTCGTACTTGGCCACGAAGATGTCCTCGCCGCCGTAGCTGGCCAGGTTAGTGGCGTCAAAGTCAGCGGTGCCGGAGAAGTAGCCGGCCGCATAGGTGTTGCCGTCAGCGTCTGCCGTTACGGCGAGGGTTTCGTCATTGCCCCCGCCACCGGCCCGCAAGGCCCAAAAGAAATCAGGCTCGACGCTGACGGTGAGCATGGCCGCGGCGGTGGTGGCGGCGCCATTGGCGTTACTGACTACCGCCGAGTAACTGCCCGCCTGCGCCGTTGTCGCGTTGCTCACCGTGAGGAAGGCGTTGGTGGCGTCCGTGATATTGGTACCGTTAAACAGCCATTGGCAGGCCACCGGCCCCGCGCCAATGAATCCGAGGTTGAACGTGACGTTGGCTCCGGCCTGGGCGACCTGGTTCGACGGATGCAAAGTGAACACCGGGGCGGCGCTGGAGTCGTAGGACGCCAGCTTTGCGAGGAAAACATCGCTCCCTCCAAACGGGGTAGGCGTCACGTGCCCGAAAGTGGCGGCGCCCTGAGAAACGCCGCCGAGATACACCTGGCCCGTATTGTTCGCGCAGATGCCCAGCCCGTAGTCGAGGGCGGAGCCGCTGGTGCGCCGGACCCACTGGATGTTTCCGGCGGCGGTGTACATCGCCACGAACGCATCGTCGCCGCTGGAGCCGAATGAGTTGGTGGCGCCAAATTTCACCGTGTAGTTCAGCCGGCCCGTAACGAACGCATTGCCGCCCGCGTCCACAGCCAGCGCGTAGCCATGATCGTTGCCGGACCCGCCGGCGCCGCGCGCCCACAGAGCGTTGCCCGCAGGATCGTATTTGGCGACGAAGAGGTCGGAATTGCCGGCGTTGGTGAGCGCGGCGAGGCTGCCGAAGACCGGAGTGCCGGCGTAGTAACCCGCGAGGAACACGTTGCCGGCGTCGTCCGCAGCAATTCCCCGCGCATTTTCGGAGTTCGATCCTGTCACTTGGGCGGCCCACTGGAACGTCCCAGCCGGGTCGTATCTCGCGAGAAAGAGGTCGGAATATCCCGAGGCCGGACTCGTATTGGTAAACACCACCGATCCGATAGCGAGGGTTAAGCTAAAGAAGTCTCCAACCAGATAGGAATTGCCGGAACGATCACAGGCGATGGCCCGGCCCATATCAGCGGACGTCCCACCCACCCGCCGCGCCCAGGCCACGTCGCCGTCTCCGGTGTAGCACGCCAGGAAGCCGTCCAGGTTGCCGGCGCTGGTCAGGTTGGTCCCGCCGAAGGTCGCGGTGCCACTAAACGAGCCGCAAACAAGGGCGTTACCGGCAGGGTCGGTGGCAATGCCATAGCCTTGGTCATTGCTGGAACCGCCGGCATTTGTGACCCACAAAAGAGCGCCATTGCTGTCGTATTTGGCGACGAAGATGTCCGCGTAGCCGAGGTTGGTTAGGGTAACTCCGCCAAAATCTGCTGTGCCCTCGAGTGAACCGGTCACGAACACGTTGCCGGCCGGGTCCAGGGCGATGCCGGCGGCCGCGTCGATTGCCGTGCCGCCGGCCTGCCGCACCCAGAGCAGTTGGCCGAGCGGGTCGTATTTCGCCACAAACACATCCCAGCTACCTACGCTCACAAGATTCGAGCCGCCGAAGGATGCGCTCGACGCGAACGACCCGGCGACATAGACATTGTCCGCCGCGTCCATTGCAGCGCAGTTCCCCATGTCAGTCCCGCCACCGCCGCCGCTGCGCGCCCAGAGGAAGCCGGGCGGCGCGCTAAGGGAAAGCGTCGCGGAGGCAGCCGTCGCGCCGGCGGTGTTGGTAATGAGCACGCTGTAGGTGCCGACGTCGTTGGATTGGACGTTGACGAGCGTGAGGGTGGTGTTGGTTTCGCCCGGGAGGTTGGAGATGCCAAAGCGCCACTGAAACGCCAACGGCTCAGTGCCCTTGGCGGCGGCTGAGAACAGCACTTCCGCGCCGCGCGGCGCCGAGCGGCTCACCGGGAAGGTCGTGATGGTTGGCCCCGCCGGCGTGACGGTGACAACCGCCACGGCGCTGGTTGTGATGCCGACAGAGTTGCTGACGGTGACGGTGTAATCGCCGGTGTTCGGGTCTTGCATATTTGCCAGCGCGAGACTCGTGGTGGTTTGGCCGGGCAGGTCGGCGTCCTTGAAGCGCCATTGGTAGTACAATGGCTCGGTCCCTTTCGCGCCGGCAGTCAGGCTGAGGTTGTTCCCTGCCGGCACGTCCTGCGTCTGCGGTTGCAGAGTGATGATTGGCACGGTCGAAGCCACGGTCAGCGTCGCCACGCTGCTGGTGGCTGAGCCGTAGGTGTTGTTGACGATGACGGAATAATCACCGGCGTTGGCGGTCTGCGCATCCGCCAGGCTAAAGGTCGCCGCATTTGGGCCCCCGAAATTGGTCCCGAACAGGAGCCATTGGTAGCTGAAGGGCGTGGTGCCGACTGCGGTGACTGTTAGGGCGGCGCTGTCGCCGGCGAAGATCGTTAAGTTCGTCGGTTGCGCGGTGATGACCGGCGCGCCGTCCAGCGTCAGGGTAACAACCGAGCTGGTGACCGAGCCGCCTGAGTTGGAGACCAACACGTCGTAGGTTCCTTGTTGAGTCGGCTGGAGGTTGGTCAGTGAAAGCAGGGAGTTGGTCGCGCCGGCGAGTGGCTCACCGAGAAAACGCCATTGGTAGCTGAAGGGGGGGGTGCCGCCGACCTGCACGGAGAAGGTGACGTTGCTGCCCATAAAGGCGTGGGTGCTGGCGGGGTGGCTGGTGATCACGGGCGGCGCGGTGGGCCAACGCAAATAGTTGATTCCGCCGCCAATCGAATTGATGCCATCGCCGCCCACCCGCGCCATGACCAGCGAACCGTCGCGGGAGATGCGCATCCGGCAGGTGGTTCGCTCGCCCGTGCCGAAGGAGTAGCCGAATTCGTAGCGGGCGACCTCGGTGAAGTTGGTGGTCTCATAGAGCCGCACTTGCGAACTGCCGCCCCAGGCCAGGAACATCAGGTCTTGCGCGGGATGATACACCACCGCCACCGGCCGCGGGCCCAGGTAGGCACCACCGAACGTGTAGATTACCTGACTGAGGTTGGAGTTGAGGACATAGGTCGCGTGGTCCATCGAATAGGTGAACTGCGTCCCATTCCGATTTACGCCCGGGTGAATCCAACTGAATTGGTTATACTGGCCGGTGGCTACGATTTGTCGGGTGGCAACGTCGTATTTATAGACACGGCCTGAGGAGGCGCTCCCTTCGCCGATGGCGATGACACTTCCGTCCCCGCTGGCCGTGGGGCGAGACTGCTCGCTGAGCATCCCGATGATGGAGGTAGTGTCGGTGATGGGATCGTAGCGACGCACCTGGTCGCTGCCTGAGCCGCCCGTCCAATCGGAGGTCGTTACCACCGCGCCATCATTTCCGTAGGTCACCCAGTAGATGCCGCTTTCCCACAACCTCGGGAAGAGGACCTGCCGGCTCTGACCGGTCAGGAGGTCTATGAAGTACACCCATACCTCGGTGGACCCGCCGTTGTGGTCGCCTACCACCAGCGTGTTGCCATCCGGCGACAGGTCCAGCCCAGCCAGCGCCGTACCCATCTGGAAGGGCGTCAGGAAGGTGTTGGACCCCACGCTGTAGCGCAGGACGGAGTTGCCGCTGGAGATGTACATGATGTCCCGCGCGTCGTCATAGACCATATCCACCGCTGCCGGCACGGAGATGGATTGGAGCCCGAGGCCGAGCGGATAGACGTTCATTTGAGCGTTTAGGCTTGTCGTGCTCCCGACCCAATTGGTCACCCGCACAGAATAGTTGCCGGCGTTGGTGAACTGCACCGCGGGCAGGGCCAGCGTCGCGCTGGTGGCGTCGGGCACTTCCACGCCCTCGAACAGCCACTGGTAGCCGAACGGCTCGCTGCCAATGACCGACACGCTGAACGTCGCCGGGCTGCCAAACGCCACGGTTTGCCCGCGAGGCTGGGTGGTGATGACGGGCGCCGAGTTGACGGTGAGCAGCGCGTTCGAGCTCACCGCCTGGCCCACGACATCGGTGACTATTACCGAATAGAGCCCCTGCTGGAGGAACTGCGCATTGGTCAGCACCAGCGCCGAGTCCGTCGCCCCGGCAATATTCGTGCCGTTGAAGCGCCATTGATAGGCGAGCGGGGGCGTGCCGCTGGCGCCCACGGTGAACGTGGCGGTTTGACCCGCAAAGAGGGTTTGAGGCTGCGGCTGATTGGTGACGACCGGGAGGGTGATGGTAAAGCTCTGCTCGGCGGCGAAGACCGATCCGGCGAACGCGTGGTCAATGGCCTGGACGCTCCAGTAGTAAGTGCCGGCGCTGAGATTTGTGATGGTGTAAAAGAGCCGCTCACCCGCATTGCCGAGCGCGGGCAGCCGCCGCCAGCCGGTGGCGAGGTCCGCGCCGGGCGGCATCCGGTTGGCCGTGCCGGGCGAAGTGCTGAGCCGAACGTTGTAGCTAAGCCCGGAAGGCTGCTCGGCATCCGTCGCGGCGGTCCAGGCGAGTCTTGCGGATATGCCGTTCGGTTGGGCCACGAGGTTTGCCGGCGCCGATGGGGGCGTGTTGGGCATCGCACCGTCGTTGCGATAGAGCGTTGTGGACTTCACGCCGTTGGTGACCCCCATCACCAGGATGTCCAGGTCCCCGTCGTTGTCAAAGTCACCCCAGGCGACCGAGGTCTGATCCAGTTCCTCCGGGGCGGCCCAGCTCAGGCTGAAATTGTCTCCGCCCTGGTTGCGGTAGATGCGCGTCAGCGAGCCGCCGCTGAGCAAGATGTCCAGCCGACCGTCGTTGTCGTAATCACCCCAGGCGACCGCGCTGTAGCCGGCGCCGGGCAGCGAGACGGGCAGCTCGCTAAATGTGTCGCCACCGTCGTTGCGGTAAACCTTCGCGAACGCGCCGGCAGCCGGGTCCCCTCCGATCATCAGCAGGTCCAGATCACCGTCATTGTCATAGTCCCCCCAGGCCGCACAGGTGAACTGGCGATAAGGGAAGAGGGCCACCGGCGTAAAGACACCCGGGCCGTCCTGCCGGAAGATGCGGGTCACATTTGGCGAGGCGGCGCCGCTGGCGGTCGTGGACGCGGCGATGTCCAAATCGCCGTCATTGTCGTAATCCGCCCAGGCCGCGTAGCTGTAATAGCCCGAGGGGAAGGCGGCGGAAGTATTGGTAAAGACGCCGTTGCCTTCGTTGCGATAGACATACATCTCGTAGCGTCCGCCCAGCAGCGCGTCCAGGTCGCCGTCGTTATCCACGTCCGTCCACGTCACCGATCCAAAGAACACCCCGGCCAGCGAGGTAACGTAGCTGAACGACCCGTTCCCTTCATTGCGATAGATCTGCGTGGTGGCCGTACTGGTGCCGCGATACTCGCCGGAAATCAGCAAGTCCAGGTCGCCGTCGTTGTCATAATCACCCCAGGCTGCGGCGCTGTATTCCAGGTTGGGGAACGGTGAATATACGTAGGTGAACACGCCCCCGCCGTCATTGCGGTACAGCGCCGTCAGGCCGCCGCTGGAGCTGAAGCCTGAGATTAGCGCATCCAGGTCCATGTCGTTATCATAGTCGGCCCAGGTCACGTTGCCGAGCGAGAGCCCCCAAAAGCCGGCGTTCACCGCGGTGAAGTCGGCCACCGTCAGCCCGAACGAATCGCTGGCCGACTCGGCTTTTTCGTCCGTGACGGTCAGCGTGACTTGCGTCTGGCCTTTCTGTCCGGCGGCCGGCGTGAGGGTTACGGTGCGGTTGCTGCCCGTGCCGCCAAAGACGATGTTCGTCAGCGGCAGAAGGGTTAGGTTCGTAGAACCAGCACTGAGGACCAGGTTCGTCGCGGCGGTCTGTGCGTCGCCAATCGTGAATCCGAGTGTCCGCGTTGGCAGGCCGGGAAAAGTGCGCTGGTCAGATATGTGCGAGATGGTCGGAGGAGTGGGCTGCCCCGCGAAGGCCGGCCAGCCACAGGTGAGCAGGAGCATCAGGGCCGGCAAGCAGTCCCCACAACAGCGCCAGAATCGGGTTGTTGCGGCCAGGAACTGCTCTCGATTGCGGGTCCCGCGCCGTCTTTCGTTATAGCGTTTCATTTCCGATGACAGGAGGCTAGCTGCTGAACGATTGCAGTTTACGTAGTCGCCCCCGGAAGTCAATCTAATAAGGCTCCTCAACGGCTCGTCGCAGGACTGCGTCAAACGCCGCGTGAATACGCCCCGCGTGAATCGAGTCGAATCGGTATGACAAGCGATGCGATCAGGCTTAACTTGTCATAGCAGGCCATGAAGAACTGGATTTGTTGGAGCCTATGTTTGGGACTGGTCGCGGCGAACGTGATCCTCGCCGCCGGATGCTCGCAGCCGACGTCAAGTCAGGAGACGAACGCGGCAGCCAGCCCCACGGCCGAATCGGGCGCCGCGGAATCTCAAGCCGCTGCGGTTCAGGACGCGGGGCTGGAGAACCCCGCGGAGGAATCGGACCTTGCCAACGCTGAGGTGACCCCGATCTCCGCTGCCAAACCGGTGCTGCCCAATCTCAAACTCAGCGGGCCAGCGGCTGAGGTGGTCAAGCTCGCGGAATCGGGTGCGGAAGAAAGCGTGATGCTGGCGTTCGTCAGCAACTCGGTGGCCCTCTTCAACCTGGGGGCGGATGAGATCATTTATCTGAACGATATAGGGGTTCCCAGTTTGGTCGTGGCGGCGATGATTCAGCGGGACCAGGCGCTCAAGGAACTGTCGGCCAGCGCGGCGCCTGGACCGGCCGCGCCTCCGCCGGAGGACCCCGGTCTCTACGCGCCGCAGCCGGCAGAGATTCCGGCCGCGACGGAGACGGTGCCAGAGGAAGCGCCGCCGCCCGCAGAGGCGGTCAGCTATCCGGTCTTTTACGATTCCCTGGCGCCGTACGGCACCTGGGTTGACGTTGCGGGAGTGGGAGCCTGCTGGCAGCCGACGGTGGTGATTGTTAACCCGGCGTGGCGACCGTATTGCGATGGCGGCCGCTGGATCTACAGCGATTGCGGGTGGTACTGGCACTCGTCATACACGTGGGGCTGGGCGCCCTTCCATTATGGCCGCTGGTTCCGGCACCATCGCGTGGGCTGGTGCTGGGCGCCGGACACTGTCTGGGGGCCATCCTGGGTGAGTTGGAGGTACAATGAAGCCTATTGTGGCTGGGCACCGTTGCCCCCCAGGGCTTCGTTCACACACGGGCGCGGACTTGCCTATTGCGGTCGCCCAGTGGGTAGCTCGTTCGGTTTTGGCCTGGGAGCTGGTTCCTATGCCTTCGTCGAGAACAGCCGTTTTCGTGACCGCCACCTGAACCGGCATGCCTTGCCGTCGGATCATGCCGCCCGAATCTTCAAACAGGCGCCGCCGTCCACTTCTATCGTCGAGAACAACGGCCGTGTGATCAATCACGGGGTTCCGGCCTCACGGATAGCGCAAGCGACGCGTACCGAGGTTCAAAGGGTTACTATTCGTCCGGTGAACAATCCTCCGGGACGCAGCGCCCGCGCTGAACGGTTCGAGGGCAACGGCCGGACGCTATCTGTCTTCCGCCCTGAGTTTCCGGCCACGGCGGGGACTGGGCGGGGGCCAGGCGGACGTCCGAGTGCTGAACTCGTTCGCGGTGGCAGCGGGTTGGCGCCGTCCGCGGGCGGGCAGCCTGTCATCCCGGCCAGGAGGCCGCAAGGTGGCGGGAGCACACTGTCCGCGGAGCCGAGAGTTTCCACCCCTTCTCCGATTGCGTCGCCGCGCTCAAGCGCCTTCTCTTCTCGCCCAGCCAGCCCAAGTTCTGTTCCCGCGCCGAGCGTTAGTTCCCCAAGCCAGGCCACAGCACCCGAGCCGGCGCAGCCGCTGAATGTGCAGCGGCCGGATCAGCCCAATCGAGGCACCCCAGCCAGCAGCGTCGGCGCCGTCAAACGGGAATCTCCGCGCCAAACGACGACATTCATCGGCAAGAAGGAAGTTCGGCCCGCCCCACCCGCTGGCGGCGCGGCGGTTCGGAGCGCTCCTCAGGCGCCAGTGGCAGCCCCGGTTTCCCCAGCGCCGGCCAGGGTGCCCCGCAGCGTCTCTGCGCCTGCCCTGGCCGCACCACGCATCGCCCCTTCGCCAGCGCCAACCCCCGCCCGCAGCATGCCGACTCCGTCTTTGGCCCCGGAGGGCAGGACTCCAGCGCCGTCCTTTACGCCCGCCCCGGCGCGTTCTATCTCGCCACGGACAGTGTCTCCTGCCGCGCGGACGCCGGCAATGGAATCGCGTCCGACGCGCAGCGCTCTGAGCTCGTCCTTCACGCCCGCGCCGACGCGTTCATTCTCGCAGCCGAGCACGCCCTCAAGCCGGCAGGCGCCGGCGATGGAGTCGCGTCCGACACGCAGCGCTCCCAGTCCGTCATTCACGCCCGCGCCGACGCGTTCATTCTCACAGCCGAGCACGCCCCCAAGCCGGCAGGCGCCGGCGATGGAGTCGCGTCCGACACGCAGCGCTCCCAGTCCGTCATTCACGCCCGCGCCGACGCGTTCATTCTCACAGCCGAGCACGCCCTCCGGTCAGCGGACACCGATGATGCAATCCCAACCGTCTCGCCCGGCCCCTTCCGCGCCGGCAGCTTCTGCACCGGTCCGACAAGACCGTCCTTCATCCGACAGGCGAGGGCGGTAAGGGCTCTCTGTTCCGGGCGCATCTCGGTTTTTGAGCGGTGTTTTCCTGGCAAAGGCGCCAGCGCAGCGACTCAGCAATCCCGGTGTGGCATTATCCCCTCCCGACCCCATCTTCCAAGCACGGCCATCCCCCCGCCAGGGATGGGCAGGCCCGCCGTCCCCTCCCCATCCCAATGCCGTAGTACCTCTAACCCGGGGTTAGAGG
>DAOPPX010000081.1:0-24197 GCA_035358715.1 Verrucomicrobiota bacterium
ACCGGAACACTTCCGAGCTTCGCTAGGGTAACAGTTACTTTTGAGGCGCGGCGGATGCAGTCAACGAGATAGCGGCTGACCTGATTCGCGTGCAACACGTATGCCTGACGGAGCGCCGACATTCCTGTCGGCCCGTCTTGCCCACCACCCGGCGGGCCGACAGGAATGTCGGCGCTCCCTCCGGGGCTTCATGCATACGCACTGATTCGAGTGGACGCAACGTGACCCTGCCAGCGGAGCGCTGGCTTCCAGCCGGCTTTGGCTGACCTTAGCCCTGCAGGTTACTCTTCTACCGGCGGACCTGCCAAGCCGACTAAAAGTCGGCGGTTCGGCCACAATGCGCGTGATCGCCGTCATTGATGCCGCGCGGGTGGTTGAGAAAGCTCTCCGGCACCTCGGCGCCTGGCATGATCCTCCAATCTCCAGCCTGCAGGCTCTTCTGGCCCCTACACCCGCCAGCCGTACGGTGAGGACCCGATGCCCGACTACGAAAACGTGCTGACTGACTGAAAGCTCCCGCCGATTCGAAGCCGGCTCGCAAGTGGGGTGTGCCCGTTCGCAGGCCGCTCCGGACTGAATCCGCAGCCGCGTGGCCCGCGCCAAGTCAAAACCGGTGGTTGAAACCCCGCAAGAGCCTTGCTGAGCGCCGCAAGTAAACGCTTGCGCCCCGGGCCCTGGCCCCTGATAGGCTCACGGCATGCTTGGTGGGCCCAAAAACCAATTCTCCCTCACCCGCGCAGCGCTGAGTACGCGCGGCGCGCAGAAAGCAATTTCTTATCAGTTAAACAGGCCGGCGCCTTTCGGTTGGAAGTCGCGTGGATCAAGGCGGTGAAGCTCTCACCCTCGCGATGAGATGGTTTGCTCCAAATATCGGACGCGCTGGTCGCGTTGTGCGTGGCCTGTTGGGAATCGCACTCATCATCGCCGGCCTGATCGCGAGCCGTCACTCCCTGTGCCTTTGCCTTCTCCTGACTGGATCGGGGGGCTTTTGTCTGTGCGAGGCGTTGCGAGGCTGGTGCCTCGCCCGAGCATGCGGCATCAGAACCAGGCTTTAGGCAGTCCGTGGCAGCGTATCCTTCAGGCACCTGCCTCTCACGACTCGGCCCAGCCTGGGATCACTGGTAGTCTCAAGAGCATGAAAGACAGAATGCCGCTCGCACTAGCAATGACAGCCACCCTTCTCCTGGGAGCCTGGGCGATTGGGCAGGTCGCTCCCTCGTCGCCCCCCGCTCCTGCAGGCCGTCTCAAGCAAGGCCATTACCTCGTCGAACGCGTGGCCTTGTGTGCGGACTGCCACACCGAGCGCGACTGGAAGGGTAAGCAAGATCGCCGTCGCTGGCTCCAGGGTTCAAAGCTCCCCTTCAAACCTTCGAGGATTATGCCCTGGGCAGAAGTTGCTCCGCCGATTGCCGGACTGCCGTCATTCACAAACTCCGAACCGGCTGTAAAGTACCTTGAAACCGGCCTCAGACTCGACGGAAAGCAATCGTCGCCACCCATGCCTCAATATCGCCTCAGTCACAGCGATGCTCTCGCAGTGGTCGCGTATCTCCAATCGCTGAAAGTGCCATCAAAGGGCACGACCAAGTAGCCCTCAGAATCTGGCGAATCATTGCCCAGCACCTCCCGTTTCGTATATTCTAGGCTCGGCCTTATGAAGAAAGACACCATGCAAAAGCACATCATCATCGTCGGCGCCGGGCCCGGCGGACTGACCGCCGCCATGTTGCTGGCAGCTCGCGGCTTCAAGGTCACGGTGTTCGAGAAGGACCCGCACATTGGGGGTCGCAACGCCGCTATTGTGCGCAACGGCTACAAGTTCGACACCGGCCCGACCTTCCTGATGATGAAGTTCATCCTCGATGAAGTGTTTGAGGAGGCCGGGCGGCAGATTGACGCCTACCTGAAGTGCGTGAAGCTCGAACCGATGTATCGGCTTCAATTCGAGGACGTGCGGCTCGAACCGACCACCGACCGCGATACGATGCTGCAGCAACTCGACTCGCATTTTCCGGGCAACCGCGCGGGCTACGACAAGTTCATGAGGGTGGAAAAGGAACGCTTCCACCGTATGTATCCATGCCTGCAGAAGGACTACGCCTCAGCGAAGCAGTATCTCTCGAAGGATATGCTGCGCGCCCTGCCGAAGCTCTCGATTGGCCGCTCGTTGTTCAGCGTGCTGGGGGACTACTTCGGCGACAACGAGAAGCTCAAGCTATCCTTCACCTTCCAATCCAAGTATCTGGGCATGTCCGCCTGGGATTGCCCGGGGGCGTTCGCCATTCTGCCCTACGTCGAGCACGCGTTCGGCGTTTATCACGTGATGGGCGGCTTGAGCGAAATCTCCGAGGCCATGGCCCGGGTGTGCCGCGAGCTCGGCGTGAGTCTTCGCCTCGCCACGCCAGTGAGACAACTTCTGCTCGAAGGCCGTGCCGTCCGCGGAGTGGAGTTGGCAGGAGGGGAACGCGTCCTGGCCGACGAAACCGTCCTGAACGCTGATTTCGGCTACGCCATGAAGAACCTGGTGCCGCCCGGCGTGCTGAAGAAATACAGCCCGGAAAATGTGGACGCGCGGGCCTATTCGTGCTCCACGTTCATGCTCTACCTCGGCTTGGACAAGATTTACGACCTGCCGCACCATGCGATCTTCTTCGCCAGCGACTACCGGCGCAACATCAGCGACATCTTTCAAGCCAAAGTGCTGTCGGGGGACATCTCCTTCTACGTCCGTAACGCCAGCCTCACCGACCCCGCGCTCGCGCCGCCGGGCCACTCCGCGGTTTACGTTCTGGTGCCCGTGCCAAACCGCACGGCGCAGATTGACTGGGCCAAGGAAACGGCGGTCTTCCGCGACCGCGTCGTCACGGCGATGGAGAAACGCGCTGGGATGTCCGATCTGCGCCAGCACATCCGCGAGGAAATCGTCTTTACGCCACAGACCTGGCAGGAGATGAACATCCAGCACGGCGCGACCTTCAACCTCGCGCATTCACTCGGGCAAATGCTCTACTTCCGTCCCCGCAACCGGTTTGAGGAGTTGGACAACTGTTACCTGGTCGGCAGCGGCACACATCCGGGCAGCGGGCTGCCGACGATCTACGAGTCGGGCCGTATTGCCGCAAACCTCATCTCGCGCCGCTACGGCATCCCATTCGTCTCCAAGAACACGCAGGTCTAGCCCGCTTGGCCATGAACTGGGTTCAGTTTGGCCGGCTCATTCGTTCAATCTACGGGCGCGGGGGCAAACTACCCGACCTTGATTGGATTCAAAGCCTGGGGCTCCTCGCCGTGAAGCTTGGCCAGGTTCATGCCCTGCGAATAGACTTCCTCGACCGCGAGAAATGCGAGCATCTCGCCAGGCTCTACCGCCGAAACGCCGCGTTGCCAGCCGGAGATTTCCTGAGCTTGCTTCGCGCCTCCGCCGGGGCGGAGTTCCTTGACCATTTTGCCGAAATCGAGCCAACCGCGCTGGCCTCCGCTTCCGTGGGCCAGGTGCATCGGGCACGCCTCAAGAACGGCGAGCCCGTCGTCATAAAGGCCATCAAGCGCAACGTTCGGTTACAATTCCGTGCCGACGTGGCCAGCCTCAAGCGCCTGTTTCGCCTCACCACATTCGTCTATCCGAAGCTCCGCCAGGTTGGTGATCCCGTCGGCATTCTCGGCGACATCGAAGAATACACCCTAAGCGAGCTGGACCTGCGCCACGAGGTTGCCGGCCAGCATACCTTGCGCTCTATCTACGACCAGCACCGCGACACTTTCGACCTCTCGCGCCTCGCGTTCGCGCGTGTTCATGAACCGCTATGCAACGAGAACGTCATGGTGTCCGAGTACATTCCCGGCCGCAGCTTCGACGAGTTGCTCGAAGCGGGCGACCTGCGCTACGACACCCTGCTTGAGCTGTTCCACCTTCATGGCTTCTTCATGTTCTGCATCGGCACCTTCCACGGTGACATGCACCCCGGCAACGTGCTCCTTACCGAGGACAAGCTCTGCTTCATTGACACCGGCTACATCGGCCAGGTCGGCCCGAAGATCCGGCGCGGCCTCTTTGAATTCTTCGCCGCCCTGTCCGAATACGACTACGCGACCTGCGCGGCGGCATTGAACCGCATGTCCGAACGGGAACTCACCGCGGAGGCCTTCGATACCTTCAAACGGCAGTTCTTGGAATTGTACGCTGACTTCAAAGACCGCACTGTGGCGCAAGTGAGCCTTACCCGGAAAATGATGCAGACCATTAAGTTGGGCGTGCACTCCGGCATGACCTTCGAAAAGGGGATTTTCGCCATCATTCGCAGCCTCATGTATCTGGATGGCATGGTGCTCCGATGCAAACCGGACGCCGTGCTGCTGCGTGAAATGCGCCGTTACCTCGTCGAGTTTGAGCGACAGATTTGAGCCAGGCGAGTCCGCGAGTTCCACGCCGACCTCTGGCTGCCGCTGCCGCCCGCGCAGTTGTTTCCGTTCTTCGCCGAGGCGGCGAACC
Source organism: Verrucomicrobiota bacterium (assembly GCA_035358715.1). Lineage (GTDB taxonomy): Bacteria > Verrucomicrobiota > Verrucomicrobiia > Limisphaerales > UBA8199 > UBA8199. The sequence continues at coordinate 4,490 of DAOPPX010000081.1, forward strand.
TCGACGCCATCACCCTGCCGTGGCTGCACTTTCAAATTGCTACCCCTGGGCCGATTCACATGCGCGAAGGCACGTTGATTGATTACCGGCTGCGTTTTCGCGGCATTCCCATTCGCTGGCGGACGCGCATCAACGTATGGCAGCCGCCGCATCGCTTCGTGGATGAGCAATTGCGCGGCCCTTATCGCCGGTGGACTTGCGCGTCCGGGGCTTCGACTCGGACTTTGCTGCCAGTGCGGTCCGTTTGCCCAAAGTGCGCTCACGGCTGACGCTCACCCGCGCAGCGCTGAGTGCGTGCGGGCGCGCCAAGAGCACAGTCAGCAGGTCTGCGGCGCTGCCAGGCACGCATCTGGCCGGATGTATTGTGGTTGCGTCCTCATGCTCCATTTGGTTTATAGTAGAGACGTCGGCTGGTCGCTGGCAGTTCCGCCGGGAGCGGGCGACGTTGTTGTTCCGGCGCGGCTGAGCTTGAGTCGTTGGAACACCCGAAACCAAGACCTGATTATGCCAAGTTCATTCGATAAGTTCATGCCGAGAACCACAATGAGGTTTCCCAACGGCGCGGAGCTGTGCGTGGGCACGGTGTCCTGCGATGACCAGATTCACCAAGCCGTGTATCTGAGTTACACGTCCGCGGGCGCCGCCGCGCCGGCGTTCGAATTGGAACTGCCTCCCAAGTCGGTTGATGCGATTATCCTGCAGTTGCAGGACTATGCGAATCAGGCACGGTTCGTCAACGGGGAGCGGATGCTGGAGTATCCGGAGCCTTACCCGGAGAACCCGCGCGGTGCTTCCTCCCGGACGCCGAAGGCCAGGCGGCGGCGATGATCGGAGAGGTTCGTAATAGCATGATGAGACTCGTTACATACCTCGCAATACTTGCAGCGGGCCTGTTGATTGGATGCACATCATCCCGCGCTGTCCTGAGCATAGTGCCGCAGGAGCCATGCTCTCCCCAGTCGGAAGCGGAACTCCTTTCAGAGTTGAACGCCCAGCTTCCCTTCGGAATTCCGGCGAAGGACTTCATTGCCAAACAGAAGTCCGGCACATTTGTTGGCTGGGCTGTGGTCCGAACCGATGATCAGAAGGAGACCGTGAAGGCCAGGCTGGCTCAATCCACTACGCTCAGGCTTCTCCAGGTCGAGGCCTTGACTCCTGAGTTCGAGGCCGTGATGAGACAACAGCGGAGATGAAAGCTGCCAGGATCACCAGACCGAACGTGTGCGGGCCGAGCCAGTTGCCAATTCGGACGCTGCGGGCCGGGCGCGCCGCTCAGTTCTAACGTCGTCGAAAGGGCTGAACTGTGGACTCATGGAAGTTCTTCGACATCACTCACCGCGAGCATGTGGTATGCAATCCTACGAGCGAGGAGAAACTGACGCATCTCGTGGAGCTTCTGCGTCTTTCGGCCGACGCGAAGGTGGTTGATATTGCGTGCGGAAAGGGCGAGTTCCTGATTCGCCTGGCCGAAGCCTATAGCCTTCATGGCGTGGGGATCGACCTTTCTCCTTTCTTTATCGCCGATGCAAAGCGCAGGCTCGAGGCGCGGGCGCCGGGCGCCGACGTCACTTTCACTCAGTTGAATGGTGCCGACTTCCGGCCAGACGAGCCGCACAGCTTCGATCTGGCATCCTGTATCGGTGCGAGCTGGGTGTTCGGGGGGCACGCTGGCACTCTTGAAGCGCTAATCCGCATTGTGAAACCCGGCGGCTGGGTGGTCGTGGGAGAGCCCTACTGGCTGCAGGAGCCATCCGAGGATTACCTGAAGGCAGAGGGGGTCGCGCGAGCGGACTTCGGAAGCCACTTTGCCAATGCAGAAGCGGGAGAGCGGCGCGGATTGGATCTGGTTCACACCATTGTGAGCAGCAAAGACGACTGGGACAACTACGAAGGCCTCCAATGGTACGCAACGGCCGAGTACGCCCGCGCCCATCCAGATGACCCCGACCTGGCGGAGGTGGTTGAGCGCGTGGACAAGGCCCGGGCGACATACCTGCGCTGGGGGCGCAACACGATTGGCTGGGCGATCTACCTGTTCAGAGTGCGCATTCCTCGGCATTCGAGCCGTGCATCAACGGATTGACTGGAGACAAGACCGGCCATGATGCAACTGGCGGCCTGCCAAGGACTGGCATAACAGGCGTCATCGGCCTAGCGCCGCTCAGGCCGGTGTTGGCCTAACGCTTGCAGGGATGCGCCAAAGGGGCGATTGGGCTCCTGGCAGCTTGAACTGCAGCGCTCCGTCGCGCAGATCGAGGGACGGCGGCTTCCAGCCGGCTTTCGGCTCGCACCAGAACACCCACCAACGGGCCGCCTGCCCGTCGGGCAGCGCGGCGGCGTGGGTTAACGTCAGCGGGCCGCGGCTGCCCGGATGGCGAGTCAACAGCGGCGCCTCGAGCGGCCCGGGAAACGTCGCAGCCCAGAGGGCATGCCGCCCATCGGAGAGCCGCGCCCAGCCGTCACGGAACGCCCATGCCAGGTGCGCGCCTCCCAGCCAACTGGTGCACACTGTTGCATCCTTGCCGAGCCCGCTTAAAGTGTCGCGCGCCACCACCGCGAGGCCTCCCTCGTTAACGAGCCACACCTCGCGCCGCACCGCCGCCCCCGGCGGCAAGCCGCGGTAACAGCCGCTGAGGTCGAGCCGCGCATGTTGCCATCCGCGCGCGTTGGTTTCCAGGAGCTGCAGCCGGGCGGCGCGGACCGTTTGGGCTTTGCCGCCGATCACTGGCGCGTTGTGCGCCTGGGCGCCCAGTGTGTATTCGCGCTCTTCGCCGGGCCGGTATTGCTGGTAGCCGGGGTCGGTGATCCAGAACCGTCCCTGCCAGCCGAGTATGATTTGCCCGCCGTCGGCGTGCAGATGGCCCATCGGTCCGCGCGTCAGCCCCACCACAGCCAGCAAGTCGTCCCGGCCCCAGCCGGTCCGCATGCTCACGGCATTCGGCAGCTCGCGCGCGCCTGCTGCCGGGGATGCGGCGGCGGAGGGGAATTGCACACTGAGGGCGTTTGCCACGCCGGCAGCGGGCATTCGCCGCAGGGGATAGCGCTGGAGGAACCATGCCGCGTCGGGCGCCTGATACCACCCGCCGAGACGGGTGAGAACGGTCGCCCAGAAAGGCATTTCCGGCTCGACGTCGCCCAGCGGGGCCTGGAGGTCGAAGCGGCCGGGCAGCGTCAGGTTCATCCATTGATCGGCGAGGCTGCGAAAGGCGTCGCCGCTCTCGCGCAGCAATTCGGCGCGGTCCGGCAAACCGGCGAGCCAATCCGTAAGGCTGTCCATAAGGTAACCGTCGTAGCCGGAGCCCTCGGTGTGGCGCGATTCCCCGGTGCGGAGCCGGCGCCAGGCGGCGAACACCTCGCGCGCCTTGCCTTCGAGCGCCGCCTGGCGCGGGCTGCCGGTCACGCGGGCCAGTTGCGCGCTTCGCACCAGCGCGATGACGGGGATATTGGCAAGCTGGCTCTGCCCGATCGTCTCGACGCTCCAACGGGTTTCGAACCAGGGCCAGACGTCGTGCTCCAGCAACGCTTCTGCCGCGCTGCGCGCCTGCTGCAACTTCGCCGGCTCCCACTTTGAAGCATCCGCCAGCGCCAGCGCCAGGCAGCCCGCCAGGTGCCCCGTGACCAGGCCCACGTTGCCATCCACCTCGCAGAAGCGGTCCCAACCCGACAGGGCCGCCAGCTCACGCTGGAGCAGCGCGCCGGCTTCGTCGTCGCCGAATTGCCGCCAGGCCGCGTGCAGGACTCTCCAGCGCTCTTCCAGGCCCCACGTCAGCCAAATGAGCCACGGGTAGGCGCGACCGGGCAGCGGCGCTGGCAAATCTGTCAGCGCGGGACGGCGCTCCAACGGCAGCGGATAGGCCATCGTGTGGCCGATTCGGTAGTAATAGACATCCAGCTCGCGCCGCTGCTTCTCGCGCGCCGCGCGCTGGAGGATGGTCCGTTTCAAGTCCCGCTTCCGCCATGGCCGTTGCGCCGCTTGCAACTCGGGTGCGAGTTCGTAGGCGGATGTCTCGTAGGCGAGCGGTGGTGCGGCAATGACTGGCCATTCGGCCGCGGGGGCGGCCCCGGTACAGCCCGCGAACAGGGAGACGGCAAGCAACCACGCCCATCTGGAACTGCCGCGCCGGCGCCGACTCAAACCACTTCCAGATTGGAACTGCATGATTCTACGACTGGGCAGTCCCCTCACCCCAGCCCTCTCCCCTTCGGAAGGGGCGAGGGGGAGTTGCCGGCAGCGAATGGTGGAATCGCAAGCTGGAGTTGGTATCAAACCGCGCGCACCATGTCTCGATGGCTCACACCGCATGATCGTAGTCGCCATAACTTTGCGGTGTTGACTCTGGACTGCCCTCTGCCCGATTTCAAGCCATGCGCAGGCGGGATCCACCGGCCTTCGTTTCGCCTCCGTTGGCTCCCGGGGCCTGCTGCGAGCCGGTGGGGTTGCCGGAGGTTTCTCCGCGCTTTTTCCCCGACTATGGCTGCGTGGACAGACCTACGGGTGCGCAGCCGGGTTTGGGGAAGCTTCGGGCGGCTCGTGGTAGGGGCGACGGGATTGGTAGAGTTTCAGCAGCGCTTCGTTCTTCTGCGCAAGTTCGTTCTGGCCTGATGCCTGCGCCAGGTCGCGGGCCTTTTGCGCGGCCGCGATGGCTTCCTCAAAACGTCCGGCCTCGGCGCAGGCCGCGGCCAGGGTGCCGAGCAGCAATGGCCGGCGATGGCCGGTGAGTTCGCAGGCCCGCCGGGCGAGCCGGACCGCCTCCTCGCCGTTGCGGAAAGCGGGATTGGAGCTGGCGGCGCGGATCCAGGCGAGGTTGTTGAGGGCATCGGGGAGGTCCGGCTGCCAGCGCAGGCCCTGCTGGTATTGCTCGATTGCGGCGGCGGTGTCCCCTTGCCGGGCCAGGAGCCCGGCGAGGCCGAAGTATGCCGCCGCGAAGTCCGGCTTCAACCTCAGGGCCTGGCGGTAGCTGTCCAGGGCCCGGGAGGCATCCCCTTTCTCGCTGAAGACAGCGCCCAGGTTGAAATGGGCCTCTGGGGCCACGGAACTGTGCCGCAGGAGCTGCGAGAGGACTTCGATAGCTTCCTGGAACTTGTTTCGGCGGGCCAGCACCCTGGCATACATCATCTCCGTCGCCGCGGTACCCGGCATGAGACGCAAGGCTTCGCGGCAATGGGCCTCGGCTCCCTCAAGGTCTCCCGCCTCCGCCAGGACGTTCGCAAGGAGGGAATGCGCAAGGGGATTAACCTCGGTGACCGCCAGGGTATGACGGAAGAGCGCTTCGCTGTTTCGCCAATGGCGCACTTGGGCGCGGGTGGCAAGCAGCAGCGCCGCCAGGACCAGAACGGAGGCGCCAATTACCGGGAGCCTCAAGCGGGGGCGGCACGCGATTTCGCCCAGGCCCCAGGAGGCCACGACGAAAAGCCCAATGGAGGGAAGGTAGGTGTAGCGGTCCGCAACGGCTTGCGCGCCAACGCCAACGAGCCCGATCACCGGGACCAGCATGCCCACGAACCAGAACCAGCCGACCCGCGCGTAGGGCCGTCGCCGCGCGAGCCACACGGCCGCGAGGGACAGGCCGATAACCACAACCGCCCCCACCAGCGCGGGGCCCAAGGGCACTTCGGCCAGGCGCGGGTAAGGCAGGGCAAGCCCAGCAGGCCATATTGTCTTGGCCAGGTACTGTTCGTAGCACACAAACACGCGGACCAGGCGGTGCCCCCATTCGACGCCCGGCAACTCCTGCGTCGCGCCCGCCTGCCGCAGCAGCACGAACGCCACGCCGGTGAAGACGGCCGCCAGCGCGAAGAAAGGGAGCTTCTCCAGGACCAGGCGGCGGAGAGTCGAAAGCCACCGCGGGGCGGAAGGCTGGAATCGCCGCAGCGGCCAGTAATCGAGCAGAAGCAGGAGGCAGGGAAGCGTCACCACCATCGCTTTGCTCATGAGAGCAAGGGCGAAGCAGGCTAGGGCCAGAAGATAGAAGGTCAAGGCGGAAAGCTGGAAAGCGGACACCGGCTGCGGGCTGCGCGGGGCGGGCGCAGCGTTGGACTCCGCGCTCGGCAATCCGCACTCTGCACTCCGCGCGTACGCCAGCAGCGCCAGGAGAAAGAAGAAGGCGCTGAGCACGTCCTTGCGCTCCGCCACCCACGCAACCGACTCGACGTGGAGCGGATGCAGGGCGAACAGGGCTGCCGCCAGGGCGCTGCGCCAGGCCGCGCCGGTGAGGCGCAGGAGCAGCAGGAACAGGAGCACCGTGTTGGCCGTGTGCAGCAGCAGGCTCGTCAGGTGATGCCCGCCGGCCTTCAGTCCGAAGAGTTGCACGTCCAGCATGTGGGAGAGCATGGTCAGCGGATGCCAGTTCCCGAGGCAGCTCGTTCGGAAGGCCAAGCCTGCCTGCCGCCACGTCAACCCGGGCAGCACCTGGGGATTCTCGGTCACGTAGGACGCATCGTCGTAGCTGATGAAATCGTTATAGACCACCGGCCAGAAGGCGGCCAGCGTGAGGCCGCCCAGCATCACGCCGATTAAGATCCTGCGGCGCATGTTCTTCGTGAGGTGCATTGCCGGCAAATAAGCTCGCGGAAGGGCGCGTTGAGTTCAACCCGGAAACGGCCCGCCCGAGAGCGGCGCGGGAACACGGCCGCCGCCGCTCCTGCCCGGATTCATTCCGGTTTGGCGGGATTCTTTGCGAGGTAGGCCCGCCACAAATCCAGGTCCACGTAAAGTTCGAGGAAGACCTGCGGGCGCAGCTCGAAATAGCCGACCATGACGTGGGTTTGCCGCTCGTCGAGCGCGGCGTGGAGTTGGGAGGATGCAATCATCACCGCCCCATAAGGATCGGCGGGCACCTGGTCCCACCAGCCGACTTGCTTGAGGCTGCGCAGATACCAGGGCAGCGGCCAATAGTCGCTGTCCGGAGCCATCACGTGCACGAGCATTTGGTGGCCCTGCGGATGCGCCCGGGCGAGCGCTTCGACCTGGCGGACGAGCCGCGGCAAATCGGGCGAGGTTTGGGCATAGACGTAAGGGTTGCGCCTGTCGGCGGCATACGGCCCGTTGGCCAGCATCGCCTGCCAGGCAAGATGCCCCGCGCCCGCCAGCAGGAGGAGAGTGATCGCGATGCGCGGGAGCCGTCGTTTGGCTCTGCCCGCGAGCCAGGCCGCGCCAACGCCCGCCAGCAGAATCATCCCATGCCAGAAGCTTAGCAGGCACCACGGGGTCTTGTAGGAGATCAGGCTGTAAGCGGCCATGAGCGCGAAGGCGTAGAGTGCCAGGAACCTCACGAAGCCGGCGCTGGCGCCAGCCACGCCCTGGCGCACAAAGGCCGCGCGCGCGCCCACGACCGCCAGCGCCAGAATGAAGGCCTCGCTCCACACCGGGCCTTTGTCGGCGTGGAAAAACAGCAGCCGGTGCAGGTAGAAGCTCCACGGGTGGATGTGCGGCGAGGCTCCGCCAGCGCGATTGAGCCAGGGCAAATAGGTGCGCACGGAATCGAGCGGGCCGGCGGCGTTGGCAAAGAAGGAGGAGAACAACAGCAGCGCCACTACCAGCCAGACGCCGACCGCGGCAGCCAGGTGGCTGAACTTCAGACCGCAGGGTTTGGGCGGGGCGGCGCTGGCGTCGAGCCACCGGCCCCAGAGCTGATTCAGCCCCAGCGCCAGCATGGCAGCGGCCAGGGTGATGACGAACGTTTCCTTGGTCGCGTGCATGGCGCCCACGGCGGCGCCCGCGAGCAGGAGCCAGCCGACCCGGCGGCGGCGCGAGTAGCGCCACCCGGCCGCTATCGCCAGGAAGGTGAAGAAGACCAGCAGGACTTCGTGGATGTAATACCGGCTGTAGAAGACAATCGCCGGAGAGGTGGCTGTCAGGAGCGCGGCCCAGGCGACGGCGTGGCGCCCCAGGCCATCCGCGACCAGCAGAAGCAGCAGGAGCAGGCCGGCGCCAAATAGAACCGTGGTGAACCGGAGCCGGCCATCGGTCAAGGAGTCGCAGTCTGCCGGCGCGCCGGTGAGGCGGCTGACGGCCAGGGTGGCGTAGTAGAGCGACGGGCCGTGGTGTTCGTTTGGGTCGTAACGATAGCCCTGGCCCGACCAAAGCTGCCCGAACTTGACGCCGTTGACGGCCTCGTCGTTGTGCAGGGGACGCTGGTCCGGGGCAAGGCTCCACAGCGCCAGCGCCAGCGCTGCCAGGGCCACAACCAATAGTCCGGTGCCCCGGGTCATCCGCGTTCCTCCAAGAGCTGGCAGGGACGCGTTCCACCGCGCCGCCGACCTATGGGAGCTGCAAGGACGCGGCGGAACGCGTCCCTACCGTGCGCATGGGACGGGGCGACATACTGTGCGTCTGTCCGCCCCGCGCGAATTCTGCAACTGGCTCGCCGAACTCGGATTTCGCGTGTCATGCGCGCCATCCGCGGGCATTCGCCGCCTACTTGGCTGGGCGGCCGAACACTTCCAATTCGGTGTATTCGTTCAGGGCGCTCTCGGTACTGCCCTTGGAATAGAAACGAATGTAGCGGGCTTTGACGCCCTTGGCATCAATGAGCTTGCCTTCGTAGGTCTCGAAATACTCGCGGTTGGTGCCGACGCCTAGGCCGGAGGTGTTGTCCGCGTCGTTATTGAACACGGTGCGCACGTTCTCGATGAAGTCCGCGTCATCGGCCACCTGCACAATCACATCGTGATAGACCTTGGCCATGTTGTGCGCATGCCAGATCACCACGGCAAAGATCTCCTGCGGGCTGCCGAAATCCAGTTGCACCCACTGCGTGCCTTTGCGCATGAAGATGATGCTCTGGTCGGAGGCATCCTTATCGCCGTCGGTGATCTTGGCGAGAATGTCGCTGGTGGCATTCTTGTCGCTGCACGTCAGCTTGCTGCCGGTGGCGATGTTCTTCAGGCCGGCGGGAACCATCATCGGCGGGCGGGGCTTGTCGGAGAGCGGCTCGACGTTGGGGCCGAGCTGCAGGTCCTTGGGCGTGCCCTTGAAGGCGGGAGCCGGCAGCTTCAGCGCCAGCGGCACCTTATCCCCGTCGGCAGCCGGCAGGGTTTGAGTCACGAGAAGATTCAAGACAGCGATAGCAAGGACAGACAGCAGCGACAGCGCCATCGGCCGCCGCAGCGAGATGCGAGAGGTATTCATGTTATTCGTCATTTTCTAATAGTTAAGCCAAACCGGCGCCCGGCGACAAGCCTGATTGCCGGGTTGCCACAAAAGGAGACGAATGCCGGGGCGCCCATATTCGACGCCCGCGCGGAGTAGTTTCTACGGGACAGCCCGGCGCGGGGGCATCCTGCCCGCTTGAAACGCGCAAGGGCGCAGGATGCCGTGGCGCTGGCCCCGCCAGCGTGAAGAGCCCGGCATAAACAGGCCAACCCTGCCACTTTTGTCCTTGATAATGCCTGCGCTCGCCGCTTACTTGGTCCTGCATGTTAGTAGAAACGCAATCCCAGCCCCGGCAGCCCCGGTAAGGCGATTGGCTGATTCGAGGCCTAAACCAGGATGCCAGGTATTGTTGTGACACTTCCCTACCTCACCAACCCAAACCTGCAAGCGGTGCCCGTTTACCAGCCCGGGCGCCCCATCGAAGAGGTCGCCCGCGAGCTCGGCCTGGCCGCCGATGACATCATCAAGCTCGCCTCCAATGAGAATCCTCTCGGCCCGTCACGGCTGGCCGTGGCAGCCATGCGCAAGGCGCTGGCCCAGGCGCATCTCTACCCGGACGGCAACGCCTTCTACCTGAAGGAAAAGCTCGCCGCTAAACTCGGCGTCACGCCCGAACACCTGATCCTGGGCAACGGCTCCAACGAGGTGATCGAGTTCCTCGGGCATGCGCTCATTTCGCCGGGAGCCGAGGTGGTCGTTTCCCAGTACAGCTTCGCGGTCTACGCCATCGTCACCGCGCTGTTCGGCGGCAAGCTCGTCGTCGTCCCCGCCCGAAACTACGGCCACGACCTGGACGCCATGCTGGCGGCGCTCACCCCGAACACCCGGATCGTCTTCGTCGCCAATCCCAACAACCCGACCGGCACCTGCGCCTCCGCGGAAGACCTGGCGCGGTTCGTGGCGGCGGTGCCTGAGAACGTCGTCGTTGCCCTCGACGAGGCCTACATCGAGTTCCTGGAGAAGCCCCTCGATTTGGCGCCGGAGATTCGCGCGGGCCGCAAACCGAACCTGGTGCTGATGCGGACCTTCTCGAAAATATACGGCCTCGCTGGTTTGCGCCTCGGCTACGGCATCGCCCATCCCGAACTGATTGCCGAGTTGGAGAAGATTCGCCAGCCCTTCAACATCAACGCCATCGCCCAAGCCGGCGCCCTGGCCGCGCTCGAAGACACGGCGCACGCCGAGAAAACCCGCCGGAAGAACTCGAGCGGGCTCAAGTTCTACGCGCGCGCCTTCCGCAAACTGTGTCTGGAATTCATCCCTTCGTCCGCCAACTTCATCCTGGTTCGTGTCGGCGACGGCCAGCGTGTGTTCAATGAAATGCAAAAGCTGGGAGTCATCGTGCGGCCCATGGGCGGCTACCAGTTGCCCGAGTGGGTCCGCATCTCGGTCGGCACGCCCCGGGAAAACAAGCGCTGCCTGCAAGCCCTCGAGACCGCCCTGGCCAAGCCGGCGGCGGCTGCCCTGTAATTCACCCCACCTGAACTAACGTGAAACTCACTGACCTGCGGGGCATCCTGCGCTACATCCCGCAATTCCGCGAAAAGGCCTTCGTCATCAACGTGGACGGGGCGATCGTCACCGACGAGAACTTCGCCAACATCCTCGTGGACATTGCCGTCCTGCGCTCCCTGAGCATCCGCATCGTGCTCGTGCACGGCGCCTCCGCCCAGATTCGCGCCCTCGCCCAGGAAAAGCGCTTCACCCCCTCGAACCTCGACGGGACCGGCGTCACCGACGAGACCACGCTCAAACTCGCGCTCACCGCCGCCAACCGGCTCACGCACGAGATCCTGGAGGGCCTTTCAGCCAACGACCTCCGCGCCGCCTGCACCAACGCCGTCATCGCCCACCCCGTCGGCATCCTCCACGGCGTGGACCAGCTCTTCACCGGCAAGGTCGAGCGCGTGGACACCGAGATGCTCCAACAACTCCTGGACCAGGGCATCATCCCCGTGCTGCCGCCGTTGGGCTTCGACGGCGAGGGCAAGACCTACCGCGTCAACTCGGATGGCGTCGCGCTGGCCGTCGCCGAGGCGCTCAAGGCGGCCAAGCTCATGTTCATCACCACCCACGATGGCGTCCGGGTCGGGAATCGCGTCATCCGCCAAATGCCCCTTTCCGACCTCGAATCGGTGCTCACACTCCAGAAGCCGGATATCCATCCCGACCTGCTGTCCAAAGCCATCCACGCCGCCGCCGCCTGCAAAGCCGGCGTGCCGCGGGCTCACGTCATCAACGGCTCCCTGCAGGAAGGCTTGCTGGCCGAAGTCTTCACCAACGAAGGCGTCGGCACCCTCATCTACGGCAATGAATTCCAGCAGATCCGCCGCGCCTTGAAGAAGGACATCCGCAGCATCCTGAACCTGACCCGCGGCTCCGTGGAAACCGAAGAGCTGGTCAAACGCACGCGGGCCACCATCGAGAAGCAGCTTGGCGACTATTACATCTTCGAGATAGACAAGAACCCCGTCGCCTGCATCGCGCTGCACACCTGGCCCGAGCTGGGCAAAGGCGAGCTGGCCTGCCTCTACGTCAGCTCGGCCCACGAGAACCAGGGCATTGGCCGCAAGCTCGTCCAGTTTGTGGAAAACAAAGCCCGCGAACTGGGCCTCCGCGAACTCATTGCCCTCTCCACTCAGGCCTTCACCTGGTTCCAGTCCAAAGGCGGCTTCACCGAAGGCACGCCCGACGACCTGCCGCCCAACCGGCGCGAGAAATACGACCAGAGCGGCCGCAACTCCAAAGTCCTGCTCAAGAAGCTCAGGTAACACCTGCCCAACCCGCTCCAACGGCGTATGTCGGAAGACTCCCGGCGCGTTGGGGGCGGTGGCGAGCTACAAAGCAAAAGGTCCTCGCCAGAGCATCCGGGGAGAAAGCCAGCAAGGGCCGCCCAGTTGACTTGGCTCCCGCGGCGGCTTAGCTTTGCGGGCGATGAATGCGCTGGAAGACTCGCTGCTGGAACTCATCCGCCGCACCTCGGCTGAAATCCCGGACGACGTCCACAAAGCCATCCTCGCGTCGCTGGAACGCGAGCAGCAGGGCACCATCGCCGCCAGCGCCATGCAGATCATCCAGCAGAACATCGCGCTGGCCAAAAACAAGTCGCAGCCCATCTGCCAGGACACCGGCAGCATCATCTTCTACGTGGATTGCCCGCTGGGCTTTGACCAGCTTGGCTTCGCGCAGGCCGCCCGCGAAGCCGTCAAGCTCGCCACCCAAAAGGGCTTCCTGCGCCAGAACTCGGTGGACTCGATCACCGGCAAGAACGACGGCACCAACGTCGGCCCCGGCTCGCCGACCATCCACTTTCACCAACACGCCGCGCCCGAGGTGAGCGTGCGCCTGATTCTCAAGGGCGGCGGCTGCGAGAATGTCGGCGCGCAATACGCCCTGCCCAACGAGAAGCTCAAGGCCAACCGCGACCTGGACGGCTGCCGCAAGGCGATCCTTGATGCGGTCTTGCAGGCCCAGGGCAAAGGCTGCGGGCCGGGCGTTCTCGGCGTGTGCATCGGCGGCGACCGCGCCACCGGCTACGAGTTCTCCAAGCAGCAGTTCCTCCGCAAGCTCGGCGACGCCAACCCCAACCCCGATCTCGACAGGCTCGAGCGCGACATCGTTGACACCGCCAACAAGCTCGGCATCGGGCCCATGGGTTTCGGCGGCAAGACCACTTTGCTGGGCGCCAGGATCGGCGTCCTCAACCGCCTGCCCGCCTCTTATTTCGTCAGCATCAGCTACATGTGCTGGGCCTTCCGCCGCCAGGGCGTCAAGCTCGATTCGAGGAGCGGCATTGCCGCATGGCTTTATTGAATCATGGAAACTCTGCCTCCCTCCCACGGACTGACATCATCCGCCACACCGAAGGCCGTCTTTTGGTTCCGCGTTTATGCCGGATGCATGGCCGGTATTTACGCGCTGTGCGCGCTGGCCGCGCCGCTGGTGTTCTTCGCCGGAACCCGGGCCGCCGGAGAGCAGGGCATGGTGTTGAAGATTCAGGCGGTAGTGCTCCTGCTGGTGGGGCTGGTTTTCGCCGTCGCGTTCGCCCTGGTGTTTGCGTTTCCGCGCAAACGCTGGGTCTGGATCTACGACCTGGTGCTCATCTGCATCGGCATGACCAGTTGCTGCATTCTGCCGGCGGCCATTCCCCTGCTCATCTATTGGCTGAAACCTGAGGTGAAGCACTGGTTCAACTTCGACGCGAGCTTATGACCACACTCATCACTCCCGTCTCCGAATCTATCATCCGCTCGCTCAAAGTCGGCGAGGAGGTCCTCATCACCGGCACGGTGTTCACCGGCCGCGACGCCGTCCACAAGCACCTGCATGACGGCGGAGCGTTGCCCGCTGGCGTGAGCCTCGAAGGCGGAATCCTCTACCACTGCGGCCCGGTTGTCATCAAGGACGAGCAGGGCAACTGGAAGTGTGTCGCCGCCGGGCCGACGACCTCCATTCGCGAGGAGCCTTACCTGTGGCAGATCATCCGCGACCTCGGCTTGCGCGGGGTGATCGGCAAGGGCGGCATGGGGGAAAAGACCGTCGCGGCCTGCAAGGAACACGGGTGCGTCTATCTGCACGCGGTAGGCGGCGCGGCCCAGGTGCTCGCCGAATGCATCAAGCGCGTGCCGAACGTCCATTTCATGGAGCAGTTTGGCGCCCCCGAAGCCATCTGGGAGTTCCAGGTCGCCAGCTTTCCCGCGGTCGTGACCATTGACGCCCACGGCAATTCCCTGCACAAGGACGTCCTGGCCGCCAGCCAGGCCGAGCTGGCGAAGCACGTGTAGAACCTCGCGCCCAGGCTTCAACCGGGAGGGCGAGCGTCCCCGCGAGCCCAAACTCCGCCTGCAACAATCTCAGTCAGGGCTCGCGAGGACGCTCGCCCTCCCAACGCCGGGTTGGGCAGCCTGCCTTTACGTCGGCTGCTGCGTCGCCGGGGCGTCAATGAGTTCGATGCGGCGCTTATGCCGGCCGCCCTCGAAAGGCGTTTCCAGCCACACCCGGACAATCTGGAGCGCCGTTTCGAGGCTCATCATGCGTTGGCCGATCGAGAGCAGATTGGCGTTGTTGTGCTGCCGGCCCAGCCGTGCAGAGTCCACGTTCCAGCACAGCGCGCACCGAATGCCTTTAACCCGGTTTGCCACGATCGCCTCGCCGTTGCCCGAGCCGCCCAGCACAATGCCGCGGTCAAATTCCCCTCGCGCCACAGCCTCCGCCACCGGCCGGATAAACAGCGGGTAATCCACCGCCTCATCCGAACTCGTCCCGAAATCCCTGACGTTATGGCCCAGTCCCTCCAGGAACTCCCTGACCTTCTCTTTGTATTGGAAGCCGGCGTGGTCTGATGCGATGGCAATTTTCATGTGCTCAATTCTCTGGGCCCAGCTTGCCATGCCGGGGAAAAACACGCCAGCCCCCATTCGCGCTCCATTCGCCCGCCGCGGTCGGGCGAGGCATCGTAAGGCCTGCTTATACCAACTCCGGCTTGCGACTCGGGTCACCGCGTGTGGAGCGACTTCCATAACTCCGGGGAAGCGCGAAAACTGGTCTTGCGCAGAAGGTCCAGAGCGGCGGGAAGTTCCAGGAGTCCGGCTCGAGCGGCGTCGCACCAGACACCCAAGGTGCCCGAGACTTTCAGGCCGCGCTGGATCGCAAGTTCGCGAGCCGCAGATTCATCGAGCAACACCGCGTCGGGGCGAAGTTCCACAGAAAGACGCAGCGCGGTGCGCTCCCCGGGATCAAGCGCGGCCAGTGTTTGGTCAGGCTCTTGCGGATCGGAATGAACTTGCAGCCAGGCGGGCGGAGTTATTGCCCAGATACGAACTGAGGGCGAGGCGTCAGGATGGCGAAGTTCCTCCAGGACCTTCTGGGGGATATGGATGCTGCCGTAAAGTCGGGGCAGGATTTCTGCGTGGCCGATCAGCGCAAGATAGCAAAGCGGCGAGGTGTCGCCGACGATGGTCATTAGCCGCGAGCGGCCCGCAAAGCGGCAAGGTCGCGCTCAAGGTCGTCCTCGCTGTAATGCAAGTAGGCCTGAACCCGCTGGAGAAACGACTCTGTCTCCCAACGCGAGCCGTGGCCGAGCAATTCACCGCCCTGGTGGGTGGTGAGCGCGCCGGAACGATAGGCCTCCGCCGCAACGGCTTCGAGCACGCGCCGGGGAACATCCTTCCAACGCGAGCGCAACGGAGCGGACACATTCTCAGGAATCTCAATTGCAACGTTCATTGCCATGTCAGCATAACGCCCACGTGGTGTTGCTGCGAGACCGGGTTTGGGCTCGCGCAGACGCCCGCCCAAGCAAAAGAGCCGCCTCCGGATGCCGGGGGCGGCTCGTGAATCTTGCGCCTTACAGCTTGGGCTACGTTACTTCTTCCTGGCCGCCTTTTTAGCCGGCTTCTTGCCCGATTTGCTGGCCAACTTCTTCGCCGGTTTCCTGGCCGGCTTGCTGCCGGCTTCTTCGAGGGCGGCCTGTGCCGCGGCCAACCGCGCCACGGGCACACGGAACGGCGAGCAGCTCACATAGGTCAGGCCGATGCGATGGCAGAACTTCACGCTGGCAGGGTCGCCGCCGTGCTCGCCGCAAATGCCCAGCTTGATGCCAGGACGCGTGGCATTGCCCTTGGCCACCGCGATCCTCATCAGCTCGCCCACGCCGGTCTGGTCCACCGTGGCGAAGGGATTCGCCTTGACGACCTCCGCCTCCTGGTAGGCCGGAACGAAGGAGCCGGAATCGTCGCGGCTCATGCCCATGCAGGTCTGGGTGAGGTCGTTCGTGCCGAAGCTGAAGAACTCGGCGGTCTGGGCGATCTCGTCGGCGGTCAGCGCGCCGCGCGGGATTTCGATCATCGTGCCGACCATGTAGTTGATCTTCACCTTCTGCTCGGCCATGACTTCCTTGGCGACGCGGTGGACGACCTCGGCCTGAAGATCGAGCTCCTTTTTGAACCCGACCAGCGGGATCATGACTTCGGGCTTTACCTTGATGCCAGCCTTCTGCACTTCGGCGGCGGCTTCAAAGATGGCACGCGCCTGCATCTCGGAGATCTCCGGATAGACGATGCCGAGGCGGCAGCCGCGGAAACCGAGCATGGGGTTGAACTCATGCAGTTCCTTCACGCGCTGCTGAATCTTCCCGACCGGCACGTTCATCTTGGCGGCGAGGTCCTTCTGCCCCGCTTCCTCGTGCGGGAGGAACTCGTGCAGCGGCGGATCGAGGAAGCGAATCGTAGCCGGCAGACCTTTCAGGGCCTTGAAGATGCCGGCGAAGTCGCCCCTCTGGTAAGGCAGCAGCTTGGCCAGGGCCTTCTTACGGTCTTCGACGTTCTCGGCGAGAATCATCTCGCGCATGGCGTCAATCCGGTCGCCTTCAAAGAACATGTGCTCGGTGCGCGTCAGGCCGATGCCGGTGGCGCCGAAAGCGATGGCGTTCTCGGTCTGCTCCGGCGTGTCGGCATTGGTGCGCACCTGCAGCCGCGTAACCTTCGAGCACCAACCCATGAGCTGCTTGAACATCTGGTAGGTCTCGCTCTTCGAGCCGTCGAGGCTCTTCTCAACGAGCACCTGCACAATCTCGGAATGAGCCGTCGGGAGCTGCCCCGCATAGACGTTGCCCAGCGTGCCGTTGATCGAGAGATAGTCGCCCTCGTTGTAGGTGGTGCCCGCGGCGGTCACCGTTTTGGCCGTGTAGTCAATCTGAAGGGCGCCGGCCCCGCAGACGCAGACCTTGCCCATCTGGCGGGCAACCAGCGCCGCGTGCGAGCTGACGCCGCCCTTGGCCGTGAGGATGCCTTCGGCGGCAATCATGCCGCGCAGATCTTCCGGCGACGTCTCATTGCGGACCAGCAGCACCTTCTCGCCCTTCGCGGCGGCGGCGGCGGCGCGGTCGGCATTGAGATACAGCTTGCCCGAACCCGCGCCCGGGCCGGCCGGCAGGCCTTTGGCGATGATTTTGGCGGCCTTCTCGGCTTTGGCCTCGAAGATCGGCGCCAGGAGCTGGTCGAGCTGGTCCGGCGGGTTGCGTTTGATGGCCGTTTGCCAGTCAATGAGCTTCTCGTTCACCATGTCCATGGAGAACTTCAACGCGGCAAACGCCGTGCGCTTGCCGTTGCGCGTCTGCAGCATGAACACCTTGCCGTCCTGGATCGTGAACTCGAAATCCTGCACGTCCTTGAAGTGCTTCTCCAGCGTGCCGCGGATGTTGTTCAACTCCTCGAATGCGGCGGGCATGTGGTTGGCAAGCTGCTTCACCGGCTCCGGCGTGCGCACGCCCGCCACGACATCCTCGCCCTGCGCGTTGATGAGGAACTCGCCGTAAAACTCCTTCACGCCGTTGGCCGGGTTGCGCGTGAACGCCACGCCCGAGCCCGAGTTGTCGCCCGTGTTGCCGTAAACCATCGCCTGCACATTGACGGCCGTTCCCCACTCGGAAGGAATGCCGTACTTGCGGCGATACACAATGGCGCGATCATTCATCCAGGAGCCGAACACCGCGCCCGCGGCGCCCCAAAGCTGCTTCCACGGATCCTGCGGAAACTCCTTGCCCGCGCGCTCCTTGATCAGCGCCTTGAACCGGGCGACCAATTCCTGCTGGTCGGCAGCCGTGAGCTTGGAATCCTCGATGTCGGCATGATACTTCTCATGCTTGAAACCGTGAATCACCACCTCGAACGGCTCGTGATCTTCCCCGGCCCGCTTCTGCACGCCCATCACCACGTCGCCATACATCTGCACAAAACGGCGGTAGCAATCCCACGCGAACCGCTCGTTCTTCGTCGCCGCCGCCAGCGCCAGCACGGTCTCGTCGTTCAAGCCCAGATTCAGAATCGTGTCCATCATGCCCGGCATCGAATCCCGCGCCCCCGACCGCACCGAGACCAGCAACGGCATCGCCGTCTTGTCGCCGAACTTCGTCCCCATGATCTTCTCGATGAACGCAATCCCGCCCTTGACGGCGGGTTCGAGCGTCTTGGGATAAGTCCTCCTGTTCTGATAATAGTAGGTGCAGACTTCCGTCGTTATCGTGAAGCCCGGCGGCACCGGCAAGCCAATGCGGCTCATCTCCGCCAGGTTAGCTCCTTTGCCGCCCAACAACGGCTTCATGCCGCCGTTGCCGTCAGCCTTCTTGTTTCCAAACAGATATACGTATTTTGCAGTTTTTGCCATAAAGTGTCAGTTCTAATCAGTAACAACGTTCAGTTCACCAGGTTTCGCCGGAAAGACTCCTCCGAAACAGTCCGCGGAAAATACCAAAGCCCGCCGCGCTGTCAAGCACGGCACAACCCCTTTGGCCTCGTCTTTTGACCCCGCGCGGGAAGCGATGCCCCGAGCCCCAACACCACCCGGCTGGCCGCGTAATGTCAACCGGCACTCATCAGGCCACTCACCCCAGCCATCCCCAACCTCCCCAGCCACCCCACCCTCCGCAGCGCCCCCAATAAGCCGTGTACAAGGGGTGTACCAGGGATGCTCATCGGGTGCTCACGCTTCAGCCCCTCGTGCTCCTGCCGTGCATCCCTTGTGCTCCCCTTGTACACGCTTCGGCGGAGCGGCGAAATAATCTTGGCCGAGGCGGAGGCGGTCTCCGGGGCGGACGGGGCTTTGGATTTCGCAACTCTTGTCTTTCCAGTGGGTTGCTGGCTGACAGGCTCGGGCGGCGGCGGGACAATCGCGCTGTGCGACCATTCCTGGCCTTTCCAGCCGCTCTTTGTCTGGATGGTCACTATGAATACCTTCTGACCGCTCACCGGCTGCCCAAACCGAGCCGTGTAGAGTGCTGTGATGTCGCATTGGCCGCCTGTCGCAGGTCCCAACAGGCCCAGGTAATAGACCCGACGGTGTTTCATCCGGCCCGCGCTGCACGGCGGCTGCCCAAACACCATGATCTCTTCACTGACCGTCCCGACGTTCAGCAGCAGGCGCACGCCGCTTTCCGCGTCGTTGACTATCTCCAGCCCGGCGACGGGGTTGGGGCTGAACACGACCGGGGCCGGCGGCTCAGCCACGGGCGGCTGGCCGATGCAATGCCGGGTGCTGTTGATCTGGACGTAGAATTGCTGGCCGCTCAGGTGGTAATACTGCCCCAGCGACGGGTGGCTGGGGGCGGTTTGGGCGGCGCTGACCCAGCGCAGGCGCTGGGCTTCGGTCAGGGTCCGGCCCCAGGCATTGGAGCAGGAGCCGAAGATGGCGCGGGCGCGGCTTTGGGCCGGGGTTTTGGGATCGTGCGGCACGGTCAGGGCGCGGCAGCACTGGCCGAAGGGTGAGGGGTAGAAGATGTGAGAGCCGAGTCTTCCGGTGCGAGGGGAATCGAGGAGTTTCATGGATGATAACCTTTCGTTTGCCGGCCGGGAGCGCCGCCCGGCAGCCAGCCCAACACGGGCCAGCCTCCCGGACTGCCATGCCTCCGCAGCCGTGGGGGAAAGGTTGCCCCCCAGAGCATGTGACATCAAGCGCGAACTCGCGGTTTTCCGGAAGCGACCATGCGCGCCTGGTTGAGACTGCTAAGCCGTATCCATGCACTTGGGTTCCCGGTAGAGTAGAGAGGCGTCCATGATGGAG
>DAOPPX010000082.1:0-24110 GCA_035358715.1 Verrucomicrobiota bacterium
TACTCGACCATCTTCTCCTCGCCCGGGTAACAATCTTTTTGAGTCAAATCGCAGCGCGGCGGCACGCTCGTTTCTTGTTGCGTGCACCTGGGCCAGGATGTACACTCGTGCCCATGAGTCCCGCCCCACAACCCGCCCGCCGCGCCGGGAAGCGCGCGCGCATTCTGCTGGTGGATGACCATCCGATGGTGCGCGAACGCCTGGCCGAAGTCATTAATCTGGAACCCGATCTCGTTGTCTGCGGCGAAGCCGAAGATCGCCGCCAGGCTCTCGCGGCAATCGCGGCTCAGAAGCCGGACCTTGCCATCATTGATCTGACGCTTAAGGACTCGGATGGCCTGGAATTGATCAAGGATATTCGTCTCCGCTGGCCCAACGTGCGGATGCTCGTCATCTCCATGCACGACGAGTCCCTCTACGCCGAACGGGTCATCCGCGCCGGGGCCCGGGGATATGTCACCAAGCAGGAGGCCACGCGCAATATCCTCCTTGCCATCCGCCGCGTCCTGAGCGGCAACATCTACCTCAACGAGAAGGTCTGCGCCCATATCATCAGCCGGTTGGTGGACCGCCCCGACCCCGTCGCCGCCACTCCCACCGAAGTGCTGGCGGACCGCGAACTGCAGGTGTTCGAAATGACCGGCCGCGGGCTGAGCACCAATGAAATTGCCGACCGGCTGCATATCGCGACCAAGACCGTGGAAACCTATCGCGGGCGCATCAGGGAGAAACTCAACCTCAAAGACTCCAGCGAACTGCGCCAGCACGCCATTTCCTGGGCTCAGCGCCACTAAGGACCTCTCCATTTGTAAGGTTTTCCCTTACACAAAAATCAGGGAGTTGCCCGACAGACAAATCTCCGGGCGCATGATAGAAATACTCCTGTTACTGTCGAATCGTCGCGTGGCGCCCGGTTCGAGGCTCGGCCATTTCGGGTGCTCGGTGGTCGCCACGCAAGCAATGGGGAACCCTTCGGCGTACGGCTGGGTGGCTCTGTCAGGCGTAGCGAAATGACCTTTCGCCGGGGCGGGACTAGGGAAACGGGAGAACAGGGCTCCCAGCCGTTGCGCCTCGGGGGAGACATCCCCTTCCAGGGCGAAAATGGATCTGATGTGCGGGCCCCCACCTCCCGACCAATCTCCGGACTCAGGCGTCCAACGGACTCTCGATCTTGATGCTCCCCTGTGCCCCCCGGCCCACCCGAGGCTTTGACTTGCGCCGCGGCTCCAGATGCCCTAATAGCTTACCCGACTCGCGCACCGGGCGCCGAATGCGCCCGATCATAGCGTCTGATGCCGAGCACTGAATTCTGTTCAATTACATCAGTCATTTATGCCTGTTGCCGCCGACACCAAAGCGCCCCCCGCGCTCCAGACTCTGCCCGGAGACGACCTGCGCCAGATCATGTGGCGCTTTGCCGACCGCTACGACCTCGCCATGCTGGTCCAATCCAGCCGCACTGTGGCGCGCGGACCAGTCGCCCGGCTGGTCGCCCAGGGCGCGCGCAACTCCCATGAGTGGACGGACGCCAAAGCTAGCCTCCTAACGGTGTTCGATGAGAGCGGCATTACCGCCGCCTTCCTCGATCCGCAGCACGGCGGCTTCATCGAAGGCCCAAAGAACCTGGCACTCTCCCTGATCGCCTTTGAGCTTGCCTGGGTAGATGCCGGCGCCGCCACCTGCAGTCTGGCCGGCAACCTGGGCCTCGCCCCCATCCACGAGCGCGGCACCCCCGAGCAGTGCGACCATTACATGACCCTCGCCGCACCCCCCAAGCCCGGCGAGCACCGCGCGCAAGTCCGCGCCGCCTTCGCGCTCACCGAACCAATCCCCTTTGTGGGCGTCGAAACCGGAATGCTGGGAGGCAAAGTCCGCGTCGCCGAATGGAACGCCGGCCAGGAGCCCATCCTCCAAGTGGAGAAGCGTGGCCGCTTCATCACCAATATGGGCTTTGCCAACGTCGTCACCGCCGCCGTCGAGTCGGATGACGCGCGCATCAAGGGCTCCTGCATGATCATCCTCGAGGACACCGACCCCGGCGCCTGGGACCGCGGCACGCCCACCAAGAAGCTCGTGCACCAGCTTTCCTCGACGCGCGACCCGGTGCTGAATCTGCGCGTGCCCGCCAGCCGCATCATCGGCGGCTACACCGTCAAGGACGGCGTGATCATTCCGCGTTATTCACACGGCGAGATGATCGAAGCGGTCTTCCGCCGCACGCGCGTCACCGTTGGCCTGATGACCTCGGCCAAACTGCTCTCAGCCGTCGAGCCCGTCATCATGTACGCCCGCCGCCGGTTCCGGGGCGGCCAGGGCGCCCCCGGCACACCGCGCTACGAACTGGGTCTGCAGCAGAAGGAAGACGTGCTCCACCGCCTGGTCGAAGTCTGGGCCACGGGCGAGGCCAGCGCTTCCCTGGGCTTCGCCGCGGCACGGCTTTTCGATGCCCTCGACCCGCTGGAGAAACAGAAGGACGAGATCCTCGCCGCCAAGAACCTGACCGGCCGCGCCGCCTTCAAAGCGCTCGCCAGGAGCCAGCAGGATGCCCTGGAACTGCTCCAGCTCGACGCCCGGCCAGCCGGCTCGCGCGACGAGCCGCGCCTCGAGGCGCTCAAAGCCGATCCGCTGGTGCGGTTTGCCCTGCTGGATTCGCAGGCCAACGTGCTCTGTCCCGCCTGCAAACTGTGGAACACCGGCCATGGCGCCAACATGATGCGCGAGGCGGTCAGCCTCATGGGCGGCTACGGCGTCACCGAAGATTGCCCCGGCTTCCTGGGCCAGAAGTGGATGGACGCCCAACTCGAAGCCACCTACGAGGGGCCGGAAGCCGTCCAGCGCCTCCAGCTCTCGCTCACAATGACCAACGAGCTGTTCCTCGCACAGTTCCGCCGGTGGGCCGCGGAATTGGCCCGCATCGCCTCACTCCGCCCCGGCACCGGCGCCTGCACACTCGTCACCGCCATGAAGCTCTGGCTCTGGACGCTCGAACACTTGCAGAACGCCACCGACGCTGACGGCGCGAAGCTCTATCACAAGAGCCGCCAGAGCGTTACGTTCCCCCTGGCTGACGCGCTGTGCTGGCTGCTGGCCGCGCGCCAGTTCATTCTCGATGTCCGCGAGCTTGACGAAAAGGGCCCGGCCAACCCGGCGCTGGCGGACGGCCTGCCGGGCTTCGTGAACTTCTTCTCCGACCTCTGCCACGTGCAGAGCGCCCGCGCCGCCGGCGAGGTCGGCCGGATCTGCGCCGAGCTGGCGCACGGCTTCAACCGCCACCCGGCCTGGGACCAGGCCAGCCGCAAAGCCTGCTACTCCGCCGCCGAACTGGAGTGCCTCGAAGGCATCATTCCCGGCATTGACAGCTCGGCCCGCGCTTGCGCCGATGTGACCGAGGCGCACGAGTCGCACCCGCTCAAAGCAGGCCCGTGCGCGAAGTCGGACGGCCTCGACACATTCGCCCGGCTCCGCGCCAAACTCGACGGCTGCCTCACCGGCTCGCGCCTGGCCAAGGACCGCGCTGCCGATGCCCTGACCAGGGTAATGATCCCCGAGGCTCTGGACTATCCCGTGTGAGTTCCGCCGCCATCCCTAACCAACCTGAGGCCGTTGACCGCCAGCGCATGGACGCCGACATCGTCTGCGTCGGCTTCGGGCCGGCCACGGCGGGATTCCTCACCACGCTCTCCAGGCAGCTCCTCAACCCCGACGGCACGCCAGCGGTCGAAAGCGCCGTCCTGCCCGGCGCGCCGCCGCAGGTTCTCTGCTACGAGCGAGCCGACGACATTGGCTTCGGTGTGTCGGGGGTGGTGACGCGCGCTCGGGGGCTGCGCGCGTCGTTGCCCGATCTCGATCCGAAAGACCTTCCCATGGCCGCCCCGGTCACGGAGGAGAGGGTCGTCTATCTCCTCGACCCCATCGGCGCCAGCCGCCGCTCCTGGCCGCTGCGCGCGGCCGACGCCTGCCTCCGGGCCTTCCGTGGCTTGTTGCCGTTGGAGCATGAGGCGTTCGAGCTGCCGTGGGCGCCCGCATTCCTGCATAAGACAGGCGGGCTGGTGCTTTCGATGGGGCAGTTCCTGCAATGGATCGGGGCGCAGGTCCAAGGCACAGGCACCGTTCAGATCTGGCCCGGCACCCCGGTGGCCGAGGCGCTCATCGCCGGTCAAAAGGTCATGGGCGTCCGGCTGATAGACCAGGGCGTGGACAGGCAAGGCAAGCCAAGCGACGGCTTCATGCCCGGGATGGATATCCGTGCCGCGCTCACAGTGATCGGCGACGGCCCCATCGGCCCCATTGGCCAGCAACTCGACGCCGAGTTCGGCCTCCCCGAGGGCCACCACATCCGCGACTGGGCGGTCGGCATGAAAGTAGTCGTGGATCTGCCCGCCGACACCGCCCTCAAGCCCGGCACGGTCCTCCACACGTTCGGCTTTCCCGAGCCGGAGATCTTCGGCTTCTTTTACGTCCATCCGGATCGCATCGCCTCACTGGGCATCTTCGTTCCCTCGTGGTTTGACAGCCCCATGCGCACGGGTTACCGCTACCTGCAACATTGGATGCTCCATCCCTACCTCTGGCGGTATCTCAAAGGAGGCAAACTCCGCTCCTGGGGCGCCAAGACACTCGGCGAATCCGGGCGTCGCGGCGAGCCGCACCTCGTCGGCGACGGCTACGCCCGCATCGGCGAAGGCAGCGGCACCACCAACGTCCTCACCGGCTCGGGCGTGGACGAGGCCTGGGTCAGCGGGGTGCAACTGGCCGAGGGGGTGCTCGAGTTGCTCAGAGCCAGGAAGCCCTTTACCCGGCAGAACCTCGAGGCGACCTGCCTGAAGCGGCGCCGCGCGAGCTGGGTGGAAACCGAGGCCCGCATCGCCGAGAAGTCGCGCGACGGCTTCCAGAAAGGCGTTTTGCGCGGAATGATCGGCATGGCGCTGGCTGGCTTGACCAAAGGGCGCCTCTCGCTGGGCGGCGAGCCGCTCCCCCCCTATAAACGCATTCCTACCCTGGAAGAGTATTACCGCGGCCGGATTCCCGCCGCCGAAATTCAGCAACTCCGCAAGGAATGCGCAATCAAGGGCGTCTCGCTGCACAACGCGCTGATGCACCGCTGCGGCTGGCCGGCGATACCCTACGATGGCCAATTACTCGTGTCGCACCAGGATGCCCTGCTGCTGGGCGGCAAAGTGCAGGCCCCTCCTGGGTATGCCGACCATGTGATCTTCCTCTACCCCGAACTCTGCGAACGCTGCGGCGCCAGGATTTGCATCGAGCTGTGTTCGGGCCAGGCCATCACGCCCGGCCCCGGCGGCATCCCGGCGTTCGACCGGGAAAAATGCGTCCACTGCGGCGCCTGCCATTGGAACTGCTCCCAACCCATACCCGGAAACCCGGAGCGCATGAATATCGCCTTTCGCGCCGGCACCGGAGGTTTGCATTCTGCTGAGAATTAGGATGCGTGGGACGCGGTAATGTTCCAACCGGTTTTCCTCTTCGGAGCAGGACGCCGCCTCCTATCGGGACCTGCCAGGAATCGAGATGCCCGCCCGATCCAGCACGGACGCAATTAAGGCGCATGCCTCCCGACCCGTTGGAAACGACGCGAGTCCAATCCTCCCCTCGTCATACCCCCTCCTTGGGGGGTGGTCCCCCGCTCGTTCCTCCGTCCATCCTCCGTTGCTCCTCCGTCCCACCTCCGTTCCACCTCCGACCGGGCGGTGGGAGGTGGAACGGAGGAGGGACGAAGGAGCAACGGTGGTATCAGCCTGCCACTACGGTCATGGTAGCTTCTTGCCAACCCAGGAATCTGGCACAATTCGATCTCGACCAATTTGCGGCGCCGCCCCATCCTGATGCCGGGTATGTCATGCGAAGCAAGGGTGAGTTATTTCGGTCTGAGCGGATCGTGTGAGAGTCGCGATTTTCGAGGAGCAAAGATGATTGTGTGCCGTCTAATGGAAACGAATCTCTGGTTAAATTTGCAGGCAACGTAAGCTGACGGGTGAAAACAACTGAAGCCTTATGTATAGACTCCTTTTCCGTCCGGCCGTCGGACTCGGTCAAACTCCGCGCGCGCGCCGGGGCGCCATTCTCTGGTCTCCATTGTCCCGCCTCGCCAGTGCGACAGCCCTACTGTTTCTCATGACCTTGCCCCTCTCAGCCGGCTCGCGCGACGCCCAATGGAAACAGGTCGAGGAGGCCATGAAGAAGGGCCTGCCTAAGACCGCGATCACCAACCTTGAACCCATCATCCAGGGCGCGCTCAAGGACAAGGCCTACGCCGAGGCCGTAAAGGCCATCGGTCAGAAGCTCGCGCTGGAGGGCAATATCCAGGGTAACAAGCCCGAGGAGAAGATCATCCGCTTGGAGGCGGAGATCGCCAAGGCGCCCAAGGCGATGCTGCCGCTGATGGACACTCTGCTGGCCGAATGGTATTGGCATTACTTCCAGCAGAACAAGTGGCGCTTCATGCAGCGCACCGCCACCGCCGCCCAACCGGGCAAGGACTTCACCTCGTGGGATCTGCCGCGCCTTTTCGCGGAGATTGACCAGAAGTTCCAAAAGGCCCTGGCGGCGGAGAAGACTCTCAAG
The DNA here is from genome assembly GCA_035358715.1 of Verrucomicrobiota bacterium. GTDB lineage: Bacteria > Verrucomicrobiota > Verrucomicrobiia > Limisphaerales > UBA8199 > UBA8199. Next base: position 6,583 of record DAOPPX010000082.1, read on the forward strand.
GCCACACCCATCAGTGCCTGGGACGACCTGCTGCCTAAAGGCACCACGCCCGACAGCTACCGCCCCACTCTCTACGACTTCATCGCCCATGAGGCACTCGTCTTCTACACCTCCGGCGAGCAAGCCGCAGCCCTGCCCGAAGACGTCTTCGAGTTATCCGCAGACAGCCCCATCTTCGACACCGCGGAGAAGTTCCTCGCCTGGCGGCCCGGAAACTCCGATGCCGTGCCGCCAAAGCTCCGGGCCATCCGCCTCTACCAGGACCTGCTCCGCCTCCACATCGAAGACTCCGCCCCGCGCATGGCTTTTGCCCACGCCGATCTCGAACGCCTCACCTGGGGCTGGAACGCCGCCTTCGGGGAAGACAAGGACGCCCGCTACCAGGCCGCGCTGGAGAACTTCATCCGCACCTACGCCGACTTCGACATCGCCGCCCTGGCCCTGGAGCGCGAGGCTCGGCTGCTCCAGCGCCAAGGCGAGCTCGCGGCGGCCCACAAACTTGCGCGGCGCGGGGTGCAGACCTTCCCGGAAGCGCCCGGCGGCAGGCTCTGCCGCAACCTCGTCGCCGAGATCGAGGCCAAGTCGGCCAGCATAACGACCGAGCGGGTATGGAACGCCCCGTGGCCGGACATCACCGTCCGCTACCGCAATGTCGAGGCGGTCTATTTCCGCGCCATCCCGGTGGACTGGGAGTTGTTCCTGGAGAAGCGCCGTAACCGGCCTGAGAACCTGAACGAGAAGGAGCGGCGGGAAATCCTGGCGCGCACACCCGCGTTGGAATGGGCCGCGAAGCTGCCGCCCACCACTGATTACAGGGAAAGCACCTTCCAGACGCCCGCGCCTGGCACCCTCAAGCCGGGCTACTATTTCATCGCCGCCAGCCACGACCCGAAGTTCGCCGAGACGGACAACGTCGTCTCGATGACGGGTATCTGGGTAAGCCGCCTGGCACTGGTGACGCGCACACGCGACGGCAGGATCGAAGGCTTCGTCCTCCAGGCCAACTCAGGGGAGCCGGTGGCCGGCGCCGAGGTGTCGGTGTGGCACCTCAACAACCAGGGCGATCGGATTGCCGACCCCACACTCCACACGGATGAGGACGGTTTCTTCTCCTTGAAGCCCACGGACAACCACGGCTACCTCCTACGGGCCCACCACAACGGCCAGGATGTGGCAACCGTGAGTGATATCCACAGCTACAACTGGCGAGGAGAACAACCGCCGCGCCCGGACGCGCTAACCGTCTTCTTCACCGACCGCGCCATCTACCGGCCCGGCCAGACCATCCAATACAAAGGCATCTGCATCTGGGTGGACCAGGCCAAGGACAACTACGAGGTGCTCAAGGGCGAGCAGTTGACGGTGGTGTTCAAGGACGTTAACGGCAAGGAGGTCGCGCGCCAGAACCACCGCGCCAACGACTACGGCTCCTTCTCCGGCAGCTTCACAGCTCCGCGCGACCGGCTGATGGGCAGAATGCACCTCCAGGTCGAAGGGCGCGCGCGGGGCGATGCCCATTTCCTGGTTGAAGAATACAAGCGACCGAAGTTCGAAGTGACGCTGGACGCCCCGAAGACGGCGGCCAAGCTCAACGAGAAGGTCAGCCTCACCGGCCACGCCATGAACTACACCGGCGCCGCCGTGGATGGTGCGGCGGTCAAGTATCGGGTCGTGCGCGAGGTGCGGATGCCGTGGTGGTGGGGTTGGTGGCGCGGCGGCATGCCTCTCAGCGAAAGCCAGGAGATCGCCCACGGCACCGCGCAGACCGCCACCGACGGCTCATTCAACATCGAGTTCATCGCCAAGGCGGACCCGAAGGTGCCGGAGAAGGATGAGCCTACATTCGTGTTCGAGATCAACGCTGATGTGACCGACAGCGCGGGTGAGACGCGCTCCGCCGACCGCGGCATCCGCATCGGTTACACCGCCCTCGAAGCCAAAATGAGCGCCGAGGACTGGCAGACGGACAACAAGTCCGTCGAGCTGAAGCTGGAGACCAAAACCCTGGACGGCGAGCCGCAGGTGGCTGAAGGCAACGTGAAGGTATATGCGTTGCAGGCGCCGGCGAAGGTCCAGCGGCCGCCGCTGGCCGGATCCCAGCCGTGGCGGTATGGCGGGGAAGCTGGCGAAGGCGAACCGGGGAAGGACCTGTCCAACCCGAACAATTGGCCGCTCGGCGAAGTGGTGGCGGAGAAGGGCTTCACCACCGACACCAACGGCGTGGCGAAGCTGGCCTTCAAGCTGCCCGCAGGCGCCTATCGAGCGGTGCTCGAAACGCAGGACCGGTTCGGCAAGAAGGTCACCGGCAAGCTGCCTTTACAGGTTCTCCAGCCCGAGGCGGCGAAGCTGGCCATTCGCATTCCGCAACTGCTGGCCGCGCCAGACTGGGAGGTCCAGCCCGGTCAGGAGTTCATCGCCCTGTGGGGGACGGGTTACGAAACGGGGCGCGCATTCATCGAGATCGAGCACCGCCAGAAGATGATCCAGCGCTATTGGACCAAGCCCGGCGCTACCCAGCACCAGATCAAGCTGGCCGTCACCGAGGCCATGCGCGGCGGCTGCTTCGTCCACGTCACTTTCGTCCGCGAAAACCGCGCCTGCCTGGAGTCGCGCAAGATCAGTGTGCCGTGGAAGAACAAAGACCTCGACCTGAAATGGGAGCATTTCGTGTCAAAGCTGCAGCCGGGGCAAAAGGAGACCTGGACGCTGAAGCTGAGCAAACGGAGTGATGGAGTAATGGAGAAATCGAGCGGTGGAAGGACCAATACTGCGTCACTCCACCCCTCCAACACTCCGGAGCGGGTGGCCGCAGAACTGGTCGCGGCGCTCTATGACGAGTCCCTCGATGCCTTTGCCCCCCTCGACTGGCCAAACCGGTTCTCGGTGTTCCGTGAGGAGACCTCGTTCGTGCAGTCGCAGTTCGCCAACCTGTCCATGACCTTTCAGCGCGCGCTTGGACAGTGGAATAGGCCATACGAGACTGTCCGGATTACCTACCGCTCTTTCCCGCCGGACCTGACTGCCAATCTCTGGCGCTTCGATTACTTTGGCAGGCAACATAGCAGGGGTATGGCACGTAATGCCCTTGTGAGAGGTGAAGCCGCCGCGGTCATGGAAATGGCCTTTGCTCCTGCGTCGAAGGGGGCCGGGCCTTTGGCAAGCGAGGACATGTTGGATTACGATAATGCCGCTGTCGGTGGCGCGTCCGGCGCGGGCAAAGAACCCAAGGCATCCCCGACGTCGAAACCCGACCTCAGCCAGATCGCCGCCCGCAAGAACCTCAACGAGACGGCATTCTTCTTCCCGCAGTTGACCTCGGATTCCAATGGTGTGGTGCGGATGACCTTCACCATGCCCGAGGCGCTGACCCGCTGGCGGTTCCTGGGCTTTGCGCACGACCAATCGGTGCGCAGCGGCTTGCTCGAAGACCATGCCGTCACGGCCAAAGACCTCATGGTGCAGCCCAACCCGCCGCGCTTCTTGCGCGAGGACGACACGGTCGAGTTCACTGTCAAGGTATCCAACCAGACCGACAAGCCGCTGCGTGGCAAAGTGCAACTTACCTTCAACCAAGCACTCAATAATCAGCCGGCGGACAAACTGCTTGGCAACACCCGGCCCGAGCAGGACTTCGACGTCCCGGCCAGGGAATCGCGCACCTGCGCCTGGCGCATCCATGTGCCCGACGGCTGCGGGTTCCTGACTTACAAAGCTGTCGGCGCGGCGGCCAACGTCTCCGACGGCGAAGAAGGCTACCTGCCGGTGCTTTCTCGCCGCATCCTGGTCACCGAGTCCCTGCCCCTGCCGATCCGCGGGCCGGCCACGAACAGGTTCGAGTTCCCCAAACTGCTCAAGTCGGGGGGATCGAAGACTCTCCAGAACCAAAGTCTGGTGGTGCAGATGGTGTCCAACCCGGCCTGGTATGCGGTGCTGGCCTTGCCGTACCTCATGGAATATCCCTACGAGTGCACGGAGCAGACCTTTAACCGTCTCTACGCCAACGCCCTCGCCCGCACCATCGCCAACTCCGATCCCAGGATTCGGCGCATCCTCGACCAATGGAAGAACACCCCCGCCCTCGAAAGTCCGCTGCAGAAGAACCAGGACCTCAAGGCGGTGATGATCGAGGAAACCCCCTGGCTGCGGGAGGCTGACAACGAGAGCCAGGCGCGCCGGAACGTCGGCATCCTCTTTGACGACAACCGCCTCAACTACGAAACGGACGCCACACTGCGCAAGCTCACCGAGCAGCAACTGGACGATGGTTCCTGGCCGTGGTTCCCCGGCGGGCGGGGCAACGATTACATCACCCTTTACATCACCACCGGCTTTGGCCGGCTGCGGCGGCTGGGCGCTGACATTGACGTCTCCCCCGCCACCCGCTCGCTCCTGCGGCTCGACGCGTGGATCACCGAGCACTACGAGCGCATCCAGGAGCGGCCCGAGCCGGAGAAGTACGTCCCCAGCTCCACCGACGCGCTCTATCTTTACGGGCGCAGTTTCTTCCTCAAAGACCTGAAGATCGCGCCGGAGCACAAGACCGCGATTGACTTCTTCCTCCAGCAAGCCCGCAAGCACTGGCTCAAGACCGATTGCCGCCAGACCCAGGGCCATTTGGCCATCGCCCTCCACCGCTTTAACTCCTTTAACTCAGTTAACGATTCAACTCCCCGCGACATCATGAAGTCCCTCAAGGAGCGCAGCGTCTCCAGCGAGGAGATGGGCACGTTCTGGCGCGACACCGAGCTAAGCTGGTGGTGGTACCGGGCGCCCATCGAGACCCAGGCACTCATGATCGAGGCGTTCGACGAGGTGATGGGCGACCTGGCGGCGGTCGAGGATTGCCGCGTGTGGCTGCTCAAGCAGAAGCAGACTCAGGACTGGAAGACCACCAAGGCCACCGCTGACGCTGTGTATGCCCTCCTGCTCCGCGGCAAGGACATCCTGTCCAGCGAAGCCCTGGTGCAGGTGAAACTCGGTGGCGTGGACGTGACTCCGAATCCCGGGAGGCCGAGCGTCCCCGCGAGCCCTGATAAGAGCAAGGGCTCGTCAGGAGCCTCGCCCTCCCAGGGGGTCGAGCCCGGCACGGGCTTCTACGAATACCGCTTTGCCCCCGCCGACATCAAACCCAAGCTGGGCGACATCACGGTGAAGAAGGTTGACCAAGGCGTCGCCTGGGGCAGTGTGAACTGGCAATACCTGGAAGACATGAGCAAGGTTACGCCTTACACCGGAACGCCGCTCAAACTGAACAAGTCCCTCTACACCAAGGTCAACACCGCCAAAGGCCCCGTGCTGGAGCCGGTCAAGGGCCCGGTCAAGGTCGGCGACGAACTGGTTGTCCGGATCGAACTGCGCGTGGACCGCGACATGGAGTATGTGCACCTCAAGGACCAGCGCGGCAGCGGCACTGAGCCGGTGAATGTGCTCTCCCGCTACAAGTATCAGGATGGCTTGGCCTACTACGAGAGCACGCGCGACGTGGCCAGCCACTTTTTCATTGATTACCTCCCCAAGGGCACCTACGTGTTCGAGTATTCGACCCGCGTCCAGCTCCGCGGCCAATACCAGACCGGCGTGGCCCAAATCCAGTGCATGTACGCTCCCGAGTTCAACAGCCACAGCCACAGCCTCCCGCTCCTCGTGAAATAGCCGCAACCGGCAGGCTGGGACCCCCGCAGAGGGGGGAAAAATAGTTGCAGGAAGAGGCTTGATCTTTGTGCCGCCAAGTATTATGTAATGCATAGTAGTGAGCAGAGCGGTCATGCAAACACGGCTTTCGGGCCCGGATCTGGGCACGGTGGGCGCCTTCCTGCGGGGTGAGTTGTCGCACCTGCGCGCCTGGAGCGAGGGCTGGCAACTCGGCCGGATGGCGTTCTGCGCGGGGGTGATCTGCGTGGGGGCGGGGCTTTATGGCGCGGCGATGGGCTGCTGGCGCGCTCCGCTGGCGGCGCTGTTTGTGGCCATCAAGTTCCCGCTCATCATTTTGTTGACGACCCTTGGCAACACGTTGCTCAACGCCATGCTGGCGCCCCTGTTGGGGCTCAACATCAGCCTGCGCCAGTCGTTCCTGGCCATTCTAATCAGCTTCACCATCGTTTCCGCGATTCTGGGCGCCTTCAGCCCGCTGATCGCATTCATGGTCTGGAATGCGCCGCCGATGACGCCCGACCCGGCGCAATCGGCTGGAACCTACACCTTCATTCAACTCAGCCATGTCGTTGTCATCGCGTTTGCCGGCGTAGCCGGAAACCTGCGCCTGGTCCAGCTACTGCGCGAATTGAGCGGCAACGCCGCGGGCGCGCGCCGGGTTCTGCTGGTCTGGCTGGCGGGCAACCTTTTCTTGGGCAGCCAGCTCACGTGGATTCTGCGCCCGTTCATCGGCTCGCCCGGCTTGCCGGTGGAATTCCTGCGGCCAACGGCCTTCCAAGGCAATTTCTACGAGACGGTTTTCCAGGGCCTCCTCCGCCTGGCCAATGCCGACCAACCATAATCACCCACCACAAAGCACGCACATCAAGGAGCAATATGAACACCACGAATCCATCCTCCCCACCTATCCCGCCGCAAATCCCGCCGAGCCTGATTGTGCCGGGGCCCGCGCCGCTCGGGGAGAATCCCGGCGAACGTGAGCCAATCAGGTCTCCCATTGGCGCGGTCGAAGCCATTTTGCGGCAGCCGCGGCGGCTGATCTTCCAATTGAGACAACCGGGCTCCGGCCCGCTCCTCGGCGGGATGCTGTTTGTTGCGGTTGTCTGCAGTCTCGTCTATGGAGTGGTGGTCGGGACCTTCTCGATGGGCCCGCAGGTTTGGGCGGCACCGGTGAAGATTGCCGCCGGGCTGATGATCTCCGCGCTGATATGCCTGCCGAGCCTTTACATCTTCACCTGCCTGAGCGGTTCGCAGGCGCGCTTGGCGGAGATGTGCGGGCTGCTGGCGGGTTTGCTGATGCTGATGGGCATCCTGCTGGTCGGCTTCGCACCAGTCGCCTGGCTGTTCTCGCAGTCAACCCAATCGGCCGCCTGGATGGGCGCCCTGCATCTGCTGTTCTGGCTGATCTCAACCAGCTTTGGCCTGCGCTTTGTCCACGCCGGGTTCTCCCATTCGCAAGCACGGTCGCGGGCGGGGCTTTGCACCTGGATTATCCTCTTCGTCCTCGTCACGCTGCAGATGACCACCGCACTGCGACCGCTCGTGGGCAAGGCTGACACACTGCTCCCGACCGAAAAGAAGTTCTTCATCACGCACTGGGCGGACTGCCTCAAGGCAGCTCCGCCGGCCCAGCCGCCAATGCCATAGTGAACGACTTCTTCGACAACTGGACGGTGCAGGTGCGCAAGGGGGTGCTGGAGCTTTGCATCCTGAACGCCCTGGCCGGGAAAGAGCGCTACGGCTACGAGTTGGTCAAGACGCTGGTCGCTATCCCCGGCCTGGCCGTCACTGAGGGGACCTTGTATCCCTTGCTGTCGCGCCTGCGCGTGCAAGGCTATGTCGAGGCGCGCCTGGAGGAATCATCCGAGGGCCCCGCCCGAAAATACTACACCCTGACCAAAGAAGGCCGCAAAGTGATGAGAGCGATGAACGACTATCTTGAGGAGCTGAACCAGGGCACGCGCAAGCTGCAAGAAAGGAACATCCCATGAGCCAATGGACCGAGACCGCCAAGGCGAAGCTGGAGCAGTATCTGGCGCAGATGGGCAAGTCGCTCGCCGGTTCCGGCGCGGATGCGAATGAAGTAGTGGAGGACTTGCGACGCCATGTCGAAGAGGAAGCCGCTGCCCGGAAGCTGACGGTCGTCACGGAGCAGGACCTGGCGCAGATTCTGGCCCGGATCGGAACGCCGGAGGCAATCGCCTTGCCAGGCAATGAGTCCCCTGCTCCGCCGCCGCCCGCAAACCGGCCCAAAGGCGGCTTGCTTTGGAAAGTGGGCGCGGGCGTTTTGCTGATCTTCGGCGTCCTGCTGCCGCTCGGGACGGTGGTGTTCGAGTTTCTTACCGGCGCGTGCGCCGGTGTCCTGTTTGACCCGATTCCGACCCTGGCGCACGCGGCGCTGGTCGCCCTGGTGCCGCTGGTCAACCTGGCGGTCTGGGTGGCCGTTTGCCGTGGCGAGCGCCGCTGGCGGACCGCGCTCGGCTGGGCAAGCGGCTTCACCATCGGGGTGGCCCTGGTTTACGCTCTGCTGTTCCTGCCGGCCACTCCTTTTGCGGTCATTGGCATTCTGTTTCTTGGGTTTGGCTTCGTGCCGCTTGCGCCGCTGGCCTCCCTGATCTGTGCGCTGATCCTGCGGAACCGCTTACGCGGCATCGGCGGTGAAGCAACGCCCCTGCCCGGCCTGTGGCGCGGCCTGGCGCTGGCCGTGGTGGTCCTGGGAGTGCTTGCGTTGCCGATGATCATTACCAAGGTCGGACTCCAGATGGCGGCCTCGGATTCGAGCACTGAAAGCACGCGCGGAATTCGCTGGCTGCGCGACTGGGGCCAGAACGAGGAACTGCTGCGCGCCTGTTACGGCCGCGCCGGGCGCAGCGGCGGGTTGTACTCGTGGGGAAAACGCGTCAACCCCGAAACTGCCCGCATGATTTACTACCGCGTGAACGGCTGCGCCTTCAACTCCATTGCCCCACCCAAACTCTACGCCGGACGCGTTCGCTGGAACTTGATGGAGGAGGAATTCACCTGGGATGACGATCAAGCAGGCGATGCGGTCGCCGGCCGTGTCCGCGGGCTCTCCCTGGCGAGCTCGCGCCAGGATGGCATCATCTATCCCGACGCGGCGCTGGCCTACCTCGAATGGACCCTCGAGTTCAAGAACGACTCCCGCCTCCAGCGCGAGGCCCGGGCGCAGATCCTCCTGCCGCCGGGCGCCGTCGTTTCCCGCCTCACGCTGTGGATTGACGGCGAGGAGCGCGACGCGGCCTTTGGTGGCCGCAGCCAGGTCAAAACGGCCTACAAAGAGGTGGTCCAGAAACAGCGTGATCCGGTCTTGGTGACCACATGCGGCCCCGACCGCGTCTTGGTACAGTGTTTTCCGGTCTCGCCTGATGGCGGCCGAATGAAGCTGCGCCTGGGGATCACCGCGCCTCTGTCACTAACAGCCCCGGACGCCGGCTGCCTCCGCTGGCCGTGCTTCGCAGAACGCAACTTCACCATCGGCGACCAACTCCACCACTCGCTCTGGGTCGAATCCAGCCAGCCGCTTGAAACTGCCGGGGGCAAGCTAACGGCCGACCAGGCCAAGCCCGGCGTTTACGCCCTGCGCGGCCAACTCCGCGACGGCGATCTCTTCGCCCCAATCAACAGCGTTTGCGCCCGCCGCCCGGCGGAGATCGCTTCCACCTGGACAAGGACAACTCATGAGCCCGAAAACCAGATCATCCGCCAGACAATCGTGGCCAGGCCGCCGACAATCTCTGACCGGGTCATTCTGGTGCTGGACATGACCAAAGGAATGGAGGCTTGCTTGCCGGCAATCCAGGCTGCGCTGTCCGCGCTTCCGGCGGACATTGAGTTCGCGTTGCTGCTGGCGCGCGATGGATATGAAGAAGCGCTGCCAGTCCAGAGAGTTACGCCGGAACTTGCCGGGAAAGCCGCCCAGTGGAAGTTCCGCACTGCCGGCGGCCAGGACAATGTCCCCGCCCTTATCCGCGCATGGGAGTTGGCGGCTCAAACCAAAGCGGGCGTGATTCTCTGGGTGCACGGTCCGCAACCGATGCTGCTGGATTCCGCTGGCGAACTGCGCCAGCGCTTCGAGCGCAGCCCCAACCCGCCTCTGCTGCTGGATGCGCAAACCCAGCCGGGCCCCAACCGGATACTGGAGATGCTGGATGGTCTCAAGCCGGTCCGCTCGATCATTCGGTATGGAAGCCTGGGCGACGATCTCACCCGGCTCTTCAGCGGATGGAGCAACCGGACAGGCACTGTGGAGTGTGTGCGCGAGCGAATTGGACCAGACTTCAAGGACACCCAGACCTTGGGAACCGAGACTTCGACGCACCTGGCGCGCCTTTGGGCCGCAGAGGAAGTTGAGCGTCTCTGCGCTGCTCGCCATTTGTCCGAGGCGACTCAGTTGGCGGCCCGCTATCAACTTGTCACGCCAGTCAGCGGCGCGGTCGTCCTGGAAACGACGGCACAGTATGAGCGCGCCGGCCTCCAGCCCGCGTCGCCGGAGTCCGTGCCCATCGTGCCCGAGCCCTCCGGTGGCATGCTGTTGCTGCTGGGCCTGATGCTGCTGGCCGCGAGGCGGCACAAGTGATAGCAGCGGGCCGGTTCGGCGGCCAGGCGGTGCCGCACCAATGAGCCTTGCACCGCAAAGGCCCGCCATGCAGAGTTCGCTGCCATGAAGACGGCCATCATGTCCTGCCTGTTGCTGGCGCTTGCCTGGACGGGCGCGCCAGCGGCGCAAGCCCCTGCGCGCGCCGCTGGACTGGGAAAGGTCCCCGGCCAGGAATACGTGCGCCTTGCTGATTGGGCCAAAGGCCGCGGCCTGAAAGTCCGGTGGCTCAAGCCGGATGAAACGCTCGAACTCAACAACCCCGCGTCGAGGCTGGTCGTGGCGATAGACTCGCGACAGGCCCAGTTCAACGCGGTCCAGGTCTGGCTCTTCTTCCCGGTCGTTGCGCAGAAAGGGGTCATCTGGCTGTCGCGGGTTGACGCGGACCTGACACTGCGGCCGCTGTTCTCGCCGCCGCGCAGCCCGCCGGGCGCTCGCATCAAGACCGTCTGCCTCGATCCCGGTCATGGCGGCAGAGACCCCGGCAACCAGGTCGGCGCGAACCAGGAGAAACGCTTTACCCTGTTGCTGGCGCAGGAAGTCAAGAAGCAGCTCGCGCGGGCAGGCTTGAAGGTCGTGCTGACACGCAGCGGCGACTCCTACCTCGAACCGCCGAGCCGACCGGCGGTGGCGAATCGCCATAAGGCGAACCTGTTCCTCAGCCTGCACTTCAATGCTGCCGGGAACGACCGCAGCACCGTGCAAGGCGCGGAGGTTTTCTGCCTCACACCGGCAGGCGTCGCCTCGACCAACGCCCGCGGGGAGGGAGCAGACACCGGCTCCTTCACCGGCAACCGGTACAACGACCTGAACCTGTTCCTGGCCTACCAGGTGCAGAAGTCCCTGACGCGCACCCTTGCGGTCCAGGACCGCGGGGTGCGCCGGGCACGCTTTGCCGTGCTGCGGGATGCCGCGATGCCGGCTGTGCTGATCGAGGCGGGCTTCATGTCGCACCCGGCGGAAGGGCGCAAGATCTTTACCGCCGCCTATCGGCGAGAAGTGGCGCGCGCGATTGTCGAGGGCGTGCTCGCCTGCAAGAAGACAGTGGAACGAGGGGCCTGAAAGGGCTGGAACGGAGTCATTGCGCCCATCGTGTCCTCAGATTATCTAACCATGTAACCAATCCCATGAGCATCGTTACCAAGCGCGGAGACCGGGGACAGACGGTCTTGATGTATAACCGCCCGGTGTCCAAATGCCACGTGCGCGTGGAGGCCTGCGGCACGGTGGACGAGTTGAATGCCGCCCTCGGTTTGGCCCGGGCGGCGGCCGAGACTGGCCCGTTGCGGGACAAGCTGGTGCTGATCCAGAAGGACCTGGTGGTGCTGATGGGCGAATTGGCCACCGCAACGGAGGACTTGCCGCGATATGCGCAGAACAGACATTCGCTGGTGACCTCCGCCATGACCGCTGCACTGGAGCAATGGATCGGAGAAATCGAGACCGCGACGGGCGCGTGCAAAGGCTGGGCATTGCCAGGCGCAACCACCAGTTCAGCAGCGCTGGACTTCGCGCGTACCGTCTGTCGGAGGGCTGAGCGTCGGGCCTGCGCGGTGCAGGAGGCCGGGCCGGTTCACAATCCCGAGATCACGGTCTATCTCAATCGGCTGTCCGACCTGCTCTGGCTGCTGGCGCGGCAGGTCGAAGCCGCAGCAAGGCAAGGCTAACAAGGAGGTTGATCCAGAAGCCGACGCTGGGCGGAGAGTAATCGAGTCCGCACGGGCTTGGGCGTTCGGAGTAGGGTATCCAGTCGCGTGAGATCGTCGGACTGAAACCGTGTCTGGCGGTTGCGCAACCTCAGAATAACCCGGCGTGGGCTATTCCATTATCACCTGCCCGCGGACTGCTCAGCGCCCTCTACCACCAGCCCTTTGGCCTCGTCGGCGCGCGCGAGGACCACGCGCCCGACATAGGTCTTCCGGCCATCGTTTGCCCCCCGGCCGATCAGGAACCCGCCGTTCGGCAGACCGGCGAGCCCCAAAGCACAGTCAACCTCATAACGTCCAACGAGGCGGAACGATTCGTCCGTCTTAAGCAGAATCCTGGGATTCCCGTAGCAGCCGAACCACCAGCAGCCGTTGATGAATTCCGCCGTCTGGATGCCCATGAGTGTGTAACCGCTCTGGATGACGTGCGTCCGAATGAAACGGAAGTCCGGGCCATATTCGTGAACGTAGTTTTCGTCGGTGCCGGGTGGCAGGCCGCCCACGACCATGAAGCGGCCGGCGTGACAGCCAATGCCGCCCGCGCCATGCACCGCCTCGGGCACCGGGTGGCGGGCCAGTTCGCTGAGGTTGGCGGCGGCATACACATAAACCCACGAATCCGCTTTTCCCGGCGGCTCGTTGAACTTGCCGAGGTTGACCGCCACGTACAGTTTGCCGTCGTGGTAACAAAGGTCGCCGTGGTGGCTGGCCACTGCCGTCTTGTTCAACACCTTCCCGACCGCATCCGTCTTCACGAGTGCGTCGGTGAATGACCAGTAGATGGCGCCTTTGCCGTCCAGGCAAATGCCCTGGAGGTGTCCGGCATAGGTTCCCTCGCACGATGCCGGCTGGTAGCGGGCGCGCTGCCGCTTGAGGGCCAGCAACCGCCCCGGATAGTCGGTGTAAACGCGGTCAACCCCAAGGTTCAGCAGGTGTTTCATTTCGACCTCATCGTTCACCGTCCAAACGCCTGCCGTCAGTCCCGCCGTGTGAATCAGCCGGACCCGCTCTTCGTTGACCAGACTGTGGTGCAGCACCAGCGCCTGGAATCCATGCTGTCGGGCAAGGCGGATATCCTCAACCAGGTTCGTTTGGCGCCGGTCGTAGAACACCGGGGCGGCTGGCAGCAACTTCTTCGCCTCGGCCATATAGTCAAGGTTGCCGTCATTGAAGCCGACCCAATTCTCAGCGCCCAACCGCCGCACCAGCTTCACCGCCTCGGCCACGCAGTCCATCTTGGGCTGAATCGAAAGCCGGGTTCGGTTCTGAGTCATGACCAGCCGCAGCACCTCCTCGAGCAACGGAATGGTGTGCTTTGGGCATTCGCCGAGGGTCTTGCCGCGCTCACGCCGGAAACTGGCCGCCACATCTACCGCCCGCAGCTCTTCGTAACTGGATTCGGACACGACCAGGTTCTGGTCGCCGACCCGCCCGGTGGTTTCGTCATGGCTGACCGCCAGTTGACCGTCCCGTGTGCGGTGCAAATCCAATTCAATCCAATCCGCGCCCAGCTGAATGCCGCTCCGGAAAGCCGGGATGGTATTCTCCGGAAACTCGCCCGAGTTGCCGCGGTGGGCGGTGACGCCGTTGTGCAGAAACCCATCCGGCGCGCCGGCCAGCACGTCCGCCACCCGGACCAGCAGCAGGGCCGCAATCACCCACGATATCCCCCACTTCATGGGTTCACCTCGATCCAGGTCTGCCTGCGCATCATCACCGGATCAAGTAACCGCACCGCCTGTCTTCAGACAACCCTTTTCGCGATGCCGGCTATGGCGCCGAAGCCGAGGCCTGGCGCTTCCAGGTCTTTGAAGACCTGGCCAACCGGTCTTGCTCCAGGCCTGGTGCGGGTCTGCAGTATCCCGTTCAGTTCACCTGTATCACCCGGTAGAAGCGCTGGCCCGATCCGGAGTTGGTGTCGCTGGCCGAGAGCACGTAGCCGGCGGCTGCCGCGTCGGAGCCGAGCGGCGTCCAATCCGGGGCCGCAAGGTCGTCCTTGTAAACCACGCGGTAGGTCCTGCCCGGATAGGCGCTCCAGGTCAGACCAAAGATGCTGTTGGTGAACGCGCAGGAGGAGATTCGGGGCGGCGGGATGGTCACGATGGAGAAGCTCTTGCTATCGTTCAGGGCCGGCGTGCCGCTGTCGGTAACCCGCACGGTGGCAAAGTTGGTTTGGGGCGCGGAAACCTCCGGAGCGGGCCAGGTGAACACGCCGTCCGCGCTCACGCCCGCGCCCGCAGGGCCCGCGACCAGGCTGAAGGTCAGGGTATCGCGCGGGATATCGGCGTCCGAGGCCGTATTGGTGAAGGTGAGCGTGGTGCCGGCATTGACGGTCCTGGCAGCGATGGCGGCGAGGCTCGGGGCGGTATTGGTGTAGGGGAATATCTCGAAACCGCTGCACGCCGGCTCGAAGGCGGCGCCTTTCAAGAACTGCAAGGTGATCTGCCCGGCGCTCGTCGTCGTGACGTTGTACTGGCGGGTGGTGGCGCGGAACTTCGCGCCGGCGGCGGCGAGGATGTCGAAGTTGGTCAGCACCTGGACGCCGTTGAGCGCGACGTGAAACTGCCGCTCGCCGGGGGCTCCGACGTTGGTCGAGGTCTCGGCGAAGTGCAGCCGGGTCTTGTAAAGCTTGTTGGACAGCAGTCCAGGCAGGATGCACGCGAAGCTGCGCCATCGCTCGCTTTGATACAGCCCCTGAGGAGCGGGATTGGTGGCCGCGCTTAGGTCAATGGCGTTGGTAACAGAACGAATGCTCAGAGACGCCGTGTAGGCGGCGTCGGAACTGAATCTGCCCAGCGATGGCCCGCCGCAGTTGAAGGAGTAGTTCGACACGGAAGTGAAGAAGGGCGCGGTGAAGAGATTGTTGTCCTCGTCGCCTTCCGGAAAGCGGTTGATGTCATCCACGTTGGCGGTAACGGCATGGGCGCCGGGCGTGGCGGTCCAGTAAGGGACGCTGACGCCGCCGTTGGCCGTGAGGCTCATCGAGGCGCCCGGGGCCAGCGGCCCCGGAAGGGCGCCGGCCCAAAAGCCGCCACCGCCGTCCACGCTGAACCCGATGCCGATGCCGGTGCCGTTGCCGGGGGCGGAAGCCGTGCCCTGGTTCCTGACGGTTGCCGTGAAGTAAACGCGGCTGCCGGGATAGATGGGAGCAGGGCTCCACGTGATGGCCGTGACGACCACATCGGGCAAGGCATTGGCAGGAGTGGCGCTGGCCTGGTTGGAGTTGGGGCTCTCTCCCGCGTTATTCACCGCTGATACATAGTAGTAATAGGGGATGCCGGCGCCGCCGGAGGTGTCCCGGAACGGCGAGGAGAGAACGTTGCTGGCGATGACGCTATAGGTGCCGTTGCTGGTGGTGGCGCGCTTGATCCTGTAGCTGGAGGCGTTGGCGGGCGAGTTCCAGCTCAGCGCGATGTGCCCCGAGCCGGCAGTGGCCGTGAGACCCGCTGGCGCTGTGGGCGCCGTCGTCCACAAGCCAACGCGAACCGCGACCTCGCCCGAGTTGTCGCTCTCCGCGACGGCATTGACGGCGGTGACGACATAAAAGTTGGTAGCGCCGTTAACCGGGGCGGTATCGGTGAAAGTGGTCACCGGCATGCCTTCGGTGATGCCCTGGCCCAGCAGCGTGTAAGGACCGCCGCTGTGGGTGGCACGCTTGACGGCGTAGGTGGCTGGCGTCAGCGGCGCATTGGTCCAGGCAACGACGACCGAGCCGCCGGAAGGTGTGGCGGTCACTCCAGCAGGCGGCGTCGGCCACGTGACCGGTCCGCTCAGGTAGGTCCGAAACCAGGCCGCGATGGGCTCAAGGTCAAACGAGGACCAGCCGGCAGGGTCGCCGTTCTGAAAAAGGGTGCAGCCCAACACGCAGGAGTCCTGGCCGATCTGGCGGTCAAACCAGTTCAGCCAGCGCTCATATTGGGCCGCCGTGCCGCGATACTGCCAGCCGGACGTGGCCGGGGAGCCGCTCTCATCCACACCTCCCTCGGTCAGAATCAAGGGCAGGCTCAGCAGATCGTTGTAGCCCTGCTGGGCGAAGTATGAATAGAACTGCCGGTAGCGCAGCGAATACCAAGTCTCGATCCCTACGTCGGTGCTGTAATGAATGGTGTAAGCGTGATAGCTCCAGGCACCGCCGGCCGCCTGGGCCTGGCGCAACGCGGGCACGAACGGGTCCAGGTCCGAGAGGCTGTTGGGGTTGCCCACTGCAATGCTGCCCAGACACGGCTTATAGCCCGCGCTCACGATGAGCGGTGTCAGGTTGGTCCAGAACTGGTTGAACCACTGCGAGGCGGCGCCGGCCGGGCTGCTGGGATAGCCCAGAGCGGGGGTATCGCCCTCGTTCGGGCCTTCCAGATAGTCTATCAAAGCGCGGTCGGAGGCCGACAGGCCGTTGAGCGGCGGCTGCAACACCGTGTTCCAGAAGTCCACGGCGCTGGCCGTCGCATCGTTGACCAGCGAGTAGGTCTTGGGCGTATAGACCCGCACAACCAGCTTGCCCCCCGGCGTTTTGCTCTTGTAGTCGCGCATGGCCGCAACCATGCCGGAAGGGAAACCCCCGTCCAGCGCCAGGACTTTCAGCACCCGCGGACGCCCCGCAACGATGTCAGCCGATCCTGCGGTGTAGGAACCGATGAAGTGAGCGCTGAGCTTGCTGTCGCTGAGCGTTTGGGCGGGGCCGGCGCTGCCCAGCACACAAAGCAGGGCCGGCAGCACAAGGCGCGCAAAGCGAATTGAACTCATCCGAGCACCCTACAGGAGCGCCTGTCGCCCGCAAAGGAGATTAACCCCTGCCGCCAAACGACTGACAAGAGATTGCATCAGGCGCGCCCGCACGTAGTGAGCGCTTCCCGGGTGATTCGTCGAGCGCCAAGCGCCAATAGCCGATAGCTGATAGCCGATCCCTTCCAGCCAAGGGGCCGCTGCGGTTTGGTCAATGCCCGCCTCAATTTTTTCGATGCCTCCCTCCCCCGCTTCAGAGCTATATTCCGTTATGAAACTACTGCTGAGAGTCGGACTGGTTCTCCTCCTGGCGTCAGTTTTGTCGTTCTGCGTCTTCGGGTTCCTCGCCACGTTCGAGCCCAATCCCCCTGCAACACAGTGGACATGGCGCCTCATCTGGTGCGCTGCCGCTTCCCTTGCTACAGTCGTCTGCGTCAGGCTCTGGTGCGCCAGGTCCGCTTCGCCGCCGAGGTCATAGCCCCCTCAGCTTCCGTTGGGAGATCCAGCGCAACTTCGTCTTGGTTCTGGCCGGACGAGGCGTGGCGTGATGCGGCCGGCCAAAGAAGCGCGCCGGCGCTTCCGGTGGTCGGCCCCAAGGCTGGCCAACGCCACCGAGAACCGTGCTCAAGCTCACGCATCAGTCAGGACGCCGCACAGTTCCATAGGGCCATATTCACTACGCTTTTTGCGTATTCCGTGTTTGGCCGGCTCTGCTTCCGCATCGTTACGGTTCAGGGCCGGCGCCAGCTCTCGCCTTATGCCCCCGATTCGCGCCAGGCGCCCCTCGCCGCGCCTCAAAAGTAACTGTTACCCTAGCGAAGCTCGGAAGTGTTCCG
>DAOPPX010000083.1:0-23928 GCA_035358715.1 Verrucomicrobiota bacterium
GAACTCGCGGTTTTCCGGAAGCGACCATGCGCGCCTGGTTGAGACTGCTAAGATAAAATGCACGCAGCGCCGCGCCCAGTCCGCTGACCCCTTTACGATCCTGGGTTAGAATGGTTGAATAACCGGTCAACCCCAACGGGGTTGTATTAACTCGGGGGCAGCACCGATGCAACCCCGTTGGGGTTGAGGCTGATTTCACGTGGTCTTCCCAGGGTAGCTCGTGCCTCGCAACCCTGGGCTGAAGGCTGCGATCCCATCGGGATTGGCCTGCGACGGTGACTACAGATGTGGGTAATGCTGAGGGACCAAGTGGCGCGGCGGCGGGGGGAGGATTTGCGAGGCGCGTTGAAGCGGGTGGAACGCGGCTGGTGCCTGGGCGGGCAGCGGTTTCGACGGGAGGAACCCCTTTGCGCTGCGCGTGGGTGGTAGCGACTTGAGTGTGCCGCGAAGTTGTGTATTGTATGCCGGTGCTGTGATTGTGTGAATAGTGAGGACCCCTTTAAGAATGCTATGGCCCATTTAACGGACATTTCCCGTCGGAGTTTCCTGCACACATCGGCCTGTGCTGCGTTGGGCGCGATGGCGGCGCGGCCCGCGCTGGGCGCTGAGGCTGGTGGCGTGCAGATTCTAGCGCCGATGGACGGGGCGGTGATGCACGCCCGGTTGGGCCGCGCGGTGCCGGGCGGGTTGGAAGTGGAGATCCGCGGCCGCGCGCCGCAGGGCGCCAAGGTGCTGGTGCAGGGGCGGCCAGCCAGCCGCGACGGCGAGACGTTTCGCGGCGCGGCGGTGCTGCGCGAGCGGGAAACGGAGGTCGTTGCCACGGCCGGCTCAGGCAGCAATCGCCGGGAAGCGAAGGTCCGCCTGGTTTGGGACCGCCACTCGCAGAAGCGCTACCGGTTCGTGATTGACGACAACAGCTTCTTCCTGCGCGACATCACGCAGAAGGGCTACGCGTCGCTGTTCGATTGTTTTTACCTGAAGATGCTCAAGGACCTGCACGGCCGGCACGGGGCCCGCTTCACGCTGAACATCTTCTACTACACCACCGGCGATGACTGGAACCTGGCGCAGTTTCCGGAGGCCTACCGCAGCGAGTGGGAGGCGAATGCCCATTGGCTGCGATTGGCCTTTCACGCCTATGCCAACGAGCCGTCGTGGCCTTACCGGGACGCCCCGGTGGATAAGCTGCTGGCCGACCTGGACCTGATCAACGCCCAGATCCACCGGTTCGCGGGGCCGAAGACGTTCAGCCCGGTCGTCGTGGTCCATTGGGGCATGACGCGGCCGGAAGCCTGGAAGGCGTTGCGCGAGCGGGGTTCGCGGGTGCTGGGCGGCTATTTCCGGAAGTCGGCACAGGGCGAGTGGGAGGTCAACTACCGGATGGACGACGTTCGCTCGGAGTGGCTGTCGCGGCATGACCTGCTCAAGGACTTCGCCAGCGGGATGGTCTTTTCGAGGGTGGACATGGTGGTTAACAACACGCCGCTGGACAGCATTGTGCCCGCGCTGGAGGAAGTCGTGGCCGATCCGCGCCAGGGTGAAATCGTGGATCTGCTGACCCACGAGCAATACTTCTGGCCGTTCTACCAGGCGTATCTGCCGGACCATGCCCAACGCATGGACCGGGCGATCGGGTTCCTGACCGGGCGCGGCTATAGGCCGGTGTTCCTGCAGGACGGCTTCCTGGGCGGCCCGGAGTAGTCAGTGCCCCAAGAGCCTCAACCGAGTTGCCCGCGAAACACGCGAAATGTGCTAAAACCAGGGCCGAAGCGGGGGTTGGTGAGGGACTCTGGATCGAGGAGAACAGGCGCGCGAAAAAGCCGCCACTTGCGGCTTGTCAACGGCGGGGCGGGTGTTATCCTGCCAAGCCTTTTATGAAAGAGAAAATACATCCGAAGTATGTGGATGCTGAGATTCGCTGCGCGTGCGGCAACGTGGTCAAGACCCGCTCCACCAAGCCGGTAATCGTGGTGGGCATCTGCAATGCGTGCCACCCGTTTTACACGGGCCAGCAGAAGTTTGTGGATACGGCCGGGCGCGTGGACAAGTTCCAGCAGCGGATGGCCAAGACGCAGGCTGCGCAAGCGGCCGCGGCGTCGCGCAAGAAGAAGCGCTAACGGTTTGCACTCTGTTCCGCCCGCAGGGTCTGTGTCTTTGCGGGCGGATTTGTTTTGAGACATGGACTTGCGTCCCCAGGTTGAGAAGTTCGCCCGCCGGTTTGCCGAGGTGGAGGCGGCGTTGAGCGATCCGAAGGCGTTCAACAACCCGCAGCGCGCACAGGAGCTGGGGAGGGAGTATGCCCGGCTCAAAGAACTGATGGGGCAGGGGCAGGCTTATGTGAAAGCTGTGGGCGACCTGGCGGAGAATCGCGCCCTGCTGCAAGCCGAGCCGGAGGAATCGGAGCTGGCGCAGATGGCCAGGGAGGAAATCGCGCGCCTGGAAACAGAGGAAAAGCGTCTGGGCCTGGAAATCCAGCGGGGCATCCTTCCGCCCGACCCGGCAGACTCGCGCAACACCATCATTGAAATCCGCGCGGGGGCGGGGGGCCAGGAATCAGCTTTGTTCGCCGCGGACCTATACCGGATGTACACGCGCTATGCGGAGAGACGCAGTTGGAAGGTGGAAGACCTCGACTCCAGCACATCGGACCTGGGCGGTTACAAGGAGATCATCTTCCAGCTCAATGGCGCCGACGTTTACAAGCGCCTGAAGTACGAGAGCGGCGTTCACCGGGTCCAGCGGGTGCCGGCGACGGAAGCTCAGGGGCGCATCCACACAAGCACGTGCACCGTGGCGGTGCTCCCCGAGGCCCAGGAGGTGGACGTGGAACTCAAGCCAGAGGATCTGGAGATTACCGTCTGCCGCGCATCGGGGCCGGGCGGGCAGGGCGTCAACACGACGGATTCGGCGGTGCAGGTCGTGCACAAGCCCAGCGGCGTGATAGTGCGATGCGCGGACCAGCGCTCGCAGCAGAAGAACAAGGCGCGGGCCCTGACAGTGCTGCGGTCGCGGCTGCTGGAGCGCAAGGTGGCGGAGGAGAACAAGAAGTATGCCGACCAGCGCAAGGAGCAGGTAGGCAGCGGCGAGCGCAACGAGCGCATCCGCACCTACAACTTCCCGCAGAATCGCCTTACGGACCATCGCATCGGGCTGACGCTCTACAACCTGCCGGCGGTCATGGAGGGGGACATTGATCCGGTGATCGAGCCGCTGATGGCGCATGATCTGGAGGAGAGACTGGCGGCGCTGACGGCGTAAGGCGCAAGCCGAGCCCAAGGCCAACTTTACGGTCCACGCCTCGCACATCACCGGACCTTGATTCATGATCGCCCCCCATTCTCATTCCGCTCATCCCCCCCGCGGCATCATCTTCGACTGTGACGGCACGCTGGCCGACTCGATGCCGGTGCATTGGCGGACGTGGCAGATTATCGCGGCGCGGTACGGGCTTTCCCTCTCGGAGGAAAGATTCTATTCCCTGGGCGGCATCCCGGCGCGGGACACGCTGCGGATGCTGAGTGCGGAACAGGGGGTTGCCCTGGATCCAGTCGCGGTGGGCCACGAGAAAGAGGCGGCCTACGTGGCGCTGATTACTCACGTACCCCCGATCAACGAAGTCGTCCGGGTAGCCCGGGAAAACTGCGGAAAGATCCCCCTGGCCGTGGCCTCCGGCGGCAACCGGACAGTCATCGAGCAAGTCCTCGACCATTTAGGCATTCGGCACCTGTTCCAGGCGGTCGTCACCAGCGAGGATGTGGTGCGGCAGAAGCCGGCGCCGGACATTTTCCTGGAGGCCGCCCGCCGCATCGGGGTGCCCCCGCAGTTCTGCCGCGCCTACGAAGACACGGATTTGGGCATCCAGGCAATCCGCGCGGCCGGCATGGAGGCGGTGGACGTGCGGGAGTTGCTGGCCAAAGCGGGCAGCCGGGCCGCTGCCTGATTGGCGGGCGGCGGCGGGCAATTGGGGCCGCACTCTATCGCTGCCCCAGCTTCCGGGATTTCTCGCTCGCCGCGCGCACCGCGCTGATGAGCGTGCCGCGCAGTTTGCCTTTCTCTAATTCGTGCAGGCCTTCGATGGTGGTGCCGCCGGGGCTGGTGACCATGTCCTTAAGCGCGCCGGGATGCAGGCCGGTTTCCAGGACCATCCTGGCGCTGCCGAGCACGGTCTGGGCGGCCAGGCGGGTGGCAATTTCGCGCGGCAAGCCCGCGGCCACGCCGCCGTCACTCAAGCCTTCAATAAACAGATACCCATAGGCCGGGCCGCTGCCGCTCAGACCGGTGACGGCGTCGAGCAGGCTTTCCTTGACCTGGAGTGCGATGCCGACGGCGGAGAAGAGTTTCTGTGCCAGCGCGCCATCTGCCGGGCGCGCCGCCTTGCCCAGCGCGAAAGCGGTGGCGGAGGAGCCGACCAGCGCCGGGGTGTTCGGCATCACGCGGATGAGCCGGGCCCCCGCGCCAAGCCCGGCCTCCAGTTTGGCCAGCGGGATGCCGGCGGCGATGGAAATCAGAAGGTGCTGTGAGGTGAACTGATCACGAATGTCGTCCAGCACCGCGGCCACCTGGTCGGGTTTGACTGCGAGCACCAGCACCCTGGCGAACTGCGCCACTGCCCGGTTCGAGGGCGTCGTCTGGGCGCCAACTTCTCGGGCGAAGGAGGCGCGGGCAGTCTTGCTAAGATCGCTGGCGAGAGTCCGTCTTGCGGAGACAAGCCCCGCCTGAATAAAACCTTTGGCCAGGGCTGTGGCCATTTTGCCGGCGCCCAGGAATCCCAAGGTAAGCGTTGTGGACATGGCGGGGTTGTAGCAGTTCGACCGGGCCGGTGAAAGGGAAAACCCCACCCCTGAGGCGGCCAAAAATAGCCCGCAGAATAGCGCAGAAAGACGTTGACATCTTCCGGCATCCTGAATAACTTAATAGTGCACTCGAGTGCTTGAGGTTTTTTTACCTCGGTTCCTCCCGACCCAGTGCCGATCGTGCATTGTCGGCACTGGGTTGTTCTGTCAGCGGCCGCGGCCGCGTAAGGAGATTCAGCAGCGCCGGCAGGAAGGTCAGGCCCGCGATCATGCAGGTCGCCAGACCCGTGGTCATCACGCAGCCGAGGCTGCGTATCCCTTGGTGCTGGGCGAGGATCAGGCTCCCGAACCCCGCCATCGAGGTCAAGCCGGACACCAGGACCGCTTTGCCCGTGCTGCGCGCCAGGATGCTCGGCGTCTGCTCCTCGGCAAACCGGTTCAGGACATGAATGCCGTTGGTCACGCCAATCCCAATGACGAGCGGCAAGGTCATGATGTTCGCGGGGTTTAGTGGAATCCCCAGCCATCCCATCAACCCCCCCAGCCAGAGCGAACCGACAGCGACCGGCACAAGCGCAAGCAGCACGCTGGCGAGGCTGCGAAAATGGAACAGGACCAGCAATGCGATTGCGCCCAGAGAATACCACGCCGCTTGCTCATAACTCTCCTTGAGCAGGGCCGTGTAATGGTAGAGCTGGACGGGGGTTCCGGTGACATCCGGGTAGAGCCTGCCCACCTGGTTAATGAAGACTTCCTGCACCTCGCGCTGCCAGATATCGCCCCGGGGGTAGACCATCAGGAGGTATTTTCCCGTGACGCCGATAAACCGATCGTGCAATGCCGGCGGCAAATCCGCCACGCTCATCGGGGCGCGGTCGTCCTGGGTTTTCAGGGCCTGGAACGTGTCGCGAATATCGTCGAACAGGCTGCGTTGAAACTCCGCCAGCTTGAGCGAGTTGGCGGCCACCTGGCGGGCATCCCCCCGCAGCATCTCCTTGCGCAGTGCCAGGATCGCTTCGCGCAGGGATTCGAGTTGCGGGACCAAGGTCGGCTCCTCCTTCCGCACGACCTCCAGCGCGGCGCCCAGGTAACCGCGCAGCGAGTAGAGGGTGGCGCTGAGCTCCTGAAGGTCCACCGGCAGGGAGTCCGGCTCGGCAAAGCGCAGGGAGGCCAGTTCCTCCTTGATTTGGCCCACCACGGCCAATTTGCGGGTCTGGTCCTCGTTCAGAAAGCCGATGATCGAGTCAACGCTGGCAACCGCCGGGAGGTTGGTAAGCTGTTGCTCGAGCGCGCTCGCCTGCTGCAGGTTGGTGGCGATCACGGCTCCGAACAAGACGGACTTGGGCGTCGAGGCGATGAGCGCCTTCTCATACTCCACGGCGGGCAGCCCCTTGCTTTGCATGTTGACCAGGTTGTAATCGAAGTAAACCTTGCGGAACTGTGTTGCCGCCAGCACGCAGAGCGCCAGGGTGACCGCGGCAGTCAGGGCGGGGCGCTGCAGCCAGAGGTTCTCGATCCACGCCCGATGCTCCGCCCCCTCGACGTGTTGGCGGTCCGCCACGTTTTGGCGCCCGCGCAACAGCAACACCGGCAGCAGGGTCATCATCGGAATCAGACAGATGACCAGGCCGCCGCCGCAGATGATACCCATTTCCTGGATGCCTTTGAAGTCGGTCAAGCTCATCGCCAGGAACCCGCCGGCGGTGGTCAATCCGCCGGTCAGAATTCCCTGCCCGGTGAAAACCATGGCCTTGGTCAAGGCAGCTTCCTCGGTTCGGCCATGTCGAAGCTCCTCTTCATACCGGGAGATCAGGTGCACGCCGTAGTCAATGGCCAGGCCGATCAGAATCGGCATGAAGGTGATGGTGAGGATGTTCAGGTGACCGATGACCAGGGTCGCAAAGCCGAGGGTGTAACCCAGGCCGACAATCAAACAGAGCGTCGCCTTTATGGGGCGGCCCGTCTCCTGGTAGCCATAGATGAAAATGAGCCCGCAAAGAACCAGCGCCACAATGGTAGCCAGGGTGGTGTCCTTCTGCGATTGGGCCATTTCATCCAACTCCAGCACCGGCTCGCCCGTCAGCCCCACGTTAAGTCCGGGCACCTCGAGCTTGGTTTCCGCCACCAACTGCCGCAAGCGCAGCACCGCGGCAGTATTCAGTTCTTCGGTCGGCGCCTGGGCGGTCACCAGGTAAATCCGCCCCTGGGCGAACGTGATGTACATTTGCTTCTGGGCCTCCTCTCCCGGGTCAAACAGGGCGGTGACGCCCGGTGAGGGAGGCGTGCCCGAACGGTGCAGGCAGGCGGTGGCCTGGGTGATGATGCGCTCCAGCGCCGGCAAGGCCTTAACGAGCGATTCGTTGGCGGCATTCGCCTCCTGTTTCGCCGTCCGGAACTGAGTGCAGATCATGCTGAAGAGCGAGATGAGATTCGTCGTGCGGGTAAACTGCGCGATAAACGGCTGAAAATCCTTCAGGATCAGGCGCAGATCGGCCAGGTCCTTCTCGGGCACGAACAGCAGGGCCTTGGAACCCAGCATCTTGAGGTCGCCCTTGTAGAAGACATGGTCAAACAGGTTGGTTTCCGCCTCGAGCTTGGCGCCGAGACGCTCGACAAACTGACGGTTCCTTTCCGCGTTCTCGCTCTGCACCACCACCACCAGGTCGTCCTGAGTCGGGAACTCCTTCTTGAGCCGGAGGAAGTTCTGGTGGTACATCTTGTTCGCGCCCACCAGATCATTGCGGCTCGTGTTGAACTCAATGCCTGGATACTTGACCGTGACGAGGATGCAGACGACGAACAGCGCCAAGGGCGCATAGAGGAACAACCGCCGATGACGAAACACCACTCCCGCCAGCCAGGCGAGAAACCGGGCCGCCAGGCTGTCTGTGCTGAGCGGTTTGATTCTCATGGGCACGACCCGCCCCTCAAGCGCCAGGGTGAATGCACCTGAGACACGCGGCTTGCCTCCCGAAGACCTTGTGGCCGGCTGGCGCTACCCGCCGGCCCCAGCCGCGCCCTCCGGCGATTCGGCGTTGGAATACACTTCCTTGACGTCATCATGGTCTTCCAATGCCTCAATCAGCTTGTCCACGGCGGCGACCGCCTTGTCGTCCGGCAGCGGCACGGTGACCGTGGGCAGTTCCGTCACCGCCGCGACGTCGGCCTTGATGCCTTTGGCCTCGATCTGTTTATGCACGGCCTCGAACTGCGCCGGGGCGGTGATGATCTCGTAACCTTGCGGCTCGGCCTTGAAATCCTCCGCGCCGGCCTCCAGCGCCACTTCCATCAACGTGTCCTCGTCGGCAGCGTCGCGCGGGATGATGATCTGCCCTTTGCGATGGAACAGGCGGGTGACCGAACCTTGGGTGGCAATGCTGCCGCCGTTCTTGGTGACCACGCTGCGGATTTCCGAGGCGCTGCGGTTGCGGTTGTCGGTGCTTACCTCGACCAGCACCGCCACGCCATGCGGCCCATAAATCTCGTAGGTCAGGTCCTCGAAGTTCGCCGTCTCGCCGCCGCCGGTCCCTTTCTTGATGGCGCGCTCGATGTTGTCGCTCGGCATGTTGGCGCCGCGGCACTTGAGCAGCACCATCCGCAGGCGCGCGTTCAGGGCCGGATCGCCGCCGCCGATCTTGGCCGCGATGGTGATTTCCTTGCTCAACTTGGAGAAGATCTTGCCTCGCTTGGCATCCACCGCGCCCTTGAAGTGCTTGACCTTTGCCCATTTGCTATGTCCAGCCATATCTCATTATTGGTTGCGAATTGTTTATTGACGATCTCGGAGCCAACGCTTCCAACTTAGCAGGTCGAGCCCTCAACTCAACCCACTATCAACTACACCCGGCTCTCCACCGACACGGCTGTTCCGTAGCACAACACCTCGGTTATGCCCGGCCCAATCTCCGTCGCATCGTACCGGATTCCAACGACGGCGTTGGCGCCCAGTTCCCCGGCGTGCGCGATCATCTGGTTGAACGCTTCCTCGCGGGTGCGCTCGCAAAGGGTGGTATAGAGAGAGATGTTGCCGCCAACCAGGCTCTGGAGGTGCGCTCCCAAATTGCCGATAATCGAGCGCGAGCGCACCACAATGCCGCGCACTACCCCGAGCGATTTGACCACCCGATAGCCCGGCAACTCGAAGGTTGTCGTCGTCAGCGGATGCGTTTGGCTCATAACGGTTGAAATTGAACACGACTTGCCCGCCCGGCAGAAGCGAATTCTTTGGCAACCCCAAAGCCGGGGTCATGCGATCACGGTTGCTGGCGCCTCGAAAGTGGGTTGCGACGTGGTCTCCCGGCCCTTGGTCGCCTTCCCCAGCCCCAGCCGGTCAGGCCCGATCTGGAACCAATCCGAGCCATTCCCGCCCGCACCTGGACAAGTACTTGGTCTTACAGCACTTCCGCGCGTTCTCTACACCTGCGCCCCACCGTCTTCTCACCATCTTCTCCCCGTCCCGCTACCGTAGTACCTCTAACCCGGGGTTAGAGGTACTACGGTAGCGGGACGGGGGGGGCAACGGACTGGAGCGGGAACAGTTGGGGGGGCGCGTCAGCCCAAGAGCGACTGGCCGATGGGCTCCGCCAGCCATGATTTGCGGGCGGAAGGGCCCAATCCCGATGCCGGCCTCACGTTGCCAGGGGCTCATCATAGACCGGGATTGTGCGTAAGTGCCTGGTTGGGTGAGACTTGTCTCGGCGCTCTTCGGGTCTGACCACCCTCAACCCCTGAATCCAGCCCCCGATTTCCGGGATGTTGCCATTTCTGTTCGGGGCGCACCGTCTTGTCATCCCGGCAAGAGTCTTTGTGGCCGTATGCAGAATGGAATGAGGCCCAACCGATGACGGCAGATTTGGCTAGACAAACGCGCGAGATTAGCTTTCATTCTATTCTTGGAGAGCAAAATACGAGCAGGCGCGGGGGGCCTGTCCTGTTTGCTGCCTCCGTGGCTGGCCTATGAAGCTGTTCAATCTGCGGCGTCGTAACCCTCGAAGAGTCGCGCGAGGAATGGAAGTCTGTCATGCCTGGGCCCGGCGGTTCAAATGGGGGTGTCTGCCGATGCTGCTGTCGTGCGCATTCGCGCAGGCGGGCGCGCCGCGCTTGGAGATCCTGCCGCCGGCGTCCGGCACTGGCTGGATGCGGCTCAACAGCACCTTCCAGAGCAATACCGTGCTGACGCTGCACGCCTCGACCAACCTGTCCGCCTGGACGAATATCGGCAGCCTGCATAACGCGCTGTTCGCCTATCCCGACGCGGGCAGTTCGGGTTTGGACCGGCGGTTCTATCGGCTGGCGGCGGCGCCTCGCGATCCGACCAATGACTGGAAGAACCAGATTCTTTATCCCGCTGACCCGTTCCAGTCCACGAACGCGGCTCAGAAGATCACGTGGGTGAAGTTTGCCATCCTGCTGGACGAGCCGACGCGCGTCTATTATCAGGACAGCCGGAAGTACCTGTTTCACTACGACTTCGCGACGCAGCGCCTGCCGCCGTTCCTGGGCATGAGCTACGCGGAGTTTGACGCCGTGTCGCTCTATCGCACCAACCAGCAGGTGGTCATGGGGACGGTGCTTTATCCGCCGGCGCCGACGTATGCGGAGTATGGGGTGCAATTTATCGGGCTGGACGTTTACCCGCCGGAGGAAATCAGCGGCTGGTTCGAGTTGGTCCGCGCAACGATCTATCCCTCCAACAGCGTGACGGCGTATTACATGCCTACGTTGGAGCAGAGCGAGGCGGCGCGGACTAACGCGGAGGCGTTTGCGGCGCTGGGGGTGCCGGTGGCCTCGCTCGACCGGTGGATCACGGTCAACACCTGTTATGCCGCCGGCTGGGCGCTGGGACAGTTGAAGTATTTCGCGGCGGCCGAGGTGTCCGCGGCTTACGCGGATGGGCGGCTGCGGCCGGAGGACATTCTGCTCACCGACGGGGCGCCTTCGGACATGCCGCTGGTGGCGGGCATCATAACGCTAAGCCCGTCCTCCCCCAACTCGCACACGGCAATCCTGTCGCAGTCCTTCGGGACGCCGTTCGTGTATCTGCCGGAGGCGGAGGAGCAGGCGCGGGTGCTGGGGCTGGTAGGCCGCAAGGTGATTTTGCGGGCGACGGTCAGCGGTGGTGCGGCGCAGATCAAGGTGTTGGACGTGGAAGGCCAGCTCGATCCGGCGTCGGAAGCGCAGTTGCTGGCGCTGAAGGTGCCCGCCCCGATCCACTACCTGCCCAAGCAGAGCTACGGGGCCTTCTGGACGAACACGGATGGCCTGGTGCCGACGGATATCCGGTATTTTGGCGGCAAGGCCGCCAACTATGGATTCCTGCGGCGGGCGATTCCCACCAACTGCCCGGTGGCCATTGCCTTCTCGTTTGACTTGTGGGACGCGTTCCTGGACCAAACGCTGCCGGGCGGCGCGACGTTGCGGGCGGAGATCGCTTCGCGCCTGGCGCCCTACACGAATTATCCGCCGGACATCGTTTCGCTCAAGACCAACCTGGCCGGAATCCGCAACCTGTTCACCAAGACGGCCAAATTCACGGGCCCGCAGCAGCAGGCCATCACCAACGCGCTGCTGGGCTGGTTCAACCCCTTGCGCAAGATACGGTTCCGGAGCTCGACCAACGTGGAAGACGCGGAGCAGTTCACCGGGGCGGGGCTCTACGACAGCTACAGCGGGTGCCTGCTGGATGACATGGACGGCGACGCGGTCGGCCCCTCGCATTGCGATCCCGACGAAGCCGATGAACGGGGCGTGTTCCGCGCGCTCCAGAAAGTCTATGCGAGCTTCTACAACGACGATGCCTACCTCGAACGGCTCATGCACCGGGTGACCGAGAGCGAGGTGGCCATGGGAGTGCTGGTGC
Source organism: Verrucomicrobiota bacterium (assembly GCA_035358715.1). Classification (GTDB taxonomy): domain Bacteria; phylum Verrucomicrobiota; class Verrucomicrobiia; order Limisphaerales; family UBA8199; genus UBA8199. The sequence goes on from DAOPPX010000083.1 coordinate 11,653, forward strand.
ATCACTCGTTTCCCGACGAGGAGGAACTGGCCAACGGCGTGGCCACGCCCGTCTTCACCTTTACACCCTACAGCACCAACGCCACGGGCGACCTTGTGACGCAGCTTGGCGCAGTGTCCGTCACCAACCCCGACGGGAGCTCAGTGCCGGAGATCGTCAATGGCACGCGCTACAGCGGGACATCCTACAAGCTGACCCTCAAACAGTACTCGTCGCTCGTTCCGCTGGGCGACTATGTGATGGATTGGCAGGCTGACTATCGCGGGTTCCTGGACCTCTTCACTCGGGTCGGCTGCGCGTTTCGCCAGTTCTATCCGGCCAAGAACGGCTTCCGCCTCGACTTCGAGTATAAGAAAGACCTTTACCAGGGCCTGGTGGTAAAGCAGGTGCGAGAGCTGCCGCAGTCCAACGCGACCAACTCGGTGACGGCCTTTCTGGTTGATGAGCCGGTGACGTACTCCGTGTTGCAGTCTGAGTTCAGCAGTGTGTTCGCCAACCACCGGCTCAAGTCGCTCTGGAACCTCCACACGACCAATATCTGGCTGGCGGCGACGAACCTGGCCGGGGGAATTTACACGGAGGGCACTTGCGAATACACGGACAACAACGGCGTGATTCAGACGCTCAGCGGTCCGCTCAGCGGCTGGCCCAACGCCTCCGTCTCGCCTTCGGGGAGCACCAATTACTGGACCACGGGCGCCGCCGCCAGCCGCCGGTCGTGGCGGCTGGAGACGGCCTTGAAGACCAATGTGGTCGGCGCCGAGCCGCCGGTGTTCACCCAGGCGGATTTTGCCAAGAAAGTCGCCGTTAGCTATGCGACGGCCATGCCGGTCATCAACAGCTCCGGGGTTTCCAGCAAGGCCGCCAGCGAGACTGTTTCGCTGGAATTGCAGCCGGTGCTGACGCCGGACGCCCTGCCTCAGCAGCGGACCCTCCACACCAATGCCGTGACCATCCAGACCACGTTCTACTGGCCCAAGCGCCCGGACGGGGTGATGATTTACACGGCGCCCTTGCTGCAGTTCGCCGAAACCCACATCAGCGGCCTGACCACTGATCCCATAGTGCTGACCAATCGCTACTCCCAGACCTACAGCCCGGGGCACCATAACTTCACGGAGGAATACATCTTCGAGCCGCGGCTGGATCCGGGCGTGCCGCCGGCCGCTTTGGCGCAGCTCAACGCGGCCAATATCCAACTGATCTACGTCTTCCGGTCAGGCGGGACCAATTCCATCATGTACGCCTTGGGCCTGAACGGACAATTTCGTCCGCTGTAAACGAATGCGCCGACTGGCATCGGCGGCTACGGTTTGGTGGATTCCAGACCGTGTAGCCGCCCATGTTAGTTGGCGCCAATTCCCTTCCCGGTGCGGGTGGTGAGGTGGCCTCTTACCCCGCATCTTTTGCACTCCGATGGAAGCGGGAACAGTGCGCCGCGTGAGGGCACGCGGCCTACAGGCGCCCCCCTTTCCCTGTAGGCCGCGTGCCCTCACGCGGCGCTGGGTGCGAAAGGTGCGGGTTACGGCGCCGACAGGCCGCGGTAGAAGCGGCGGGTGAAGTTGGTCGCCGCAAAGTCAACGTACACCTGGGCACCGTTGGTGAGCGTGTTGGTGCTGAGAGAAGTCCAGGCCAGGAGATCGGTCGAGGCGTGGATGCTGAAGGCCTGGTTGACAGCGCCGGTTACAGTGAACTGGAACTGGCCGTTCTCCAGGCGCAGGGGGGACAGGAGCGCCACCGGCTGAGGCGTGCTGAGGGCGAGCGTCGCGTTGGAACTCAGGACGCCGCCGGCGGGGTTGGTGACCATGACCGAGTAGTTGCCCGCATCGGCGGGCTGAACGTTGGTGCGGGTGAAGACGCTGGCCGTGGCGCCGGGCAGGTCATCGCCCTCAAAGCGCCACTGATAGCTGAGCGGCGCTGTGCCTGTGGCGGTGACGGTGAACGTCGCGTTGGAGCCCGGCGGGACGATCTGGCTCAGCGGTTGGGCGAGGATTGCCGGGGGCACGAGCACAACCAGGGTGGCATTGGAACTTTCGGCGACGCCGAAGGAGTTGGTCACCACAACAGAGTAGTCTCCCGCATGGGAGGGCTGGACGTTGCCGAGCATGTAGCTGGACCCGGTGGCCCCCGGGAGATTGGCGCCGCCAAAGCGCCACTGGTATTTCAACACCGGCGAGCCGGTGGCGAGCACGGTGAAGCTGGCATCGTCGCCCTGGGTTACCGTCTGGCCTTGCGGTTGGGCGGTAATAACCGGCGGCGCGTTCACGGTCAGAATGGCGTCAGAGCTGGTGACCGAGCCCGCGCCATTGGCCACGACGACGGAATAGTTGCCCGCGTCGGGGAGTTGGACATTGGTCCGGGTGAAGCTGCTGGCGGTGGCCCCCGGGAGGTTGGTGCCGGCCAGGCGCCATTGGTAGCTCAAGGGCGCTGTGCCGGTGGCCGCGACGGTGAAGGTGACATTGGCGCCGGCCGGGACGGTCTGGCTCTGTGGCTGGGTCGTGATGGTCGGCGGGACGCCGGCCACGATGCGCAAGGCGACGCTCCCATAATCGCCGTTGTAGCCGTCCACCGCGATCTGGTAGGTGGTGCCGCTGGTGGCGGAAAAGGTTGCCAGGCTGGTAACGCCGCCATTCGGGTCGTCGTCGTTGCTGGCGACCTCGGTCAGGGCCGAGAGTTCAGCGCCGGTGTAGATGGCCAGCACGGTGTCGAAGACGGTGCCGGCGGTCGAGATGGTGACGGTGTCAGTGGCGGGAGCCGTCCAGGACCACCAGACAGATCGTCCGCCGTAGATGCCGGAGTGGTAGGGTTCATCCACCTGCTTGCTGCCGCCGGTGTTGTCGCCGTTGGTTACCACCAGTGACCCGGACAGGGCAATGCGCTCCTCGAAGTCGTCGTTGGGCGGCGGCGGAGCATCATGCCATTGGGCCAGGTGGTAGGAAGGCTGCCCGCCGGCGCGAGTGAAGTTGCCGCCCAGGTAAACATCTGTCCCCCCGACCGACAGTGTGGCAACCGGCTGATCAAGGCCGCTGCCCAGCGCGGTCCAGTCGGTTCCATCCCAGCGGGCGACGTTGGTGGCGCCGGCCGTCCCGGCCGCGGTAAAGGAGCCGCCGACGAAGAGAACGTCACCGGCGAAGGCGAGCGCCGTCACCGAGGCATTGGTGTCGGCATTGCTCACACCGCCGGCCAGGGGAGACCAGCTCGAGCCGTCCCAGCGGGCCACGCCCGTCGCGCTTTCACCGCCGGCTTCGGTGAAGTCGCCCCCGGCATAAACCTCAGTTCCTTTGACCGCGATGCTGTGCACCACGTCATCCATGCCGAGGCCAAGCTCCCGCCAGGCGGAACCGTCCCAGCGGGCGATCTTGTTGACGGTGACGCTGCCATCGGCAGTGCTGAAATCACCGCCGACGTAAAGGTCGGCCGCGCCGGCCGCCAGCGCGAACACCGGACCATCCAACCCCTCGCCCAAGGCGTTCCACGCGGCCCCGTCCCAGCGGGCAATGCTGTTGGCAGGCTGCCCCCCGGCGGTGGCAAAGTTGCCCCCGGCATAGATGTCTGCGCCAAGGGCCGCAATAGCGGTCACCGCATCGTCCACACCATCTCCCAGGGCCGACCAACTGCCGCCGTCCCATTTGGCGATGTTGGCCGCCAGGACCTCGCCGGCAGTGGCAAAGGAGCCGCCGACATACAAGTCGGTTCCAACGATGCAGAGGGCGGAAACCGGGCCATCCACGCCGCTGCCGAGGGAAGACCAGAAGCTGCCGTTCCACTTGGCGATGTTGTTGGCGGGAACGTAGCCGACGGAGCGGAAGGAGCCACCCACATAGACATCCACTCCGCTGACAGCGACTTTGAGCACCGTGCCGAACGGCACATTGCCGTCGCCGGTGCCTATGGTGGACCACATGAAGCCGTTCCACTGGGCGAGATTGTGGGCGTTCAGGCCGCCGGCGCTGACAAAATCACCGCCGACGCAGAGGCTGGCGCCGTTGGTGGCGAGGGCGAAGACACTGCCGCCGATGCCGGAACTGAGCGGGGACCAGGTGGTTCCATTCCAGCGGGCGATGCTGGCGACTGCGTTGGTGCCGGTGAGTGTGAAGGCGCCGCCCGCGTAGATGTTGTTGCCGCTGATGGCGATTGCGAAGACCACTTCATCCACGCCGTCGCCGAGGGCGGACCAGGTAATGCCGTCCCAGCGGGCGATATTGGCGGCGGCAACGCCGCCGGCGGTGAGGAAGCCACCGCCAACATAGAGGTTGGTGCCGCTGGCGGCAAGGGCCAACACCGTGCCGTCCGTGCCCTCGCCGAGGGCGGACCAGGCGCCGCCGTCCCAGCGGGCAATATTCGCCGCAGCAACGCCGCCGGCGATGGTGAAGGCCCCGCCGACAATCAAGTCGGTCCCGCTGACGGCCAGCGCGGAAACGCCCGGGATATTATCCGGGTCAGGGTCGCTGAGCCCGTCGCCGAGGGCGGCCCAGGCTGAGCCGTTCCACAGGGCAATGTTGGCGGCGTTGACGCCATCGGCCTGCGTGAAGGAACCGCCAGCATAGAGATTCGTGCCGAGGATGGCCAGTGCGGCAACATTGCCGGAGCCGTCGTCGTTGTCTACGCCCGCGCCTAGCGCCGACCAGCCCTCGCCGTTCCAGCAAGCGATGTTGGTGGCGCTGAGGCCGCCGGCGCTGGTAAAGGTGCCGCCCACGTAAACATTGGTGTCGGAAACCGCGAGGGCCAGCACGAGGCCATCCACCCCGTCGCCCAGGGTTTCCCACTCGGTCCCGTTCCACTTGGCGATGTTGGCGGCACTGAGGCCGCTCACGGCGTCGAACGCACCGCCGATGTAGAGACTCGAACCGCTTGCGGCCAGGGCGTGCACGACCCCGTTCACGCCCGGCGCCGACACATAGCGCGGGTCCCAGTTTTCATCGCCCGGCGTTGCGGAGGCCGAGGCGCTTTTGGCAGAGCTGGCGGAGAGCGTCGCCGGAGCATTGCCGACCGCCTTAACGAACCGCGGGCCTTTCCCGGCGTCGGCCAGCAGGGTCCAGCCCCGGGCATCGAGCGTGCCGGAGAAGCCGCGGGTGAGATCAAGCGTGCCATCCGCGTTGAGTTGGGAGGCCAGGGGCACAGGCGGTTGTGCGCCCGGTTGCGCCGCCAGCGGTTTCCCGCCGGCAAAGATGACCAGGAGGCAGGCGGTGGCGAAGACAGAGTGTTTCAGCATATTTAGTGGTACGGTCTAGGTTTTGATCTGACAAAGCCGCATCTGCAAAGGGCGGCGGCTTGCCCCACAGCAAACCGCCGCCTGCACCACAGACAGGATTGTGGAAAGAGCGGCTCGTCCGCGCAATACTTTGTGGGCGACTTAACGAGCCCGGAAACGGTAGAACCGTTGGCCGGACGACTGCGCCGGGTCGTTAACGGTAGCCACGGCTCCATCGCCGAATACGGTCAGCAACGGCAGCCATTTCGGGTTCACCAGCGATTCGGTGTATTCCACATCGTATGTCTTCCCGTTTTCGGTCCCGAAGCTGAAGCTGAAGCTGCCGCTGCTTACCGCGGCGTTCAGAATCCCAGGCAGCGGCTCCGGCACGACGGCGCTCGCTTCGGCCAGCGATTGCGATTGCGACATACCCTCCGCCTCCTCGGCCGGAGATGTATAGACGGTCACGTTGAAGCTCCGTGTGTCGCTCAGACCGCCCGCGTCGGTGACACGCACCGTTACGGTGACGGTATAGTTGGTCTTGGGCACCACGCGGAAGTTGTCCACATAGATTGCATTGGTGAGGCTGCTGCTGGTGTCGCCCTTCGTAACCGCCAGGCTTTCCAGCACCCCCCAGTTGCCGTCGAGGATGTTGTTGCCCATGAAGCCTTCGCAAGGATCACCCTTCAGGTCGTAGGTCAGGGTTTGCCATGAATTCGCGCTGACGCTCTTGCCGCCCGGCGCGACGCTGGAGGTGCCGGAAACCGTTGCCCCAATCCATTCAATGTTGCCCGTGGCCCCGCCGTTGGCGCCCACGGGACCGGTGCCTCCGGTCTCGCGAATGCCCATAGATACCTTCAGCGCGCGCGTCGAGTAGATGTCAAAGCGCACGAGGTGGTTCAAGTCCACCAGGGGGTTCGGCACGCCCGTGGCGTTGTAAGTGGTCAGGCGCACCCAGTTGGTGATGGCTGTGCTCACGAAGGCGAATCCAAACTTGCCTGCCTTGCCGCTGTGGCTTGGCGCATTGGTGACGACATCCATGTCGTTTGGCAGCGCCTTGAGGAAGTTGGTCGTTGTGGCCGAGTTGCGCGGCTCTTTGAAGCCGTAGGTTGCGTTTACGGTGCCGGCTTCAAAGGTGTTGAACGTAATGCCGGCAACTGCCGCAGGCTTCCAACTGAACGCACCCGCCGACGACACCGTCGCGCCGGAGGGGCCGCTCACCAGGCTGTAGGTCAGCGCGTTGGCTGGCAGGTCCGGGTCGGTAGCGGACAGGTTGAAGCTCAGCGTTTGGCCGTCGAGGGTGGTCTTGTCCGCGACCGACAGCGTGGGAGCGAGGTTGAGCTCATTGACGGTGACGGCGAATGTCTTTGTTCCGCTCGCCTGGGGCGTGCCGTCGTCCGTGGCCCGCACGGTGATGTTGTAGGTGCCGGGTCCCTGCGTCTCGGTTGGCGTCCATGCAAATGCCCCGCTCGCCGGATCAATGGCCGCCCCTGCCGGCGCGCCGGCATCCAGGCTCCAACTGAAGCCATCGCCATCGGAATCGGTGGCGGTGGCGGTGAATGCCAACGAGGCGAGTTCATCAACGGCCTTATTGGCTATGGCGGCCACGACTGGCGCATTGTTCACATCATTCACCGTTACGGTGAAGGTGCGGGCTGCGCTCTTGGGCGGCTGCCCTTCGTCGGTCGCCCGCACCGTAATCGGGTAAACGCCCGGCCCCTGGGCCTCGGAAGGTGTCCACGTGAACACGCCGGTCACGGGATTGATGCTGGCGCCAACTGGCGCACCGGCGTCGAGGCTGAAGGCAATGGTGTTGGCGGGTGCGACAATGAAGTTGTCCAGGTAAATGTTATACGCTCCCAAGCCCGCCGCCGGCACCAGCACCAACGCATCCAGGATGCCCTTGCCGGTCATGGACTCGAGAACGCCGTTGCCGGTGAACGCGCTCACCGCTTCGTCCGGAATGCTGAAGGTGACGGTGGTCCAGGCCCCGGCGGCGATCGTGCGGCTGGGATTGGGTGCCGTCCCGGTCAGGCTGGGCACGCCGACGTACTCGACCGTGCCGCTGGTGCCGCCGTTGGCCCCGATGGCGGCCACGGTGCTGGTTTCACGCAGCGCAAGGCCCACTTTCAGCGCCTTGTCCGTGTACAGGTCGAACTTCACCACGTGCCCGAAGTAAATGGTGGGGTTCGGAAGGTTAGCCGCGTTGTAAGTTGCCAGCCGTACCCACGGATTGGTCGTACCGGCCTTGAAGGTCCAGGAGGCCCGCAGCACCTTGCTGCCGGAATGTCCGCTCGGGAAGTTGCTGACCACCTTCGAGTAATTGGTCACCGTCTGGTCCACGAAGGCGCTGGTGCTGCCCGAGAAGTCCGGCTGCCGGAACATCACGGTGCCATCCACCGTCGGCGCGCTGAAACTCTCGAACGTGGTGATGGTAACCGGCGACCAGGCGGACTCCGGGTCGCTGGCCGTGGCGGTGAAGGTCAGCGCCGTCAACTCGTCCACGGTCTTGTCCGCGATCGCGTTCAAGGTTGGCGGCTGGTTGGGCGAGGTCACCAGCACGGTAAAGGTCTTTGTGTCACTCAGGGCCGGCGCGCCGTTGTCCGTCACCTTGACGGAGATGAGGTTGGTGCTCGGGGCTTGGGCGCCCGTCGGGGTCCAGGTGAACGCGCCGCTGCTCGGATCAATGGTGGCGCCGGATGGCGCGCTGGCGAGGCTGAAGGCCAGGGTATTAGCCGGCAGGTCGGCATCGGTCGCGGTGGCGGTGAAACTCAGCGTGGCGCCCTCGGCAATGGTCTTGTTGGCCAAGGCTGCCAGCACCGGCGCTTCGTTCACTTCGCTAACGATAATCGTGAAGGTCTTGCTGTCGGTCGCTGGTGCCGCGGCGTCGTCCGTCACGCGCACCGTGATCGTGCTCGTGCTGGGCCCCTGGGCCTCGGTGGGAGTCCAGGTGAAGACACCCGTCGCCGGATCCAGGCTGGTCCCGGCAGGTGCGCCGCTGTCCAGGCTGTAGGTTAACGTGTTGGCGGGCAGATCGGCATCGGTCGCCGCCAGTGCGAGGGTGAGCGCGCTCTTCTCGTTGGCGGTCTTGTCGGCAATGGCCGGCAGGGCGGGGGCCTCGTTGGCCTCGTTTACCGTGACCGTGAACGTCTTGGCATCGCTCATCTGCTTGCTGTTGGTGGCATCGGGATTGTTATCCGTCACCCGGACGGTGATGGGATAGACGGCTGGCCCCTGCGCTTCCGTGGGCGTCCAGGTGAAGACGCCGGTGGCCGGGTCAATGCTGGCGCCGGTGGGCGCGCCCGCATCGAGACTGAAGGTCTTGGTGTTGGCCGGGAGGTCCGCATCGGAAGCCATCGCGGTGAAGGTGAGCGCGGCCTTTTCGCTGACGGTCTTGTTGGAGATCGGGTTCAGCGCCGGCGCAAGGTTCACTTCGTTGACCACGACCGTGAAGGTCTTGGTGTCGCTCAGGTTGGGCAGGGCGTTGTCGGTCGCCCGCACGGTGATCGTGTAGGTGCCCGGCCCCTGCGCCTCGGTGGGCGTCCAGGAGAACGCGCCGGTGCTCGCGTTGATGCTCGCGCCGCTGGGCGCGCCGGCCTCGAGGCTGTAGGCGAGTGTGTCGCCGTCAGGATCACTACCGGTGGCGGTAAAGGTCAGGGCGGTCTTCTCATTGACCGTCTTGTTGGCCAGGGCCGCCAGGACGGGCGGGTTGTTGGCGTCGCTCACAACCACGGTGACGCTCTTCGCGTCGCTCACGGTGCCGTCGCTTACCCGCACCATGAGGATGTTGGTCGTATTATTCTGCGCGGGCGTCGGCGTCCAGGTGAAGACGCCCGTGGCAGGACTAATCGCCGCTCCCGCGGGCGCGCCCGGGTCGAGGCTGAAGCTCAGCGGATTGGCCGGCAGGTCCGGATCGGTCGGAATGGCCGCGAATGTCAGGGTACGGGTCGGGCGGACGCGCTGGTCGGGCATCCCCGCCAGCACCGGCGGTGTGTTGACTTCACCGACGGTAATGGCGACCACCTGGCTGTCATTCAGCGCGGGTGTGCCGTCGTCAGTAGCTCGCACGGTGACACTGTAAACGCCCGGGCCCTGGGCCTCGGTTGGAATCCAGGTGAAGACGCCGGTCTCCGGATCAATGGCGGCTCCGGGCGGCGCGCCGGCATCCAGGCTGAAGGTGATCTGGTCGCCCGGAATGTCGGAATCGGCCGCACTGGCAGTGAAGCTCAGCGGGGCGAGCTCGCCGATCGCTTGGGCGGGAATCGCCGCCAGCACCGGCGCCGAGTTCAGCTCGGCAACAGCCACGGTGAAGGTCTTGGCGTCGCTCTTGGCCGGCGAGCCGCTGTCAGTCACCCGCACCGTGATGGGGTAATTACCCGGACCTTGATCCTCGGCAGGCGTCCAAGTGAACACGCCGCTGGTGGGATTGATGCTGGCCCCGTCCGGCGCGCCGGCATCGAGGCTGAAGGTCATGGTGAGGGCCGGATTGGAATTGGACGCGGTCGCGGTGAAGCTCAGCAGCGCGCCTTCATTGACCGACTTATTCGGGATGGTCGTCAGGCGCGGCCCGTCGTAAATCTCATTGACGGTGACGGTAAAGGCCTGTGTGTCCGTCTGCGCCGGGGAGCCATAGTCCGTGGCCTTAACGGTGATCGTGTAGGTGCCCGGCCCCTGGGCCTCGGTTGGCGTCCATGAGAACAGCCCGGTTGTCGGGTCAATGGTTGCGCCGGAGGGCGCGCCGACCAGGCTGTAGGTGATGTTGTTCTCGCGCTCGTAAACGAAGTTATCGAGGTAGATCGTGTAAGTGCCCGTGCCCCCGGCGGCCACCAGCGCGAGATGCTCCAGCACGCCCTTGCCGGTCACATCCTGGATGAGCCCGTCGCCCGTGAAGGCGGTCACCGGCTCGAAAGGAATGTTAAAGCTGAGCGTCGTCCACGTGGCGGCGGCGACGGTGCGCGTCGGGGCAGGGGTTCCGCTGGTGTTGCCGTTGACGCCGACCCACTCGAGCGTGCCCGTGGTCCCGCCGTTGGCGCCAATGGCGGCGCTGGTGCCCGTTTCCCGGATGCCCAGACCCACTTTCAGGGCCTTGTCGGAGTAGATGTCAAACTTAAGCCGCTGGTTGATGCCGACGGTCGGGTTGGGGAGCGTTGCCGTGTTGTAGGTGACCAGGCGCATCCACGGATTGGGTTTGCTGGTTCCGAACGCCCACTGCCCCTTGAGCATCTTGCTGGTTCGCCCTCCGCCGGAGGCCACCAGTTTCGTGTAATTGGTCGCGGAGGTCAGAAACCCGCTGGTGGTCCCGGAGAAGCCGGGGTGGCGGAACATGATCGTTCCGTTTGCGGGCCCCTCATCGTAGCTTTCGAAATTCGAGATTGTCACCGTCGAATCCACCTCGTCGGCGTCGGTCGCTGAGACGCTGAACTGAAGCAGCGATCCCTCATTCACGGTCTTGTTCGCGACGGTAGCGAGGACGGGCGCCACGTTCGCAGTCGTGGCGCTGTCCACCGCGCTGAAGGCGGAATTGCCCCACGAGTTGTACGACCGCACGCGGTAGTAATAGGTGGTGGAGCCGCTCAGACCGGTGTTGGCGTAGGAAGTCACGTTGGCGCCCACCGTGGCGATTTGAGTATACGTCCCGCCGGAGGAGGTTGCCCGCTCGATCTTGAACCCGGTCTCGTCACTCGAGTTCTGCTTCCAGGTCAGATTGATCTGGCTGGTCGAAACCGCTGTCGCCGCCAGGTTGCTTGGCGCGCCCGGCGGCAAACCGTCGGTCTTGGCGCTGTCCTTGTTGGAGTAGCCCGAGTTGCCGGCCGAATTATAGGCCCGCACCCGGTACCAGTAAGTCGTCAAGGCTTTCAGGCCGGTGCTGGTATAAGTCTTCACGTTAGCGCCGACGGTGGCGATTTGGGTGAATGGGCCACCGGAGGCGGTGGCACGTTCAATCTTAAAGCCGCTCTCGATGCCCGAATTGTCGGTCCAGGTGAGCTTGATTCGCGAGGCATCCACCGTGGTGGCGGCGAGGCTGCTCGGGGCGGACGGAGTCGAGGAGGTGCCCTTGATCAGATTCATGAAATAGGTCCAATTCCAGTATGGACCGGGGTCAGTGTGGGTGTTGCAGTTGACGAAACTGGAACTGTAGCCCTGGTTGTACATCCAGGAGCGCCACGCGGAACTGGATTTCATGCCGTGGGCGATAACGTGATTGCGGTCTTTGGTAATGCCGAACTTTTCACACAGGTGCTTGTGCAGCGCGCCCGAGGCTTTATACATGGCATCGGTGAACCAAGCCGGGTTGCTGGCAAACCCCTCATGCTCGGTGCCAAACGAATAGCGGTTCCAACAGGTCGCATGCCACGAGTAATAGGCCTCCCGCACCAGTTGTGAAATCTCCCCCGGCGAGGCGTCCGATGAGTAATCCTTCTTGCCGTTAACCGTGTAATGGCAACTGGCCTGCACCCCGCATCGGCGCAAGTAGGAAGTCCCGGTCAGATAATACCCCTCCATGTCGTGGACGACGCAGAACCGGTGGCCATAGCCCGAGGTGCTGTATTTGGAGCAGGAAACCGGGCGCCAGATCGCCGGGCCATAGTCCGTGCTGGCTTGCATGACGCCGACGCTTCCGAGCGCGCCGGCAGCCAACATCAACCGCCCAAGCATTGCCGATGGGCGCTTTTCTGCATCACTGATCAGGTTCGTGTATGTCTTCATACTGCGTGTTTTTTCAAGGAGTGCTCTGTGGTTCGGTTCTTACGATTAGAGGATTAACTTGGAAGGGAGTCGAGAGACAGCGAAAGCGCGCGCGGTGTGCCGGGAGGCGCCGCCGGGGCAAGCACCCGGCAAACGTTCGAGGTTGAGTTGGGAGCGGAGAAATTGAGACAACGATACCCCTCTTGTTGTCGCCGGGGTGCAAAACTCGCCCGGCGGCGAATAGTCCGACCATGCCCCAACCTTACCGGTAATAGGCAGCACTATGTGCGACAGACTAGCGGCTGCGGTCCCAGGGGTCAAGCCCCGTCGCCAGTTCTTTGCGGCTGCGATTTGACTCAAAAAGATTGTTACCCGGGCGAGGAGAAGATGGTCGAGTA
>DAOPPX010000084.1:0-23667 GCA_035358715.1 Verrucomicrobiota bacterium
TTTATGTCATCCAGGGACGTGAGTCCAGCAGAAAATGTCCAAACTCCAGTGGCGGGCTTCAGCCCGCCCTTGCCGCGCCGCCACCGGTTGATGAATTCATCTAGGATGGGGACCGGGCCGGAGGGAGCGGGTTGAGTGGCGAGCAACCCCTTGGCCGGTTCCGTCGGGGAGTCCGCTGGCAGCATGACCTGCCGGACACGCGGCAGAGGTTCCTCGCGCACATCCGGCTTGGCCTCTGGCAAAGGCAGTCGCTTCCCGTCCTCCGTGACAAGGAAGATTTCCATATTGCCGTTGGGTTTTTCTTCGCGCATGGCGACCGTGACGCGGGCAACGTGCAAATCGTGTGTCCGCAGCCTTCGCCATATTACCTTGCCACCCTGCCTTCCGACAAACCAAAGTTCACCGCTGCGCACGTGGCGGTGGAGGCACCGTTCGACCCGCCGGAAGCGCCCGGTGTTAGGCACTTTGTTAGGCGGAATGTTAGACTGGAGGGTGGAACCGCGTGAAAACCCGCCGATTACTGGGGCGCTTCGCTGTGAGCGGCATTCCGTGTCAAGGAAGTGCTCTACCACTGAGCTAACCGCGCAATCGCATTCACAGTATGAACTTCGCGCCGAATCTGCAAGGGCAAATCACAGGGCCGGAAGCGGGCACGGGCAACACGGGTGCATCAAGCTTGCCGATTAAACCTTGCTCGGGTCGAAGCAGGATGATCCAGCGCAGTTGGCTGTAACGTGCATCAGCGCGCGCCAGGATCGCCGCCCCCCGCTCGCTTGCCGCACATCACAGCCAGCGCCGTGCACAGGGCCGCGAGCCGGGGAATGGCCACGCCGGCCCGGGCAGCCTGGCGGAACGGTTCCATGAAAAGGCTCTGCAACTCCAGGGGCTGGCCGCGCTCGAAATCAATCAGGGTCGAGGCTTTGTAAGCGCCCATCGTCCGGGTGCGCTCGATTAGCTCGTCGGCGAAAGCGTCCGGGATCTCGTGCCCGAGGGCGCGCGCAACGGCGATGACCTCGAGCATCAACTCGCGCACCAGTTGTTCCCAGCGCGCATCGGCCAGGAGAATATCGGTGGTCAGGCAGCGCGCAGGCGGCGCGGCGGCAGCCTGGCAGAGCTCCGCCGTCTGTTGTCCCGGCGGTTGGCGGGGCTCGGCCGGGCTTCCGCTCCGGGCAAGCTGGTTGAGGGTCTCGGGACCCGCCGACCCGGCGACACCCAGGCCATTGAAGGGAATGTTCCAAACCAGCTTCTCCCAATGCGCCCGCGCCAGGTCGTCGGTGACCGTGCACGGGATGCCAGCCTCGGCGAAGCGGGCAGCCAGCGTGTGCGTGCGGGGGCCGGGAGGCCGTTGAAACTCGCCAAGGACAACCTGCCCGTAGCCCATGTGCCGGATGACGCCCGGCGCGATGCGGTTCAAGCAGACGAAGCACAGCCCGCCCATGATCTGCGAGACGGGGAAAAGGCGGGCGAGCTGTTCTTCGTTGGCCAGGCCGTTCTGAAGCGTGAGCACGGCGGTCGCCGGGCCAACCAGGGGCGGGAGCAGTTCGGGGAATTGGCCGTTGGCGGTGGTCTTCAGGCCGATGAGAACGAGCTCGGCGGGGCCGATCTCATCCGGGCGCCGGGCACAATGGGGACGGACCTCGAATTGACCTTCCGGGCTGTGGATCTGAACGCCCTGGCGACGCACCGCTTCATAATCCGACCGCAACAGGAAATGGACCTCGTGCCGGGCGCGCGCAAGCTTGGCGCCGTAGAAGCTGCCCACCGCCCCGCAGCCGACCACCGCGATCTTCACAAGCCCAACAAAAAAGGCACCCTGCGCGCGCCAGAGTGCCTCTGAAGCAGCAACAGGTTACTTGGCGCCGAGAATCGCGTCCTTGGCGGCTTTGGCGACGCGGAACTTCACGACGCGCTTGGCCGGGATTTGGATGGTTGCGCCGGTGGCGGGATTGCGGCCCATGCGAGCGGCGCGATTCACCAGCACGAGCTTCCCAAGGCCCGGGAGGGTAAAGGTGTTCTTGGCTTGCTTGTAGGCCAGTTCACAGATGGATTCGAGGACCTGGATAGCCTGCTTCTTGGTGAGCCCGTTCTTCTCTGCGATCGTGGCGGCGATTTGTGATTTGGAGAGTGCTTTAGCCATAATAACTTTAGTGTCTTTTGTTGTTGGTTACTGCCTATGAGTCTTTCGACTAGGCACGACTTAACGCGGTTTACCACAAGCCCGCAAGCACAAAATGCGAATTTCTTCTGCGCGGAAAACCGGGCTGCGACAGGATTGTCCGCGCTCCGGCGTCCGGGCTCCGCCGGCCGGTTGCGTTCAGTATGGAACCTTGTCGGGCTTGCGCTCCCACTCCTTGAAAGCCGCGAGGGCTTCCCGGCGCAGGAGCTGCCGCAGCTTGCGCTGGCGCTGGCCGATGGGCAACGCGACTTCGCGGTAGATGAAGTCGTCGTCGAAGTTGATCCGGGCGGCGTCCTGGCGGGTGTTGCCGTAAAAGACATTGCGCAGCCGCGCCCAGTAAATCGCCGACAGACACATCGGGCAGGGCTCGCAACTGGTATAGAGGTCGCAATCGTTGAGCTGAAAGGTCTTCAGCCGCCTGCACGCCTCACGAATGGCGACCACCTCGGCATGGGCGGTCGGGTCCTTCGCAGAGGTGACCTGGTTCCAGCCGCGACCAACGATCTTCCCGTTGCGCACCACCACCGCGCCGAACGGCCCGCCCTCGCCGCGGCGCATCTGCCGAATCGAGAGGCGAATGGCCTCCCGCATGAACTTTGCATTCATACGAAACCAGCCGGAGAGGGCGAGCGTCCTCGCGAGCCCTGACACCTGCGGCAACCTCTACCAGCCACGGCTCGCCAGGACGCTCGCCCCCCCGAGCCGGTCCGGGGGTGATTCGAGTGAACGCGGCCTGCCGGCAAGCTCATGCGAACAAGTCGGCGACGTTCATCGAAAGCGGAGCCTGTTTGCCGCCCTCGTAGAACTTCACCGCCTGGCCCTGGCTCCACTTGCGCAGGCGGTAGAGCACGGCAAACGTGTAATCCGGCGCCGCCCCGCCCTGCCCGCCCACCACTTCGCCGCCGCGGCGCACGTTATCCATCATCCACGGCGGCAGCAGCAGATGGTAGGGATTGCGGTTCACCTCGCCCACGTGGAAGCTGGTCGCCGCCATCATGTCCGCCAGGTCTTCGGCGCTAACCTCCACCATCAGGTTCGGATCGCTCATCGCGCCCCAGAACTCGGTCTCGACCAGGTAACAAGTGTAGCTGGCGGGCATCTGCTTCAACGCATCCATTACCAGGTAGTGGGTGCCGATGTGCGTCCCGTTCCAGTCGCGGTCGTGCGGGCACAGCACCACCTTGGGCTGGTGCTGCTCGAGGATGTTCTTAATGACTTTGACGCAGGTCGCCCAATAACCCGGGTCCTGCTCGCGGGTCTTGGGGGTGATCTTCTCCAGGCCGCAGGGGGCCGTCGTCACCAGGGTGAAGCCGAGGTAATTGCAGGCGGCCTGCAACTCGCCGAGGCGCCCCGCCTGGCGCTCCTTCTTGCTGCCCAGCGTGACGGCGACGTTGACAAGGTTCATGCGCGCCTGGCGCATCAGCCGCACCGCCATGGCGCCGACGATGCACTCGTCGTCCGGGTGTGGAGCGAAGAACAGCGCCTTGGGCGCGTTGGCAGGAATCTCGGGCCGCGGAGCGGGCTTGAAGGTGCCGAGCGGAAACGTGCGGCCCTGCTTGAGCAGGCGCGCGTAGTCAGATACGAGTTGATGATAGGGAGTCATAAGTCAGTTGGTTACCTGGCAGGGATGGCGGGCAGGCTGGCGGCGGCGATCGCCTGGCCGTGGCGCTTGTCTTTCTCATCCGGAATGTGGAAGGCGATCTTGCCGGTCAGCTCGGGGAACTCCGCTTTCAGGACTTCCTTGGCCCCGGCGATAATGACGTCGCCGCCCGGCCCGGAGGTGACCCGGCCCAGGATCAGCACATTCTCAAGGTCGTAGAAGTCCGTGAAGTGCGCGATGGCATAGCCGAGGTAGGTGCCGATCGTCTCATATATCTTGCGGGCGCGGTAATCGCCCTGGTCCATGAGCTTCTGCACATGATTGAGCTTCTCGGGCAGCGGCAGCTTCGGGTCCACCTCGATGCCCGCCGGCTCGAGCAATCGCCCGACACATTGCTGCGAGAAATACTGCACGCCGCAGCCGTAGTCGCCGGACCACTCGTCCGTGGGCGCGGCAGGATTGAGGTCCACCGGCACAAAAGCCAGCTCGTTGAGCCAGGAGGTGATGTTGCCCTCGGCGTTGACGTATCCGCCCGCCGTGCTCGTCCCCAGCGAAATGCCCAAAATGCGGTTCTTGCCCAGCGACATCGAGCCGGCCAGCGCCGTGACCTCGCCGTCGTTGACGACTTCCAGCGGGACTTGATTCCATGCCTTGCGAATTTCGAGGAACAAGTCGCGGACGCGCCTGTTGAACACATCGGCGGGCACACCGCGGAATAGCGAGGCCACCTTGACCCGGTTGTTCACATAGACCCCCGCCGCGCTGCCGCCGATGGCGTCAACCCGCTCAAGCTTGGCGGCGGCTTTCCTGAGCGAGTCCATGATGCCGTCGTAATGATACTGCGGATCAGCCTGGAAGTAAGGGTCCCATTTATCCTCGTCACTGAACACCACCTTGCCGTCAACCAGCGCCGCCACTTTGCGGTCGCTGCCGCCGAGGTCGAAACCGATGCGGCAGCCGTCCAAATGCCGGCCCAGCGACGCGACACTGCGGCCTTCGGGCGGCAGCGTCTTCGTGTGCACCACCTCGATCGGGCGGTCGAACATCCTCTCGCCCACCAGGTTCGAGTCGAACTTGCCGGTGGGCGTCTCGCGGTAATGCGCCGCCAGCTTCGCCGCGAGGGCCGCCGGCCCGTCAAAGTGAATGCGAAAACCGCCCCGCGACCAGAGCAGGAACTTCGCGATGCGCTCCAGGTAGGCGTAATTGCCCGCCGCCTGCGGATGGCTCTCCGGCAGAATCTGCGTGGTGAAGTGGGATGCGGTGCCGTCGGTCTGTTCCAGCGCCAACCGAACCGTCACCGAGCCGGCTGCGGACTGTGCCAGCGCCCGAAAGGCGCGATTGGCCAGCACCGCCGGGCGGAACGCAGGATCCAATACCGGTGGGACTCGTGGCGCGACTAAAGGAAGCCCATTGTTCGTATTCATTTCGCGAGTAACGGTGTAATCCAGTCGGCTCCCACATGCAAGCCAGAAGCCGGGAAAGACCGCTGAACCGCAACCCGGGAACAAATCCCACTGTCCGACCGCAGCACTGAACCAGCAACCGCCCCTGCGCTAATCTCAGGCGGCGCCAGACTGTCCATTTATTAGACACACACCCCAAACCTCGGCTCCAGCAGCCAACCACCCCCTCCAGCCACAATCCCGCCTTAATCCGTACAATCCACCCCTTTCCGAGCATCGCCATAGCCATCTCTGAGCCGTGTACAAGGGGTGTACACCGGATGCTCACCGGGTGTACAACGGAAAACCCTATGTGCATCCGGTGAGCACCCGTTGTACACCCCTTGTACACGGCGCGGAGGGACAGCAAAAGGGGGTATTGGGAGGCGAAATGCCGCTGGCGGCAAAGGACTTGTTAATTGAGGCCCCGTGGACCCGCCCGGCTTGGCTTGGGTCTCATTCCGGTTGTGGCAGGGGTTTGGGAAGCGGTTTTCGTCGCAACCGGGCAAGAAGGTCTCTTGCAATTTGCCCTGGAATACGGTACCAGCCTGCAGCGCTAAGATACTGACTATGACGAAGCAAACGAGCGGGAAGTGCAATACCACGAATAAGGCGGTGCTGGCGTGGGTTCAGGAGATGGTCGAACTCTGCAAGCCGGATAATGTGCATTGGTGCGACGGCTCGCAGCAGGAATACGACGCGCTCTGCGCCCTGATGGTCAAGAACGGGTCCTTCATCAAGCTCGACGAGAAGCTGCGTCCGGGCTGTTACCTGGCCCGGTCGCATCCGAGCGACGTGGCGCGCGTCGAGGACCGCACTTACATTTGCACGCGAAACAAGGACGATGCCGGACCGACGAACAACTGGGCCGACCCCGCCGAGATGAAGCAGAAGCTCAAGGGCTTGTTCAGCGGGTGCATGAAAGGGCGCACGCTGTATGTCATCCCGTTTGCGATGGGGGCGCTGGATTCGCCGCTGTGCAAGATCGGCATCGAGCTGACGGATTCGGCCTACGTGGTCGTTAACATGCGCATTATGACGCGCATGGGCGGGGCGGTGCTGGACAAGCTCGGCGCGGACGGCAAGTTCATTCCCTGCATGCATTCGGTGGGCGCGCCGCTGCGGCCCGGTCAGCGAGACGTCCCCTGGCCTTGTGAACCCGATGTATCCCGCAAACATATCGTCCATTTCCCGGAGGAGTTCTCGATCTGGTCCTACGGTTCGGGCTACGGCGGCAACGCGCTCCTGGGCAAGAAGTGCCTGGCCTTGCGCATCGCGTCGGCGGCGGCGCGCGAGGAAGGCTGGCTGGCCGAGCACATGCTCATTCTGGGCGTGGAGTCGCCCACCGGCGAAAAGACCTACGTCGCGGCGGCTTTCCCGAGCGCCTGCGGCAAGACCAACTTCGCGATGATGAAGCCTCCTGCCGCCCTCAAGGGATGGAAGATCTGGACCATCGGCGATGACATCGCCTGGATGAAGCCGGGGGCCGACGGCCGTCTTTACGCGATCAATCCCGAGGCGGGCTACTTCGGCGTCGTGCCCGGCACGAACTCGCAGTCCAATCCGGCAGCGGTGGAGACGATCTCCCGGGATACCGTTTTCACGAACGTCGCGCTCACGCCCGACATGGATGTGTGGTGGGAAGGCAAGGATGGTCCTCCGCCGAAGGAGTGCCTGGACTGGAAGGGTAACAAGTGGACGCCGGACTGCCGGGAGAAGGCCGCGCATCCCAACAGCCGCTTCACGGCCCCGATGCAGAACAATCCTCTGCTGGCCCCGGAGGTCAACGATCCCAGGGGGGTGCCGATCAGCGCGATTATTTTCGGGGGGCGGCGGAGCGACACCATGCCGCTGGTTTACCAGGCGTTCAACTGGGTGCACGGGGTGTATGTTGGCGCGACGATGGGCTCGGAAATGACTGCCGCGGCGTTGGGCGGCGCCGGCCAGGTGCGCCGTGATCCGATGGCCATGCTGCCGTTCTGCGGCTACCACATGGGCGACTACTTCCGCCACTGGATCAACATGCACAAGGCCATCAAGCACCCCCCGCGCATCTTCCATGTCAACTGGTTCCGCAAGAGCGGGGAGGGGGCCTTCCTCTGGCCCGGCTTTGGCGAGAACATGCGCGTGCTCAAGTGGATCGTGGACCGCTGCCACGCCCGCGCCGATGCGGAGGAAAGCGCGCTGGGCTGGGTGCCCAAGCCCGACAGCCTGGATCTGAGCGGCCTGGCCAACTTCTCACCCGCGCGATTCGAGCAGGTGCAGGCGATTGACGAAGAGGAATGGCGGCGCGAGATCATGTTGCAGGACGAGTTGTTCATCAGGCTGCACTCCCGCTTGCCGAAGGAACTGATCTTTCAGCGCGAGCTGCTCCTGGCCCGCTTGTAGCGCGCCCTTCCGTCAATGCCAGCCTCTCGGCCCGCGCATCGGCGGGCATCCCGCCCGGGCATCCCGGGTCAGGGTAATATCTCGCGCCCGGCGGGCTTTGGGGCGGAGACAAAGAATCCCCGGGAGCCACAAGGGCCCACGGGGATTTTGACGGGGAAACGGCGAGCTTAGTTCGTGGCTTCAGCAGCCTTCGGGCTCTGCAAGGCGGCTTGTTTGGCCGCGACCTGCTTCTTGCAACAGGCGGGTTTGGCAAAGGGGCAGTCGCCCGATTTGGCCTTGTCCGCCTTCTCGACCTTGGCCGGACAATCTGCTGGTTTGCACTTATCCTTCAGCGGACAGTTCTTGGCATCACCGGCTTGCACCGCAACCGCGAACGCCGCCACCGTTAGTGTAAGTATGATCTTTTTCATGTGTGTACCTATAACTGTGTTGTTTGCTTATTTCAAGTATTACTTTTCAGACTATCAGACCCCGCGAGGCCAGAAGCGTTCAATCTCCGTCCCGGCCGGGGGCGAATTCTTGTTCACGGGTTGGGGGCGGTCCGCTGCTTCATCATCTTCTCGATCATCTCCCGCTGTTCGGGAGACATGTGCTTCATGGCTTCCTGCATCTTCTGCTGAGCCTCGTTCATTTGCTTTTTGGCCTCGTCGGCCTGCGGCCCGGACAGGCCGCCCATGAGATCCATCAGGCCGCCCTGGGACTTGGTGTATCCGGCGGGAATCTGGAAGGTCGAGGCCGGGAGCGACTTCTTGTCCACTTTGACGACCTCCATTGTGATCCGGGTGCCGTCGGGGGTGGTGTTGATGGATTTGAGGGGCAGGCCGTCGGCGCCCGCGTCTTTCAGCGCCTTGGCCAGGGCTTCCTCGCCGCCCTTCTTGCCCGGGCGCGCCTGCATACGGGCAAAGGTCGTGTAATCCAGCAGGTCTTTGGCGGTCCACATTTCCGAGGTCGCGCCCTTCTCGTTGGGGGAGTCCTGCTCTTTGACCAGGACGTGCTGGGTTTTGTATCCAAGGATGGTCTCCTGGCCGAGTTTCTGGACGGTGTATTTGCGGGCGCCGGCCGCCTGGCCGGCCATGGCTTCCATCTTCGCCAGGTCAATCTCGGTGTAGGACTTATTGGCGTCGTTGATGTGGTAGATCAGGTTTGGAGTGTCCGTTTTCTGCAACACCACCATCTTCATGCTCATTTCCCCCATCTGCATGTTCATCTCGCAGCGGGCGCCGGCTTTGGCGACTGAGGTGACCATCTTGCCCCCGCCGCCAAGGTCGCTGTCTTTGCCGGCGGCGGTTATTTTCATCTCCAGGATGCCTTCGAACTGGGCGAACGCCGGCCCAACGGCCAGCAGCAGCGCGAACAGGGTGGAATTGAGTCTCTTGCACATAGGATTTCCGCAAATGGTTAATATGTTCTCCGACGCTGGAGCGCCGACGCACCGAAATCAAATAACTGGCAATACCTATCTCACACCCGGTTCAAGGCGCAAGCAGAATTCTGCAACCGCCGGCCAGCCGGGGGCGGACAAAAAACAGTTGTGTTCCGGGAAACCCGGTTTAGCCTACGGACGGTGTCAATGAAGACCTTTGCCGAACTTGATTTCCCCGGCCGGCTGATTGCGGTCGAGGGCTTGGACGGTTCAGGGAAATCCACACAGATATACCTGTTGAAACGGTGGCTGGAATTGCAGGACCTCAAAGTCTACTTCAGCGAGTGGAACTCCTCGGAACTGGTTAAATCCGCCACGAGCAAGGGCAAGAAGCGCGAGCTATTGACCCCGACGACGTTCAGTCTGATCCACGCGACGGACTTCGCGGACCGTTACGAACGGCACCTGGTGCCGCTGTTGCGGGCGGGCTACATCGTGCTGTGCGACCGCTACATCTTCACCGCCTTCGGGCGCGACGTGGTTCGCGGCTGCCCGCCCGAATGGGTGCGCGGCGTTTACAGCTTCGCGGCCCTGCCCGACCTGACGTTCTTCTTCAAGTCGGACCTGGAGGTCTCGCTCAAGCGCATCCTGGATGGCCGGCCGCAGTTGAAGTATTTCGAGGCGGGCATGGACCTGCGCTTGTCCTCCGATCCCTACGAGAGCTTTCGCATTTTCCAGGGGCGCATCCTGGAGCAGTACTTGGCTCTCAGCACCGAGTTCAACTTCATGGTGGTGAACGCCAACCAGGTGGTCGAGAAGCAGCAAGCCGTGGTGCGCAAGCTGGTCGCGGAGCGGCTGGACCTGGCCAGGTTCCACCGCGCGGAACGGCCCGCCTCGAAACCCCCGGCGGAGCCGCAGAAGATCGTCGAACCGGAGGAGCCAGAGCTATGAAACCGGTCGCCAGGAACCAGATTGTTGTCCCCCGCCGCAGCGCCAGGCGCTTCTACGGGCATGGCCTTCCGGGCGTGGACCCGGAGCAACTGGCCGGGAAGCTCATCGTCCTTGAAGGCACCGACGGCTCCGGGCGTTCGACCCAGATTGAGCTGCTGGTTGAATGGCTGGAGGACAGCGGCCACGCTACCGTGCAGGTGGGGCTCAAGCGATCTACGCTCGTGCGCGAGGAATTGCAGCGGGCGCAGCAGGGCAACATCCTGAGCCGCACCACCCTGAGCCTGTTCTACGCGACCGACTTCGCCGACCAGCTTGAGAATGTCATCCTGCCGGCCCTCAAGGCCGGCTTTGTCGTGCTGGCCGATCGCTACATCTACACCCTGATGGCACGCGACATGGTCCGGGGCATGGACGAGGTCTGGCTCAAAAACCTCTATGGCCTGGCGCTGGAGCCCGACGTGGTGTTCTACCTCAATGTCCCGCCGGAGGAACTGGTGCAGCGCACCTTTGCCAAGAACGCCGCTCTCGATTACTGGGAAAGCGGCATGGACCTGGGGCTGTCGCGGGACATGTTCGACAGTTTCATGAAATACCAGGCCGCCATGCAGCAAACCTTTCGCCGCCTCCAGACTTCCTACGGCTTCACCATCGTGGACGGGCTGCGGACGGCGGAAGCCATCAACGCGGAGTTGCGAAAGAAGATCAGCGCCGTGCTAGCCGGCAAATAGGAGCGCATTATGGCCGAAACCTCGAGCAAGACCGAATATTATGTGGGCGTTGACCTGGGCGGCACCAAGATTCTCTCGGGGGTGTTCAAGAGCTCGATTGAGTGCATCGGCACCGCCAAGCTCAGCACCAAATCCCAACGCGGCGTCGAGGCCGTCATCGAGCGGGTCGCCCGCTGCGTCCGTGAAGCGGTGGACGAGGCGGACCTGACGCTCAAGCAGGTGGCGGGGGTTGGGATTGGCGCCCCCGGAGCGGTGAACTTCGCCGAAGGCAGGGTCATCTTCGCCCCCAACATGGAGGGTTGGAAGGATGTGCCGCTCAAGAAGGGGCTGGAGAAGATTCTCGAGGTGCCGGTGTTTGTGGAGAACGACTGCAACATCGCGGCGCTGGGCGTCCACGTGGCCGAACTCAAGGCCAAGCCGAAGAGCATGGTGGGCATTTTTGTGGGCACCGGCATCGGCGGCGGCCTTGTCATCAACGGCGATCTCTACGCCGGCTTCAACCACACCGCGGGCGAGATCGGGCACATGGTCCTGGACGTCAACGGCCCCAAATGCGGCTGCGGCAACAAAGGCTGCTTCGAGGCGCTGGCCAGCCGCACCGCCATCTTCCAGCAGATCAAGGCGGGCGTGAAGGACGGCGAGAAGACCCTCCTCACTGACATGCTGGGGGACGACCTGAGCGACATGCGCAGCGGCGACCTCCGCAAGGCCATCCGCCGCGGCGACAAGTTCGTGGACAAGGTCGTCGAGGGCGCCGCCGAGTATATCGGCATCGGCGTGGCGAACCTTGTCAACATCCTCAGCCCCGAAGTCGTGGTGCTGGGCGGAGGTGTCATGGAAGCGCTGGCCGACGAAATGATGAGCGTGGTTGTGGAGACCGCGAAGGACTACGCGATGCCCGGGACCATGAAAGGCGTCGAGATCATCGCTTCCAAGCTCGGGGACAGCGCCGGCATCACCGGAGGCGCCGTGCTGGCGCGCCGCGGGACAAAGTAAGCAGGGGCAAGGCGCATGCCATTGCTCTGAAGTCCCCGCGCGCGGAGATGAGAATCGCGCTCTTAACCACGGATAATCGCGAGGATCGCAGGGATTACAGCGCGATCACCCCCTGCTTCGGCAGTGCGCCGGAGGCGTTGCTCCAGGGCTTTGAGCGATTGCCCGATCTGGAAGTCCACGTGGTCTCCTGCGCGCAAGCGCGGATGGAATCGCCGGCGAAGCTGGCCCCCAATGTTTTCTTCCATAGCCTTCATGTGCCGAAGTTCGGCTGGCTCCGGACCGGTTACCAGGGCTGCATCCGGGCGGTCCGGCGCAAGCTCAAGGAGATTCGCCCCGACGCAGTGCACGGGCAGGGGACGGAACGTGATTGCGCCCTCAGTGCGGTCTTCTCGGGTTTTCCCAGTGTTCTCACGATCCACGGCAACATGCGCCTGATTGCGCGGGGGGAGCGGGCGCGGCCTTTCTCTTATCTCTGGCTCGCGGCACGGTTGGAAAGGCTGGCCCTGCCGCGCTCCCGCGGAGTGATTTGTCTCACCGGGCACACCCGACAGGCTGTGCTGGGCCTGGCCCGGCGCACATGGATTGTGCCGAATGCGGTGGATGCGTCCTGGTTCGAGGTCAATTCGCAGCCGGCGCCGGGAGCCCCGGCGCGCCTTCTGTGCGTGGCCAACGTGTGCCGGTTGAAGAACCAGAACGCCCTTATCCGCGCGCTTGATCCCCTGGCCGGGAAACATCCGTTCGAACTGAGGTTCTGCGGCGCAATGAACCCGTGCGACGCCTATGGCCAGGAATTCCTGCGCCTGGTCAGAGCGCGGCCCTGGTGTGTTTACCGCGGGCTGGCCGCGCGGGAAGAACTGAAGGTTCTGCTCGGCCAGGCGACGGCCCTGGTGTTGCCCTCGCTGGAGGACAACTGCCCCATGGCCATCCTCGAAGCCATGGCGGCGGGGGTGCCGGTCGTTGCACCGCAGGTGGGCGGAGTGCCGGACCTGATCAAGGAGGGCCAAACCGGCTTCTTCTGCGACCCCCGGGAAGGGGCAAGCATGACCGCCGCAGTCGAGCGCGTGCTGGTCAACGCCCCGGCGGCGGCGAGCGCGGCCCGTCAGGCCAGGCAGGAGGCGCGCGAGCGCTTCCATCCGGAGATCATTGCGCGGCGGCATCTTGAGGTTTACGCAGAGGCGCTAAAACTGGCGCCTTGACCCCTGACCAACCGAGCCGTCAAGCTGCGTGCGCCCAATGACTGTGCGCCGGCCATCTTCTTCTGCAGGGACCCAGGCAGGCGCCATCCTCAGGCGGCTGCACACCTCCTCCGTTGCCTGGTCCTGGGTCTCCAATGTTCTGCGCCTGGCCATCGGGGTTCTCCTCCTGCCGCTGGTGCTCCACAAGCTGACCACCGAGGAGCTTGGCATGTACTTTGTGCTGTTGAACCTGGTGGCCTTGGCGCCGGTGATTGATTTCGGGTTCAGCCCCACCATTGTCAGGTTCGTCAGCTACGCGATGGGCGGGGCCGAAACCCTTCAGGCCCAGGGCTTCACCGCGGCGACGGGCCAGGGCCCGAACCGCCGGTTGCTCTGGCAGCTTTTTTTCACAACCCGTTCGCTCTATCGCTACCTGGCCCTGGCGGTCTTTGTGCTGGTGGGGGCCTGGGGCACTTACATGGTCGAGATGCGCGTGTACGAGACGCCTTTGCCCACGGTTGCCCGCGTGGCGTGGGCCATCACCCTCGTCGCGACGGTGCTGGATATTTACTCGAACTGGGCGGTGATCTTCCTGCGGGGCATGGACAAGGTGCTCATCTCCGTGCAAATCAGCGTCGTTGGTTCCGTGGTAAAATTCGCCGTGGCCGCCGGCCTGCTGCTGGTGGGGGGCGGGTTGGCAAGCCTGCCTGTGGGCAGCCTGGTGGGCAGCCTGCTCCAGCAAAGCCTGGCGCGCTGGCAATGCCGCAAGCACCTGGGCAATCAGCCGTCCCCCGAAGCGGCAAGTACATGGCAAAACCTCCGCCTCCTCTGGCCCAACAGTTGGCGCCTGGGGCTGGCCACCGTTTGGGCCAACCTGACGGTACAAGCCAATATGGCCATTTGTCTGAAAGTCCTGGGGCTGAGTTGTTATGCCCAATACGCGCTCTCCTGCCAGCTTGTGGGAATCATCAGCGGTATGGCCATGACCTGGACCCAAGTCAAATGGCCAGTCGTCGGACAGCATTTCACGCGGCATGACTATGTGGCCATGCGGCGCTTGCTACGGCCGCGGTTTTGGTTGCAGATCGCCTCATTTCTGGCTCTGGCGGCAGGACTGCTATTTTGCGGCCCGCCATTGGTGCGCTGGCTAGGTAGTGGCAAGCAAATGCTCCCACTGGGGTGGCTGGTCTGGCTTACTTTCTACTCGTTCATGGAATTGTACCTTAGCTTCTGGATATCCCTGATCTCCACCGAGAATCGTATTCCCTTTCTCTGGCCTACTGTCGCTACTAGCCTGTTAAGCGTCAGCCTCTCATTGATTCTAATCCACTTCACTTCGATAGGGATCGGCGCGCTGGTGCTGGCACCACTCTTGGCGGGAAGCATCTTCAACTATTGGTACTGGCCTGTCGTCGGCGCTCGCACTTTGAGTACACATCTCCTTCGGTTTGTTTTTGGGCCTAATCCAGTTTGATGGAACCTTGGAGGGTGGTGCGCTTTCGTGTTAGCGCGCTGCCACCAGACGGAATTTGAGCGCAATCGAAAGGCCTGGAAGGGCTGTAAGACTACGCGCCCCCTGGAATGGGCCTTGCCGTTCCTTTCCTTGAATTCTTTCCCAGGGTATGATACGACCATAAAAGCGGACATTAAACAGAACAACACTGAGAAACCATTACTTCACCGCCGATGAACACCAGGAAGAGCAGGTTTCTGAGTCTAGCCCGGCGCACGCTGCGCCCAGCAAAACGTTCGGTCCTGAAGGCAAGGATGACGATTCTTCGGCGCTTGGGCCTTATTGGTAATGAGTGGGAGAAAGGCTTGCCTGACGAAGTTGAGTTTTGGGAATTCGCTCTCGGAAAGGCGGTGCAAAACCCCGAGAGCGTTTGGTTTCCCTACCGGAAATGGATGGATCCGAGCCTCGACCTACAGGAGGAGTTCAAGGCCCTCATTGATGCTCCTCCGGGGGCCGTGGTCAGGCTTCTTGATGTAGGTTCTGGGCCCCTGACACGCTTGGGAAAGAAATGGCAAGACCGGACGATTGAGGTGCACCCCGTAGATGCGCTGGCGGAAGATTACAGGAGCATCATGTCTCGCCTGCATATTTCGCCTCCGGTTTGGCCGGAATCCGGACATGCCGAGAAGCTACTTCAGAAGTTTCCGCCGGACTACTTCGATTTCGCGCACGCGAGCAATTCTCTCGATCATGCTTACGACCCGCTGCTCTCCATCAGGCAAATGTTAGCGGTGGTGAAGCCAGGCTGTTATGCGTACCTCTGGCATTTCGCTCACGAGGGGCTTACGGAAGGATACTCGGGCCTTCATCAGTGGGATTTCAGCATCAGGGGTTCTGACGTATTCCTCCGTGATGGTCGTGGCAAGAGCTATTCATTGGCCAACGAATTCCGCAATATAGCAACGCTGGGATGTGAGCGTCAGAAGTACTTTGAAGAAGCGACTGTAAACACCCATGCAGCCCCTGGAAAGGATGTCGTGGTCGCGAAATTAAGGAAGTTGAGAGTCTTAAGCCCCAGTTGCTCTCGGGGCTGACCAGCAGGTCGAAGTTCTTTGCGAGAGTCTGTCGGTTCGAGAAGTGCCCTTCTAAGGGGCCTTGATGATAAGTAAGGCCACTTGGACAGGTTCAGGCAAGCGCAGACTTTTGGTCCTCCCAGCGGGAGCCGATGCTCCTCTTCCCTCTGCCGATTCCTATAACGACTTGATAAAGCCTGGAGGCGGCTCTCACGAACTGCGGTCCAAGCCCTCGGGCCAGCGCCTGGAAAAGCAAGTAACCAGCGTGCGGCGCGCGGGACCGGAGCAGCAGGCGGTGATTGTAGGCCAGGAGGCGGGGGCTGAACCCCCAGGCGTACTCCAGCAGGAAGCGCGTGGGCACGGGCCTGGTCTTCAGGAGCAGGGCGCGGTCGAAATGCACCTTCTTGCCTTGCCGCCGCGCCCGCGCCGCATTTTTTCTGGCCTGCATGAAGCCCAGTCCCAGGCACTTGCCGTTGCGAGCGACGCGCGTCGTTCCCCGCCCTTCGACGTCATAGCGGCGCGAGTTGCCGATCACCCGATTGGTCGCCGCCGCCCCGTAATGCAGCGCCAGTTTCGCCCACATGTCCCAGTCGCCGGTGAACAACGACTTTGGGGGAAACCCGCCCAGGGCCTGCGCGTAATCCACCCGGAACAACTCCGCTGGAAAGCAGACGGGATTGTGCAGCGCGATTTCCGCCGGATCGGCCGTTTGCCACTCGGCGCCGGGCCGAGCCGGCGTCGTCCAGGTGGCTTCGCCCGCCGCATTCACCACCTTGCACCGCCCGAAATAAAGCCCCTTGTCCGGAAGCTTGCCCGCCAGTTGGATCATGGCGTCAACGAAGTCGGGCGCCAGGAAATCATCGTCGTGCAACAGGCAGAGCCAGCGCGTCGGGCAAAGATCCATGCACGCGTTCCAGTTGTCGAACAGGCCCCGGCGGCGCGGGTTGCGATGATAAACAATCCGCGAGCCGAACGTGGCAATCACCCGCGACTGGAGGCCGGCCTCGGGGCCGCAGTCCTCGACCACCATGACCCGAACCGGCCGCGTTTGCGCCAGGGCGCTGGCCACCGCCTGCTCGATATAGTCCTGCCGGTCAAAGACGGTAACCGCGATGGTGATGTCGGCGGGGGTCATGGATCGAGGCATTTGCGCTGCCAGGTCTCTACGTTGGCCGAGCGCTCGGCAAACTCCAGCCCGCAGTCACAGAGAATCTGCCGGCACCGCTCCACGCCATCGGCGCCGATGGCCCACTCATGCAGTTCGACGATCACTAACCGGTAATGGTTCAGCACATCCATGGACTCCTCGAACACTTCGCGTTCGCTGCCTTCAATGTCAATAATCAACACCGTGAAGGGGCCCCGCTCCCACTCCAACTGGCGCAGGGATTTTGCCGGCAGCCGGACCGGCCGATCGGTCGGACGCTGCAAGTCGCCGCCCATAATGAACCGCCGGTGCAGGTAAAAGGTGACTTCGGACTTGTCGGCTACCGCGCAATGCTCGAAGAGGAAGCCTGCCCCGTTCAACTCCCGGTTTCGGTACAGGGAACGGAGGCAGGGCGGGCTTGTCTCCACCACTACATGCCGGCGCCGCTCTGCCAGCAGCTTGTTGGTCAGGCAGGAAACCACCCACCGGGCAGCCTCCCAACTCCAGCACGCGATCCTCGGGCCGAACCAACCGTGGGATCAGGCTGCGCTCGTGCCGCTCGTAATCGTTCTGCATGAAACAGGCCCTCCAGGATCGAGTCGTCACGTCTCCGGGGATGATGAACGTGCAACCGCCGACCCGCAGCCGCGCCCCTTTCAAGTCGAAGAGCAGGCCCAGACTTCCCCGAAGTATCCACTCATCCAGCTTGCTGGCGATTGTGCCGAGGGGCTGGCGTATCCGGCGGGGGAGATACTGGCGGGCGGCCTCTCGAATCTGTTGTTCCATGTTCTCGAGACCCCATGCTGACGGAGACAGGGGCCGGGGTCAAGGTGCGCTTGATTTCGACCGCCGCCGGGCACAACAAATGGCTTCACAGGCGCTCTGCTTCGGGCTAGGGTTGGGTGTTAACTGGTTTAGAGACATAATTGCCCGGCGCCCGCCCCGAGTCGCATGAAACTGCTGGTATTCGCCCACACGCCGCCGCCTCACCACGGTCAGAGCTACATGGTGCAGCTCATGCTGGAGGGGTTTGGGGGAGACCGTCGTCATCCGAACCGGCCAGTCACTGTTAATGGTCCAAAGGCTTCCTTCGGCATCGAGTGTTATCATGTCAACGCGCGGCTGTCGAAGAAGCTCGAGGATATTGGCGACCTGCGGCTGAGCAAGTTGATGCTGCTGGTGGGCTATTGCCTGCAGGCCATCTGGTGCCGCTGCCGTTACGGCGTCACGAATCTTTACTACATCCCGGCTCCGGGAAAACGGTCGGCCTTGTATCGGGACTGGCTGGTGATGCTGATGTGCCGGCCTTTCTTCAAGCGGGTGATATTGCACTGGCACGCGGCGGGACTGGCGCGGTGGCTTGAGCTGGTCGTAACCATGCGCTGGCGGTCGCTCACCTACCGGCTGATGAAGCAGGTTGACTTGAGCATCGTGCTCTCCAAGTACAACCGCGCGGATGCCGAGAAGCTCTTTTCCCGCCAAATCAGAGTCGTGAGCAACGGCATTTCCGATCCCTGCCCCGCGTTTGCCGAAGAGCTGCTGCCGCGGCGCAAAGCGCGTTTTGCCGCCCGCCGGAGTCTCCTGTCCCGCCTGCCCGTGGAGGCTGCCGATGCCCGGCACGCCGGCAGCGAGCCTCACCTGGTCCGGATTCTGTACCTGGCGCACTGCACACGCGAGAAGGGGTTGTTCGACACTCTGAGCGCGGTGGCGCTCGCCAGGCAGCGGCTCCTCCAGCGCGAGGCGCCAGTGGCCCTGCGTTTGGTGGTGGCTGGCGGCTTTGTCGCTCCGGACGCGAAGGCCGAGTTCGAGCGGCGGATCGCCGAACCCGACCTCGCCGGCACCGTCACATATCTCGGCTTCGTCTCGGGTGACCAAAAGAACCAGTTGCTGCGCGAGGCCGACCTCTTCTGTTTCCCGACGTACTATGAAAACGAGAACCAGCCGGTGAACCTGATCGAGGCCATGGCCTTCGGGCTGCCCATCCTTACCACTCGCTGGCGTTCCCTGCCCGAGCTGTTTCCCGCCAACTATCTCGGCCTGGTCAATGTCCGCTCCCCGGAGCAGGCTGCTGAGCGTCTTCTGGCCCTGATGACAGCCGAAACAGGCGAGGAACTCAGGCAGATATTCCTGCGCAACTTCACCCTGACGCGGCATCTGTCAGCCATGGCCGAGGCCATTACGCAAGTCGAGGCGCCACCTCCGGCCACGGTTCCTGTCGCCGCAGATCGCCCGCTGCCGAGGTAATCGCCGGCGGCTTCCCCGCCTCAGCCGGGCTGCAACGCCCGCGCCACGAACGCCTCGACCAGCGCGCACACCTCATCTTCCCCGGAGTTGACCATGCAATACGGCGCCGGGAAACGGCAATAGTCCGAGCATGGCTTGTAAGGACAGGCCTTGCCTTCCAGCCACTCCGAGGCGGGATGCAGCGGCGCGAACCACTCGGCCATCTGCGGGCCAAACAGTGTGAAGGTGGGCACCCCGCAGAAAGCCGCCAAATGACCGGGGCCCGAATCGTTGCCAATGAACGCCCCCGCCCGGTCCACCAGCGCGAACAGTTCCGCGACCGTGCGGGGCATCGCCACGTTCGGCTCCCCAGCCGCCAGCCACCAGTCTCTCTGCTCGGGATCGCAGGCGACCTGCACGCGATGATTGGCGCCGCGCAGCCGCGCAATGAGCGTTTGATACCGTTCCAGCGGCCAGACGCGCACCGGTTGACCGGCGCCGGTATGCACCAGTATCTCCCCTCCGGGGCGCGGCTGCGGCCACACCAGCGCCGCGCGGTGGGGCACCTCGAAACCCAACGCCCGGGCCATCACGCGCCAATGCTCATATCGGTGCTCAGCCGGGTCCGGGCGCTCCAGCACCGCGCCCAGGAGAACCTTGCTCCCCCAGCGCGAGAACCCCAGCCGCCTCCTGGCCCGCGCCAGCAACAGCAGCAGGTGGTCCCGCGGGTCCCAGCGCGCCGACAGGCCGAAATCGAAGCGCTCGGCGGCCAGCCTGCAGCACAGCCGAACTATCCCCAGCCATGGCCAGTTCAGCAGCCGATACTTGTGCCTGAACGCCGTCCACGGCGCGACGAAGGGCACCACCCGCACATCCGGCCAGAATCGCGCTTGCAGGTCCACCGCATACGGCTTGGCCACCAACGTCACCGCATACTGCCGGCTGGCGGCTTGCAGGAACGGTGTGGCGATTACCAGATCCCCCAGGCCCCAAAGCTCTATCACCAGGAGCTTGGGCTTCACGGCGCCTTGCGAGCAGTCTGATCTTGGCCTGGTCACATCACGGATGTCTTGCAGAAAGTCATGGGACGGCTGGGAAAGGCAATCGCAACGTGCCCTCCGGCGTCCAAACCGGCGCCACGTTAGCGGCCAGCCCCCTCCCTGTAAAGCCCCGTCCCGTCCCGGACCAGTCTCACCGTTCCCGATCTTCCGCTAACGATTCGCGGGCGAAGCAGCCGCGCCGTCCGAGTGGAAGTTGCCAGACCGAAAGTAAAGCCAGTTGCCGAGGGGAATTATCACAGCTGCGGTCACCAGGCCGGCGATCACATCCACGACATAGTGGTAGCGGCAATACACCGTCGAAATGCAAAGCAGCACCGCGATCACCAGGTGCAAATAGCGGATGCGGCGCAGATAGAGGAAAGAGAAGAAAACCGTGCACAATGCCACCGCCACATGGCTGCTGGGGAACGCCGCGCCTGGCGCCTCGAACTCGCGGTAAATCCACTTCATGATCTGGAAAAAGACGCCCGTTTGCACGGCTGCGGGGTATTGATCGGTCGTCGCCAGTTGCTGCGTTGCCTCCGGCAGCGCGTAGCCATCCACCTGGCGAAAGAAGGCCCGGGACCCGATCACCGGCAGGATGATGTATGTCAGGTAGCAGACGTAAAACAGAAACGACACCACCGACACGTAATGGAAGAACTGCCGGCGGTTGCGCAGGAACAGCGCGAGCCCCACGCCCACAATCATGATGTAGTAGGAGAAGTAGGAAGCGTAGAACAGCTCGCTGACGGCCAGCCAGGGCAGCTTCTCCATGAAAAGGACGCTGGGCTGGCAGCCGAATATCTGCTGTTCCCACCGGGCTATCAGGGGGTCAAGGTAATCCTTGAAGAACATGCGGTTCAGCAAGCCGGTCTCGATGAAGAAGGCGGTGTAGATGAGCACCGGGTAGAAATGCCGCAGGAAGTCGAGCACCCGACCCGGTTTGCCCCGCCCATGGGCCCGGACGAGACTATGGATGAGCACCAGGGCAACCGCATGAGCGGTCACCACCAGCGGCCAGTTAGGCACGGTATGGTTGTGGAAACACAGAATCAACAGCCCCACCAGCGCTATGTAGGCTTGCGTCGCGTAGTCAACAAAGGTGTAGTTCTTCACAGCCAGTCCCGGTCCTGATACCAACGCAAGGTCTCCGCGATGCCCGCTTTGAGCGTAGTAGCGCAGGCGCACCCGGTCTCGCGCTCCAGCCTGGCCGGGTCGCATACCCAACCCGGCGCGCGCAGCTCGGCGAATTTCTGCAAACTCAGGACGCTGGCCTTGCCCGTCAGGCGCGACCAGGCCTCATGCCCCAGGCAGATCGGCCACAACAGCGCAGCGGGCAGCGGCAAGGGCAGCGTCCAATGGTCCATCCGGGCGGCGACTGCGTCCGCCATCGCGCGCGCCGTTACGACCTCCCGCGCGGCAACAAAGTAGGTTCGACCTGCCGCCGCGGGATGCGTCAGACAGGTCACGGCGGCTTCGGCCAGGTCCGCTGCGAACACAAGGCTCAACGCCTGCGAACCGCTCATCCTGGGCCGCACGTGATGTTTCACCGCCCGGAACAGGCGCAAAAACTCCTCGTCGCGCGGGCCATACACGGCGGGGGGGCGCAGGATGACATGTTCGACGCGGCAATGGTCCCTGACCTCCATTTCGGCCGCCAGCTTGCTCTTGCCGTACTCGGACACTGGCCGCGGATCATCCTCCTCGCGCGCGGGCTTCTCCGGCAAAGCCGGTCCCACCGCCGCGAGGCTCGAAATATGCACCAGCCGGCGTACCTGGCCGCGAAGCTCGTTGGCGGCCGCGACGACATTGCGCGTCCCGCCCTGGTTAACCTCGTAAAAGCCGGCTGCCCGGACGGCTTTGGTGGCTCCCGCGCAATGGATAACGTGCGTGATGTCGGTCATCGCCTGCCGCAGGCTTTCGGGGTCGCCGACCGAGCCGGAGCGCACCTCAACCTCCGGCAGGTGGCGCGTGATGAACCGCCGATTGCTGGAGGGCCGGAGCAGCACGACCGTGGGAAGCCCCCGGTGGCGGAGGCGATCGAGAATATGACTGCCGACGAAGCCGCTCGCCCCTGTGAGCAGGATCTTCAATTAGACCAAGCCGAGTTCTTTGCCCACCTTCCCCAGCTTGTCGAGGGCGAAATTCACCTGCTGGTCGGTGTGCGTTGCCATCAGGCTGATGCGGATCAACTCCTGCCCGGGCGCCACCGCCGGTGAGACCACCGGGTTGACGAACACGCCCTCTTCCTGCAACCGCTTGCACATCCTGAAGGCGAGCATCAAACTGCCGCAATGCACCGGCAGAATCGGCGTCTTCGAGTCCCCGAGGTTGAAGCCCAGATCCCGGAGGCCCTCCTGCATCCGGCGCGTATTGCGCCAAAGCTGCGCGATCCGTTCCGGTTCCTGCAGCATGATTTGCAGCGCGGCCAGCACTGCCGCGGCATTCGAAGGGCTCATGCTCGCGCTGAAGATCAGGGGGCGCGAATGGTGCTTCAGATAGTCAATCGTCGCCGCGTCCGAGGCAATAAACCCGCCCAGGCTCGCCAGTGACTTGCTGAACGTGCCCATAATCAGGTGCACCTGGTCGGTCAGCCCGAAATGGCTGGCCGTGCCCGCGCCGTGCTTGCCCAAAACGCCGATCGCGTGGGCATCATCCACCATGACCGCCGCGCCATATTGGCCGGCGATGCGGCACACCTCCGGCAATGGAATAATGTCCCCTTCCATGCTGAACACGCCGTCCACCACGATGAGTTTCCCCGTCTCCGGTTCGAGCTTCTCGATCCGGCTTTCCAGGGCGGCCATGTCCTGGTGCGGAAAGCGCAGGAACTTGCCCTGGGCCACCAGGCACCCTTCGACAATGCTGGCGTGATTGCTCTTGTCGCCCAGCACATACTCGCCTTTGGCGACCAGCGCGCTGATCACGCCAAGGTTGACCTGGAACCCCGTGCTGTAAAGCAGCACAGCCTCTTTGTTAACCAGCCTGGCCAGTGCCGCCTCCAACTCCAGGTGAATGTCCAGCGTCCCATTCAGGAAGCGCGACCCCGCGCAACCGGTCCCATACTTCTCCACCGCCGCCCGCGCTGCTTCCTTGATCTTCGGATGGTTGGTCAGGCCCAGGTAGCTGTTGGACCCCAGCATCAGGACCTTCTTGCCCTCAATTACCACCTCGGTGTCCTGCGCCGATGAAATTGTGCGAAAATACGGATAAAGCCCTGACGCCCGCAACGCGGCCGCCGTCGTGAAGTTCCGGGCCTTCTCCAGCAGGACGCAGGGTTGCGGGGCGACAGGCGGTTTCTGCCGTGCCGGCCGGTTATTAACCTGCCGGGCAGCCCCTGGACGCTGCGAAGGGCAAGACTCCGGCCGATCAGCCTGGGTTTCCTCCAGCGCGGAGGCTTTGTTGTGGTAAATCATAAACCCGCAAAGCCCTCGCAAGCCCATTCAACCCAAACGGGCGCCCGCCGCTTGGTCTGCATGGCCCACAGCCAGCCGCTTGCTACAAACTCACCGCTTCTTCTCATAGTCTCGACAACCAGACAACCGCTCAGCCAACCCATCCGACCTTTCTATGAGCTTCCTTTTACCGTTTATCACCCGGCTGGCAAGCGCAAAGTTGGCTCACCCAGGCCACTGGCTCCTGCATGGCTCCCACATGGTTTGATAGAATCTCCATTGCGCCGGCTGGAAACCACCCACCACCGGGTTGGCAGGGCTGGGGCGAGGAACCGGCCCCCCGACCAAGCCCCGATTTGTCGGGCAGGGCGAGGTTTGCCCGCACAGGGGCGCGGTTGGCGCATTGGCGGAGGTGAGCGCGGCTATGGGGCGCAGGGCGTTGAGGGATGCAGGAACCCGGCTGATTCCGAAGGTTCTGGCTGGGCTTGGCAGCGCGTACGGGAATCGAACCCGT
>DAOPPX010000085.1:0-23362 GCA_035358715.1 Verrucomicrobiota bacterium
GGTGCGTCGTGGCCACAGTTTGGGTCACTCCGCGCGTTCGCTAAGGATTCGGGCATCCTTGGCTGCCCGCGTCGAAGTTTGACTTGGCGGGAGGGCGTCGGTAATAATCCGCGCCGATAGTGGGATGGCTCCCGGAAAACAACACAGCCGTCCCGCAGAATGCAACGACCGTTATGCCTCGACGAACCGACATCAAGAAAGTGCTGATCATCGGGTCCGGCCCGATCGTGATAGGCCAGGCCTGCGAATTCGATTACTCCGGCACCCAGGCATGCAAGGCCCTGCGCAGCCTCGGCTGCCAGATCGTGCTGGTGAACTCCAATCCCGCAACCATCATGACCGACCCGGGGACGGCCGACGCGACCTACATCGAGCCGCTCACCGTGCAGGCGCTGACGGAGATCATCGAGAAGGAACGGCCCGACGCGCTGCTGCCCAACCTCGGGGGGCAGACCGGATTGAATCTCTCGTCCCAGCTCGCCAAAGCGGGGGTGCTGGCCAAGTACGGCGTGCGCATTATCGGCGTTGAGGCCGATGCCATCGAGAAGGGCGAGGACCGCATCGTCTTCAAGGAGACGATGAAGAAGCTGGGGATCGAGATGCCGCGGAGCGCGCCGGCGTTCAGCGTCGAGGAGGCCGAGAAGGTGGCGGCGGAGCTGGGCTACCCGCTGGTCGTTCGCCCGGCCTACACCCTGGGCGGCACCGGCGGCGGCCACGTCTATAACGTCGAGGAACTGCGCCTCGTTGCCGGCCGCGGCCTGGCTGCCAGCATGGTCGGCCAGATCCTCATCGAGGAATCGGTGCTGGGCTGGGAAGAGCTGGAGCTGGAGGTGGTGCGCGACGCCAGGAACCAGATGATCACCGTCTGCTTCATCGAGAACGTGGACGCGATGGGCGTGCACACGGGCGATTCCTATTGCGTGGCGCCGATGCTGACGATTGATCCCAAGCTCCAGGCCCGCCTGCAGGAGCTCTCTTACCGGATCGTCGAGTCTATCGGCGTGATTGGGGGCACCAACATCCAATTCGCGCACGATCCCAGGACCGACCGCGTGGTGGTCATCGAGATCAATCCTCGCACCTCGCGCTCCTCGGCGCTGGCCTCCAAAGCCACCGGCTTCCCCATCGCGCTCATCTCGGCCAAGCTCGCCGGCGGCCTCACGCTGGACGAAATCCCCTACTGGCGCGACGGCACGCTGGAGAAATACACGCCCTCGGGCGACTACGTGGTGGTGAAATTCCCGCGCTGGGCATTCGAGAAATTCAAAGGCTCCGAGGACAAGCTGGGCACGCAGATGCGCTCGGTCGGCGAGGTGATGAGCATCGGCAAGACCTACAAGGAAGCTTTCCAAAAGGCGATTCGTTCCCTGGAAAACGGCCGCTACGGCCTGGGCTTCGCGCGGGATTATCATCGCAAGCCCCTCGAGGAGCTCATGCTGCTGCTCAACGAGCCGAGCAGCGAGCGCCAGTGGATCATGTACGAGGCGTTGCGCAAGGGCGCGGCGGTGGACGAGCTTTATCGCAAGACCCACATCAAGCCGTGGTTCATCCAGCAGATGAAGGAGCTGGTGGACCTGGAGGAGCAGATTCTCAAGCACCAGGGCAAGCTCCCGCCCGACTCGCTCCTGATCCAGGCCAAGAAAGACGGCTTCGCCGATCGCTACCTGGCCAAGCTGCTCGGGCTTCCCGAGGCGCGCATCCGCGAACAGCGCAAGAAACTCGGGGTGACGGAGGCTTGGGACGCCCTGCCGGTGAGCGGAGTCGAGAAGGCCGCCTACTACTACTCGACCTACAACGCGCCGGACCGCGTGGCGACCACGCCTCGGAAGAAGGTCATGGTGCTGGGCGGCGGTCCCAACCGCATCGGCCAGGGCATCGAGTTCGATTACTGCTGCGTGCATGCCGCCTTCACGCTGCGGGACGCCGGCTACGAGACGATCATGGTCAACTGCAACCCGGAAACGGTTTCGACGGACTATGACACCTCGGACAAGCTCTACTTCGAGCCGTTGACCCTGGAGGACGTGCTTTCCATCTACGAAAAAGAGAAGCCGCAGGGGGTCATCGTCCAGTTCGGCGGCCAAACGCCCCTCAACCTGGCCAACGACCTGGCCGCCGCCGGGGTTAAGATTCTCGGCACTTCGCCAGACACGATTGACCTGGCGGAAGACCGCGACCGCTTCCGCAAGATGATGGACAAGATGGACATCCCGATGCCCAAATCGGGCATGGCCAGCAGCTTCGACGAAGCCGCCCGCATCGCAAAGCAGATCGGCTACCCGGTCATGGTCCGCCCCTCCTTTGTGCTGGGCGGGCGCGGCATGGAAGTCGTCCACGACGAGGAGATGCTCAAGCACTACGTCGCCGCGGCGGTGGACGTCACGCCCGAACGCCCCATTCTGATTGACCGGTTCCTGGATAACGCCATCGAGGCCGAAGCCGACGCCCTGGCGGACGGCCAGGACGCGTTCATCCCGGCGGTCATGGAGCACATCGAGCTGGCCGGCATCCATTCCGGGGATTCCGCCTGCGCCATCCCTCCGGTCACCCTGGCCAAAAAACACCTCAAGACCATCGAGGAATACACTTTGCGCATCAGCCGCGAGCTCAACGTGTGCGGGGTGATGAACATCCAATACGCGGTGCACCAGGACCAAGTCTATGTGCTCGAGGCCAATCCGCGCGCGTCGCGGACCGTGCCGCTCGTCTCGAAGGTCTGCAACATTCCAATGGCCGCCATCGCCACGCGCCTGATGCTGGGGCAGCGGCTGCGCGACCTCGGGCTGTGCCACCGCCGCATTCCCCACACCGGCGTCAAGGAAGTGGTGCTCCCGTTCAATATGTTCCCGGAGGTTGACCCGCTGCTGGGACCTGAAATGCGTTCCACGGGCGAAGTCCTCGGCATGGCGACGAGCTTCGACCTCGCCTACTTCAAGTCCCAGGAGGCCGCCGGCAGCCCGCTGCCGCTCAAAGGCACCGTCTTTATCTCCGTGACCGATAAGGACAAGGCGGCAATGCTCCAAACCGCCCGGCGCTTCGCCGAGTTGGGTTTCCGCCTCAAGGCCACCGAAGGCACCTTCAAGTTCCTGCAAGGGCACTCGATCCCCTGCGAGATCAGCTTCAAGATCAGCGAGCACTATCGGCCCAACATCGCCGATGAGATCAAGAGCAAGCAGATTGACCTGATCATCAACACCCCCAGAGGCAAGACCGGCGCCGCCGACGGCGCCTCGATCCGCAAGGCCGCCATCAAGTACAAAGTCCCCTACGTGACAACAACCGCCGCCGCCAGGGCCGCCGTGGCCGGCATCGCCGCCGCCCGGACCGGCAAGGCCGGCGTCAAGTCGCTTCAGGGGTATCACCAGGACATCAGCAGTTGAACTCCAGGGCTGCCCTGTTTCCCATGACGGCGATCCTCCATCAAGCCGAGGCGGCCAAGCGCGCCGCGCGCCCTTCCTTCACCCTCGCGAGAATCCCCGGCGCGTGCGCTCTCGCCGCCGGGATTGTCCTTGCCGCCTGCACCACGGGCCGCGCGCAAAGCCCGCCCCAGCCCGCCGCCCAGACTATGCCCGCCGGCGCCGCCCTGGCCATCACCCACGGGCCGTTCCTCCAGGCGCCGTCCGCAACGGGCATCACCATTTCCTGGGCGACCAGCCGCAAGTGCGTTGCCCGGGTCGAATACCGGCCCGAATCCTCATCGCAATGGCTCACCAACATCCCGTCACAGCATGGCCTGGTGGACGCCGATGTCACCGTCCACAATGTGGCGCTC
The DNA here is from genome assembly GCA_035358715.1 of Verrucomicrobiota bacterium. Classification (GTDB taxonomy): domain Bacteria; phylum Verrucomicrobiota; class Verrucomicrobiia; order Limisphaerales; family UBA8199; genus UBA8199. The sequence goes on from DAOPPX010000085.1 coordinate 3,773, forward strand.
ACCGGTCTTGAGCCGGGAAAGGCCTACCGCTACCGCGCCGTCTCGCGCGAGATAGTCGAATTCAAACCCTACCGGGTTACTTACGGCGCGACCGTCACAAGCCCGGAGCATCGTTTCACCACCCTCGACCCGCGCAAACCCACCACCGCTTTTGTTGTCCTGAACGACCGGCACGAAAAGACCGGCCCGCTGGCCGCCTCCCTGGCCTCGGTGGCCTGGACCAACGTATGCCTGGCATTCCTCAACGGCGACATGCTTGGGTCGGTCCAAGACGAGCCGCAGTTATACCGTTGCCTGGTGGATCCCTGCGTGCAGGCGTTTGCGACCCGCATCCCGCTCGTTTATGTGCGGGGCAACCATGACACCCGCGGCAGCTTCGCGCGCCAGTTGCTGGATTACTTTCCCACCGACTCCGGCCGCTATTACTACACCCTGCAGGACGGGCCGGTGATGTTCCTGGTCCTGGACGGCGGCGAAGACAAAGGGGATGACAGCAGCGAGTATTCAGGGCTGGTGGATTTCGATCGCTACCTGCGCCGCCAGGTCGAGTGGCTGGCCCGGCAGATCGAAGAACCCGCCTTCCAGCGCGCCCCTTTCCGCGTCTGCCTCATGCATATTCCTCCCGGCAGCAAGCCCGATCCCAAGTTCATCCGGCCTAAATGGCTGCACGACAACGTGGTGCCGCTGCTGAACCGGGGCAGAGTGGACCTGCTGATCTGCGGCCACACGCACAAGTACGCCATCCAGCCCGCCGGCCACGACGGGCTAGCCTTCCCCACGATCACCGGCGCAACCGAGATGGTCATCCGCTGCGACGCGACCCCCGATCAGATTCGAATTACTGCCACCGACCTGTCAGGGCAGGTGCTGCCCCAACCGCCGCCGGTCAGCAGGCGGAGCCGCTAAGACACACGGCCTGCATTTCGGCGCGAATCGTCTCCCCCCTGCGGGCACGTTGCCCGCCGGGGCATAGAAACTCGGTTGCACCGTCCTTTCACCCGCCCCCCACCCTGCCCCTTCCCGCCGTCCCAACCCCGTCCCAATGCCGTAGTACCTCTAACCCCGGGTTAGAGGTACTACGGCAGTGGGACGGGGAGGCCACGGCGTGCCTGCCAATCCATTGCGGGCGGTTCGAGCCCCTTGAAGCTGCTGTCGGGAGGAACCCATTCAACGCAGCAGTTGCTCCTGCCCGCCTGTTTTACGCCTTGGCCCCAGCAACAGTTCAGTGAAGGCACCGAGTTGACAGCGCTCCGGCGACTGGGTTAATTGGGCGGCATGAGACTTTTCTCGGCGACGGTGTTTCTCGCATGGGCGGCCTTCGGCGTGTTCACGGCAAGCGGAAGTGACTGGCCCCGCTGGCGTGGCCCGGACCTGAACGGCATTTCGACGGAAAGGGGCTGGCAGGCGCAATGGCCCGCCGCCGGGCCCAAGCAGCTTTGGCAGGCCGCCGTCGGCACGGGGTTCTCCTCCTTCTCGGTAAGCCGCGGGCGGGTCTATACGATGGGCAATACCAGCGATACGGATTGGGTTTTCTGCCTGGATGCCAACACGGGAAAGGCGCTCTGGAAGCACTCCTATGCCTGCCCGCTCGCCCCGGAGAGCTTTGAGGGCGGGCCATGCGCCACGCCCACGGTCGCCGACGGCCACGTCTATACCTTCAGCCGGCAAGGACACGTTTTCTGCCTCGACGCGAAGACCGGCGCGGTCGCCTGGTCCAGGAATCTTAACCAGGAATTAGGGCTGGCAATACCCAGGTGGGGCTGTGCGGGCTCCGTCCTGATCGAGGGGAACCTGGCTGTGCTCAACATGGGCAGCGCCGGGGTGGCGCTGGACAAGCAGTCCGGCAAGGTCGTGTGGGTTTCGGACAAGAGCGCGGGCGCTTACGCCACCCCAGTGCCCCTGAAGCTGGACGGAGACCGGTGCCTGCTCATCTTTTCCCGGCAATCGCTGATCGCCGTGAACGCCGCCACGGGCGGGCAGAGGTGGAGCTATCCCTGGAAAACCTCTTATGATGTCAACGCCGCCGATCCGATTGTGGCGGGAGACAAGGTGTTCATCTGTTCCGGGTACAACCACGGCGGTGCCCTGTTGAAAGTGTCAGCCCGCGCGGCGGAGGCGGTGTGGGAGAATAAGAACATGCGCAATCACTTCAACACGTGCGTGCTGTGGCGGGGGCATCTCTACGGGCCCGATGACAGCGGCCTGCGCTGCGTCGCCTTCGACACCGGGGAATTGAAGTGGGCTTATGGGCAGTTCGGCAAAGGCTCCCTTGTGGTGGCGGATGACAAGCTGGTGGCCTTGAGCGACAAGGGGGAACTGATCATCGCCGAGGCTGTGCCCGCTGCGTTCCGGCCGATCTCCCGCGCGCAAGTGCTTAAGGGGAAATGCTGGACCACGCCCGTCCTGGCCAACGGCCACATCTACTGCCGCAACGCCGTCGGTGACGTCGTGTGCCTGGATGTGAGCGGCAGATAGCGTTCCAAAACTCTCGACAAGGCTCCCGGGTAGGCCGACCTTTTGCTTGCGTGGACAAGCCGCCGAAGATCAGCGAGGTGCCAGCCCAAGTGGCGCCCGTTGAGGTGTTGCCGCCCCTGCCTGCCCGCCCAGCCCCGGCGGGAGCATTGGACGGCCCGCCCATTCACGCCCTGTCCGCGTTGATTCTTGTGGCGGTGGACATGCTCTGGGCGCTGTTTGACTGGATTCCCGCAGACTGGATCGTGGCCATCCCGTCGTGCTTTGCCGCGGTGTTTGTTCCGACCTTTCTGATTCAGCGCCAGCTCAAGCAGGATTCCCGGGGCCGTGCGCTGACGTTTGCCACCATCCTGGCGGTGCTGGCCGCCATCCCTACGTTTATCACCGGCACGCCTGTCGGCCTGGCGCTGCTGGCCTGGACCGGTCTGGGCAAGCTTTTCGGCAGGCTGCCGCTCAAATAGCCCGGAGCGGCTATTCTACAATCTGCAATACGTATTTCGGGGAAAGGAGGCTGCCGTTGCCCGGGGTGCCCATCCGGTTGTATTGATAATCCAGCTTGTAGCGGTATTCGATGCTGCTGACCCCCGGCGGCACCGGGATGAGACCTTCCCAGCGGTTGCTGACCAGCGGGGTGGGGCGCATCTGGTAGGTTCCCCGGTCGGCAATGATCTGGGGCTGGATGCTCTGCCAGCGGAGGGTTTGCTGGCGGGTGTTCAGGGCGACTTCGACAGCGTAGAGATTGTTGGGATTGCGTTTCTGCTGCAGGGGCGTAAGATTCGTGAGCTGAGTGGCGCACCCGGCCAGCAGCAGCGACAGAAGCAATAGCGGCAGAGAATTCTTTAACATGCGCCGCAGCTTGGCAAACGGGCGTTTGCCTGTAAAGGCGCTTTTTGCGGGCGCGGCGGACGATCAGTCCTTGCGCCTGAAGACCTGGCTGGGATCGGCGAGGTTGAGCACCGAGAGGTCCAGGCCGGCGCCGGGGGCGCGTTCCTGGGCGATTTGAAGCTGCAAGGCGATGCGCTTGACGGCGGGGGCGGCGAAGTATTTCACGGCGCCGACGCTGACCTGTGCTTTGAAGACGACGAGCAGGAGGCAGTTCTCGTCCACACAGGTGACGAGCATGCTGAACTTCTCGCCTTGCTGATAGACGCTGTTGAAGTTGGTTTCGTGGACCAGCCCGGCGATGGTCTGGTTGGCCATGTAGGCGCCGGAAGCCAGGGCGGCAACGGTGGTGAGATCGAACTGCCGCGCGTCCCCCTGGCTGGCGATCAGGAAGCCCCCCTTGTCAATGATCAGCGCGGTGGTCGCGTCGCTGCGTTCGAGCAGTTCGCGCAGCTCGGCGTCGAGGCGCGCGATGTCTTCCTCGATGAGTTGGGGGAGGGTGCCCATGTCATGCGTACTGCGGCGTTCCCTGGCTGATAAACTTGTGCAGCAACATGCGGGTGATCATGTTGAGGGCTTCAAAGACGCCTTCGCATTTGTGGGCGCTGGCGCTGAAGGAGGGGACCTGGATTTCGCGGTTGTTCAGCAGGAACTCCATGTACTCCACCGGGGCAACGTTGGGCAGGTCGCGCTTGTTGTATTGGAGGACGTAGGGGATCTCGGCGAGGTTGAGCCGCAGCGTCCTGAGGTTGTCTTCGAGGTTCGCAAAGCTCTCCACGTTCTCGGACATCTTCTCGTATTGGGAGTCGGCCACAAAGACGATGCCGTCCACGCCGCGCAGCACGAGCTGGCGGGTGGTGTTGTAGATGACCTGGCCCGGGACGGTGTAGAGCTGGAACTTGGTCTTGAAGCCCTTGATGGACATGGCTTCGATGGGCAGGAAATCGAAGAACAAGGTGCGGTCGGAGCTGGTCGCCAGGGAGACCAGCTTGCCCTTGTTGCCGGCGGCGGTTTGGACATGGTCGTGGACCTGCACGAGGTTGGTGGTCTTGCCGCCCATCGCGGGGCCGTAGTAGACGATTTTGACCTGCAGTTCTTTGCTAGCTTGATTGATGATGGCCATAAATTTACCTGGCTTTGTGATCGAGTTCAGCGGCGAGGGCCGCCAGTTGCGCGGTGGGCAGGGGCTCGCCCGCGCGTCCGAAGGCGGCGAAGAAGATGGCGTTCACGCGGAAGATTTTCCACGGGATGTTGCCGACGGTGAAGTTGACGTTGTTCAGCTCGCCCATGCGCAGCTCCCGGGTGCATTGGCTGATCTTGGAGAAGATCTGCGGCAGAAACGCCGCGAGGGTGTCGCCGTTTACATCGGGCCCCAGCCGGCTGGCGACCATCAAGCCGTCTGGCAGGGCGATGAGCGCCCCGGCCACCCCCTCGAGCCCCGCAGCGCGCGAGACGACTTCGTTGGGGGTGGCGTACTTGGCAACAAACTTCGTGCCGGGGGAGGGTCCCTGTTTGCCCGCGTCTCCCTCCAACCGCACGGTCTCGGACGAGTCGTCCCAGACATAGAAGTTGGTGTCCTCCTGCTTGGGCGGGGCGGGAGCGGCAGCAGGGGCGGACTGGGCGCCGCCGGCCGGCGGCGGGAATCCTGAGAACAGATTCGGAATGGCGGGGTCAATAGCGACCTTCTTCCGGGTCTTGCTCGCATCGTTTTGCCGGGCCAGGAACAGCGGGGCGACGATCTTCAACGGCAGTTCAAGCACCGTGGCGTCGTGGGCGGAGAGCCCCGGCCGCGGCGCCGGCTTCAACCATGAGCGCAAGGTTTTCCAGGTGAAGGCGACACGGCCTTGCTTGAGGCCGCGCTCCACGCTCTCGGCCGGCAGCACTACCTTGGCCTCCGTCAGATTCAACTGAAGAAGTTCCCGGCGGACGGATTCGGGCCAGGCTTCGGCCAGGGAGTACACGCTCACCGACAGGAAATTGGGATCGTTCGGGGCCGCGGCGCGCACCACCGGCGGGGCGGTGGGGGCTTGCGCGGGCTCTTTGAGCTTGAGGAGGGGCGGAGCTTGAGGGGCCGAAACGGGCGGCTGCGTCGCCGGGGGTGCGGGCGTGGGCGCAAAGGTAATGTTGGCGCGGGCGGGCGGAACGAACGGCGCTGCGGCAGCCGGGGCAACCTGGCGCCCTGGCGGCAGGCCGTCTGTGGGCGAGGCCGAGGGCGGCTTGGCCGGGCCGATGGAGAGGATTCCGCCCTGGTTGCGCGCATCGAAGGGGCTGGCGATGTCTTCCGGGACCTCGACTTGCCGCTGCACGCGCCGACAGGTAATGAGGGCGGGATTAAGCCGGGACAGAATCTCGCCCAGGGGCAGCGCCACCATGACGCGGTCACGGTCGTTCTCCATGGTGAAGAAGTCGGGCGCGGCCTGGCGGAGTTCGCCGAAGGAGATTTGCACCACCCCGCGGGAAAGCTGGGAGAGAATCTTCTCCAGGGGGATGATAATGGTCAGGGCGCCCGCATCGGTGTTTGTGACCCTGGCCTGCAATTCCAGCGGCAGACCGGCGAGGATAGACTGCAAGGGCAGCTCGATGCCCCGTCCGTTGTGATACCCGCCGTTGTTGCGGGGCGCGGCAGGCTCAGGCTGGGAATCTGTGGCAACCGCGCCTGCGGTTGCCGAAGCGCCCGCCGGCGCCGATTTCGACTCATCCGGGGCGGAGTTGTCAACCAGCCTCCAGAACAGACTTCTCAAAGGACGAATAATATTCAAGTTCATGCCATGCTCAACGCGCGTGTCTCTTGGCGGTCATTTCAACCCCGGCGCGGATTCGTGGCATTCAAAGGAACCCTCTGCCGCGGGGCGCCCGCCGGGGGGCGGGCGGTGCCGGACGATGGGCAGCCCTGACTGCTCGCTTTGCGCACGATTCATTGTCTTTGTTGCGGTTGAACTGAGTCTGGCGGCGTTTTGCGCAGGATTTGTGCCATGACCGGCCGAAGTGCCGCGGAAAACGCTCATCTGCCGCAGGACAAGCATTCGGCGGCGAACCGGCGCGGGCGGACTGGATGCGCTCGCTGCCGCCTTTGTCTCATCACTGGACGAAATGTCCTGTTGCCGTCTGCATGGGCCGGCTTTGGCGGACGGCGCCGCCGCCCGGCAGCGGGCCGCGCCCTTGAATCCAGGGGCCGGCGGGGCGCAATTCGACAAATCTTCACCCGCCGCGGCAATGGGGAATAGCCCTTGCTGTTAAAGCAGGCAAACACGCCTGGTTTTCAGGCTTGAGTTTGCACCGAGGCCGACATATTAGTAAACACAGGTAGTTGATGGAAAGGCGCCCCAAGATTTTATTGGCGGACGACAATCCGGATTTGCTGGAGCTGTACCGGGAAATGCTGGCACAGTTGCCCGGCCACCCGGAGATTCAGACCGCAGCCGGCGGGGCGCGCGCGCTGGCGATGCTGGAGGCCGAGCCGTTCCAGGTGCTGATTTGCGACCTGAAAATGCCGAAGATGGACGGCCTGCAGGTGCTGGCGATTGTGCGGCGCAAGTACCCGGACCTGCGCACGGTGGCGCTGACCGCCGAGGTGGATGAGCAGTTTCGCTCTCGCGCCTACGCGCTGGGCGTGGACCTGTTCTGGACCAAGCCCGCCACCGAGCACGAGACCCGGCTGTTCCTGGAGTGTGTTGCGTCCCTGATCGGGCGCGAATCGGAGGTCGGGTTTCGCGGCGTGCAAACCCGCAGCCTCATGGACATCATCCAGATGGAATGCCTTTCGCAGAGCTCGGCCGTGCTGCGCATTACCAACGGCCCGCTCAGCGGGAAGATCTGGATTCAGGACGGCGAGTTGATTGATGCCGAGGCGGCCGACCTCGGCGGAGAGCCCGCCTTTCAAAGGATCCTGTCCTGGAAAGCGGGCAACTTTGAAATGCTGCCCGCCGAACCGAGTCGGCCCCGCCAGATTCTCAAGTCTTACAACGCGCTGCTCCTCGAATCGGCGCAGGCCCTGGACGAATCGCGCAGCGGCGTGACCGCCGAGGGCGCGCCCAAAACGCAGCCCTCGCCGCTGGCGCAGGTGGCAAAGGTCGAAGGGGTCGAGTTTGCGCTGACCATGCAAGCCGGCAAACCAGGGCAACATGCCGCGCGCGGCCTGGAAAACCCCGAGCGCATGGCCGCCTGGGCGCGGCAGAGCCTGGAACGGTTCCGCTCGCTGGGGGATCGGCTGGGCGCGGGCGCCCTGGAACGGATCGAGGGCTTTGGCCCGCAACGCCATGTCACACTGGCGGCCCAGGAGCAAACGGAGTTTTGTGTCGGCTGGAAGAATACCCTGGCCCCGGACGAGGTCCGGGACCTGATGAAGAAGGTGCTGGCGCTATGGGCCTCCTGAAGCTTTTTGCCAAACCGGCGCCCACCCTGCTTCGCCTGCCCTCCGGCAGCTTCACCGTGGACCGCGAGGGCACCGTGCTCACCGGCACGCTGCCGTCGAGCTTCCCGGCCAATGTGGTGAAGGACATCGCCCGGCAGGTCCTCGCCACCTTTGGGGAAGCCGCCGCGGCCCAACTGCCCCTGGCCGAGCTGATTATCAACTACCCGAGCCTGAAGATCAGCGCCCGCGAACTGCGCGGCGGCGCGATCGTCTTCCTGGCGCCCAAAGCGCCCGCCTCCCCAATGAGCCTCAGCTAACCCCGCCATCCTATGAGCGACAACAAATTGGACCAACTCGTTGACCAGGTAGAGAACTACATTGAATGCTGGAAGCAGTTCAACAACTTCGTCAACCTGGCGCACAGCAAGAAGTTCAGCCTGGAGGACGAGAACCAGTTCCTGGAGATCAAGAGCGTCCTGGTCCAGCAACTGGAGTTGATCCTGGCGACCGTCGAAGTGCCCTCCCCTACCCGCGAGGAGATCCATGCCCTGATTACGGAGGCGCCGTCCCTGCGCTCCCTCAGCGACCTCAACGAAGGCGCCCTGCGCAATCTCGAAAGCCAATGGCACCGGATCTACGTCGGCTGGCACTCCATTCTCGGCCAGCTCAAAGTCCGCCAGCGGGGCGAGTCCTCCAAATCCGGCATTGGCTCGGTCTTCGGCAAGAAGAAGAAGTAGCAACCTCCACAGGCGCATCAAGCTCGCCGGGTTGGCAGGGGCGTTTCGCCGGGACATCCCTGTTTGTGCACGGGCGGGCGCCTCGGCGCGGCGTCCCTGGCGGCGTCAGTCTTTCCCCTTCCTCTGCTCGGCGAAGAAGTTCTGGAGCAGCGCGCGGCATTCCGCTTCGCGCACGCCGCCGGTGATCGCGCAGCGGTGATTGAACGTCGGGAATTGCAGGAGGTTCAACGCGCTGCCCGCCGCGCCCGCCTTCGGGTCGCTCGCGCCGTACACCACGCGGGCCAGGCGCACGTGCACGATGGCCCCGGCGCACATCGGGCAAGGCTCTTTGGTGACGTAGAGGGTGCAATCCGTCAGCCGCCAGTCGCCCGTCGCCTCCTCGGCCTGCGTCAACGCCAGCATCTCCGCATGCGCCGTGGCGTCTTTGAGCAGCTCCACCTGGTTAAAGGAGCGGGCAATGATCCGCCCCTCGAGTGCCACGACGGCGCCGACCGGCACCTCCTCCGCCGCGTAGGCCCTGGCCGCCTGGCGCAAGGCTTCGCCCATGAAATAATGGTCGCTCTGCAGGTCAATAACGGGCTCGTCAGGCATGAGCAACCCTCGACTCCTCCAATGTCCACTCGTTGTGTCCGTCCGGGTAACAATGGCAATGCGCGGCGAAGAACCCGCCGCGGTGCTGCCAGAACCAGGGCCAAATGCGCTCGCGGTCCGTCTGCGGTATGCTCAGCCCCTCCAGTGCCTCACGCGGGAAGAACTGGAAGCGCCCCTCCCGGTGCGCGAGCGGCAGCGAGGTCAGCCGCGGCTTGACCCCGAACAGGAACATCAGCCAGTGGCTCTGGCCCTGGTAACCATGCTCGCTGACCAGGCCGGTCAGTTGCAGGTCCTGGGAACAGAGGGTCAGGCCGAGCTCTTCCCGAGCCTCGCGGCAGGCGCAGGCATAGGGAGATTCCCCTGTGTCCGCGTGGAGTTTCCCGCCGCAGGGACTCCACAACCCGCGATTGGGTTCCTGCGCCCGCTCCAACAGCAGGATTTCATCACGCTCGTTGAAGCAATAGAGCAGCGTCGCCAGTTTGTAGGGCAGTATCATGCCAGCGCAGTTCAGGGTACACGGATTCGCATCACGCAGGAGACTATCCTAAGCGCTGCCGCGATCGGCGGCGAATTCTTTCGTTAACCAAAGAAAACGCTTGTTTCCGCGCCACGCTTGGGTATTTTCCCGGCCCATGAAAGTTCCTTTTTACGGCCATGTCCGTCAGTACCATAACATCAAGTCGGAAATTGATAAGAACATTAAGACCGTTCTGGAGAGCGGCTCCTATGTCATGGGGCCCATGCTCAAGAAGTTCGAGGCCGAGCTGGCGGCCTACCACGGCACCAAGTACGCCGTGGGCCTGGGCAACGGCACTGACGCCATCTGGCTGGCGCTGATGGGCCTGGGCATCGGCCCCGGCGACGAAGTCATCACCCACCCGAACACCTTCTTTGCGACCGCCGAAGCCATCTGGATTGCCGGCGCCACCGCCGTCTTCGTGGACTGCTGCCCCGACAGCAAGTGCATCTGCCCGGACAGGATCGAAGCCGCCATCACGCGCAAGACCAAGGCCATCATCCCCGTGCACCTTTACGGCCAGTGCGCCGATATGATTGCCATCAGCAAGATCGCCAGGAAACACAAACTCAAGGTGATCGAGGACAACGCCCAGGCCATCGGCGCGCGCGGACCGAAGTTCAAGATCGGCCAGCTCAGCGATGCGGCCACCACCAGCTTCATCATTCAGAAGAACCTGGGCACCTTCGGTGACAGCGGCGCGCTCGTCACCAACAACGCCGCCCTTGACGCCGCCGTCCGCCGCCTGCGCAACCACGGCTCCACGGCCCGCAACGTGCACAGCTACGGCTTCAACAGCCGCCTGGACGATCTCCACGCCGGCATCCTCAGCGCCAAGCTCAAGCACATTGACGAATACAACGACGCCCGCCGCAAATGGGCCGCCCGCTACACGCAGGGCCTGAAGGGCTGCAAGACCTTTGACCTGCCGGTTGCGCTGAAGGGCTACCGCCACGTCTTCCACCTCTACGTCATCGAGGTCAAGAAGCCCCAGTGGCGCGACCAGTTGCTGGATTACCTGGTCAAGAACGGCGTGGACGCCAAGACCCACTACTCGATCGCCATCCACAAACAGGCCGGGTATCCGTGGGGCAAGAAGGCGCGCATCGTCGGCAGCGTCGCCAACGCCGAAGCCAACGCCGCCTGCTGCATCAGCCTCCCGATGTTCCCCGAGCTCACCGCGAGGGAAGTGGACTACGTCGTGGCCAAGGTCAAGGAATGGGATGCGAAGTTCGCCTCCCAGGCCCCCGCTGGCAAAGGGCCCGCTCAAGGCGGCGCCTGCTGCTGCTGCTGCAAGTAGCCATCCATTATACCCTGCACGGGCGCCGCGGGATTCTTCCTGGGCGCCCGTCTTCACTACTTCCCCCCGAACCCGTAACACGCAATATGCAACACGTTCTATGAGCAAATACTCCGTCCTCATCGTCGGCATGGGCAAACGCGGCATGCACCACGCCACCGCCTTCAACGCCAATCCCAGGTTCCAGGTCACCGGCATCTGCGACATTGATCCGAAGCGCCTCGATGACGCCGCCACCAAACTGGGCAACCCACAAAAGGGCACCGATGCCGCCGCGCTGGCCAAGGCCGTGAAGCCCGATGTTTTCTGCTTCTGCACCTTGCCGAACCTGCGGACGCCGATGATCCGGGCGGCCATCGCTGGCGGCGCCAGGCTGATCGCCTTCGAGAAACCCGTCGCCCTCACCAGCGCCGAGTTGTTCACCGTGCGCGACCTGCTGAAGACGTCCGGCGCCAGGGCCGTCGTCAGCCATCAGCACCGGTACGGCAAGCATTACCAGAAGGTGAAGGAAATCATCGCCAGCGGCGCGCTCGGCCGCGTGCACACCGTCTATGCCAGCTCGCCCGGCTGGATGACCCACATGCTCTCCCACCTCATTGATTACACCTGCTGGTTCAATAACTACACGCCGGCAACGTGGGTCATGGCCCAGGCCGCTGGCCGGGCCAAGTTTGGCGATAACCACCCCTCGCCCGACTACATCGGCGGCTTTGTGCAATTCGCCAACGGCGTGCGCGGCATCTACGAGTGCGGTGCCGGCGCGCCCGATCAGCCGGAGGTCGCCAAGTGGTGGGGCAAGAACCGCATCGGCGCGCAGGGCACAGAGGGCTTCGCCGAAGTCCTCACCAACGGCGGCTGGCGCGCGGTGACCAAGAGCGGCGGCTGCCAGTCCGGCGACGGCGCGATGAACTACGACCTCGACATGCCGCCCTACATCCAGGAAATGGCCGACTGGCTGGATGACGGCAGCAAGCCGCACCAATGCAATTTCGACCACGCCGCCCTCGGCGCCGAGATCATGCTCGCCATGCAGCGCAGCGCCGTCGAAGGCGGCCAGGTCGCCTTGCCGCTTTCAGCCGGCGCGGACGAGCAAGCCCTGCTCAAGGCCAGGATCGCCGACCGCCCGGTTCTCGTCTCCTGCGAGCAGAATAAGAAGGAGTTCGGCCTGGCCTAACGGCGTCGCTGGATTTCCCGCAGTTGTCTCACGGTCACGCGGTCGTGGTCGCGATTCATCGCTTCCTTGGCGCGAATCAAGGCGAACTCAACGAGCCGGCGCGTCAGTTCACTGAGGTTCTGCATTCCGTTTCTCCATGGCGGCGCGGAGAGACTCAGCGAAACGCAGCGCATCATCATTGGCTTGCATGCGCTCCCAGGGTGTCTTGGCCAGGCTGTCCTCGAGCAACCCGGCGTTTACACCATCTGTGGTGTTCTGGTGCCAGTGATGACACACAGCCATGTCCCTTTTCGGTACACGCGCGCCATGCTGTTCCCAAGCTGCTTCACCGCCTGGCAGTGCCCGCGCCCCGGCCTGTAATCCGTAGCTTTTTGCTTCGCATAGAAGTCGCACAAGGCACAGTAATTGCGGCATTGGAGCCGCAGATGAGCAAGTACTATGTTGCGTGCAACCTGGGCGCCGAAAGCGGCCGGGTGATGCTGGGCACTCTGAACCAGGAATCGCTCACGATGAGCGAGGTGCGCCGGTTTCAGAATGTGCCGATCCAGGAGAAGGACTCGCTGCAGTGGAACATCCCGCAGTTGTATGAAGAGGTCCTCCAGGGGCTGCGCGCCATCGGCGCCTACGAAGAGGCCGTGGACAGCATCAGTTGCGATTCCTGGGCCGGCGATTACCTGCTGTTCGAGTCCGACGCTACCCTCATCACCCCGACCTATCATCGCTGTGATCGGCGCAGCCGCGAAGGACTGCAGAAGGTCCTGTCGCTGGTATCGCGGGAGGCGCTTTACCAGGAGACCGGCATGCAGCCGGCTCCCGGCAGCACCCTTTCGCAATTGGCGGCGGAGAAGTCGCGGCGGCTGGCCCGGGCCGAGCGGCTTTTGCCGGTAGCCGATGCGTTTAATTACCTGCTGGCGGGCGTGGCGCGCTGCGAGCGGTCTCTGGCGGGCGCGACGCAGCTCTACAATCCGGTCACCCAAGGCTGGTCGTCGCGCCTGCTCAACGCGCTGGGCTTGCCGGCCAAGCTGTTGCCGCCGCTGGTTCCCGCCGGCGCGGAGCTGGGCCCGCTGCAGCCGGCGATTGCGAAATCCACCAACCTGGAGGACACGGTGGTGGTTGCCTCGTGCTCGGACGAGACGGCGGCGGCACTGATGGGGTTGCCCGTGCTCGAGGGGGAGACCTGGGCGTATCTGCGACTGGGTTCCTGGGCCAGCATGGGCACGCAGGTTGCCGAGCCGATCATCACGGAGGCCAGCCGGAACCAGGGGTTCACCAACGAGCCGGGCTATGGCAGCTCGATGCGGTTCTCGAAGCAGGCGGTTGGCTTGTGGATCCTCGAGGAGTGCCGGCGCTTCTGGAAGACCCAGGACCGGGAGATTGACGACACGCTGCTGACGCATTTGGCGGGCTCCGCGCCCGCGTTTGAATCGCTGATCAACCCCGCCGATACGCGCTTCGTCACGGCGGGTGACATGCCGCTGAAGGTCCAGGCGTTTTGCCGCGAAACCCGTCAACCCGTGCCCCGCAAGCCCGGCGCGGTCATTCGCTGCATCCTGGAGAGCCTCGCGTTGTCCTACCGCCAGACGCTCGAAGAAATCGAAGAGCTCACGGGGCGGCCCATGGCGCGCCTCTACCTCCTGGGCGGTTCCTCCAACGACCTGCTCAAGCACTTCATCGCTAACGCCGCGCGCCGGCCGGTGGTTGCGGCGCCGCCCGACGCCAACGCGATGGGCAACACGGTGGTGCAGGCCCTCGCGCTGGGGCACCTCAAGTCTCCCGAACAGGCGCGCGAGATCATCCGGCATTCCGTCAAGACCGAGCCGCTGCTGCCTTACGCGACCGCGTGGGATGCGGCCTTCGCCCGGCTTAAGGAGCTGCGCGCCGCCTGACGCCGGCTCAGCGCCACCGAAACTCGGTCACCACCGGCAGGTGATCGGACGCCTGGGATTCGGGCACCCACGCCCTGACCGGTTCGAGGGCGCTGCCCCTGGACAGCCAGATGAAGTCAATGCGCTTGTTGGGCTTCTGCGCGGGAATGGTGAAGCCGTCGCCCAGGCCGGCGGCCAGCCAGGTGTCGGTGAATGCCCGGGCCAGTTCCTGGTGGACGCGGCTGCCGGGCGTGTCATTGAAATCGCCGCAGAGGATGATTGGCCGTCCGCGCCAGGCTTTAGTGACCTCGAGCATCTCCGCCACGTTTGACAACCGCTCGGTGTCGTCTCCCCGGAAGTCAATGTGCGTGTTCAGAAAGACCAGCTCGCGGCCACCGAGGTCCAGCGCCACCTGCAGGAGGCCACGCTGTTCGTCGGGGCGGAGCATCCGGTAATGCCGGTTGGTCCAGCGTTTGACGGGGAAGCGCGTCAGCACGGCATTGCCGTATTCGCCGCCCTGGAAGTGGAAGTTGTTGCTGAACACGCAGGTCATGCCGGTCAGCGCCGCCAGTTCGGCCGGGCAATCGCGCCGCGCCGTTCGCTGCACGCCCCTGTCCACTTCCTGCAAGGCGACGATGTCCGCCTGTTCGCGTTTGATCAGGTCGGCGATGCGCTGGAAGTCAATCTTGCCGTCCAGTCCCGCGCCGTGATGAATGTTATAGGTCATCACGCGGAAGGTCCTGGGGGCTGTGTCCCTGGGGGCGCTGTGACATGCCGTCAGTCCCAATGCTGGCACGGCGGCGAGTAGAAGCCGGGCAAGACCGGCCCATGAAGGAATGCGAAGCTTGGTCATCGTGCCGGGATTACACCCCATTGCCCCCGCGAAATCAACTTACTTCCCCGGCGCGGCAGTGGAACGCTCCGAGCTTCAAGCTAGCAAGGCTCTGAACCCCGCCTGTTCGAAGTGATGATCAGCCGTGAGAGCTTCCAACAGTCCGTAGTCCTGCATCACGACAAAGGAAATACAATCGGTAAGAGGCCATTCCTTGTCGGCGCGTTCGCAGTAGAGCCTCCTGCCCCTGTGGATTAGTTCACTAGTGGCGTGGACGAGCCGGAACGCCGGGTCTGTCTCCACCACGTTACACAGGGCCAGCACTTCATCCCGCTGCTCGGGCTTGCACAACGCATCGGCCAGTTCTATGAGCACGAACTCCGTTGTCACCAGACTGAGTGCGGCACCACGTGAAGCGGCCACTGCCCGTTTATGCGCGGCATCGCGCTCGTTCAACAGAGCCAGGAAATAGAAGGTATCGGCGAAGACCGACTTCACGATTTCTTCGGATGCCCTTTGGCGTAGTGGGCGTGGTTGAGCGCGAAGTCCTCGGGCCAGTCGCGCGCTTTGGCCAGTTTCAGGATGGCCCGCAGAAACGGGGGATCACCTGCCTGCGGTTCCAGTGGCGTCACCTCTACTTGGGCGCCGTCGGGTAGTTTCGCGTCAGGTGGCAGCACCACTACACCGTTCTTAACTGTTCCTTTAAAGCTCACGCTGATTGTTTAGCCCAGTATCGTCCCCAGCGCAAGCCGGGCAGACCGGATCCACCAGCGGAGGCCTCCTGGCGCCTCATCCCTGCAACGTCCAGCCGGGGCGGTACTTGCGGGACAGCAACTCGTTGGCCTCCGGGCAGTCGGTCACGCGGCCCGCCGCGGGGTCGTATTTGATCTTCCGGCCGACGCGGTAGGCCACCAGGCCGAGCATCAGCATTTCGATCATCCGGCCGCCGTAGTCGAAGTCACAGGCGGTCTTGAGGTTGCCCTTGCAGGCGTTGATCCATTGCCGCTGGAAGTTCCCGAGCGGCGAAATCAGGGCGGACTTGGGCCGCGGCTGGTAGTAGGTCAGGTCGGCCTGGTTGCCGTGCGGGAAGAGGGCGCGCGACTGGAAATCGGCGACGAGGCAGCCCTTGCTGCCCTCGAAGAGCGCGCCGTGGTCTATCTTCCGGAGGTCGAGGTAGCGGACCGGAGACTCCGGCATTGCGCCGCCCTGGTACCAGGAGACGCGGACGGCCTGGCGCCAGTTATTGGCGGGAATCTCGAAATGCATCTCCAGTTTGACGGGCGTGACCTCAGGGTTGAACGGGTCGCCTTTGGCCTCGGCTGAGATCGGCAGGTCGGCGTCGAGGGCGTTCCAGGCAATGTCCATGGTGTGGCTGCCCATGTCGCCCACCTGGCCGCTGCCGAAGTCCCAGAACATGTTCCATTGCAGGCAATTCATGCCGGAGGTGCCCGAGAAGTAGTCGGGATTCCAGGGATGCGCGGGCGAGGGCCCGAGCCAGAGGTCCCAGTGGAAGTCTTTGGGCGGGTCGCCGGCCGCCGGGAGGTAGCCCGGCTTGGGGAGCTGGCGGTCGCCCCACGCGCTGACCTCTTGCGGTTCGCCGATCGCGCCGTCCAGGATGAGCTCCCGCACGCGGTTGAAGTTCTCGTATTCGTGCCGCTGTGTGCCGACCTGGGTGGCGAGCTTGTGCCTGTGCTTGAGATACGTGGCGCGGACGACGCGGGCCTCCTGGACGCAGTTGGCCAGCGGCTTTTCGCAGTAAACATGCTGGCCGCGGTTCATGCTCCAGTTGGCGACAAAGGCGTGGGTATGGTCGGCGGTGCAGCAGACCACCGCCTCGACGTCCTTCTGGTCCAGGCATTTGCGCCAGTCCACATACTGGCGGGCGCCCGGGAACTTCTGCGCCCCAAAAGCCAGGTGCTTCTCGTTGACGTCGCACAGGGCGACGACGTTCTCCCTGGCGATGCCGTCGAAATGGGCCTCGCCCCGGCCCCAGGTGCCCAGCAGGGCGATGTTCAGCTTGTTGCCGGGGGCGTTGGCTCCGAACAGGTGGATGCGGGGCAGGATGAGGCCCGCGGCTCCGGTGAAGGCGGCCGACTTGAGGAAGGCGCGTCGTTTCATGCGGCGAGTCTGGCCGGGCTGCCCGCCGGCGTCAAGCGGCCGGTTGCGCTTCGGCGGTCTTCTGGTACAGTGATCTTCATGATATCAATCACGCGCGCTTTAAGCGCCGAGCACCGAATGTTCGAGGCCCTGTTTGACGAGGTCGAGGAGTTGCTGGGCGGCTTCAACCAACTGGCGGAGGTGAAGCGGATGGCGCGCCTGGTGGAGGGGATGCTGCGGCAACACGCGAAGGTGGAGGATGACCTGCTGCTGTTTGCCGGGGGCCTGGCCCGCGCAGACCTGCGCCGCTCGGAGCAGTGCCGCCACGAGCATCAGGAAATTGACAGCCGGCTCACGCGGATCCACTCGGCCCGGACCGTGGGCGAGGCCCGCACTTTGCTCCGGGGCGCGCTGGCGGCCTCGCGCCGGCATTTGAAGAACGAGGACCGCAAGGTCTTCCCCATTCTGGAAGCGGCGATGGAACCCGAGGCGCTGGCCAAGCTGGGCACCGTCTGGTTTCTGCGGCGCCATGCGCCGGCGCGCTGGACGCTCTGAGTTCCCGGCTTACTCCGCCGTTGCCTTTTGGCCGGGCTCTGTTAAGTAAGGGGCGTGACCGAGCCCAGCCTGCTGCTCCTGATCCCGGCCTACAACGAAGAGCTGCGCATCGAACCGGTGCTGCGGGACTACGCCCGCTATTTTCATGAGCATTACCACGGCCCGTTCCAACTGGTGGTGGTGCTCAACGGCTGCACCGACAACACCCTCGGCGTGGTGCGGCGGGTCGGCGCGGAGTTTCCCGCCGTGTCGGAGCGCGAGTTCCCGGAACCCATCGGCAAAGGCGGCGCCCTGATTGAAGGGCTCAAGCTGGCGCCGCTGGCCGACCTCATCGGCTACGTGGACGCCGACGGCGCCACGCCCCCGCGCGCGTTCCATGACCTGGTAAAGCACATCGGCGGCGTGGACTGCGTCATCGGCTCGCGCTGGCTGCCGGGGGCCGTGTTGCACGTGGAGCAAAGCGGCCAGCGCCGCTTCGCCAGCCGGGCGTTTCATTTCATTGTGCAGGTCCTGTTCCGCATGAACCTCCGGGACACGCAATGCGGCGCCAAGGTCATGCGCCGCGAAGCGGTCCAGACCGTGCATTCCTCGCTGTGCATCGCCGACATGGCGTTTGACATCAACCTGCTCTACTCGCTCAAGCGCGCCGGCTATCGCATCCGCGAAGTGCCGACCGAATGGACCGACAAGATTGGGTCCAAGGTGACCCTGGGGCGCACTTCGCTGGTGATGTTCCTCTCGGCGCTGCGGATCTGGCTCATCTATTCGCCGCGGTTCTATCGGCTGCTGCGCCCGCTGCGCCCGCTGGAAGGCTGGGTGTACCGCAAACTGCGCGCCCCCCAGCCCCGCCCCAGTTCCCCGCCCCAGCGGCCCGGCTAGGCTGTCCTTTTCACCCTCCCGGCCGGGTCAAGGTATGGCGGCCCGGGCCGTCAAGCCGGCTCCGAGGAAACCGCGGCATTGGCGCTTGACTTCCTCATTGCGCTCCAGTCTAATTCGGAGAAACGAACCATGGATACCAAGAGGAACGCGTTCGACCGCCCGGCGCCCGCCGGGTTCACGCTCATCGAACTGCTCGTCGTCATTGCGATCATCGCCATCCTTGCCGGTTTACTCCTGCCGGCCCTCGGCCGCGCCAAGCAGAAGGGGCTCGATGTCCGTTGCCGCAGCAACCTCCGCCAGCTTGGCCTCGGCCTACAGCTCTACAGCGACAACCACGGCCACTTTCCCCCGCATCAGATCAAGTTCCCCAACAACTCCCGCATCCGCTGGTTCAACATCCTCGCCCGCGAGATCGGCCTCGGCTACGAGGTCATCCGCGATCCCGCCGTGCCCCACTGGCTTCCCGGCCGCAACGCCCCTTACGGCTACAACTACAAGTTCCTCGGCAGCGCCCGCGTCATGAACTCCGGCCACTGCGAAAGCTATCCCGTTCGCTCGACCGGTTTCCCCTCTCCGGTTGCCACTATCGCCTTTGGCTGCTCCAACGGCACCGGCACGCAGGAACCGCACGAGGTCCTGCCCCCCGAGGCCATCGGCAGCGCCCTGCCTGCGAGCGAAAACGTCCTGCGCATCGGCAACCACGGCTATGTCATTGACCCGCCCTTCCTCCCGGCCGGGGCCCGCGACCAGGAAGAACCCTGGGCCTTCTACGAGTACGCCTCCTTCCTCTCCTCCCGCCACCTGGGCCGCGCCAACCTCGCCTTCTGCGACGGCCATGTCGAATCCATGAAGCCCGCTGACGCCAGCCTCAACAACCGCCTTTGGAACGGGTGCAACAACGCTCGCGCCAAACCGATGCTGTTGGACCCGCCCTGCAACTGGCCCGCCGACTGGCGCCGCGACCCCGGCTAACCGCTCTGGGCGGCTTCAAAGCCGATGCCTGCTTCCTGGTCCCGGGACTCCGGCCAGGCCCCGGTTCCATTCCGCCGTTCGCAGACACTGGTTTGCGCGGCTGTTAGGGTTGGCCTTCTTTAAGACGCTGCATGGACTACAAGAACACATTGAACCTGCCGCAGACCGATTTCCCGATGAAGGCGGACCTCATCACACGGGACCCGGAGCGGCTGAAGGCGGGGGATGACGCGTCTCTGCCCGTCCCGCCCCCGTCCCAATACCGTAGTACCTCTAACCCGGGGTTAGAGGTACTACGGTATTGGGACGGGGGGCTGGAGTTTGGACATTTTCTGCTGGACTCACGTCCCTGGATGACATAAAACC
>DAOPPX010000086.1:0-23160 GCA_035358715.1 Verrucomicrobiota bacterium
GATGATAACCTTTCGTTTGCCGGCCGGGAGCGCCGCCCGGCGGCCAGCCCAACACGGGCCAGCCTCCCGGACTGCCATGCCTCCGCAGCCGTGGGGGAAAGGTTACTCCCAGCCCCGATAATCACAAGCACCAACTCCGCGCCCGCGCGATGGCGACCTCGCTCGGCAGATCCACCAAGCCAAGCTCCCCTGCAAGCGCGGGCGCGATCTGATCCTGCACGGTGTTTACCGGAACAACCTCAACCCGGCGCATCCGCCCCTGGCCGTGCCCGCCAACCTGACCGCCACGCTCGTGGACAGAAAGGTCGTGCTGGCCTGGAGCGCCGGCGGCAATCCACCGCCCACATCCGTCACCTGCAACGTGCGTGTCGGCAGCACCCCAAGGGGCACAGACCTAATGGCGCCTCAGTCCGATACGAATCCGCTGAGGTTGTTGCCGGCGATGGGGAACGCCCAGCTCAATCGCAGCTATGCCTTGGCGGATCTCCCTGTCAACCGAACGTATTACTGGAGTGTGCAGGCGGTGGATTCATGCTTCGCCGGCTCAGCCTTCGCCCCGGAAGCATCATTCAAGTTCGCTTCTACCGGCTGCGTTGGCCGTAGGGGGAAGAGCGGGATCTGATGGCCATTTGCCACGATGCTCGAAAGGGCAGACGCAGCGCAAGCCATTGGTCTAAACCGCCGCGCCTCGGCTCTACTCAACCAGTTTTACCAGGTCTCCATGCCGGCGCAGGAACAGACCAGGTTGCGGTCGCCGTGGACGTTGTCTATGCGGCCGACGGCGGGCCAGAACTTGTGGTCGTGCAGCCACTTGGCGGGGAAGCAGGCTTGCTGGCGGGAGTAGGGGTGGGGCCAGGGGTCGGCGGCGAGCTGGTCGGCGGTGTGAGGGGCGTTCTTGAGGGGGTTGTTCTGCTTGTCGGACTGGCCGGATTGGATGGCGGTGATCTCGGCGTGGATGCTGATGAGGGCGTCGCAGAAGCGGTCGAGTTCTTCCCGGGACTCGCTCTCGGTGGGTTCGACCATCATGGTGCCGGGCACCGGCCAGGAGATGGTTGGCGCGTGGAAGCCGTAGTCCATCAGGCGCTTGGCGACGTCCTCGACGGTGATGTCCTTGAACTGGCGCAAGTCGAGGATGCACTCGTGGGCGACGAGGTTGGCGTGGCCGCGGTAAAGGACGGGGAAGTAGTCTTGCAGGCGCCGGGCGATGTAGTTGGCGTTGAGGATGGCGTATTGGGTCGCCTCGGTCAGGCTGGGGCCGCCCATCGCGGCGATATAGACCCACGGAATCGCGAGGATGCTGGCGCTGCCCCAGGGGGCGGCCGCGACGGCGCCTATCGGATTCTCGCCGCCGAGATTCACGATCCCGTGCCCGGGGAGCAATTCCACCAAGTGTTCGGCCACCCCGATTGGCCCCATGCCCGGACCGCCGCCGCCATGAGGGATGGCGAAAGTCTTGTGCAGGTTGAGGTGGCAGACATCAGCGCCGATGTCCCGGGGGCGGCACAGGCCGACCTGGGCGTTGAGGTTTGCGCCGTCCATGTACACCTGGCCGCCGCTGGCGTGGATGATCTCGCAGACCTCGCGGATGGATTGCTCAAAGACGCCGTGCGTGGAAGGATAGGTTACCATCAAGGCGGCGAGACCGGCCTTGTGCGCCTCGGCCTTGGCGCGCAGGTCGGCGAGGTCAATGTTGCCCTCACTGTCGCAAGCCACCGCCACGACTTTCAGCCCCGCCATGACTGCGCTGGCGGGGTTGGTGCCGTGGGCCGAGGCTGGGATGAGGCAGACGTTGCGGTGTCCTTCGCCTCGGCTGGCATGCCAGGCGCGTATGACGAGCAGGCCGGTGTATTCGCCCTGCGAGCCCGCATTGGGCTGCAGGGAGATTCCAGCGAAGCCGGTGATCTCGGCAAGCCAGTCTTCCAATTGCTGGAACAGGAGTTGCCAGCCGCGCGTCTGGCGCAGGGGCGCGAAGGGATGCAGGCGGGCCAGCTCGGGCCAGGTAAGCGGCATCATCTCTACGGCTGCATTCAGCTTCATGGTGCACGAGCCGAGCGGGATCATGGAGGTGGTCAGCGAAAGGTCGCGAGACTCCAGCCGTTTGAGGTAGCGGATCATCCCGGTCTCCGAGTGGTAGCGGTTGAAGACAGGATGATTCAGATACGCTGTGGTGCGGGCAAAGGGAGCAGGATAGACGGCTTCGGATGAGGCGGAGCGTCCGGACGCTTCCTTCTCCCTCTGGCTTGGGGAGAGGGAGACAGGCTGGGCGCCGTTGAACACCGCCAGGATGTCGGCGAGGTCCTGCTCGGTAGTCGTCTCATCAACCGAGATGCCGAGGGTATGATCATCAATAGGCCGGAAGTTCATGCCCTGGTCTTCGGCGGCCTTGAGGAGGTCTGCTGCCGGCTTCGGGCCGAGCGCAACGCGAATGGTGTCGAAGAAGATACTCGGGCCAACTTCGTATCCGAGCTGTTGGAGGCTCTGCGCCAGGACCACCGCGCGCAGGTGTATGCGTCGCGCGATCTGTCGCAATCCAGCTGGTCCGTGATAGCAGGCATACATGGCGGCCATGGAGGCCAGCAGCGCCTGGGCGGTGCAGATGTTGCTGGTGGCCCTCTCGCGCCGGATATGCTGCTCGCGGGTCTGCAGGGCGAGGCGCAGGGCAGGGCGGCCCCGCGTGTCTTTCGAGACCCCGACAATGCGTCCCGGCATGTGGCGTTTGAAGGCGTCGCAGGTCGCGAAATAGGCCGCGTGCGGACCGCCATAGCCGAGCGGCACGCCAAAGCGCTGTGTGCTGCCAAGGGCCACATCGGCTACGAACTCGCCCGGAGGCCGGAGCAGAGCCAGGCTGAGCAGGTCGGCGGCCACGGCGACCAGGGCGCCCGCCGCATGCGCCTGCTCGATGAAGGCGGAGTAGTCCACAACCTCGCCATAGGTGTTCGGGTACTGCACCAGCGCGCCGAAGACCTGGTCGTTGAATTGAAAAGCGCGGTGATCGCCGATCACAGCCTGGAGGTTAAGCGCGCCCGCGCGGGTCTTGACCACCTCGATGGTTTGGGGATGGCACTCCGCGGAGACAAAGAAGATGTTGCGGCTCGGCTTGAACGAGTGGCACAGGGTCATGGCCTCCGCGGCGGCGGTGGCTTCGTCGAGGAGCGACGCGTTGGCAACATCTAGCCCGGTGAGGTCTTGCACCATAGTCTGGAAGTTGAGCAAGGCCTCGAGACGGCCCTGGGCGACTTCGGCCTGGTAGGGGGTGTAAGGTGTGTACCAGCCGGGGTTTTCCAGCAGGTTGCGTTGAATAACGGCAGGCACGAGGCAGTCGTAATAGCCCATGCCGATATATGAGCGGAAGACCTGGTTCTGGGCGGCCATTGCCTTGAGGGCTGCCAGAACCTCATGCTCGCCGCGCGCCGGAGGGAGCTTGAGCGGTTGCCGCAAGCGAATGGCTGACGGCACCGCGTCGTCAATCAGCGCCTCGAGGCTCGAATAGCCCAGCACACGGAGCATTTCCCGGGTCTCGTCCGGGCTCGGGCCGATGTGACGGCGCCGAAACTGGTCTGAAGGTGAAGGCGAGCCGCCGCTCGTGGAATCCGTGACAACGGCAGCCGGGTGCGGGTTGGACGAATCGGGACTTGCAGGTTCGGTAACAGGCATTCAAGGACCCTAAGGGGTGCTTCTGGCAAATCAAGTTTGATTTGGGCGCTCTAATTGTCGTTGGCGCTACTGAATGTGATGGGGTATGCTGAGGCGACGGAATGAACTCGTGACCCCTAACTATACGGAAGCACACTATGCAAATTACCAAACAGCTCGCAATTTTCCTGGACAACCGGCCCGGCATGCTGGCGCGGGTGGCGGAATCGCTGTCCGAGGCCAAAATCAACATCTACGCGATCACGACGAGCGACACAGTGGACCACACGGTCATCCGCATGGTGGTGAACGATTACCGGCGGGCGTTGCACGTTTGTGAGGAGCGGGGCTCGCTGGTGGTCGAGGATGATGTGTTAATGGTGGAGGGCAGCAATAAGCCGGGGGAAATGGCGCGTGTTGCCGACAAGCTCGCGAAGGCCAGGATTAACATAGAGTACTGCTACAGTGCTACATTGCCGGGCGCGAAGAAGGGGCTGATGATCCTGCGCGTTTCCAACCCCGAAAAGGCACTGAAGGTGCTGAAGCGTTGAAGGCTCGCTGGACCGCGGCATTGGTACTGTGGCACGCTAGACCCGAGGGACTTCGCTTATGTCCTGTCCACTTCTGTATGAGGTCAACACGCGATGCTGGTTGCGCGGGCTTTCCGAGCGACACGGCGCAACGATCACCCTCGCCAATGTTCCCGAGGCGGAGTTCGCGCAGTGGCAGAAGCTCGGCTTCACGCACATCTGGCTCATGGGCGTCTGGACGACCGGCCCGCGCGCACGAGAGAAGGCCTTGCAGTATCCCGAATTGCGCCAGGCTTATGACCGCGCCCTGCCGGGCTGGCGCGAGGCGGACGTTGCCGGTTCGCCTTACGCGATCGCTGATTACCAGGTTCCCCCCGCCCTGGGCGGCGAGGCGGGCCTCGCGGAATTTCGGCGGCAGCTCCGCGCGCAGGGGCTGAAACTGCTGCTGGATTTCGTGCCCAACCATCTCGGGCTGGATCATGCCTGGGTCAGGGAGCGGCCGGAGTTGTTTGTGCAAAGCTCTGAGGAGGCTGCCGGCACGTTCGCACAGCAGGTCGGCGGCAGGGTTCACTGGCTGGCCCTCGGCAAGGATCCCTATTTCCCACCCTGGACTGACACCGTCCAACTGGACTACCGGCGCAGCACGACGCGCGCCGCGATGACGGAGTTGCTCGAATCCATCGCCGCGCGCTGCGACGGCGTGCGCTGCGACATGGCGATGCTGGCGCTCAGCGAGGTGTTCGCCAGGACCTGGGCACGGTTTCCAATCGCGGCAGCGCCGCCTGATGCGGAGTTCTGGGCATCTGCCATTGCGGCGATCAAACAAGCGAACCCCGCCTTCCTGTTCCTCGCGGAGGCTTACTGGGGATTGGAGCCGGAATTGCAGCGGCTGGGATTCGACTACACCTACGATAAGGTGCTCTATGACCGCTTGGTGGCCCGCGACGCAATGGGCGTGCAGTGTCACTTGCGAGGGCTGCCGGCGGAACGACTGGCTGCGGGCGCGCACTTTCTCGAGAACCACGACGAGCCGCGTGTGGCCTCGATTCTCTCGCCGGCCGAGCACCGGGCGGCGGCGCTGTGCATCCTGGGGTTGCCCGGAATGCGATTTCTGCATGACGGCCAGCTTGGCGGAGCACGCGTCAAGACCCCCGTCCAACTGGCGCGATGCATGGCAGAAGAGGCTCAGGCTGATATCCAGAACCTGTACCAGCAACTGCTGACCACACTGCCGGGCACGGCGGTGGGGCAGGGCAGGGGAACGCTCTGCCCTCCGCGGGCCGCGTGGGCAGGCAACACGACAGCCGCAAACTTCGTCGTTGTGCAATGGCAGACCCGGGCGCCCGAGCTTGATTTGGTGGTTGTGAATCTGGCCTCCCACCGCAGCCAGTGCTACGCGCCGCTGGCCGTCGAGCAACTGGCGGCACACAACTGGCTTATGAAGGATCTCCTGGGGCAGGAGAGCTACCACCGCGCCGGCGACGACCTCCAGAGCCAGGGACTCTACCTGGACATCCCGGCCCACGGCGCCCAGTTGTTCCACTTCCAGCCGGTGAATTGACCGAGAACAGCGCGGGGATCACGCCCAACTCGGCCCAATGAGGGCTGGCCAGGGCCGGTAACGCCGGAGGCAGGAGTGAGAAGCGATGGCCAACTGCCACCAGGGTGCAAGCGGGTATACCGCCATACCTCAGCGATGCCATCGCGAGGGCTCAGGTGGTCCAGCCGGCTGGCAGTAGCGGCGGCGGTGCCTACTTGGCGATGGCGCGAGGTTGGAACAGGCTGGGGGCGCTGACCTCGCCATTGCGATTGACCGCGGAGACGGCCACGACCTCCGGCGGGGTGCCACTCCAGGTATGCGAGCCTTGCGCGCCCGGCAGGACCTGCGTTGTCCATGTACCGCCCGTGCGCGTCTGCACCAGCCAGAGCCAGGCCCTGCCTTGCCCGCTTGGGGCCCAGGAAAGGGCCAGCGAACCCGCGCGTTGGGCAGTATCGGGAGTGATCTGCGGCTTGCCGGGCTGCGCACGTCCCAGCCAGAGCGAGGGTGGCACCAGCGCCGGTTCTTGATACGCTTCCCGGATGAGGGCCTCGTCGAGGGCACTGTTGCGCATAAGGCTCTTCATATTCCAATGGATATGGCCGCCGGCGCCGTGCTGCTTGCGGGTCAAGTGAATTTGGCTGACGATTTCCTGCGGCGCCCAGCCGCTGCGGGACTGCGATTGCCCGCTCACCTTGGTGGAGTTCATCCCGGGGCAAAGAGTGCGCCCCTTGGTGTTCTGTTCCGCCCACCACCGGAGCAATACGGGGAAGCTTTGGGCCGGCGGCTCAATCGCCCAGTAAAGCTGGGGCGCGAAGTAATCCGCCCAGCCGTTGGCCAGCCACTTGCGCGAATCGGCGTAGAGGGTGGAGTAGGCGTCCAGGCCTTTGATTTGGGCCGGAGAGTTCGGACGCCAGATGCCGAACGGGCTGATGCCAAACTTGACCCAGGGTTTGGCCACCTTGATGGATTGATACACACGCTGGATGAAGGTGTTGACGTTCTCGCGCCGCCAGTCGTCGCGGCTGAGCTTCCCTGCGGCACCGGAACGTTGCCAGCTCGCGTCATCGGGGAAGTCCAGCTCTTTTCCCGCGCGGTCTCTGGCCTTGTAAGGGTAGAAGTAGTCGTCGAAGTGGATGCCGTCCACGTCATAGCGCTTTACGACGTCCATCACCACGCTGAGCGAATAGTCCTGCACCGCCTTCTCGCCCGGGTCCAGCCAAAGGAACTCTCCGTATTCCCGGACAAGCTGCGGGCGGGTCTTGCTGACGTGGTTCGGGGCGACCGGCGACGGGGCGGAACGGAGCCGCGCCCGGTAGGGATTGAACCAAGCGTGCAGTTCCAAGCCCCGCTTGTGCGCCTCTTCGATGGCGAAGGAGAGCGGATCATAGAACGGTTCCGGAGCCTTGCCCATGGTGCCGGTCAGATATTCGGACCACGGCTCGATGCGGGAGGCATACAACGCGTCACAGGCGGGACGGACCTGGAAGACGATCACATTCAGTTTCAGTTGCACCGCCCGGTCCAGGATTGCCAGCAACTCGGTCTTCTGTTCCTGCGTGCTCAGGGTTTTGCGGGAAGGCCAGTCTATGTTCGCAACCGTCGCTACCCAGGCGCCGCGCAATTCCCGCATTGGCGGCGGGGGAACGAGGTTGGAGGCGGCATAGCCCCCGGCATGCGATGCGGCGAGCACCCCGATGCCTGTCAGTGCGACCAGCACAGAGCGCGCCCGGCAAACCGGGAAGCGGGAATGCCGCCAACACGCAGGCCGTCTTGACTGCAAAGCACGAAATACCCGGCTTATCACACTGGTGGAGCAAAGGGGCATGGCGGGCCGCAGGGGAACGCTATTCAGGATCAGAATGTCAGTCATGGGGAGTGATACTACAGGCGGGCTGCAGTGAAAGCGAGCGCGCAAAAAAAGAGATGTTAGTACTTGACAGGTCTGGCAGGATATGAATAATTTAGGCGCAATAAGTTGATGAGATTGAAATCGCTGGCCTGCTGTATTGCCCTGCTTCTCGCCCTAACTGCGCGGGCGGGCATTATTTACAGCCCCGCCAACAACGTCAATTTGACCATTGACGACGGCGACCCCACTGGCCATACTCTGACTGCTACGGCTAGCGGGTACCTGCCTACTATAATTGACATCCGGGTAACGCTCAACATCGTGGGAGTGGATGGCGGGTGGAACGGCGACCTGTATTGTTACCTGACCTACAATAACGTACTAGTGCCGCTTTTGAACCGGGTTGGTGTGCAGACGGGCGATGCCTTTGGCTACGAGGGGGCGCCGGGAATGAACATCACTCTGGCCGGCGATCCTGGTGGCTATGACGATATACATTGGACGGAGTCTCCAACCTCGGGCGGTACGTATGCGCCGGATGGGCGGCTAATCAGCCCGGCTCTGGGCCCTGACCCCTTCTCACAGCCGGAAGACTTCGACGCCGACGGGACGATCGGATTCTCTGCTTATAATGGGATGAATCCGAACGGCACGTGGACGTTGTTCATTGCCGACATGTCGCTCGGCGATACGCACCAATTAGTCAGTTGGAGCTTGCAGATTACCGCAGTGCCGGAGCCGGTGAACGTGGCTTTGGGGATTTTTGGATCGGTGGTTTTGGTGGTCGCAGTCGCCAGGCGCGGGCGGATGCGGGAGGCAGTCTCCCGGGCTGTGGGGCACTGAGGCGCATTAACGCCCTAAGAGGTTTCACAAGCGCTTCTTCCTTGCGGAGGCATGATGTACAGGCACATAGCCTGTGCCAAGAGTCGGCAGCATTACGCAATTCCGTGAGCGTGGTCTTCCGCTCTTATGCCTGTTTCTCGTCCGGCTGGAGCACGCTTCCAGGCCGTGCCTGGCACAGGTTGGGATCAATATTCCCGCTGC
Organism: Verrucomicrobiota bacterium; assembly: GCA_035358715.1. Lineage (GTDB taxonomy): Bacteria > Verrucomicrobiota > Verrucomicrobiia > Limisphaerales > UBA8199 > UBA8199. The sequence goes on from DAOPPX010000086.1 coordinate 8,597, forward strand.
TTGGTGATACCCGGCATGGGCATGGGATACTTGCCGTCAGGCCCAGCCGGTAGCGGGGCGGGTGAGTTCATCGTGAGTTTGTCCAGGCCAGGGGCGAATTCATGCTCGCAGTTGAGCATGTCCTCGAAGGTAATCTCCTGTCCGGTGTGGGCGGCCATGCGGCCCATGCTGGTGACCAGGCTGGCTTCGACGCCGTACTTGGTCTCGTTGTAAGGCTTGTTGCTGCGGATGGCGGCCATGAGGTCATCCCATTCATTTTGATAAGGGTCGTCGTGTTGGCCGGCAGGGGGCTTGGAAGTCCAGAGGAGGTTCGATCGTTGCGCATTCTGGCCCTTGAAGATGCTGGAAGGGCCTTGGAAATCGCCGGACTTGGCGGCAATGGCCATGCCCGTGCTGCCGTGCACATAGCTGGAATAGATGTCATTGCAGCCGTTCATGCACCGTCCATCCATGTACAACTTGGCGCCGTCGCCAAAGGTGTATTCCACCGCGTACGAATCGAAGTTCTGATCCACATAGGGCGCTCCATCGGGGTTCTGCTTGTAATGCCGGCCCCCGAGCGCCTGGGCTTTGACCGGCCAGGCATTTTTCATCCAGCAGAGGTGATCAATGTGGTGGATGTAAAAGTCGCTGAAACACCCGCCGCTGGCCCAGAGGAAGGCGTGGAAGTGCCGCACCTGCCAGAGCAATTCGCTCGGGTCGCCCGGCCACTTGGTCTGGAAAGCATGTCCCACCGGCCCGTGCATGCGATAGCCACGCATCAAAATGACATCCCCGATCTCCCCGCCTTGGATGCGCTGGTGCAGTTCCTGGAGCGCCCGGCAATGACGGGACATCAGACCTACACCAACCTTCAGGTTCTTGGCCGTCGCGTCCTCGGCCAGCTTCAACATCCGGCGGCTGGTCGGACCGTCCACCGTGACCGGCTTTTCCATGAAGACGTTCAGCCCCTTCTCGATGGCGTATGCGAAATGCACCCAGCGGAACGCCGGCGGCGTGGTCAGAATCACGATGTCCCCGGGCTTGAGGCAATCCATGGCCTTCTTGTAGCCATCGAACCCGGTGAATCGGCGGTCCTGCGGCACGTCCACCAGCTCTTTCTTCTCGTTCTTTACGCCGTCATAGCTGTCGCCAAGTCTCTTCTCGAAGACATCGGCCATGGCGACGAGCTTGACGGGACCGGCCTTGGTAGCGAGGGCGTTATTGGCCGCACCCGTGCCCCGGCCGCCGCAGCCCACCAGTGCCAACTGGATGAGACCGTTGCCTGCGGCGTGAACATGAGGCAGCGCCACTCCAGCCAAGGCAGAAACGGCGGCAATGCGACCAGTGGTCTTAATAAACTCGCGACGTGTGGTAAGGAAATTAGAGGTTTCGTTCATGTGGGACATCTTTTGCCGCGGGCGGACGGAATGTCAATGCCAGAAAGAGCGGATTTTGGCCGTCATTCAATCAGTTGTGCCAATGGTTTTTTCTGTGCCTGAGTTCCTGCGCACGATAAAGTTGCCAGGCGGTGGGTTGATTCAGAGCCGCCGCAAGACGCCCGGATGAAGAACATAGTTTACTTTGACCTGGAAACTCAGAAATCCGCCGACGAAGTCGGCGGCTGGGATAATATCAGCCGCATGGGCATGAGTGTCGGTGTGACGTACAGCACCGCCCAAAGCGCCTACCATATCTACAGCGAGAGGCGGGTCAACGAACTCATCACGGAATTGCAGCGCGCCGATCTGGTCGTCGGGTTCAACAACCTGCGATTCGACTACGAGGTGCTGCATGGTTACACCTCGTTTGACCTGCGCCAATTGCCCACGTTGGATATGATGGTCAAGCTGCAAGAGACCTTGCGCCACCGGCTCTCCCTGGATGCCATTGCCACGGCCACCTTCGGTGTGGAGAAGACCGCCGAGGGCCTGCAAGCCATCCAATGGTACCGGGAAGGCAAGCTGCTCGAAATCGCGGAGTACTGCTGCTACGACGTGAAGCTCACCCGGCTCGTGCACGAGTACGGCGCCTGCCACCGCCAACTGTATTACCAGAATCGCTTCGGACGGAAGTTGAGCGTGCCGGTAAACTGGTAAGGAGGCAAGGTCGCTTACTGCCCTGGCAGGAGACGATCCGCCGGCTAAGCCAGGGCCGTCACACACAAGAGGCGGCTGGAGAGGCGTGCCGGGGGGGGCACTTGCTCCAACTTTCGAGGGATCGGCGCGACCTGTGCGGGACATTCGGCAGCCCTGCAGGCTGGTACCCCCACCCCGAATTGAACGGGGATCAACGGTTTAGGAAAGCGTTACGTGTCGCTTTCAGGTACCGGGCAAAAAGCCCTGCAAAGTCGAGGAAACCCAACAATATCAGGCATTCCCGCGATTTCTTGCAGCTTAAAGCAAGCGGCACCGAGATGCAAGGAGATGCACGAAAAGGCACCGAAAACCCGGTTTTTGAGCAACTCTTTGAGCAAGTCATCCTCGATCTTTGCGCTCCCGGTGTTGCATGATCTGGCATGGCCCGCACCGTCCTGAACGCTACCACCAAAGCCGAAACCAGCCAGCGCGGCACCTTCCGATGAACCCCGAAATCGAACGCAACTTGGGCGAGCAACCAGTTGCCCGGATCATGCAGGAGCATAACCTCAAAGCGCATGACCTCGTGGCGGCCTCCCCCGTGGAGATGACACACAAGATGGTGGCTCGGGCCTGCAAGGGCAGGCGGCTCACCCTGAACACCCAGTCGAAAGTGCTCGCGGCCCTGAACCGTGCTACCGGGAAGAACTACTCGTTGCGCGACCTTTTCAATTACTGAGGGCGGACGACGGGCGCGATGCTTGCGCTTCAGATCACCGCCAGATGTTTGAGTCCCTCTCTGAACAGCAGCAGCGCAAACAACGCCAGCATTACCGCGAGCACGCGCATCACCACCCGGTAGGGCCGCCCGGCCAGCAGGTCGCGGGACCGTCCGGCCATGAGAGCGACCAGCACCTTTGACCCGACCAGCAGCAGGTAGAAGCCGAACAGGAAGGCCACAGCGACCAGCCAGCCTTGCGCTATCGCTTTCGCCAAGATCGCCGCGCCCACGGTCAGCCAGAAGACCCAAGGATGCGGGTTGAGCAGGTTGGTCACGATGCCCTTAACCCACGATCTGGGCGGCTCATTGGGTGCTTCGACTCCCTGTCGCGCCGGACGGAAACTCTCCCAAGCTAGATACAGAACGAAGGCTCCCCCGGCAATGGAGACGATGCCCAGCAACGGACGGAGTTGCGCCAACTTCGAGGCCAGCGCCAGCGTCACGAGGATAATCGGCGGATCGGTGACCAGTGGCGTCAGGGCGATCTTGCAGCCCTCGCGGGAGCCATGCCGGAGCGTCTGCGCCAGCACCAGCGCCAGCATGGGGCCGGGAGAGAGGCCAGCGGAGAACCCGAGCAGGATGCCGGATAGCAGAGCCGTCAACATTCTGACCCATGCTGGACGAACCGGGTGGCTGATTCAACTGCCGGACGACCACCCTGATGCACAAGCCTCACGCCGCGGCGGCTCGCCAGCCAGCCGGTTCGGCTCTGAACGTCGACCGGTAGTTCGGGGGCACAATCCCGCCGCTGTAATCAATGCTCGGTTGGCCTGTGGGCACCGGTGTTTGTACACGAGCGCCCGCAACTTGCGTCCTGTAGATGTTCTCCCTACGCTCGCCCAATATGAATGAGATTGACGGCAAGGGCAGAACGATTCGTGAACTGCTTGGCAAGAAGTTTTCAGTGGACTTCTACCAGCGCGAATACAAGTGGCAAACCAAACAGGTCAGGGAGTTGCTTGATGATTTGGCCGAGAGCTTTCTCGCGCACTACAAACAAAACGATGAACGCAATGCCGTCCAGAAGTACGGCCATTACTTCCTCGGCTCGGTTATCCTGAGCAACGACGACAAGAAGAAGAAGACGTTCGTGATTGATGGTCAGCAACGGCTCACAACGCTTACTCTCCTGCTCATCTATTTGCTCCGGCGTCAGGGCGATAAACCCGACCGCGTGAAGTTGGACGACCTTATTTATTCTGAAAAGTACGGCACCAAATCCTTCAACCTTGACGTACCTGAACGCAAAGCCTGCATGGAGGCGCTGTTCACCGGCCAGCACTTCGACCCGAACGGGCAACCGGAATCCGTGCAAAACATTATCGCCCGCTATCAGGACATCGACGCTGTATTCCCGAAGGAAATTGGAGAGTCGGCTTTACCCTATTTCGCCGATTGGCTGATTGAGAATGTCAACCTTGTTGAAATCAGCGCGACCTCCGATGAAGACGCTTACACCATCTTCGAGACGATGAACGACCGGGGGCTGAGTCTCTCCCCCCTCGACATGCTCAAGGGCTACCTTCTCGCCAACATTACGGATGATGAGAAACGCGCTGCCGCCAATCAGCTTTGGAAGGTGCGGGTTCAGGAATTAGTTGAACTCGGCAAGGAAGAAGACGCCGACGCAGTGAAAGCATGGCTGCGGAGCCAGTACGCTCAGAGTATACGCGAGCGCAAGAAAGGCGCTCACCCCGGCGACTTCGACCGACTTGGCACCGAATTCCATCGTTGGGTGAAAGAGCAGGAGAAGAAGATCGGGCTGCACAAGAGCGATGATTTCGCCCGGTTCATTCAGCACGACATGAATTTCTACGGGCAGCAGTTTCATCGCGTGCGTCACGCCTCGCTGAAACTTACACCCGGCCTCGAAGCCGTTTACTACAACGCCCAGAACGATTTTACACTTCAATATCCTTTACTGCTCGCTCCGCTGCTCCCTGATGACCCGGAGGATGTCGTGACTCACAAGCTCCGCATTGTGGCTGAGTTTTTGGACATCCTCATTGCCCGGCGTGCGGTGAACTACCTGAGCCTCAACTACTCCGCGATGTCTTACAACGTTTTTCTGATTATGAAGGACATCCGCGCCAAGAACGTGGACGAATTGGTTACTGTGCTCACGGATCGGCTGCTCAACCTTGGCTGCGATTTCAACGGCACCAGCGACGGAAGTCGCAAGGGAGTGCAGGATTTCCGCCTCAACCAGTGGTCGAAGCGATACATCCATCAGATGCTCGCCCGCATGACGGCGTTTGTTGAAGTGCAGTCAGGGCTGCCAAACCACTTTGTTGAATACGTTGCCGAAGGCAAGAATCGTTACGAAATCGAACACATCTGGGCGAATCATCCGGAGCATCATGCCGAAGAAATCCCAGACGCCTCAGATTTCGACAACTGGCGCAACAGCATTGGCGGGCTATTACTGCTACCAAAGAGCTTCAACGCCAGCTACGGCGACCTGCCGTACGCGGAGAAACTGGAGCATTACAACGGGCAGAACCTGCTGGCCCGCTCGTTACATCAAAACTGCTACGACCACGACCCCGGTTTCCTCAAATTTGTTCAGCAGAGCGGACTCCCCTTCAAGCCGCTCCCGCAGTTCAAGAAGGATGACTTGGAGGCCCGGCAGCAACTTTATCACAAGGTTGCCGAGGCCATCTGGAATCCAAAGCGGCTGCAAGTGGCGGTACAATGAAGTCCCAAACGCATGAACGGCCTCTTAGTCAGAGTCGGAATTGATTCCACTGACAGCGGCTGGAATGCCCCGGTTCGGCTGGCTTCGGATGCCTTTGCGTTCGTGACCATCACCGAGACAAAGCCGCTGCGACCGGGAAACTACCTTATGACTTCTCTTACCGCTTCACTGACGCCGATGGCAAGGAGAGCAAGATGAGGGTACTGGATTGGGAGCTATGGGCCTGACGATCCATTACCAACTGGCGGCCACCGGCGACGAAGCGCACGCCCGTAAGCTCGTCCAGCAGCTTCGGCAGGCGGCGCTGGACCTGCCATTCCAGCACGTCGGCGAGATTGTCGAGTTCCGGGGCGATGAATGCGACTACAAACAGCGGGCCGAGAACGATCCGAACCGCTGGCTGCTGATTCAGGCAGGTACCTTCATCTCGCTGCCCGTGACACCGGCAGAGCGACGGCGCGGGGTCAGGCGGGATATGGATGTCCGGCCTCAGCACGTCATTGCCTTCAGCACAAAGCCGGGCCAAGGCTGCGAACCGGCCAACTTCGGGCTGTGCCAGTATCCCGGTGAGGTTTCGGACCCCGGATTTGGGAAACACAAGACCAAGCTGAAGGGCTGGTCATGGGATTCCTTCTGCAAGACGCATTACGCCAGCGACCCGCGCTGCGGCGGCCTGCCCAACTTCCTGCGCTGCCATCTGGGCGTGGTCGCGCTCTTGGACGAGGCCCAGAGGCTCGGCTGCTTGGCCAAGGTGAGCGACGAGGGCGACTTCTGGGAGACGCGCAGCTTGGAGCGCCTGACTAAGGAAATCGACGAACAAAGTGCGATGCTGGCTGGGTTTCTTGGCGCGTTGAAGGACGCAATGGGCCAAGCACCGGGCGGTTCCGGCGTCGAAGCGCCCATCGCGGGGTATCCCAATTTCGAGCACTTGGAAGCGGAGGGCCAAAAGCTGATGCCGGAGCAGTTGATGGAAATGCTCAAGGCGCTGGCGCGGTCCAACCTGCTCCGGGGCGACGCCCGTTGAGGCCAGCGGCCCGGCGGCCCGCGAACCGACAAATGGGTGACTGGGCGTGTGCAAACCACGGCGGCATGGCGGTTGTAAACTTTGCCCCTGTCGCTTCGGTTCCGTCACGACAGCCCTCAATTTGACCGTTGTAAACTTCTGAGGATTACTGATCTGCTTGTGTACATTCCTTGCCCCGCGTCAGCATTATTTGTAGGCTCACCAATCGAATTGCTTCCGTCCGGCAAGACGGCTTCACTTTCATGGAACTATCGAGTCATGCGCACAGCGGGAATTCGGCTCAGGGGATGACGCCGCCGATGGCCTTGATGCCCGAAGGGGATCAGGGCTGTGGCAATGCAGAGCCTGTACCCGCTGCTGCCAACGGCCCCAAAGCCAGTGTTCAGTCGGAATTGGCGTTGGCCGGTCAATCACCCCCGCCCCCGGCGCGGCCCGCACCTGTCGTCAAGAAAGCCATCCAAGACGTGCTGATTGCTGAGGGTTTGCTTGCGGTCAAGCTGGCCGTGGACTGCCAGACGCTGGAGCAGCTTCAGGAAGCCCTGCTGAAGAATCTGGGTCAAAACAGCATGGAGACGCGCCGCCGGTACGCCCAATCCATCGCCCGGTGGTTTTTCCCTGACGGCATTGACGGGCTGCTTCGCCGGGTGTGGGTTTCATATCAGGACAACGCGGTTCTGCTCGACCTGTTGCGCTGGTCGTTCTTGCAGCAGGAACCGGTCATGGGCGCGAGCGTTGCCGATGCCCTGTTTCCACTCCAAAACGGCATCACGATCCCGGCGACCTATTTCGACAAATTCCTCACTGATTTGCTCGGCGAGGCCGTACCGGAAAAAACCCGCGAGCGGTTGAAGATCAACCTCAAGAGGCTCGGCTTTCTTGAACGCGCCAAGGGCAAACCCGACCGACTGACGCCCGTAGTGCCGCAGAAAACATCCTTCCTGATCCTACTGCATCACCTGTTTGCGGCCAAGGCAGTGCGCACCGTGGAGTTGCGGCACCTGTTCGCCAATCCATTCTGGAAATTTATCGGCTACAAGTCCGAGGACGCCGTGCGCAACATCCTGCGCGAGGCGGACGCCGCTGGCGTGGTGGGCAAGTACATCGTCGCTGACCAACTGGAACAGGTCACCACGTGCCTCACGCTGGACGAACTGCTGGAAAGAAAGGTGCGGCTGTGAAAGGGGAAGCCGACCTAAAAGCGCTGGTGAAGCAGCGGACATGGGACAAGGAGGTCTTGGTCTGGCTGGGCACTGAAAAATCCCTCATCGGCGCACTCGGTTCAGCTAAGCACGTCGTGCTCGATCTGCTCGACCTGTTCCAGCCGGACAGCCTGCCGCCGGATGACGATACCACCAAGGACGCCATCCACGGCCAACTGTGCCAGCGGCTGCGGGCCATTCCCAAAGGGCCGGACAACCGCACGGTTCTGGTCGTCAAATCCATCGGCTTGCTGGCCCGCTACAAGGTCGGCCTGAAAGATTTCTATGACTGGTTTGTCGGTTCGCACACTGTCGTCGCGTTGCTGCTGGAGGGCACCGTCGAAAAGACCGACTGGCCGGACGAAGTGAAATGCGACACCAAGCGGTTGCTCGATTATTTCAACGAGCCGGGGATGGTGAAGGAGGTTTACGGAGGCTGAATCCCATGCGCGAACTAGGAAAAATCATCACGACCAAGCCGGAGCCGGAGACAACGCCGTCGCTGACCGACATCATCCAGAAGGAAAAGGCCGCCCAGACGGTTTCCGAGTACCTGTTCACCGCCTCTTTGCGCGGCCACTTCAAGCGCATCTTCGACTGTGTTATCAACGACAAGGGGCAGGGTTTTTGGGTCCAAGCCGAGTATGGCGCGGGCAAGACGCATTTTCTTGGCGCACTGGTTGACCTGCTGGTCTGGCAGGAAGCCAAGGTCTGGGACCAGCTTCGTGACGATGAGTTGCGGAAGGATTACGCCGGGGCGATCTCGAAAAAGAAATGGTTTCCAGTAGCGTTTTCGCTGCGCGGCATGGGGCAGTCCGGTGACGGGGACAGCCTGATGCGCGTATTCGAGGAAGAAATCCGCAAAAGCATCAAGGAATTTGCCCCGGCTCTGGACGCGCAGATTAAGGTCACCAGCCCGGAATTGGCCGATCACTGGTACAGCCACGAGGCCACGGATGCGGAGAAGGCGGGCGTCCGGTTTTTCTTCGAGAAGGAGCACAAACTCTCCCCGGAAGATTACCGCTCGAAAAACGGACCCAAGAAGTTTGGACAGGAACTGGAGCGGTCCAAACTTCCGCAGGGCCGGTTGCGCGGCAAGTTCAAGGAGCGGTTCGCCTACATCTACGAGCAGATCACCAAGCTAGGCGGCTACGAGGGCATCGTGTTCGTGGTGGACGAATTCCGGTCGTGGCAGGACCGGCACCCGCCCGGCACCGCCGCGTACGCCGAGGACGAGGAAGTGCTCGAAACACTCGCTTACGTCCTGCCGACGCAGCACCTGAACATCATTACCATCATCGCCAGCCAAGGCGACATGCCGCAGAAGCTGTCGGGCGGCGGCGAGGGCGACCGCTTCGTGCCATTATACCTGCTCGCCGACAAGAACAAGGGCGACTTCGGCGAAATCGTCACTTTCCGCTCCCGCGAATTGAACAAGGGGGCGGCGACCGACATCAAGGACTACTACGATTACTGCCGGAAGGAGTACAAATTCATCAAGCAGGCGAACATCAGCCTCGACGCGTTCACCAGCATTTTTCCGTTCCAGCCGCGCTGTTTCGATGTGATGCGCCGCATCACGCAGAACGCCGAGAAGCACAACCTGCCCACGGCCCGTTCCGCGATCCGCATGGCGTGGCAAACGCTTTCGGACGGAAAGTTACTCAAGGGCAAACGCCTCATCACCCTCGCCGACATCATCAACACGGACGAGTTGCACAAGGGGCTGAATCACGAGCACTACAAGGACGCCTACCAGAATCTTCAAGGAGCCATCGAGCAGTTACCGGAACTCGATGTCGGCCCGGAGGAACGCGACCAATGCAGGGCCATCCTGCAAACGCTGCTGCTCTGGGTGCTGAGCCTGCCGGATAATCTCCGCGACGGTCTGACGGCGCAAGAGGTCGCCGAGGCCGCGTGGCTTAACGACGAGGCGGTCGGAGCCAAAGACCACGCCGAGCACCTGTTAGAACTGCTCGTCCAGAACGGCTTCCCGGTTCGCCGGGACAACAAATCGAAAGAGGGCAAAGACCTCGCGGTTTACTCGTACGAACTCAGCGCGATGCAGGCGCAGCCGAGCAAGTTCTTCTCGCCGCTCAAGAAGAAGTACAACGCAGACACGAAGCGGCAGGATGACCGATGGGTCGAGTCCCTGTTCTGGGATTTGACCATGATTACGCCGGAGGCGCAGGCCGAGCTTCAGGTGAACGGCGGCATCTTCGCCGCGTTCGCTCCGCCCGACCAGCGCAGTGCGCAGGAGCGCCAGAGCAACCACCCGCCCAAGTTTGCCCTGCCGCACCGCACTGCCGCCTCGACGCGGCGGGTCCATCGTGTGGCCTACGGCGGCGAGGTTGTGGTGTCCGACCGCTGGCGCGATGAGTTTGGCGAGGAAATCAAGCACGCCGACCAGCATTTCCGGCTGGTGTACCTCACCAGCAAACCGGGCGAGAACGACACCAAGCTCACCGCTGCCCTCAAGGACACGCGCGTTGCAATCTGCCGACCGGAGCAACTTTCAGCGGACACCCGTGATGCACTAGCCGACCTGCTGGCCGCCGAGGAAATGAAGAAGAATTGCGCCGCGCCCAATCAAGGGGCGCTGCGCGATTACGCTGACGGCAAACGGCGCGACGCCATCAAAGCCATCCTGAAGTGCCAGCAGGACGAATTTCGGCGCGGCAAGGTGGTCACGCAAAAGGGCTACGGCATTCAGGCCGTTCAAACCTTCGCCACGCCCAAGGACCGCGAGGAAACGCTCGCAGGCGTGCTGCTGGACAAGGCTTACGACACGCCACTGTTCAGCCCGAAGGAACTGAAAAAGGATTTCACTGAAACGGACGCCCGCAAGACTTTCGCTGGGCTGTTCTCCAAGGAACCCGCCAGCGCGGAGAAGGATGCGGTCACCAACTTCGGTCCCGGCCTCGAACTCACGATCAAGTCGCATCCCACCGAGTTCAAACCCGACCACTCGCAAGCGCTGGCCAAGTTCCACGAAGCGCTGGCTGGTGTGCCGGACAAGCCGGTGAACGATCTCAAAACCACCTTTTGCCGTCCGCCCTATGCACTCACGCAGGAGATGGTCACCCTGTACGTGTTTGCCCTCGTCCGGTCGGGCGCGTGGGAACTGGCGCTGAATCCATCCGCGCCGATCCAACTCGCCAACGGCAAGCCCCTTCCCGGCAACAAGCTCACCGCCCACACGCTGGGGCTGGTGAAGTGGAACACCCAGCTTGATAAAGCGCTGCTCGGTGCCCGCCTGTTCGCGTCCACGCAAAAGGGCTGGGATGAAGTGCTGCCGTTCGCCCGCGTACTGGATGACACGCTCAAGCCCGCCGCCACGCCGGACGAAGAACTGCTGCGCGGAGAACAACTGGTCACGATCCTTGGCAAACTAAAAACTGAAGTGCCGGACGTTGAATCGGGTGTTGCCGCCCTCGCCACGAAGCTGGGCGGCACGGTGCCGAAATCGTTCACCGAGTTGTGCGCCCGGTTGAAGGCGCTGGCGACCTCCGAGTCCTACCAGCAGTTTGACGCCGCCGTCCGTGAGAGCTACGCCGACGCGGCCAAGTTCAAGGACGCTTACGAGGGCTACACCAAGGCGCACAAGCTGCGCGACAAGGGCATGGAAATTGGGCAGGCACGGGATTATCTGACCGCCGCCGCTGAATCGAGTCCTGACCTCAAGCTCAAGCGCGACACCCTGCTGGGCCAACTCAAGTTCGACAGCTTGTTCACGCAGCCCCACTTGATTCCGGCGCGGCTGGATTCGTTCAACCAGTGGAAGGCCGACTACGTGCAGGCGTATCGCAAGGGGCACCGTGCCTATTACGAGAATCTCGGTAACCTCGCCAAGTCCGCCGACGCCTTACGCCCACGTACCATCGCGCTGGCCCGGCTCAACAGCATCACGGAACTTGGCCCGGCGTTCTCCGGCACCGCCAACATCGCGGGCGATTTCGCGAAGCTGGAAGACACGCTGTGGGTTTGCCCGGACGCCGCCGAGGCGGATGTCACGGGCGCAAATGCCCTCTGCCCAAAGTGCCAGTGGACCCCAGAAAAGGCGCTCCCGCAGGCTGAGCACGACCGCATCGCGCAAGCTGTCACGCAGGGATTGGCCGACCGGTTGCAGCGGCTCAAGGATGCCTCCATTTCTACCATCCTCAAGAAAGCGGACGGAGAGCAGGGCCGCGCCGATCTCAAGGCGCTACTGGAAATCATCCAGTTGGCCAACGCCGACAAACTGGCCGGGGTGATGACCGACGAACTGGCCGCCTTCCTGCGCCAACTTTTGCAGGAAGCCAACATCGTGCAGGAATCTGTCACCCTCGCGCCGATCCTCCAGCAGATCGGAGCCATTGAGGAAGACCGCGTGGACGAAGCGGTTTCCAAGTTCACCAGCCTGCTCAAGAACGCCATCAAGGATGCCAAAGCCAAGCACGGCACCGGCAAACGGGTGCGCGTGTTCCTGCGTATGGATGACGGCAAGAGCTAGGCGCAACTGCGACCAAATATCATGCCTCCAACAGCACCAGAAAAACCGAAAGACCGTTTTGAGGTCTACCGATTTTTCAACGGACTTTCTGCCGAGGGAAAGGCAGGTCTGGATGAGGGGCGCACTCGTGCTCCGCTGGTAAAGACCTTTCTGTTGGAACATGTTTCCGGTCGGAGCAAACGTCAGCCGCGACAGCCTGCTGACATCTTTCGCGATTTGGGCAACGAGATGGTGAACGTGGACGACACGTTCCTGTGTGTGAAAGCGCCGGTCAAACAGGAGCCGAACCAGCCACTGAAGAAGGAAGTGGTCGGTTACTTGGAGCAGTACGACGAACGATTCTTCGCGTACTACACTGTTGAAGCCTCTCAGGAGGCAAGGACTCGCGTGCGCCGCTGGATTTCAGACGCCCCTGACCTTGATTCAACATGGTTCAGCAGTCAGCTTCTGCTTTCACTGTGGCGCAAGGATGTTTCCATGCGGGGAAACGCCCGGTACAGCAAGCTCACATTCAAACACGAGAGCATCTTCGAGATGCCGGAGGATGCCGCGAGCATTCATGACGATGAAACCGTGGGCGATGACGAGGCCGAGCACGAGGGGAACGGCGAAGACCAGCCTGAACGAGAACGACGCAAAGCGCGGTTCGAGATGGGCGACCGAATTGGGCGTATCCGCGAATCCCTTGAGAAGCTCCAAGCGAACTACGCGCCACTCTACGCTCTTTACTCGCTTCGATTTCCTTCCCGCGCTCAGAAAGGTAGCCATGACCTTTTCCAGCACGGCCAGATTACGAATCGCTCCGACAGTTTTGAAGACCACCGCAACACCGCCCGGTACCTCTACCGGGCATACAAATCAGTGCTGGAAGCTACCGAGAATGTGGCGTGGAACGACGTGCAGCCGCCTCCGAAAGACCAAGCGTTCGGTGAGAATTTCAAGGGCGTTCCACTCATCGTCCGGTTCCAAGAGGAACTGACCGAAAGCACGTTCAAACGGTGGATGGCCTTGGCCTTCACGAAGCGCGGTATCTTCAGGCTGTGGGGTAATCCGGTGTGGATGGGTACCACGAAAGTCCACGTGTACGGGGCCGACCGGCATCTCTGGCAACCCATCAACGTTGAGCTATCCAACAAGGGGATTGTTGCCATTCTGCCGTCGGGCACCTGCGGCAATACCTTCCACCGGTTGGTCACCAACATTGGGCGATTCGTCTGTCCGAAATTTGACGCTTGGCTCGGTGGAAAGCCGTTCACCGCGCTCACGGATGCGGTAACGAGTTCAATGGAGGATGGCCATGAAAAGTGAAGCACTCATCCGTGATCCGGTCTTTCAACTGAATCTGCTGGTCTGGATGGCCAAGGAACAGCCTGCGGAAGGTTATCGGGTACGACCGTTCTTCTTCCAGACCGGCTTCCGGCCGATGTATATCCAGCAGCCGTTTGCGCTTCCTGAACAGGCACAGCGGGCAATCGCGACGGCAACGCTCAGCATCACGGCGAAGCCGGAACCGGAACTCTTGCTCCAGCGGGCCGCTGACAAGAAGGCGCTGTATCTGGAGGCTAAAGCCAACTCGTTTTCCCCGGACAGCACCACCACCAAGCAGGCGCGTGGGCATTTGCTCGCCTGTGGCCCGGCTTTCGGCGAAGTGATGCAACCGCTATCCCAAGCGCTGCTTTGCTACGTACTCCCATCCAACAAGTGTGGGCCGATGACGGATTGCCTGACCACGCTTGCCGCTGAGTTGCGTGCTAGTTCGTTCGCGCCCGGCGACCATTCGACGCACGGCCTCGCCCTAAACGGCACCGACCTCATTTACTCCGTCGATGACAAGTTCAAGCAGTTCACTGGCACCACCGAATCGTCCGTTGTCGTCATGCGCGATTTGCAGGACGAAACTGACCCCAGCCCGTTGCTGCTCGTCTACAGCGACGACGATTCACCAGACGAACAGCACCGCAATCACTACCGCCAAGTCCTGTTGCAGAAGTTTGTCGCCATCCTTGTCTGCGACGCAAACCTGCTGCCGGTCGGGCAGCCCTACGCCGTCACTGCGAGGGAACTTTGTATCAAAGCGACCGACGGCGTTTTTCAGTACCTTGCCGGTGACAAGCAGACTGGTATGGAGCGATTCATCCGGGTGAACATTTTTGGCCGGATCGCCAAGTTCTGGAAGGAGAAGCCCTTTTCGCCCGTGAAGGTCGAAGGCCAGTCTTTGTTCATTAACTACAAGGACAATTTGGCCAAAGGGGAGTTCGTGGCACGCCGGATTCGAGAAAGTGATTTGGGCGGATTTGGATTGTGGCCGGGTCG
>DAOPPX010000087.1:0-22082 GCA_035358715.1 Verrucomicrobiota bacterium
CAAGTGGTCACTTCCGCTCCCGCGGAAGTGACAAATTTAAACCAGGACTTGACCACTACCGTGTTGGCAGCTATTTGCCAGGCCGGGAACTCCTGAGAAGATGGACGAACTGATTGTCGTCCTGGCCCCAGTCTGAGCCCGCGCGCCAGCAGGGGGGGCAGCCCGGGAACCTTGACTGCCCTACTTCCGGTAGCTGGCCACCACCCAATCGCTCAGGGTCTTGTCCGGCGCCTCCACCGCGTTGGCATCAATCAAGAATTCCTTCTGGCCGGAGTTCTGGGCGATGAGCTTCAAGCCGAACTGGAAGTCCTTAAACCGGCTTGCGCATAGATCGCGCACCGGCTGGCCTTTCTCCAGAGCCTCCTTGACCAGCAAGTCCGCGGCGGCTTCAGTGAAGCGAAGGCTCATGCCGTGCGCTGCATGGAAGCGCCGCGCAAATTCATCCACCAGTTGCCGCGTGACAATCCGCTCCTCCCGCGCCGGGTCGGACAATATCTTCTGCAACTCGCCGGCGGGATCATCCACCAGCTCGCGTGTGACCACAAAGCGCCTCACCTTGGTGGATGGTAGCTCGAACTTGATGTTGCGGAACACCCGCTCGCACACGGTCATCAAGCCGCGCGCGCCGGTCTGCTCGTCCGCCGCGCGCTCGGCGATCCGCCGAAGTCCCTGATCGTCGAAGAGCACCTCAATGCCGTAGGCGGCAAAGTCCTGCTCGTATTGCCGGATGATGCTGCCTTCCGAACTCTTCAGAATCAGGAACAGGTCGTCCACCTTGAGCGAATGGCACACCACGCGCACCGGCAGCCGCCCGATGAACTCCGGCTCGAAGCCGAACTCGATGAAATCCCGCGTCTGGCTGTGCTCCAGCGCTTCTTCGGACGTCTCCAACGGACGGTCCTTGGCCGCGAAGCCGATCGTCGCCTCGCGGAGCCGTTTGCGAATGATCTGCTCCAGCCCGCCGAAGGCGCCGCTGACGATAAACAGGATGTGCTTGGTGTTGATGGTGGCCGGCGCTTTGCGGCCGCGCTGGGTGAAATCCATCATCGCCTGGATTTGCCCGGCGATGTCGCTGGGCGAGCGTGCCGGCACCTCCGTCTCCTCCATCAGCTTGAGCAGGTTCGTCTGCACCCCACGCCCGCTGACATCCCGGCCCACCTGGTTGCCAGCGGCGGCAATCTTGTCTATCTCGTCAATGTAGATGATGCCATACTGCGCGCGCGTGACGTCGCCGCCGGCCAGGCGCAGTAAATCGCGCACCATGTCCTCCACATCGCCGCCCACATAGCCAGTCTCGGAGAACTTGGTCGCGTCGGCCTTCGCGAACGGCACCCCGATCAAATCCGCCGCGCACCGAATCAGGAAGGTCTTGCCCACCCCGGTGGGCCCGATGAGGATGATGTTCTGCTTGGCGTAATTCGGCGATTCCTTCCCCTCCAGTGCCAGCCGGACATGGTGATAGTGGTCGCAGAGGGCGACGCTCAGCACCTTCTTGGCCTCGTCCTGCTTGATGACAAACCGGTCGAGGTACTCCTTCACCTCGCGCGGCTTGTAGGCGAACTCGAATTGGTCGGCCTTCGCCTTGCCGGCGGCGCCTTCCGGCGCGCCGTCCTCCGCCGGCGCCGCCGCCGGAGATCCGGGCGCGCCTTGGAAATGCTGCCGCATGAACTCCGCCATCTGCCGTTGGAACTCTTCCGGCGTCGGCGGCCCGTTGAATACTCGTTTGCTCATAGGTCTTCGCATCGCTCGTCCTGGCTCACCGCTGTAACCCACACTGCTCATCTAATCCCTTACCCCAGCCAACCCTGCTGGTTAGCCTAACCCACCTTTGCCTTAAGACCAAGCCAATGGGTGAGATCGTCCTGGAAACCGCACGGCAGGCGCAGGGCTGGTGTATGCCGCGACCCCGGGCTGCTTTTCGCGGCACGACTGAATGAGTGGGGAGGCGCAGCTTGCCCCCGGGCATCGGTGGAATGGCCCTGGGCGGCTCGCTGTCAACCTCGCCGGTGCGGGAGTGTTCCCCGCAACCCGCTGAATGTGCCACTTAGCGGCGTTGGAGCAGATTGCAGAATCGTTCGGCACGACCAAGCACCGCCTTGCCTGGCCGTCGAACCTGGGCTGGCGCATTCCACAGGATGTAAAACTCGGAGTCCGTTGGGGGCCGGTGAGCCGCGCGCTCAAACGCCGCGCAGCGCTCCCGCATGATCTGCGTCGCGACGGCCAGCGCATCGTTAGGGTCAGTCCAATCCGCGTCATTAGGAGCGTAACGCCACCAAATCTCGGGCTTGATTTGGTAGCGGGAAACCTCCCCCGCACCGCCCACGGCACGATCATTGTCGCCTGACTCCATCTGGGAAAGCGCGCTCCAGCGGTCCATCGCCTGCAACTGAAGGCACAGACCAAGAACCAACCCGGCCTGAGCCAGGGACCGCTTCATTTTAATCCGCGCCGACATTGCTCCGCCGATGGGAGCAGATGCTGTGCCTCGGTGCAGCCCCCTACCGCTCTCGTCGAGCGCACGGGCGCGGTCAGAGAGAATCTGCAAGTGGTCTCCCCCAAAGTGCCCTGCTATAGGGCGTTCTGCACTCGCCCACCTCGGAGGATAGAAGCAAAGACTAACACCAGGACTTTCCTGTGATCAGGCGCCTCCTGAATGCTTTCCCCGCCTGTCAACTTTTTGGCAGACACCTCGCCTCTCTTTGGGGCATGATGGAGCAACGACATCACTATGAGTGGCTTGAACATCCTTAAGACTGGCGCGCTGGACTTCCTGTCCCTCGGCGCTTTGGTCCATCGGCTTGATCCGGGCATCATCCCTTTCCGCAAGGCGACTCAATGCCAAATCCACGTCAGCGGCGGGGAGTTCAACGTCGCCGCCAATCTCGCCGACTGCTTCCGCATGCAGACCGGCATCGCCACGGCGATGGTGGATTATCCCATCGGCGAGCTGATTGCCGAACGCGTCCGGGCGATGGGCGTCAAGCCTTTCTATAAGCACTTCAAACACGACGGCGTCCACGGCCCAAACATGGCCACCGTTTATAGCGACCGCGGCCAGGGCGTGCGCGCGCCCGTTGTCTTCTACAACCGCTGCAACGAAGCCGGCGCCCAACTCAAGCCGGGCGACTTCGACTGGAAGGCCATCTTTGCCAACGGCGTGCGCTGGTTCCACAGCGGCGGCATCTTTGCCGCGCTGTCGCCGACCACCGCCGAGGTCATCATCGAAGGCATGGAGGCCGCCAGGAAGGCCGGCGCCATCGTCTCCTTCGACCTCAATTACCGCGCCAAGCTGTGGAACATCTCCGGCGGCCATGACCGCGCCGTCAAGGTCCTCGATCGGATCGTCAGGAACGTGGACGTGCTGGTCGGCAACGAGGAAGACCTGCAGTTGGGGCTCGGCATCCCTGGACCCGAGGTCGCCGCCAGGAACAAGCTCGACCCGAGCGCCTTCATTGGGATGATTGACAAGGTCATCAAGAAACATCCTCAGATCAAGGTTGTCGCCACCACCCTGCGCGATGTGCATTCCACCAACCGCCACAGTTGGAGCGCCGTCGCCTGGGTGGACGGCCAAACCTACACGGCGCCCACCTGCGAACTGGATGTGCTCGACCGAGTCGGCGGCGGCGACGGCTACGCTGCGGGCTTTTTCTACGGCCTCCTCAGCGGCGAAAATCCGGACCAGGCCGTAAAGCTCGGCTGGGCCCATGGCGCCCTGCTGACCACCTTCCCCGGCGACACCACCATGGCAACGCTGGAGCAGGTCCGCGCCTTCGCCAAGGGGGGCTCGGCCCGTATCCAGCGCTAGCAACCCTCCCGCGTTCGTTGCTGGGCTCGCATGCCGCCGGCTTTGCTTACCAGCGGCGCAAGGAGAATTTCCGCCCCTGGCAATGGAATAGCGCCGGCGACTCGTGGCGCCGTCCGGAACGCACGCGCTGTTAAATAATCAGTTTGCGTAATGACGAAATAGTGATATGCTGAACTACAATGAAGTCACTCGCCCTCATGGCATAGCAGAGCCGAAGTGAATGACTGGGTCGTTCCGGTAAGCGGAACACCTTGCGGGTAGGTTGGAAAATAACAACGACAAACACTAACTATGAAAACAAGACTGATGATGACCCTATGCACGACGGCCATTCTGGCTGTTGGAATAATGCCTCTGGCGTCGAAGCTTTGCGCTCAGGAGCAGCTTCCGCAGGAGCAATGGAATGAACAATACCGGAGCGAATACGATGTTCCGCCGGGCAGGTATTACACTGGCCGCACCCCGTTTATGCGGAGCCAGACCAGGTTCCAGCCATTGCCGGTAGCGGCACCCGCGCCTGCCCCCAAACCCGCACCCGCGCCGGCGCCAGCCCCCGCGCCCAAGACCACTTGCAGTGACCCAACCGGGGGACTCGTCAAGATGACCAAGACAATGCCGCCCGAAGCCTCGCTGGGCCGCGAATTCATGGCCGAACTGAACCTGACCGCGCAAGCGTGCGTCGGCAACGTCATCGTCCGCGATACCGTGCCAGCCAAGGCGAGCTACGTGCGCAGCGAACCCGCTGCGACTGTGGACGGCAAGCAGTTGACCTGGCAGATCGGCAACCTCGAAGCCGGCCAGTCCCGCAACATCAAGCTTTGGCTGAAGGCAGAACAGGAAGGCGAGATTGTGAATTGCGCCTCCGTGTCCGCCGATCCACGCACCTGCGCCGGCACGCGCGTTGTGCATCCCGCCATCCAGTTGGCCAAGAAGGCACCGGCTGAAGTGCTGATCTGCGATCCGATTCCGATGACCCTGACGGTCAAGAACACGGGCAGCAGCGCGCTCACGGCGGTCAAGGTCAGCGATCCGCTGCCGGCGGGCCTGACCAGCGATGGGAAGAGCAGCCTGGCCTTTGACGCGGGCAATCTGGCCCCGGGCGAGAGCAAGGAATTCAAGTTCAACGCCAAGGCGGCCAGGACGGGCGAGTTTGTCAACAAGGCGACCGCCTCGTCGGCGCAGGGCGTCACCGCCGAAGCCTCCTCCACCACCGTGGTGCGGGAGCCGGCGTTGACAGTGGCCTGCACGGCGCCGGAGCAGCGCTACATGGGGCGGCCGTTTGACGTGGCGTTCACGGTGACCAGCAAGGGCGATACGGCATGCGCGGGGACGGTATTGGAAGTGGCTGTGCCTGCGGGGATGACGGCCAAGTCGGCGGCCAACGGCGGACAGGTAGCGGGGAACAAGGTTACCTGGGATTTGGGTTCGCTGGCGGTCAATGCGGCGAAGAACGTGTCGGCGACGTTTGTGGCTCCGAACGCGGGCAGCTTCACCTTCAATCCGACGGCCAAGTGCACATGCGGCAAGCCGGTGAGTTCGAGTTGCCAGACGCGGGTGGTGGGGGTGCCGGCGATACTGCTGGAGAAGGCGGACGATCCGGACCCGGTTTCGACCACGGGTGAGACGACCACCTACACGGTGAAGATCACCAACCAGGGG
The DNA here is from genome assembly GCA_035358715.1 of Verrucomicrobiota bacterium. Classification (GTDB taxonomy): domain Bacteria; phylum Verrucomicrobiota; class Verrucomicrobiia; order Limisphaerales; family UBA8199; genus UBA8199. The sequence continues at coordinate 5,468 of DAOPPX010000087.1, forward strand.
ACATCGGACGACAACAACGTGAAGATGGTGGTAACGATTGCGTCGGAGCTGGCGCCGGTGAGCGCGACGGGCAATGGGAGCATCAGTGGGCAGACGGTGACGTTCCCGGTGGTGCCGCGATTGGCGCCGAAGGAAGCGGTGACCTACAAGATTGTGGCCAAGGGGGTCAAAGCGGGCGACGGGCGGACGCGGTTCGAGTTGACCTCGGACATGCTGACCTCGCCGGTCATTGCTGAGGAAAGCACGCACGTTTACTGATAGAGAGCGAAGCACGCGGGGGACAAGACGCTGCGAGGCGCAGTTCCCCGCGCGATTTGCGCGCCGCCCGGGAAAACCCGGGCGGCGCTTCCAGTTTTCAGCCCCGCCATCCTAAACCGTTCCACCCGCCATAAGCGCCAACGCGAAAATGCCAGGCGGGCGTCCCTGAACCCCAGTCCGGCGTGGAGCTCTCGGGTCAGGGTCGTGTGTACTCGTACTGCGGCGGCCAGAACCTGAATGGATCAGGGAACTTGCGCTGGTTGCCGACCGAAAAGGCGCCGTAACCATCCACGTTGGCAAAGCTGCCGCGGACCATTTGCGCGTGGAGATGGGGAAACCAGTTGCCGTTGTTGGTAGGGCCACCCACGTTCCCCAGCAGTTGACCCGCGCGCACGCGGTTTCCGGTGCGCACAAACGTCTTGCCCAGGTGTGCCAGCAGCAGGATCAGCCGGGGCTTCAGTTCCAACGCAATCCGACCGCCCCAGCCGCCCACGCTGTCCTCGTCGTGCCAGGTTTCCACCACCAGCCCGTCCGCCGGGCTATAAACGCGCGATCGTTCGGCAACATTGAAGTCCACCCCCAGATGGAAGGCCATGTTGGGGCGCATGTAATGCCCTTGCCACAGTGTGGAGCGGTCCTCAAACCAGCCGCCGTAGGAACACGTGGCGCGGTAGCGCCGATGCAGGCGCCGGACCCAGCGCTGGCAGTAGCCTGGTTCGAGTAATGGATTGGGCCTGCCCGGCCGCTGCTCGCCCAACGCAAGAGCGCCCAGGGGCAGATAGACCCACCGGCGATTCTTGTATTGGGGAAACAGAAGCTGAAACATGTCAATCTCCCAAGTCGTTCATAAACTTCCGTTCGATGGCCTTGGGATGGTTGTCCAGGTTCAACGACATGTAAACGTGCCGGATGCCCTGGCCAAAGCCGAACTTGCGGAAGAAGGAGACCGCGCTGCGGTTGCCCTCGTAGGTATCCACCAGCATGATGCGGACTCCCTTTTCGACGAATCGCTCCTGGAGATGCCTGGTGAGCCGTTTGGCCACGCGCCGCCGCTTGAAGGCCGGGTCCACTCCGAGCCAGTCCAGCCACCCGTACAACCACGAGCTGCCGGGCTTCTCGAGCAGACTCCCCAGGGCAAAGCCGATCACTCGATCGTTAGTTGTCGCTACCAGGCAGGTCTCCTTGTCAGCAGTGTAGATTTGCAGCACCTCGGCTTCTTCCCAACAGCGGTAAAGGGTGGGCGAGGTCTCAGCCGTAAACAACGTGTTTCCCAGTTCCACTACGGCTGGAATGTCATCCACCTGCATTTCTCTGATTTCAACTGAAAGACGGGGGGGCATACTCTTGTTCTCTGCAGCGCGAACAGGCCGCGCTCACAACAAAATCCTTTGGCGAATTGGTTCTGACCGGATCGTGTTATCCCGGGGAGGCAGGGCGGGCGCCCTGGCGGGAAGGGTGAAAACAGACTTGGCACTGGTTCTCAACCAGTTGGCCAAACTGCGCGACTTGCGCCCGGCAGGGGATACTCTCCAACGCGGGGCCGTCACAAAACGGATCCCATTTCATACCAATACGCTACCAAGGTCCGCCCGGGGCCGCAATGTCATTTCCGCTGACTCCGGCGGCTGGCCGACAGGCGCCGCCTGGCAGAATTGCCTGGCGGAAGGACGATAACAGCGAACTTCCCTGCAAGATTTGCCGCTTTCCACCGTATTAATAACCGGATACGAAGCCGTGCCCGCACCGGATAGACCGGTGTGAGCTCCTGGGAGTCGGGGTTGGCATTGACGCAGTGACTCCGGCGGCAGGTAGTTAGGCTTCAAAGCAACCATCTATTGCAGAGAGATCAAGCCGATGGAGAAGGTGATTGGCAGCAGAGTGCGGGCATTGAAGTTTGGAGCAGTTCAGACGTGCGATGGCCTTGCCGTCATGCCGCTCATTGCCGAGGAGGACGGCGAATTCCAATACCGCACGCTCAGCGAAGCCTTGGCTGATTGGGACATCGCGATCACCGAAATCTCCGCTGCCGGGTCTGTGCCTGAACTGCGGGTCGTCAATCGCAGCGATACGCCCGTCCTGCTCGTGGACGGGGAGGAACTCGCTGGCGGCAAGAAGAACCGGGTTCTTGATGCCTCGATCCTGGTTAAACCAGTCGCAGAGACCAGAATCCCGGTCATCTGCACCGAGCGTGGCCGCTGGGCCTACACATCCAAGGCCTTCAAGGAATCCGGCAACATGCTGGCCTACGGGAGCCGCTCGCGGAAAAAACGTGCCGTGCACCGCGCTCTTGTGGACCGTGGCGCCCCCGAGTCCAGCCAGGAGGAAGTCTGGACAGGCATCGCCAGGTTGCAGGCCAAGGCCGCCACTCCCTCCCCAACCTCCGCTCTGAGCGACGTCTTCAAAGTCCATGAAGGCGCCCTCCGCCATTGCGCTCAGGTCTTTGCTCCCGTTGCCAACCAAGCGGGATCGTTGGTGTTCATCGGAGGGAGACCTGCCGGTCTGGAAATGATCTCCCTGGCTTCCGCCTACGCCAGGCTGCACCCCAAGTTGGTTCGGAGCTATGCCCTGGAGGAACTATTCGAGGCGTCACCGCTCCACCCCGATGGAAGGGGCGCGGCTGGGGCCGCCACCCCCTCGAGGCCCGGCCTGCCCAGCCAGTCTGAACCGGACTACCGTAGGCTCGCCGAGGCGTTTCTGGCCGAAATCATCGCTGCCGAAGAACGCTCGTTCGCGTCCGTCGGTTACGGCATAGACTATCATTACGTGGGCAAGAAACTGGCTGGCTCGGCTTTGGTCCACGCAGACGAACTCATCCACGCGGTTTTCCTCCGCGTGCAATAAGTCGAGCCGCCCAAACCGGACGCCTTCCACCGCCGCCCGCGGGCACGCTCCGGTCAATGGCGCGGCCCTGGCGGGCTGAGATTTCCAGCATCCGCCGGATAGGCAACTGGGCGCGGCGAATGATCTCGTCGGGCAGCTCGATGCGCGGGGCGAGGTTCTTCATGCAGTCGCGCACCTTCTCAAGCGTGTTCAGCTTCATGTACTTGCACTCGCTGCAACGGCAGGGGTCGGTCGGGGCGCGCAGCGGGTCGAAGATCGGCGCGGGAATGAACTCCTTGTCCGGACATTCCTTCCGGAGCCGGTGGATGATGCCGGACTCGGTGACAATAATGAACTGCCTGGCCGCGCTGGTTTGGCAGTAGGCGATCATCTTCTCGGTCGAGCACACGGAGTCGGCCAGCTCGCGCACCTCGCGCAGGCTCTCGGGATGCACCACCACCTTCGCCTCCGGGTGCGCCCGCTTCGCGCGCAGCAGGCTCTCGCGGCGGAATTCGACGTGCACATAGCAGTTGCCCCGCCACAGCGTCATAGGCCGGCCGGTTTGCTCCATCACCCACTGGCCGAGGTTCTCGTCCGGCACGAATAGCAGGTCCTTGTCCCGGGGCGCGGCGTTGACGATCTTCGCCGCATTGCCGCTGGTGCAGATCACGTCGCTGAGCGCCTTCACGGCGGCGCTGCAGTTGATGTAGGTGACAGTGTAGAAGTTGGGATTGGTCTGTTGGAACGCAGCCAGCTTGTCGGCCGGGCAAGCCTCCTCCAGAGAGCAGCCGGCATCCTTGTCCGGCAGCACGACAATCTTGTCCGGGCTCAGTATCTTGGCGGTCTCGGCCATGAAATGGACGCCACAGAACACGATTACGTCCGCCTTGGTTTGGGCGGCTTGCTGCGCAAGCCCGAGCGAGTCCCCGACGTAATCGGCAATGTCCTGAATCTCCGGCACCTGGTAGTTGTGGGCGAGAATGACCGCGTTGAGATTCTTCTTGAGCGCAAGAATCTCGCGCGCCAGCGCCTCAAACTGCGCGCGCGGCATCGCTTGGCGCACCGCGAAGCGGTCCACGCCGGGGGACAATACAGCAGCTAACTCAGTCATCTAGTACAAGCTAGCGTTCAGCCTCATGGGCGTCAATTCAGGCTCCCAGGGGCGAACGTTGCTCACCAGGCGCCGCGTTTCCAGGGGGCGCTGGATCAGGGCTTGCTGCCCGGCCGTCCTGCCGAAGCGGAGGCGACGTGGGCAGCGCCTGCCGGCCCGTCAGGTACAGGAAACCGGTCAGGGCAGCGAACGGGATCAATGCCAGCCAATCCGCATTTGGCCCCGCGAAGAAGGGGTTGAAAGCTTCAGCCCATTTCGTGATGCGCGCATCGAGGTTACCCAGCACTCCCGCAACGAAAGCGATGACGATGCCCGCGATCGCCCCGCCGGCGATGTAGCCGCTGGCCAGCAGCACGCCGGGGCTCTTGTCGCTTTCGGCGGCCAGCGCGGCCTCGTCGGGCTTGTGCTCACGCGAGGCGCGCCGCATGCGCTGATCCAGCAGCCAGCGCACCATCCCCCCGATGAATATGGGCGCCGAAGAGGAAATCGGCAGGTAGGCGCCGACAGCGAAGGCAAGCGAGGACACGCCGCACAACTCCAGCACGAACGCTATCATGACTCCGAACAACACCAGTGCCCAGGGCAGCTTGCGATCGAGCATGCCCTTGATGATGTAACTCATGAGAGTGGCTTTGGGCGCGTCGAACTTCCGCACCTCGCTGCCGTCAGGCCGCGTTTTGAAAGCCCCGTTGATGCCCGGGTCCACCAGCCAGACGACCGCGCCGGAAGCGTCCACCAGATACTTGCCGGGCAGGCCGCCGGCGGCGTCGGTCTTCTGCCAGGTGCGGTAGGCTTGTGAATCCACCTGCGCTTGGGAACCTCGCAGAGTCTCCGCCGCTCCCAGCTCTGCGTCGGCCGGCGCATGCAGCCCGGGGGCGACCTGGGCCGCGGGCACATAGACCGTGGCGGTCCGGTTCAACCCCAGCAGGATCGGGCCGAGCAGAAGCGCGCTCAGTGCCGCGCCGATGAGGATTGAAATTTGCTGGTATTTCGGGGTAGCGCCAACCAGGTAGCCGGTCTTCAGGTCTTGCGATGTGGCCCCGGCATTGGAGGCGGCGACGCAAACGATGCCGCCGACCGACAGGGCCGTCACGTAATAGGTTCCGCCCGTCCAGCCAACGAGCAAGAACACCAGGCAGGTGAGCAGCAGGGTGGCGACGGTCATGCCGGAGATGGGGTTGGACGAGGAGCCGATCTCACCTGTCAGCCGGGATGACACGGTGACGAACAGGAAGCCGAATACCACAATCATCACCGCCCCCAGGAGGTTCATGTGCAGCGCGGGCGCCGCCAGGATGGCCAGGATCAGGGCCACGATGCCCGCACCAACGGTCTTCATTGACAAATCACGCTCGGTGCGGAGCACCGAGGTGTGGGCGGCGGCAGCCGCCTTGAAATCAGACAAGCCGGACCGGATGCTGCTCAGGATGATGGGCAGGGACCGCAGCAGGCTGATGATGCCGCCGGCGGCCACCGCTCCCGCGCCGATGTACAGGATGTAAGCGCCGCGGATTTGGGCGGGCGTCATCTGGCCTACAGGCTTGGTGCCCGGGGGCAACACGATGTCCAGGCCCTCGCCAAAGAACATAATAAGCGGCGTCAGCACCAGGCAACTGAGCACGCCGCCGGCCATCATGATCGAGGCAATACGCGGCCCGATAATGTAGCCCACGCCCAGCAATTCGGGTGAGATTTCCGCGGAGAGCGAGCCGCCCTTGAGCGGGGCGCCGAAGATCTTCTCCGGCACGTCCTTCCAGAGCTTGAAGGCCGCCATCAGCGTCTTGTAAGCCAAGCCAATCCCAAAACCGGTAAAGATGGTCGAAGCCCGGATCCCCATGCCGGCCCCCGCCTTGAGCACCTGGGCGCAAGCGGTGCCCTCGGGGTATTTGAGCTGGCCATGCTGCGCGACGATCAGCGCGCGCCGCAGCGGGATCATCATTAGAATACCAAGGAGGCTGCCGAGCAGTCCGACCAGCATCACCCGGCTGATCTCCAGGTCGAAGCCCAGAATCATGATCGCCGGCATGGTGACGCCCAGGCCGAAAGCGATGGACTCGCCCGCGGACCCGGCGGTCTGGACGATATTGTTCTCCAGGATCGTGGCGTCGCGCCCGCCGGCCTTGGACCAGAGCCGAAACAACGCCAGGGAAATCACCGCCACCGGGATTGAGGCGCTCACGGTCAGGCCGACCTTGAGCACGAGGTAGAGCGAGGAAGCGCCAAAAACCATGCCCAGTACCGTGCCGAGGATGATCGCGCGCGGCGTGCATTCACGCATGGCCGCTCCGGGCGCGCTGCGCGGCCGGAGCCGACTCTCCGAGCCGGTAACAGATGGGGCTTGGCTCGCCATAGGTTGCCGGATTCTCCGCGAAAACGGGCGTGATACCAGTGAAAAGTGGCGCGCCACTGCGTGAGTCGGGCGGGCAAGCGTCCTCGCGAGCCCAAGCGTCTTCCCGAACTTACAGGAGTCAGGGCTCGCGAGGACGCTCGTCCTCACTGGCCGACGATCCGGATTCAACTGCCGGAAGTCCTTCCGCCGGATTCCCTGGCCGCTTGGGTTTGAGCCGTCCGAATCGCTCGGCGAAAAGGAAAAAGACGCCCGGGCCAAAGCACATCAACATAATTGAGACGCCGGTCGCGATGCCCAGAAAAGTCCCCGCCGGCGCGCAGCAATCGCCGCGGTGGCGGACGATAATGTGGCTCGGCACCGCGACGAGCAGCTCGAGAATGCTGCCGCGCAGCAGCCAGCGGGTGGTCCGCTTCACCAGCGCGGCGGAATCGTCAGACCGGGCCGAGCAATAGAAAACGACCGCCCAGAGCAGCCAGCACAGGGCCAGTGCCAGAATCGTTCCAAACAGACCCTCAACTGTGTCACTCCCCATGGCCGCCGTCGCGGCTTTCCAGATTCTACCGGTGACCGGATGGTGCGCGGCATCGGCTTGAGCCAGTTCGGCGATCTGCATGAAGACTTCAAAACCGCCCTCCTCAAAGGCGGCGCAAAGCGCGGCCACGATAGCGCCCAGCAGCAAGAGCCCGAGAAAAAAAGATGCCGTCAACACCGGGACAAACAGTGGCCGGCGTGGCTTGGGGCGGCGTTCGGCCACCCCAACGGGCGTAAGCAGCAACACGGCCTGGGCTATTCCCATTATCCCCAGCCAAACCCAGAATCCCCACTCCTGGTAAAGGTTGAGCGCATCGCGCAGGGCACCCTTGTCTAAATCGGGAATATCCGACCAATCCCCGAAGGCCACCCACACCGCGGGTGCAGACAGTAGGCCGACAACCACCATATAGAGCAGAACTGTCAAGGCGGCCCAGCGTTTCATAGGCGCGCGAGGCTCACGGTCTGCGACGGGCGAATCCCTGCGACCCGCTTTCGCCAGGAACATAGATCAGCGAGCATGCCCTTGATAACATGCCAAACCTCGTCGGACAGGCGCGGGCAATCAGCCAACTTCATGGGCGCAGGTTGCCGCCGGCCGGCCGCAGCGGCAAGTTGAATCAGCCGCTGGCGCGCCTGCCGGCTGGCGCTTGCAAGCCCGCCCGGACAAATCTACCTTGCTCCCGGCAATGCTGAAAGCTTCCGCGCGGCCGGCGATCCGTCTTCGGGGCGTCCGCCATAACAACCTCAAGAACGTGGATCTGGACCTGCCGCTCAACCAGTTGGTGGTGATCACCGGCCTGAGCGGGTCGGGGAAGAGTTCGTTGGCGTTCGATACGCTCTTTGCGGAAGGCCAGCGCCGCTACATCGAGACCTTCTCCCCCTACGCGCGGCAGTTCTTCGACCGCATGGACAAGCCGCAGGTGGATAGCATCGAGGGCATTCCGCCCGCCATCGCGATCGAGCAACGCAACGCCGTCCGCACCACGCGCTCAACCGTCGGCACCATGACCGAGATTTGCGACTACCTCAAGATGCTCTGGCCGCACCTGGCGCAGTTGCACTGCCGGCAGTGCGGCCGGCTCGTGCGCAAAGACCCGCCCGCCGCCATCTGGCGCGTCCTTCAGCACGGGGGGCCGCAGGACCGCGGGAAACCCGAAACCCTCAATTCCAAGGCCGAAGTCCTGATCACGTTCGACCTGCCCCTCTCGGACAAACTGTCGCTGGCCGATTCGCTCGCCTTGATTGCCAGGCAAGGTTATCAGCGTCTGTGGCTGAACGGACAAATCCTGCGGCTGGAAGACACTCCGCGCATCACGCGCCGCGCACCACACCCTGCCTCTCTGACGGTGATCCAGGATCGCCTGCGCCTGACGGCGGCCAACCGCGCGCGCTTTATCGAAGCCTGCGAACAAGCCTATCACTTCGGCAAAGGCAAGCTTGCCATCCACGAGCTTGACTCCGCGCAGAATGCACCAGGCCCCCCGCGCCCGTTCTCCAACCGACGGCACTGCGCGGAGTGCGACCTCGAATACCGCGACCCCACGCCCGCCCTGTTCAGCTTTAACCATCCGGTCGGCGCCTGCCCGGCCTGCCGCGGTTTTGGCCGCATTATCAGCATTGACTACGGCCTGGCGCTCCCCGACCGGTCGCGAACGCTCGCGCAAGGCGTCGTCAAGCCCTGGCAGACGGGGCTGGGCGCGGAGTGCCAGGATGATCTGCTGCGGATGTGTCGGAAATTCGGCGTGCCCACCGACGTGCCGTTCCACCGGTTGCCGCGGAAGTGGCAGGACCTCGTGATTGATGGCGAGCCGGGTTACGGCAAGGACCCGGCGCACGAGTGGCCGCGCGCCTGGTATGGCGTCAAAGGCTACTTCCGCTGGCTCGAATCGAAGGCCTACAAGATGCACGTGCGCGTGCTGCTCTCCCGCTATCGTGCCTACACGCCATGCCCGGATTGCGGCGGCAAACGGCTCCAGCCCGAGGCGCTGCTCTACCGGTGTGGAGCCGACAACCCGAAGGCAATCCGCAACCCGAAGGCCGAAGACCCAACCCGGTCGGCGCCAGTCGAGGCCGACTGGAAGACCAGATCGCTGACACTGGCCGACTTCTACCAGCTCCCCATTCGCGACGCGCTGCCTTTCGTCGAAGCGCTGGCCGCGCGCCACAGCTTGCGGCGGAATGACCCGCTCGCCTTGGTCCTGGGCGAAGTCCGCGCCCGCCTGGGCTACCTCAACGAGGTGGGTTTGGGCTATCTGACGCTGGATCGCCCGACGCGCACGCTCTCCGGCGGCGAGACCGAGCGCGTCAACCTGACGACCTGCCTGGGCACGCGCCTGGTCAATACGCTGTTCGTGCTGGACGAACCCAGCGTCGGGCTGCATGCGCGCGACACCGACCGGCTGGTTCGCCTGCTCGGGCAACTGCGCACAGCCGGCAACACCGTTGTGGTCGTCGAGCACGAGGCCAGTGTGATTCGCGCGGCAGACCAGATCGTTGATCTTGGGCCCGGCCACGGGGCCACCGGCGGGGAGTTGGTGTTTCAAGGCGCCTACCCGCAGCTTCTCAAATCGGCCAAGTCGCTCACCGGCCAGTACCTGAGCGGACGCCGCCGAATCGAACTGCCGCAGCGAAGGGCGGTCGGGGCGGCCGGCAGGGCGGAGGCCTGCCCCGTTCTGCGTCTGTCCCACGCCACACGCCACAACCTCAAAAACCTCGACGTGGAAATCCCCCTGGGACGGTTCGTGTGCGTCACGGGTGTCAGCGGCTCGGGCAAGACCACGCTTGTCCGCGAGATTCTCCTGCCGGCCCTGGCCGCGCGCTTCCAGTCCGCAACGCCGCGGACAAAGGCCTCGGATCGGCTCTCGCCCGATGAGAACCCCGACGCGGAGAACGGCGATTCCGGAGGCCACGCTCCGCACTCGGCAATTCTCCACGGCGCCGAGCGCCTGGGCCGAGTGGCGCTGGTGGACCAGTCCATTCTCGGCAAGACGCCGCGCTCCAACCCGGCGGTTTACATCGGGGCATTCGATGACATCCGGGCCTTCTTCGCCCAGTCGGAGCCGGCCACGCAGCGCGGGCTCAATGCCAGCGCGTTCAGCTTCAACTCCAGCCAGGGCCAGTGCGAACGCTGCCACGGCGCCGGCTTCGAGAAGATCGAAATGCAGTTCCTGAGCGACGTGTTCATCCGCTGCCCCGACTGCGACGGCCGCCGCTACCGCTCCCACATTCTCGAAGTGAAGGTGCGTCCAAACGCGGCCAGCGAGGACCGGAAGGCAGAAGCTCTCCCACGCAATCGGCCCCACCCGATAAGGTCCCTCTCGATTGCCGACCTGCTCGACGCCACCGTCGAGGAAGCCATCGCCTTCTTGTGCCAGTTTACCGAGTCACGTCCGGCCCTACGCGCCGTCCAGAGCCTGAAGCTGCTGGGGGAAGTGGGCTTGGGCTACCTGAAGCTGGGCCAGCCGATCAATACCCTGTCCGGCGGGGAAAGCCAGCGCCTCAAGCTGGTGCGCCACCTGGCGGAAGTGATCATAGGAGCCGACGCGACCAGGCTCAATTCGAAGCCCGAAGCCCAAAAGCCGAAGGCCGAGCGTGGCGACCGACCCCTGGCGACGGCTCCCACGCTGTTCCTGTTCGACGAGCCGACCACCGGCCTGCACTTCGACGACGTGCGCGTGCTGCTAAAGGTCTTCCAGCGCCTGGTGGATGCCGGCCACTCCGTGCTCGTCATTGAGCATAACCTCGAGGTCATCAAGTCCGCCGACTGGCTGATAGACCTGGGCCCGGACGCCGGGGACCAGGGCGGGCAGGTCGTCGCGGTGGGCACGCCGGAGCAAATCGCGGCCTGTCCGCACAGCCACACCGGCAAGGCGCTGCAACCCCTCCTGGCTCCGCGCCGGCGCGTCGTCGAAACGTCCGCGCCACCCGCCGACTGACCGTTCATGGGCGCATCCCGACTTGTTGCACAGCGCCGACAGAACCACCGCGAAAAAGGTTTCCCTCCAGCAGCCTGGCCGGTATGCTCTGCTGGTCAATTCTGAACGCTTTATGAGCAACACGATCAACAACCTGAAAGAAGCATTCGCCGGGGAAAGCCAGGCCAGCCAAAAGTACTTGGCGTTCGCCAGGCGCGCCGAGAAGGAGGGTTTGCAAAACATCGCCAAGCTGTTCCGCACCGCGGCGGCAGCCGAACGCATCCATGCCGAAGGACACCTGGCGGCCATGGACGGCATTGGGTCCACCGCTGAGAATCTCGGGACCGCGATTGCGGGCGAGACATACGAATTCACCCATATGTATCCGCCCATGCTCCAACTGGCGGAAGCGGAAGGCCACAAAGCCAGGCGGATGTTTGACCTCGCGCCCAAAGCTGAAGCGGTCCATGCCCGCCTCTATCAAATGGCGCTGGAAGCCGCAAAACAGGGGAAGGACCTGCCCCAGGACAAGATTTATCTCTGCCCCGTGTGCGGCGACATCGAGTTCGGGACGCCGCCCGAGACCTGCCCGATCTGCAAGGCCAAGGGATCGGTCTTTATCCAGGTGCAGTAGTCGTGCCCGGTCTCCGGGCGTCGGCGATGGCCTTTGGCAGGCACGCGTTTCACCGCGTCCCTGCCAGGTCCGGCCAGGATATTCCATCTCCCGCACGAAATGCCGACAGACCGGCGCACGGGCGTCCTCGCCCGCTTTGGGCCCGGGAAGGTCGAGAACCTGCCCCTGCGCTCGGGACGGCAAACGGTTTAGGCGGACGAGGACGCCCGCGCGCCGGCACGATGGGGACTTTGTCACTGGCCATGCGCAGGGGCGCGTGCTGTCTTTTTGGCTGGCGGCGGCGTGGGCACAGAGCCAAGAATGGGGTGTGCGGCCGAAGCAGCAACCATTGGAAGGCATCGTTCCGCCAATGATCACCCCGTTGGCTGGCCGGGATCAGCTCGATGAGCCGGGGTTGGAACGACTGGTTGAACACGTCATCGCCGGCGGGGTGCAGGGTTTGTTCATCCTGGGCACCAGCGGCGAGGCGCCGGCGCTGAGTTATCGCTTGCGGCGCGCGCTGATCACCCGCGTCTGCCGCCAGGCGGCGGGCCGGCTGCCGGTGTTGGTCGGGATCACGGACACGTCGCTGGTGGAGGCGGTCGCCCTGGCGCAACACGCCGCCGAGTCGGGCGCCCAGGCGTTGGTGACCTCCGCGCCCTACTACTTTCCGCCCGGCCAGCCCGAGCTTGTTGATTACGTCCAGCGGTTGGTTCCCGAGCTGCGGCTGCCGCTCTATCTCTATAACCTGCCCCAAATGACCAAGGTGCAGTTCGCGCCGGAATCACTGCGCCGCCTGGCGCAACTGGAGGGCATCATCGGGGTGAAAGACAGCTCCGGGGATTTGAGCTACTTCCGGCAACTGGTGGAAGTGGCCAGGGAGCGCCCGGATTGGCGGCTGTTCATCGGCCCGGAACATTTGCTGGCGGACGCGCTGCGGCTGGGCGGCCACGGCGGCGTCAATGGCGGCGCGTTGATCGAACCGCCGTTGTTCGTCGGGCTGTTGAAGGCCGTGAAAAGCGGCGACGCGGCGCGCGCGGCGGAATTGCAGCAGCGCCTGCTCGCGCTGGGCAGGGTTTACGCGATCGGGCGGCATGCTTCGGCGGTCATTAAGGGCCTGAAATGCTCGCTCTCGCTGCTGGGCATTTGCAGCGACGTAATGGCCGAGCCGCTCACCTGCTTTGCGCCGCCGGAGCGGGCCCGGGTGCGAGCCGTGCTGGCGGAACTGGGCCTGCTGCCGCCAAACGAGCCCGCGGCGGGCGACCGCCAATTGGAGCCCCCCGACCGGGAGCGTGACGGATGATCGCGCCGCGCTCCGGAATTCTCTGCCTCGCCGCCCTGGCCTTGGTCCCTCTGAGCGGGCGCGCGGGGCCGGCCGGGAATCAGCAACCGCCTCCGCATCACGCTATGGAACGCCAGGTAACCCGGGGCCCAAAAGGGCGCATTCTCACCAACACCGGGGTCTGGTCCCCGGACTCCGCGTGGATTGTGTATGACACGCGCACTGATCCGGCAGGGAGTGTGTTCGACGGCCAGACCATCGAGATGATCAACGTCAACACGGGGGAAGTGCGGGAGTTGTATCGAGCGCGGCACGGCGCGCATTGCGGGGTGGCGTCGTTTCATCCCCGCGAAATGAAGGTGGTGTTCATTCTCGGCCCGGAACATCCCGCGTCGGACTGGCAATACAGCGCCTGGCATCGTCAGGGGGTCATGGTGGACGCGGCCCGGCCTGGGACGGCGGTTAATCTCGATGCGCGCGATCTGACGCCGCCGTTCACCCCCGGTGCGCTGCGCGGAGGCTCGCACGTGCACATCTGGGACGCGGCGGGCGAGTGGGTGAGCTTCACCTATGAGGACCACTTGCTGGCGCAGTTCCAATCTGCCGGCGCCGGCAACGACCTCAACCAGCGGCAGGTGGGGGTCAGCATTCCGCGCGGCCCGGTGCGCGTCGGCAAGGATCATCCCCGCAACCAGGACGGAGCGTGCTTCAGCGTGCTGGTCACCCGCACCTGCGCCCGGCCACGCCCGGGTTCGGATGACCTCCAGCGCGCCTGCGAGGAGGGTTGGGTGGGCACGAACGGCTATGTGCGCGCCGACGGCAGCCGGCAGCGGCGCGCGCTGGCTTTTCAGGGCCAGGTCGTGACCGCCCGGCGCGAGACAATCTCCGAGGTCTTCCTGGCCGACCTGCCCGAGGATTTGACCCGGCCGGGCGACGGGCCGCTGGCGGGAACGGCGACGCGCGCGCCGTCGCCACCGGCGGGCGTGACGCAGCGCCGGCTCACCCGCACGGACCAAATGCCATACCCCGGCCTGCAAGGCCCGCGCCACTGGCTGCGCAGTTCGCCCGACGGCTCACGCATTGCGTTTCTGATGAAGGACCTGGCCGGGGTCGTGCAGCTCTGGACCGTTTTGCCCAACGGCGGCGCGCCGCGCCAGCTCACTCATAATGCCGCTTCGATCGCCAGCGCGTTCACCTGGCGTCCGGATGGCCGGTCTGTCGCGCACGTCATGGACAACAGCGTTTGCGTGACCGACGCGGCTTCCGGCCACACGACCCGCCTGACGCCGCGCAGCGACGAGGCGGCCGCCCCGCGCCCGGAGGCGTGTGTGTTCTCGCCCGACGGCCGGAAGATTGCCTTTGTGCGGCGGGTGCCAGCGGGCAAGCGGGCCTGCAACCAGATTTGCGTCGTCCTCCTGGAACCTTGAATTCGCTCCTAGCTGCCGGGCCTGGCCCGGCGGCCCCATCCGCGCGCCGCGGGGGCGGGCCACCGCAAACGGTGCCTGTTCCCCTTAACGAGACTTGAACCTGAAGACCGTGGTGCTGCGAAAGGTGTCTCCCGGTCGCAACAGGGTGGAAGGGAAATGCGGGTGATGGACGGAGTCGGGAAAGTGCTGGGTTTCGAGGCACAGCGCGGCGTGGTTGAGATGGTTGGCGGTGAAGAACTGCACGCCGGGCTCGGTCGTGCGCACTTCCAGGCGGCGCCCGCTGGCGGGGTCTTTAACGCGCGCCGCCAGCTTGAGCGCGGCGGGCCGCCCATCGAGCACAAGGTTGTGATCGTAACCGCCGGGCCGCGGCTTGAGCTGCTCGATTCGCGCGCCGATCCGGGCGGGCCGGGTGAAGTCGAAAGGCGTGCCCTTGACGCTCGCGATTTCGCCGGTCGGGATCATGCCGTCGTCTACCGGGGTGTAGCGCGAGGAGCCCAGCCAGAGGATGTGATCGAGCGCGGTGCCGCCGCCGGCAAGGTTGAAATAGGCATGGCTGGTCAGGTTGACAGGAGTGGGCCGGTCGGTGGTGGCGGTGAAGTCGAGGCGCAACTCGTTTGCCGTGGTCAGCGTGTAAACCACCTTTGCCACCAGGTTGCCCGGGAAACCGCTTTCGCCGGCCGGGCTGAGGCGGGTCAACTCGAGAGCGGCGGCGTGTTTCGTCGCCGGCAACGGGCGCGCCTGCCAGACGGACTTTCCGAACAAGCCGTGCAAATGGTTGGTGTTGTTGTTGGGGATGAGCCGGTATTCGACGCCGTCCAGGGTGAAACGGGCGCCGGCAATGCGATTGGCCACGCGCCCCACGATCGCCGCCACGCCGCGGAAGCCGCCCAGGTACTCTTCGAGCGTTCTGACGGACAGCACCACATTCGTGACGGCGCCCCGGGCGTCGGGGACATTCAACTCGTTGATGATCGCGCCGTAGGTCAGGATCTTCACCGACATGCCCCTGCCGTTGTCCAGGGTGTAGCTTTTGACGGGTGTGCCGTCGGGCATCGTGCCAAACGCGGCTTCTTTGATGGCGGGCCTGGTGGCCGCGAACAATTGACTGCCGCACAGCAGCGGCACCGCGGCCGCCATCGCCAGGAGAACCAAGTGACTCTTCATAAGAACAACACAATGCCGCCGCTCGTGGCGCGCTCCAGGAAGGCAAGTTTACCTGGCCGCGCCCTGTCCGGAGTGAGGAAGCGGGTAGAGGTCCAGCCGGCGGAAGAACAGCTCAGCCCCCTCGGACTGCAGCAGGATCTTCCCCTTGCGCGGGGTGGCGTTCACGCCGGCGACCGTCGGGTGACCGTTGACCGTGACGCTCACCTTGTCACCGTCGCAGACAACCTCCAGCCGGTTCCACTCGCCGTGGGGCTTCTCGATCTCATGGGGGCCACGGAAGCCGAGTTTGTCCTCCCAGGGGTTTCGCCCGGGGCGGTCGAAACGGCTGGTGGCGGGGCCTTTGGTTTCGCCCGCCACGGTGAGGAAAGCGCCGTTCACCACGAGCATATCCCCCGTGCCCCCTTCGATAAGCTGCGCCTCGATGCAGGTCGGCCACACCTTATCGGCGCCGGTGGCATGAACCAGGATGCCGCTGTCACGCGCTTTCTCGAGTCGCGGCGGCCAGGTCTTGTTACCCCACTTGAACTCCGCCACGAGCCGATAATGCTCGTAATCCTGTTTCGTGGCCAGATAGCCAAAATGCC
Source organism: Verrucomicrobiota bacterium (assembly GCA_035358715.1). Taxonomy (GTDB): domain Bacteria; phylum Verrucomicrobiota; class Verrucomicrobiia; order Limisphaerales; family UBA8199; genus UBA8199. Next base: position 21,525 of record DAOPPX010000087.1, read on the forward strand.
GGCCGCTGATGCGCAGCACGCCATCCGCAAAGGTGAACACGCGGTCCGGGTCGTTATCCACGCCGAAATCACGCAGCCAGGTGTAGAAGGCGCTGCGGTCCTGGCGCAGCAATTGCACCGCGCCGGCCTTGCCGGAAGGACACCTGCAGGCCGTGCCAAACGCAACCAGCAGAACGACCGCGAGAGGCAGCCGCCAAAAGCGAAGCAATGGATTCATCGCCGGGCAGTCTGGTAAACCGCGGGCAGCCCGACAAGCAGGAAGCTGTTCCCGGGAGGGGCGCTGAGGTTTCCCCGCGAGGAATTCTTTTTCCTCAACGCGGCGAGCTGCTATTACTACGCGTGTCATGAAGCATCTGAGCCGTATCCATGCAGTTGGCTTCCCGCTAAACACGCGAAACGACGCTAAAGCAAAGGCTCACCAAAGCCAGCGAGAGCCGTGCTCAAGCTCACGGATCAGTGAGGACGCCGCACAGTTCTATAGGGCCATATTCGCTACGCTTTTCGCGTATTTCGCGTGTTTAGGAAAGCGCCAAGCGAAGCTTGGCTGGTTCTAGTTAA
>DAOPPX010000088.1:0-21242 GCA_035358715.1 Verrucomicrobiota bacterium
GGGACGAACTCTGGGGGAGCACCTAAAACCCGGTGGTAGTGGCAAGATGCGCTCGCCCGAGGCCCGGGCGCATCTGAGCTTTGGAGCGGTGTTCTCCTGGCAAAGGCGCCAGCGCAGCGGCTCAGCAACCACAGTGTGGCATTGACCCCTCCCGACCCCATCTTCCAAGTACAGCCATCCCCCCCGCCAGGGATGGGCAGGCCCGCCGTCCCCTCCCCATCCCAATACCGTAGTACCTCTAACCCTGGGTTAGAGGTACTACGGTATTGGGACGGGGGGCGGACGATGAGCGGAGGGTGGGGCGCGGGGATGGAGAATGGGCGGAAGTGCCGTGCGGACAGGCGGTTACCCAGGTTCGGGGCGCCGGGAACCGTTGTCGCAGGCCCCCCAAGCCTTGGGAAGTTGCCAGAAACCGAGATGCGCCCGCCCGAGACGACTTTCGGACGGACGAATGCCCCCACGCGCATCCGGGTTCAAGACGTTGTAAGTATGTGTAAAATCAAGCGCATAGAACCCGTCAAGCCCGGTGTCAGGCGCCCGCCCGGGTTTTCCACCTCGCCCCGCCCGCCAAGGGCTCAGCTCGCGAGAATGCGGTCCAGTTTCTCGGAGATTTGGCTCAGGCGAGCCACAGGGTCCACCCCCGGCGGCCTCCATGCCGGTTCGACCGTAGCCCAGCCCTCGTAGCCGGTTTCGTCCACCGCTTTCATGACGGACGGCCAGTCGTTGTCGCCTTCGAGGAATTCGACCGCGAAGCCTTTCCAGAGGCCCTCGTTGTCCCGCTTCTTGCGGCTGAATTCCTTGATATGGAGCGCCTGGATGCGCCGCCCGAGAATGCGAATCCACTGTTCCGGCCAGCCCTGATAAACCGCGTTGCCGACATCGAACTGCCAGCGCACGGCCGGGCTCTTGAACTCGTCCACAAAGCGCGCCGCTTCGAGCGGGCTGAGCAGGAAGTGATTCCAGACATTCTCGAAAGCGAGCTTCACGCCCAGCTCTTCGGCCAGCGGCACCACCTTCCGGACTTCCTGCTGCACGCGCGTGTAAGCCTCCGCGTAGGTGACCTGCTCGGTCACGCCGCCCGCCACGACCAGGACGGAGGCCGCCCCGTAGCACTTGGCGTCGCGCAACCCCTGCCTGAGACTCTCGACCGCTGCGGCGCGCCTGGGAGCGTCGGGATGAGAAAGCTCGCGTGAGTAACCGCCGCAAGTGACGCTTGCGACGGCCAGGCCGGTCGCGTCGCGCGCGCGCGGGATTTCCTCCTGGGCGAGGTGGCTGGGCGGCTCGACGCCATCGAAGCCGGCGGCTTTGGCCGCCCGGAACTTCTCCATGATCGTGTCCCCCGGCACGGAGGCGTACCAAATGCCCTTCTTGAGGTTGCGTTTCATGGGAGGTTCAGGAGGCCAGTATTTTGCCCAGGCGATCGGCGAGGTCCTTGAGTCCTTCCGGGCGGTCGCCGCCGCCCTGTTCGGTGATCGCCCAGCCGCGATAGCCGATATCGTCCAGGGCCTTCATGACCGCGGGCCAGTTGACGTCGCCTTCGAGCAGCTTGACCTCGAAGCCCTTCCAGAGGCCCTCGTTATCGCGCTTCTTGCGGCTGAATTCCTTTACATGGAACATCTTGATGCGCGGGCCGAGGATGCGAATCCACTGTTCGGGCCAGCCGAAGTTGAGGATGTTCCCGGCGTCGAAATGCCAGCCGACGGACGGGCTCTTGAACTCGTCCACGTAGCGGGCGGCTTCGAGCGGGCTGAGCAGGAAGTGGTTCCAGACGTTCTCGATGGAGATGCTGACTCCCAGCTCGCGGGCCAGCGGAATGGCCTTGCTGATCTCCGCCTGCGAGCGTTGGTAGGCCTCGTCGTAGGTGACTTCCTTGCTGACTGTGGCCGGCACCAGCAGCACCGACGACGCTCCATAACGCTTGGCGTCGCGCAGCGCCTGCTTGAGGGATTCGAGCCCTTCGGCGCGGACCTTGGGGTCGGGATGCGAGAGCGGTTTGCTCCAGTGGTCGCGTCCGCAGACGCTCGGGATGGCCAGGCCGGTCGCGTCGCGCGCCCGCAGCACCTCGTCTGCGTCCATGTGGCTCATCATCTCGACGCCGTCGAAGCCGGCTTCCTTGATGGCCTTCATTTTGTCCAGCACGGACCCGTTTACGCCCACCGTGCCCCACATGATGCCCTTCTTGAGAAGGCGCTTTGCGGGAGCGGTTGCGGGGCTGGTTTCAGCGCCCGCAAGAGCATGCGGGGCGAGCGCTGCCACCGCCAGCGCGCCGGCGCCGGCCTTGAGGAATTCGCGACGATGCATAACCAGTGATGTGCAACGGTGAGGGGGTCTAGATGAATTTCGTGACGCCGGGCATAGCCATCGGCGGGAAGTCCAGCTTCATCTTCCAGTCGAGCTGGTCCGGCACCAGCTTCTCCTGCGAATTCATGGCCTGGTCCCAGGTGATTTCCAGGCCGGTGTAGGCGGCCATGCGGCCCATGATGCCCATGAGGGTGCTGTGCGTCATCCAGACGCCGTCGTTGATCGGCTTGCCGCTGCGGATGCTGGCAAACAGTTCGTTGTGCTCGTTTTGGTACATGTCGCTCTTGGGCCCCTTGTAGCGCCAATCCTCTTTGCCTTTCAGGTAAGGTGCCGCCCAGCCCTGGATCTTGCCGAAACCGGCGGCGCCCATCAGGTAATCCGAATTGTCAGTGTGCGTGTTGCCCACCTGCCGCTGGCCCACAAAAGCGCGCACCTCCTCGGGATATTCGTACACCACAAACATGTGGTCGAAGATGTTGCCCTGGTGGTTGGGCGTTTGGCGGCCGCCGACGGCCACCGCTTTGAGCGGCGGTTGGTCCTTGAGCGCCCAGGCCACCTTGTCCACGCTGTGGCAGGCCTGCTCGACGTAGCCGTCGCCGGAGAGCCAGGTGAAATTGTACCAGTTGCGCATCTGCCATTCCAAGTCGCCCATGCCGGCCGGGCGCTCGCTCGGCGCGGGCATCGGCTTGACCGGTCCGGCGTAGTAGGTGGCATAGACGGCGCGGAGGTCTCCAATGGCGCCGTCATGAACCCGCTGGTAGAACTCCCGGCGCGCCGTTTCATAGCGCCAGCAGAATCCGGCTACCAGGGAGAGGTTCCTGGCTTTGGCGGCCTTGACCGACTCCAGCACCGAGCGCACGCCCGGCGCATCGGTGGCCATGGGCTTTTCGCAGAAAATGTGCTTGCCCGCGTCCACCGCGGCCTTGAGGTGGACCGGGCGGAAGCCCGGCGGCGCGGCCAGCAGCACCACATCCACCCCGCTGTCAATGACCTTCTGATAGGCGTCCAGGCCCGCGAAGCACTTTTCCGGAGTGACCTTCACCTTGTCAGGATGCTGCGCCCGGAGGCTTTCCAGGCTTCGTCGGGCCTGATCCTCGAAGGCATCACCCACCGCGGTGAGAACGACATTGGGGTCGGCGTTGATGGCCTGGCTGGCGGCGCCGGAACCGCGTCCGCCGCAGCCAATCAGGCCCACCCGCAGCATGTCTTTGTTTTCCCCGGCATAGAGTCCTTGGGGCAGAAGCGCCGGCGCGGCCAGCGCGCCACCCACCAGCGCAGAAGTTTTCAGAAAGTCCCGCCGTGACGTTAAATTGTTGGATGTTGTGTTCATCATAGAATCGTTGGACTGTGATTGAGCCCGAAAACCTGGCCCAAGTAAACCCCCAAATGGCCTGGGCCTGACCGATTGCCGGTCCGGGGCGCGGACCTTTCCGCTCCGCGGCAGGACTGGCGCAAGTTGACTCTGCAGCGGCGTTCTGCAACGCTTTGGCCAGTTTGCACAACAACGCAAAGGCCTGACCGTGGAAATCAAGAAAGCCATCATCACCGCCGCTAGCCAGACTCAGCGGACCCTTCCCCTGCAAACCCTGGTGGACCGGGACGGCGCCACCAAGACCGCGCTGCGCATCCTGATCGAGGAAGTGCTGGCAGCGGGCGTCGAGGAGGTGTGCGTGGTGACCTGTCCCGGCGACCAACCGGCTTACGCCGCGGCTGCCGGCGGGCAGGGCGGGCGGCTGCACTTCGTCGAGCAAAGCGCGGCCAGGGGTTACGGCCATGCGGTGTTTTGCGCGCGCGAGTTCGTTGGCGAAGCGCCCTTCCTGCTGCTGGTGGGCGATCACCTCTACGTCAGCGGCGGCAAGAAGCGCGCCGCGCAGCAACTGGTGGAAATCGCGGGCGCTGAGAACTGCGCCGTCTCGGCGGTGCAGGCGACGCACGAGAGCAAGCTGCCGTATTACGGGGCGGTAGGCGGCCGCCTGGTCGCCGGGCGCAAGGGGCTGTACGAGATTTCGGAAGTGATCGAGAAGCCCACGCCCACCGAGGCCGAGCAACGGCTGATCGTCCCCGGGCTGCGGGCGGGCCATTACCTGTGCTTCTTCGGGATGCACGTGCTCACGCCGGCGGTGATGAGCCTGCTCGGCAAGGAAGTCGCGCGGGCCGCCGGCGGGAGCGTGAACCTTTCCACGATCCTGGCCCAGCTCGCCAAACGCGAGCGCTACCTGGCCGGCGAGCTGGAGGGGCGCCGCTATGATATCGGCGTCCGTTACGGCCTGCTGACGGCCCAACTGGCGCTGGCGCTGGACGGGCAGGACCGGGACGAGGTGCTGAGCGGGCTGGTCGAGCTTTTGGCGCGGCGGGGAATGAAGTGATATGCCCGACCTGGTCCAGATCATCACCGCCGCCGAGCCCGGCCTCCGCAATCAGCCGCTCGAAGCGGCCTGCGCCGGCCTGGCGACGGAGGACTTGCTGCACCAGTGCGCGCGGCTGGACGACTTCCGCCGGCACAGCGATAACCTCTACGAGCGCGTGCGCGCGTTGTTCTTCCTCTACGCGATCCACCGGTTTCATTTGCCGGACAGGCTGAGGCAGGCCGCAGCGCCGGCGGGCCGCCGATCGCTCATTCCCTTCACCGGTTACGAGCATTTGCTCCAGCGCAGGTTCGAGGAGGCCATTGACCATTTCCTGGCCGTGCAGCAGGCGGAAGGCCCGAGCGATGCCATTTCGAGCGCCCTGGCGGCGGCCTACCATCGGCTCGGCTTTCAGACGCTCGCCGACCAGGTGCGCCGCAGCGTGCGCTCGGTGCGCGGCAACCAATGGATGTTCCGCATGGGCCACCCGGCCGACCATCCCCTGCGCCTGCGGCCCGAGCTGCTGCGGCCCAACCCGGCCGACGGCACCTGCCCGATCTTGCGCGAGTGCACCCCGGTGCGCATGGACCTCACCCATTGCGGGTGGAGCGATATCTTCTTCCTGGGCATGGATTTCCCGGAGGGAGCCAAGGTGCTCAATGTCTCGATTGACCTGGGCATCCACGGGCGAGACCCGGCGCCGCGCCCGCCGGTGGAGGCCTACCTGCGCGTGATCGAGGAGCCGCTGCTGCGGCTGGTCAGCGTTGACCTGGGCGCGACGGCGGACATTACGAACCTGGCGGAGGTGTTCGACTTTGCGAAGGATTACCTCGGCCTGCTCAAGGCGGCGGTGATTGCCGCGGGCATTGTGCCGCCCGGCATCGAGGGTTCGGGCCAGAGTCTCGCGGAATTGCTGGCGCGCCTGGCCGGGCGGGGCCGCGGCCTGGAAATCGCCAGCAGCGTGAATAGCATCCCGAAGGGCTCGCGCCTGGCGGTCTCGACGACGCTGCTGGCCGCGCTGGTGAGCGTCTGCATGCGGGCGACGGGGCAAGCGGCCTCGCTCACCGGGCCGTTGCAGGAGCACGAGCGCCGGCTGGTGCTGGCGCGGGCGCTGCTGGGGGAATGGCTCGGCGGCTCCGGCGGCGGCTGGCAGGACTCGGGCGGCGTCTGGCCGGGAATGAAGCTGATTGAAGGCGTGCTGGCCGGCGAAGGGGACCCGGAACTGGGCGTCAGCCGGGGCCGGCTGATGCCGCGGCACCGCATCCTGGATCAGAAGGATGCCGCTGCGGAAACACGCCGCAAGCTCCAGGAGAGCCTCGTGCTCGTCCACGGCGGCATGGCCCAGAATGTGGGGCCGATCCTGGAGATGGTGACGGAGAAGTACCTGCTGCGCTGTGACGCGGAATGGCAGGCGCGACAGAGCATGCTGGGCATCCTCGACGAGATCCTCGCCGCCCTGCGCGAAGGGGACGTGCGCCGGATCGGCGCCGCGACGACCCGCAACTTCCAGCAGCCCATCCAAGCCATCATTCCGTGGGCCACCAACTACTTCACCGAAACGCTGATCCGGCAGGTGCGGGCGGAGTTCGGCGAGGCTTTCTGGGGCTTCTGGATGCTGGGCGGCATGTCGGGCGGCGGGATGGGATTTATCTTCGCGCCGGAGCAGAAGGCGCGCGCGCAGCAGCGCCTGCAGGAGATCATGTCGGCCAACAAGCGCGAGTTGCAGAGCGCGCTGCCGTTTGCGATGGAGCCCGTGGTCTATGACTTCGCGATTAACGAGCGGGGCACCTTCGCTGAACTGCTGGAGGGGGGGGCGGCGCTGATGCCGCCAGCGTATTACACCCTGCTCGCGCCGGCATTGCTGCGGCAGGACCGCCATGCCCTCTCACCGGCGCGGCGCGCGGAGTGGGACAACTTCGGCGCCGCCTGCCGCACCCGGCCCGAACTGCGTGGGGTGGTGCAGACGCTCTTCGATGTCATGCTGCCGCGCGGCCGGGCGGAATCGGCCGCCGGTCAATCCCTCGCGGCGCTGCTCGATCAGCACGGTTTTGACCGCATTCAGCACGAGCAAATCCGCGCCGACCTCAAGGAGGGCCGCATTGGGCTGGCCCAGAACCGGCTGCCTGCCAGCGCGGTCATCGAGGAGGTGCAGGAGGGAGATGTTGCCGACCTCTCCCGGCTCCAAAGGGAGACCGCGGATTTCGCATCGCTTGGCCAGTCCGCCTTGAAGAACGGCGAGTTGGCAGTGGTGACGCTGGCCGCCGGCGCCGGGAGCCGCTGGACGCAGGGCGCGGGAGTTGTGAAAGCCCTGCATCCCTTCTGCAAACTGGCCGGGCGCCATCGCACGTTCATGGAGACGCACCTGGCCAAGAGCCGGCGCGTCTCGCGCGAAGTCGGCACGGCCATCCCGCACATCTTCACCACCAGTTACCTGACCCACGCGCCTACCGAGGAATTCCTGGCCCGGCAGGACTATTATGGCTGCGAAGAGCGGCTGTTTCTGTCGCCCGGCAAGTCCGTTGGGCTGCGCATGGTCCCCACCGTCCGGGACCTGCGGTTCGCCTGGGAGGAAATGCCGCAGCAGATTCTCGACGAGCAGCAGCAGAAAGTGCGCGACAGCCTGCGCCATGCGCTCATCAACTGGGCTTCGGCGGCGGGTGAAGCCAGCGATTACACAGACAATCTGCCGCTCCAGTGCCTGCATCCGGTCGGGCATTGGTACGAGGTGCCCAACCTGCTGCGAAACGGCGTCCTGGCCCGGCTGCTGGCGGAGCGACCGGGGCTGAAGTATCTGCTGCTGCATAACATTGACACGTTGGGGGCGGATGCGGACCCGGCCCTGCTGGGCTGGCACATTGGCAGCGGCGCGTGCCTCACCTTCGAGGTTACCACCCGCCGCCTCGAAGACCGCGGCGGCGGCCTGGCACGCGTCAACGGCCAGGTCCGCCTGGTCGAGGGGCTGGCGATGCCGCGCGAGGAAACCGAATTCGCGCTGAGCTATTACAACTCGAACACCTGCTGGATTCACCTCGACAAGCTGCTCGCCGCGTTCGGCCTCGGGCGCGCCGACCTCGCGGACACGGAGAAAGTCGCCGCGACCATTCGCAGCCTTGCGGCGAAGATGCCCACGTATATCACCCTCAAGGAGGTTAAGAAGCGGTGGGGACACGGGCAGGAGGACATATTCCCGGTGACCCAGTTCGAGAAGTTATGGGTGGACATGACGGCGCTGCCGGAGGTGGACTCGCGCTTCGTGGTGGTGCCACGCCTTCGGGGTCAGCAGCTCAAGGACCAGGCACAGCTTGACGGCTGGCTGCGCGACGGCTCGGCGGCGTATGTCGAGAGCCTGTGCGACTACCAGGCCCGAGGCTGATTCGGGCCGGCCCTGCTAACTGGCCGCGCCTTTCGCAGTCGCCGCCCGCCTCTCCGACTCCGGCCGCACATAGACCGTCTGCGTGGGGAAGGCGAAGTCAATCCCCTCCGCGTCAAAGCGGCGTTTCAGCTCCAGGTTCAACTGCTGGAAACCACTCAAGTATTCGGCGTAATCCGTAGATTTCCAGTGGTGCACGACCAGGATGTTCAGGGATGAAGCCTCGAACTTGTTGAAACTGATCACCAGTTCCGCAGTCTTGGGGTGCGGACGGAAGATTTCCTCGATGATCCGCACGGCGCGCTCCACCCGCTCGGCCGGGGTGTCATAGGTCAGGCCGATGTTCATGACGGTCTTGATGTTGGGCCGCTTGCTCACGTTCACGATGTTGGCATTGGCCAGAGTCCGGTTGGGGATGGTTACCAGGTGCCCGTCCAGATTCCGCACCCGCGTGCTGCGCAGGCCGATCGCCTCGACTGTACCGTCCACGGTGTCCAGTTGAATGCGATCCCCGACCCGGAAGGGCTTGTCCGCAAAAATGGCCACGGCCCCGAAAAGATTGGAGAGCGTGTCCTGGGCGGCCAGGCCCACTGCCAGCCCGCCGATGGACAAGGACGCCAGCAGGCCGGTGACGTTCATGCCCAGGTTCTGGGTTGTCACCAGCACCGCGACCACCACCACGAATATCTTCAGGGTCTTCCTGATGATGGGGAACAGTTGGTTGTCCACGATTCCTTCCTGGGCTGCCGCCCGCTGGTGCCACAAGCCGACCAGCAAGTCCACGAACTTGACCGCGATGTAGGTCAGCGAGCAGGCCACGATGATCTTGAGGCCGTTGGAGATGAAATTCGAGGTCCAGTCCGGCCAGTTGAAGAGCCGCAGCCCGACGTGCAGGAACACCACGAAGGCGATCACCTTGATCGGCCCCCGGAGCAACTCGAGAATCAGGTCGTCCAGATTCGTGGCCGTCTTGGCCGCCCACCTCTGCAACTGCGCCTGAATCACCCAGTCCAGCAGCTTCGAGATATAGAACGCCAGCACCACATAAATCAGGAAGGCCAGGTATTGCCACAACGGGTTGCCCAGCACCTCGACGCCCAGGCCGGGCACGTGATCCAGCCCGAAAGTCAGCCAAACGCGGGACGCCGCATTTTCGCCTCTCGCGCTCTCCAGGGCCGGTTCCGCGGCGCTCAAGAGCGCCTGTGGCCAGACCAGCAAGGCAAGCGTCAGGCCAGCCAGTTTGGCGATCCAGCCCTGTGCCGATTTGTGGTTCCGTTTCATGCGGTCAGTACTATTCATACCCGGGCCTGCGGGCAAGTCCCATAAGCAGGGTGAAGTCCGCCTTATGCGGCACCTTCGCGCACTGGGCCTGCGGTGCCGGCACGCGCGGATGCCCTTCGGACAGGTCAAGGAAGCCCTCGCCAGGTTCAGCCTCGGCGCGCTGCTGCCGTGCGGCCGCTGAGATGGGTGCGTGCCACCCGTCCAACCCCCGGCGGTGTGCCGCCGGTGGAGCGAACTCCAGCCGCTTACTGCTGCTGTATCTTCCTCAAGTCAAACCCCGGCGGCCGTTCGTAGGCCGGCGCAACGGCAGCGAACGAATCCAGGCCGAGGTAATACCCGGTGGAATGGTCCGCCTTGCCTTTGCACTCCATGCGGAGGACATGCTCGCCGGCGCTGAGCTTGCGCACGCCCCAGTGGTCTGACCGACGTTTGGTCTCCGGGCTGTAAAGGTCCACCACGGCCAACTCCTGGCCGTCGAGGGTCACCCGGTAGATGCCGTAATCAAATGAATGAATGAACTTGCCCCACAGATGCGCCGTGATGTCCTTGTCCAGCTTGAAGGAGCATTCGACCCAGCCCCGGTCGTCCTTCGGCGTGAAGAACAGTTGCTTGCCCTCCTTGGCGATGCCGGGCAGGTCCTGCACCTCGATCGGGTGGTCGGAGTGTCTGGCGGTCGCCACGGCTTTCCAGCCGTTGACCAATAGCAGAGTCTGCTCCGCCAGCCGTTCCGGTCCGGACGGCAACGCCGCCCACGCCTTGTGCGGCTCGGTCTGATACCAGAACGCCACGGAGGACATCAGGTCATCGCGCTCGATAAAGCCGCTGCCCGTCTGGTCCGGAAACTCCTGCGACCCCTTGTGTTCAATCTCCACGCGCAGTGATTTCCTGAAGGGCACCGGGTCCGTGAGATGGAAGCGATAGACCGAGCCGCGGTTCCCCGGAGCATAGCCCTCCCAGAGCGGCACGCCGTAGAATGGGCCGTCATGCTGGCGGAATCCCCAGCCGTCGCAGAAGTAATCCTCGGTGCCGGTGCCCCGCAAGCGGGGTTCTTTCTCGCCGTCTATAAAGAAGAAGTCATCCCCCTCCCCGTACCAGCCCGAGGACATGTTCTGGACACTCTGCACGGTGCCCACGTAATGCCCCCGGCCCTCGATCTCGGCGAGGAGGTAGTTGCGCCCCATCACGCACGGGTATTCCTGCCGATACATCGCGTGGAAGTAAGCCGAGTCCTCTGGCAATGACTCGTGCTTCTGCCAGTCCAGGTAGTAGTAAAACGCGTCGCAGCGCCTGTCGCTTTCGTTGGTCACCGTGATGCGGGCGGACTTGCGGAACGGCATCGGCCAGTAGCAGTTCCGGCCGCGGCCGTCCGAAGATACCTTGATCGGCAGCGACACAAATGACTTGTCCAACCCGTGGCCGATGCCGAAGAAATCGCCGATCGGGCACTCGACGCTCGGGTGCTGCTCGCCGTCCCAGTACATCCGCAAGGTCAGCAGCCGCGAATAGAACGGCGCGGAATGGGCGATGGTATTCCAGAAATGCATGATCATGCCGGGACCTTTCATCTCCGCCAACACGAGCGTGGCGCCGGGCTCGATCGGGCGGGCGTCGGCGTTGCCATTGCGCCAGTCCTCGGCACAGGAGGAGTCTCGCATGGCCTCGAAGTCTTTGAGCTTTTCGAGCCCCGCCAGCGGGCTGCCGAGTGAGAGTTGAGCCAGCGCCTGCCCGCAAAAGGCCAGCGCGAGTCCGAATCCAAGTAAGGGTGTCTTCATTGCAGTCTTCAGGTTGGTGTTAACGTTTGCTGTCTCCGCATATACGCAGTTTTCCTGCTGAATGCAACCGGCGAATACGCAAGAGACCGGCGGCCGCGAGTGCAGGTGGAGATTCCGTGGAGGATAACCACGAATTGTGCAAACGATCCGGATGATGGCAGCAGGAGTAAAACCCTCGACTTCCGTGCGATCCGCGGTCAAAGCCTCTGCGATTTTGCTAGTCCACGTTGCCACCGGACCGTTACGCTGCCGCCCAGCCCTATGAATACCGAGCAACTCTACCAACAGCGCCTCAACAGGTACATCACCGCCATGCGCAACGAGAAGCCGGACATGGTGCCGCTTCGGCCGTTCGTCGCCGAGTTCACCGCCAAGTACGCCGGCTACACCTGCCAGGAGGTGGCCCATGACTACACCAAGGCATTCGAGGCGGCCATCAAGACCGCCAAGGACTTTGGCTGGGAGGCGGTGGTGCCGAACATGGTCTATGTCTGGACCGGCCTGGCCCAAGCGGTGGGGCTGCGCTACTACGGCATCCCCGGCATCGGCATCCCTCACACGACCGGTTTCAACTATATCGAGCCGCCGGAGGACCAGGCCTGGATGCGCGCTGACGAATACGACGCGCTCATCGCCGACCCGACCGCCTTCCTTTACAACGTCTGGCTCCCGCGCGTCTCCACCGAGGTCAGCCCGCCCGGCGCGCCCTCCACCTACCGCAACAACCTCTCCTTCGTGAAGGGCGCGATGGCCATGCTCTCCTACTTTTACGCCTTCGGCCCCGCAGTCGCCCGCCTGCGAACCGAGTGCGGCACAGCCTCCGCCATCGCCGGCATATTCAAGGCGCCTTTTGACATTCTGGCCGACAAGCTGCGCGGCTACATCGGCCTGACGATGGACATGCACACCCAGCCCCATAAAGTCCTCAAGGCCTGCGAAGCGTTGGCTCCCCATCTGTGCGCGGTGGGCCTGGGCACTGCCGACCCGGGCAAGCAAGTGCCCATCGGCTTTTGGATGCACCGCGGCTGCGTGCCCTTCATCAGTCCAAGGACCTTCGCCTCGCACAACTGGCCCACGCTCCGGCCGATCATCGAGGAGTTCTGGAAGCACGGACACCAGACGCTCTTCTACGCCGAGGGCAAGTGGCACCACCACTTCGACGCCTTCCGCGAGCTGCCTGACCGCAGCATCGTGTTCCACTGCGACCAGGACGACATCTTCCTCGCTCACCGCAAGCTCCACGACAAGTTCGCCCTGAGCGGCGGCATCCCCAACGCGCTGCTCAGCTACGGCCAGCCCGATGAAGTGCGCGCCTTCTGCAGGCGTGTCATTGACGAAGTCGCCCGCGACGGCGGCTACATAATGGACGCCGGAGCCATCATGCAGGACGATACCAGCATCGAGAACATCCGCGTCATGACCGACACAACGCGCCAGCACGGCGTGTATTCCGCCGGCACCTGGCAGCCGCCTGCCTCCACGCCGCCCTGCGATCTCCCCTCAGCGGTCGCGGATCGCCAGAAGCTCAACGGCATGACGGGCCGGCCCCAGCCGCGCGTGCGGCCGGGCGTCTGCTTTCCCTGGGAGGACCGCGTCAAGGACCTGCCGCAAATCACCGGCAGCCCGGAGCTGGTCCGCAAGATCTGGGAGGACATTGACGCCTTCGGCAGTATGTACATCTGGCAGCTTCTCCTGAGCTTCTAATTCTGGCGGGCTGCCGCAGTGTTGCGTTTTGGATGGCGGAACGGCGCGGCCGAGGACAGTTCAAGACGCTGCCGTGCTTCTGCACACGCTGTTCTTTCCGCCAACTTCTGGCGCGAGCCCGGCTACCGAAGTCTGACACCGCCCGGCGCAGCGAGTTCTGCCGGGCGAGGTGCTACTTGTCGGCGGCGGGCGCCGAGGCCGCCGCGGGGGCGGGCAGGTAGATGTAGCGGGTCGGCTGGGTCGGCAAGTAGGCGTTGCGCAGCGGAATGGCCGCGCGGTCGAATGCCTTGTAGTCCTTGATGGCCCCGACGCGCGCGATGCGCAGGGACTTGCGCAGCAGTCCCCGCCCGTTGGCGTTGGCGTCGCTGAACCGGCCCGAGCCGTAGCCCACGCCGTGCGAGCCCGAGAGGTTGGACGAGAAGTACTTCATCCCCACGATCTTGTTCTGGTCGTCGCGAATCCAGTCAATGAAGATTACAGAATGGCCGCCCGCCGGGGTGGTGCTGTAGCTGAGGAAGTCGCCGGGCCGCGCGTCTTCCAGGTTGGTGATGGCGCGGCCGAGGCCGTAGCCCACAATGCCGCGCTGTTCGCAGTCGCCGGGGCCTTCGATGTACCAAAGCTGGAGCAGGTTGAACAGGTCGCCAAAGGTCATGCCGTTAAAGTCGTCCGGGTCGAGGCCCTTCTGCACATTGCGCAGTTTCATGGCCCGCACGAACGCCTCGAACGTGAAGCCGCAGCAATAGCTGCAGCGCGAGCCGTCCGGGTAGGCCTTGGCGACCACCATGCCCTGGTACCAGAGGTCCTGGGTCACGCCGTTGTAGATGTCGTACTCCCGCGGCGTCCAGCCGCAATGGTAGGGGTAGGAGCCGTCCAGCGGGTAGGCGGAAATGACTTTCAGCACGTAGGGATTGAGGGCGCCTTCGGCATCGTCGGCGACCATGTCCTCGCGGGCGTAGGCCTTGGCGAGGGCCTTGTCCACAGGCGAAAAGCCGCGCTCGTCCACTGGATAAACCCGCGGGGTATAGCTATAGCGTTTGGGCGTCGCGGCGGGTTTGTTGGTTGAGGGGCTGACGGCAGCGGGCTGCTGGTTTGTGGAAGCGAGCGCCGCGATTGCGGCCTCAGGCTTGCAGGAGGCAGTCTCGGTGTGGCGGCAGCCAATGAGTCCGATGCTGAGCACCGCGAGTGCGGTGGCGGCGAGGCACAACGGGAGCCGTCGGGAAACAGAAGGCGAGGAATACGGAGTGGCCATATTTAAATTCACCTGCTCAGGGTAGCAGCGGCGTCAAATGAACTCAAGCTCAACCGCCGTGCGGCCGACGCGCGCGCACGGAATGCGGCCGTTCCTATCCTGGAAACTCATGTCCCGCACGGAATGCCAACAGACCGGCGCGCGGGCATCTTGCCCGCTTTGGCCGTTCGTATCGTGCAAGCGGGCAAGATGCCCGCGCGCCTTCATGCATACGCGCTGTCCGGGTCACTTGGCGGCCGGCTGGAGGCGAATATCACCGGTGTCGAGCACCTGCTTGCCCTTCCAAGTGTTAGTGCCGAGGTTGAGGTAGGAGTAGTTGGTGAGGAAGCGCTCGTAGCCGGCCTGGTCAATGAAAAGCTGCACGGAAAACCAGCCGGACCCGCCAAACGGGGCCAACACCCGCTCGCTCTCCAGGACGAACCGGCCGTCCCGATCTGTCCGCGCGACGGGTTTACTCTTGAGGAGTTGGCCGCCTTTGGGTGGCGCCGCCAGGTTGTAGTCCTCGGCCTGCCCGCTGGTGATAATCTTCACGTCGGCCAGCGGCTGGCCAGTGTCAGCGGCCACCACACGTCCGATTACGCGGGGCGACACGCAGGGCGAAAGCGGTCGCGACTTGCACCCTCCCAAGACCAGCACAGCCAGACACAGCGCAAAGACTTTCTTCATGGCCGAACTATAACAATCGCCGGCGCCGAAAGCAAAGCTTCCGGGAGGGGCAGAGGTCCGCCGGGCAAGTTCTGCCGGTTATGGCCGCGAAACGCGCAGCCGGATGAACCCGGCATCAGAACTGGCGACCGGCTCGTTGGCGCGCACCTGGAGCAGGGTCGCAGTATTGACCTCCACCGTCGTGCCGTTGGTGGTCCAAGCCGCCATGAGGTCGGCGGTCATTTCCACATGGTAGGTGATGTCGGTTGCGTCCGGATTCTTCGGCACGGTGAGACGCAGGTAACCGCTGGTGATGTCGCCCGCGACGGGGTCGGTGCTGGCCACCAGCGGGTTGAGGCTAAGGGCATACTTCAGCAGGTTGGGCAGGCCGTCGCTGGTGGCCACAGCCGTGTCCGCGGCGGGGCCGCTGTTGGCGGTGGTGCCAAACCAGTGCAGCCGCCACAGCTCGATGGGGGCCAGGGCAACAATGGTCGTCGGGGCGCTCGCGGCATTGTTCGCGGTATTGGTTTCCCCTCCGCCCGCAACGACGGCAACATTAGTGATGCTGGCTGGCGCGTTGGTGGCCACGTCCACGGTCACGGTAATCGGCGGGTAAATCGCGCCCGCTGCCAGCGCGTCGGAGCGCGTGCAAGTCAGCGTGCCCAGATCGGCCGCCCAGCCGCTGCCCCCGATGGCGGTGGCGGCAAGCCCGGCTGGCAACAAATTCGTGACCATTACCGCGCCGGCGGTGGCCGCCGTGCCGCGGTTTGTGACGGTAATGGTATAGGTCTGGCCGATGTCACCCTGGGTGAAACTGCCGGCGTGCGCCAGGCTGATGGACAGGTCGGCAACCGGCACAATCGCCGGCGCGACGATGCCTTGGACCGCAAAGTCGAGGGCGGTCGAGTTCGCCGCGTCAAACACATACCATGTGCCTGCGGAGGAGGTGCCTCCCCAGTTGACGATCCGGAAGGTGACGTTGGTGCCGGCCCCCACGCTTTGCAGCGCCGGGACCCCGGACAGATCAATGGGACTCATAGCCGCGCCGCCGCTGGAGCTTGAAGGGTAGGTTAGCGCGGCAACGTCGGTGAATGGCCCTGAACCGAGCTGATACTGCAGCAGTCCGTTGGTCGCGCCCGTTGCCGAGCGCCGGTAATCGAACCGGCTGATCGAGGTGAATGACGCGGTGTAGCCATTGCTGGCCGCGACACTGAATGTGGCGAAGCGATTGGAGCTGATCGCCGACGCCGCGGAGGCACTGGTCCAGGTGGCGCCGCCCCAGGCGCGCGCCGCTGAGGTCCCGCCCGTGCCGACGCCCGAGCCGCGCGTCAAACCGCCCACAGTCAGATTGGCCGCGTTGGTCGTGGATCCCAGCGGCGAAGGTCCATAGTTGGTCGTGCCGCCGGTCAGTGTACTCACATCCCACCCGGCCAGAATGGTCACGCCTTCCCCAATGCCCGCGGGGTTAATGGTCGTCGGGTCGCTGGCCGTGTTGTTGGCCAGGTTGGCTTCGCCGCCCCCGGAAACCGCCACGAGGTTGGTGACGCTGGCGGGCGCATTGGTGGCCACGTTCGCGCTCACGGTAATCACCGGATAGGCTGCGCCGGCGGCCAGACTGTCCGAGCGGGTGCAGGTGAGCGTGCCCAGATCGGTCACCCAGCCATCGCCACTGATGCCAATGGCGGTGAGGCCAGCCGGCAGCGCACCCGTGACCGTAACCGAGCCCAGCGAAGCCCCGTTGCCGAGGTTGGTTACTGTAATGGCATAGCTGCAGATATGGCCCTGGATGAAGTCTCCGTAGTGAGCCGCTGAGACCGCCAGGTCCGGAACGCCCGTGGTGAACGCCTGGTCAGCACCCGCGGTCGAGCCGAGGACATTGGTGGCAACCACCCGGTAATGATAAGTTGTCCCGGCAATCAACCCCGTGAGGTTTGTGCTCACGACCTGCGGCGTCGTGCCGCTGAGACCTTCGGCGAAGGACACTGTCGAACCGTAGTTGGTGGTCAGGCCGTACTCGAAACGCGCCCACGCCGGCTGGCCGTTGGGATTAATCGTGCCGTTCAGGGTTGCCGTGGTCGTGTCCACACCGGTGGCGAGCTCCGTCACCACCGTCGGCGCCGCTGCCGGGTTGATTACAGTGACGTCAATGGCGGCGTTGTTGGCCGCATTGGTGTCACCCCCGCCGTAGACGATCGCCACATTGGTGACGCTCGGAGGGGCGCTCGCCGAGACATTCACCGTGAGCGTGACCGGCGGGTAAGCGGCGCCGGGCAGCAGGCTGTCCGAGCGCGTGCAGGTGAGCTCGCCGAGATCGGCGGTCCAACCCGGGCCGCTGAACCCGACGGCAGTCAGGCCAGCCGGCAGTATGTTCGTGACGGCCACGGCGCCGCTGGAGACCGCCGTGCCGATGTTCGTGACGGTGATGGTGTAGGTATCGCCTGAATCGCCCTGGGTGAAGGTGCCGGTATGGGTGACGGCAATAGCCAGGTCCGGCATGCCATCGGTGCCGACGATAAAGCTGCCGGGGCTGGTGGCGCTGCCGCCGAGGGTCGTGGCAACGATCGGCCCCGAGCTCGCACCCGCCGGAACGATGGCGATAAGGTTGGTGCACGAATTGATAATGAAAGACGCGCTGGCGCCGCCGAAGGTCACGTTGGTGGTGAAGTTGAGATTCGTGCCGCCGATGCTGACGCTGACGCCCACGTTGCCGCTGGTCGGCCAGAACCCGGCAATGGCCGGGGCCGGAGGCGCCTGGCCGTCCACTTTGCTCCGCAGCACCGCGGCGAGGTTCGGCGGCAGCGCCGTGAAAAACGTGAACCCAGTCTCGGTTTGCAGCTCGTTGACCGAGGTAATGAAATTCGTCCAGGGCGTGCTGGCCACGGAGTTCGAGTTGGGAATGGTCACGGCGATGACGCGCGTCAGGTAGTCAATCCGGTCCAGCGCGCTGCCGCCGCCCAGGGGAACCACGACGGCGATCTTCCAAGTGTGGCCCGGCACGGCGACGCGACCCGATGCGAAGGTCTGACCCGTGAACCGGCTGGGGCCGCAGATCATCAGCATTTCGTTGTTGGTACCCGCGATGCTGCGGCATTCGTTCTCGAGCTGCGCCCAGACGCCGGAGTTCTGGTTATCCGCCTGCGGCATGATGTTCGACATCAGGAACACCATGTCGTTGTTCGTCCGGTAGTTGAGGCGATCGGCCGAGGGGCACAGATGGCCACGGCTCCACCCCGAGCCGGTATAATCGTCGTAGGTGACCCGGTAGAAATTGGGCGGCAGGTTGGTGTCGGTGAAATACCTGGTCGAACGTTCGACCGCGTTGTTCGTATCAGCCGAGGTGAAGTTCCAACTCACCCAGTTGGGCTGGCCGCGGGTCGCGTTGTAATCCATCGCCTCGACCGGGCGCTCGATCAGGTAATGGCTATAGTCATTGGTGTCGGCGGTGGCGCCGCTCGGGTTGCCTAGCTGCATCTGCAGCGCGGCGTCAATAATAGCGTGGGCGGGGACGACAGCGAACCAGAGCGCCAGCGCGCTGAGCAGGATCGCCGGGCACTCCATCGGCCAGGACTTATGAAAGGTTGCTTTCACTGGGCGGAGATGACTGGCGGAAATTCCGAAACGCTTTCATTCGTGCTGCTCAAGGTGGCCACGCGGCTAGTCATAACCATGTATATGCCGCCTGGAACGGTTTTGCAAGGCCGGCCTGGCAGAATGCGAAAGCCGCATCTGAGCTTTGGCCCGCCCGGGAGTTTTCACTTTCCGCGGCCGCGCCCCTTGCTACCCTCCGCCCATGCCGCTCTCCTGGAACGAGATTCGCCACCGCGCCATCGCCTTCAGCAAGGAATGGCAGGGCGAAACCCGCGAAGCCGCCGAGCGCCAATCCTTCTGGAACGACTTCTTCAACGTCTTCGGCGTCCGCCGCCGCACCGTCGCCAGCTTCGAGGAGCCGGTCAAAAAGCTCTCCGGCGACTGGGGCTTCATTGACCTGTTCTGGCCCGGCAAGCTCATTGTCGAACACAAGTCCGCCGGCGAAGACCTCGGCAAGGCCCATTCCCAGGCCATGCTCTACATCCGCGGCCTCAAAGATTCCGGGCGCGACCGCGAGATTCCCCGCTGGCTGATTCTCTCCGACTTCACCCGCATCGCCCTGCACGACCTGGAGCCCGAGCAGGACCCCGAGGCGCCGCTCCTCCAGCGTCTGCCGCCCAGCATCACGTTCCCGCTGGCCGATCTGCATAAGCACATCCGCCACTTCGCCTTCATCGCCGGTTACACCCACCACCGGCTCGATCCCGAGGACCCCGCCAACATCCAGGCCACCGAGCTCATGTGCCGGCTCCACGACGCCCTCGAGGCCGGCGGCTACACCGGCCACGAGCTCAAACGGTTCCTCGTCCGCGTCCTGTTCTGCCTCTTTGCCGAGGACAACGGCATCTTCCCCCAACGCGGCTTCGAGCTGTTCCTGCGCGACCGCACCGCCGCGGACGGCTCGGACCTGGGCGTGCGCCTGGAGCAGCTCTTCCGCGTCCTCAACACCGACGCGCCGCAGCGCCAGAAGCATCTCGACGAGGACCTCCAGCAGTTCCCCTACGTCAACGGCGACCTCTTTGCCGAGCGCCTGGAGTTTGCCGAGTTCAACGCCGACATGCGCAACAGCCTGCTGGCCTGCTGCGCCTTCCGCTGGGAGACCATCTCGCCCGCCGTCTTCGGCTCGCTCTTCCAGGCGGTCATGGAAAGCAAGGACCGCCGCCAGATCGGCGCCCATTACACGGCGGAGAAGAACATCCTCAAGCTCATCCGCTCCCTGTTCCTGGACGAGCTGCGCGCCGAGTTCGACAGCATCAAGACCGACCGCTCGACCCGCCGCGCCGCCCGCCTCCAGGACTTCCACGAGAAGCTCGCCCGGCTCCGCTTCCTCGACCCCGCCTGTGGCTGCGGCAACTTCCTGGTCATCACCTACCGCGAGCTGCGCAAGCTGGAGCTGGAAGTCCTGCTGGCCCTCCACGGCCGGCAGCACGAAATGCCGCTGGACGACGTGAACCGGCTCTCCAAGCTCGACGTCCACCAGTTCTACGGCATTGAGATCGAGGAATTCCCCGCCCGCATCGCCGAGGTCGCCCTCTGGCTCACCGACCACCAGGCCAACGTCGCCCTCTCCGAAGCCTTCGGCCAATTCTACCAGCGCCTCCCGCTCCGCGCCTCGCCCCACATCCACGTCGGCAACGCCCTGCGCCTGGACTGGAAAGAAGTCATCCCGCCCGGCGAGTGCTCCTACATACTAGGTAATCCGCCGTTTGTGGGGAAGCAGTTCATGACTGGCGAGCAGAAGGCTGACATGCAGCTTATCTGTGGCCGTGTGAATGGCGGCGGCGTTCTTGATTACGTCACCGGTTGGTATTTCAAGGCGGCCCAGTACTTACAAGGTTGCGGAACTCGCTGTGCCTTCGTTTCCACGAATTCGATTAGCCAAGGGGAGCAGCCCGGCATTCTCTGGGGCGAACTATACGCGCGGTATCACCTGAAGATCCTGTTTGCCCATCGCACCTTCCCCTGGGAAAGCGAGGCGCGCGGCAGAGCCCACGTCCATGTCGTCATCATCGGCTTTGGTAAAGGAGATGGCCCTGCCAAGTTCATCACTGATTACGACACGGACGTTGACCACCCCACCCGCACGCAGGTGCCCAACATCAACCCGTATCTAGTAGGAGGCAGTGACACCGTCCTCGCCAAACGCTCTCGGCCATTGTGCGGAGTGCCCGAGATGGCATTTGGCTCAATGCCCAATGACGGGGGACACTTACTCTTGGACCGTGATGCCAAGGACGAATTGCTGCGGCTCGAACCGGGAGCAGGCAAGTTCATCCGCCCATTTCTCGGTGCTGAAGAGTTCATCAACGGCGTTGACCGCTGGTGCCTCTGGCTCGTGGATGCGCCGCCGTCTGAGTTGCGGGCAATGCCGGAAGTCATGCGGCGCGTTGAAGCCGTGAAGGCCCATCGCCTTGCCAGTAACAGGGACACAACGCGCCAGCTCGCTGCCACACCAGCGCTCTTTGGCGAGAACCGCCAGCCACGCTCCAAATACCTTTTAGTGCCGGGCGTATCCTCTGAACGCCGCGCATACGTCCCTGTCGGGTTCCTGCCTCCCAAAACCATTGCCAGCAACCTGCTTTATACCGTTCCCGATGCCTCACTGTTCATCTTCGGGGTTGTCTCCTCGCAGATGCACATGGCGTGGATGCGGCAGGTCGCGGGCCGGCTGGAAAGTCGTTATCGGTATTCTGCTGGCTTGGTCTATAACAACTACCCCTGGCCGCAGTCGGTGACACCCAAGCAGCGCACGGCGGTGGAGACGGCGGCGCAGGCGGTGCTGGACGCGCGGGCGAAATACCCGACCTCGACGCTGGCCGATCTGTATGATCCGTTGACGATGCCCGCGCCGCTGCTCCAGGCACACCAGGCCTTGGACCGCGCGGTGGACCGCTGCTATCGCCCCGAGCCCTTCCCCAGTGACCGGCACCGCGTGGAATACCTCTTTGCCCTCTACGAACAGCTCACCGCCCCGCTGGTCGCCGCCG
>DAOPPX010000089.1:0-21190 GCA_035358715.1 Verrucomicrobiota bacterium
CAAGTGGTCACTTCCGCTCCCGCGGAAGTGACAAATTTAAACCAGGACTTGACCGATGTGTGAGCCTCTGGAATGGGCTGGCTTGCGCTCGCGCCCGGCTTTGCCGGCTTCGGAGAGCGTGAGGTTCTCCGGCTGGCTCAGTTGGATTGGGCGGGGGTGGCGGTGGCCAGCGTTTGCAGGGCGGCGATGCTGGCGACGATCCGCCGGTTGATGGCGGTGATGCGTGCGCGGGTTTCGGTAATCCGAGAGCATTCGGAGAAGTCAATCGGCTTGCCGAACATGACAACCGGCCGGTGGAAGATGCTGCGGGGCAGCCAGCGCCACAGGCCTCGGGTTTTGGGGCCGCCCCGGCTGAAGATGCGCTCGATGCCGTGATGGTACACGGGGATGACGGTGATCGGGGAGCGCGTGTGCGCGATCGCGAAGGCGGGGCCGTTCCGGATGGCCGTCAGGTCGGCGCTGCGGGTTCCCTGGTAGAAGATGAGCAGGTTGTGTCGTTCCAGGAACGCGGTGTACTTGCGCATCAGCCAGGGATGGTCGCGCCGTTCCACCGGGACGGTGCGCAGCAGCGCGAACAGGGTCCGGGAAAACCAGGTGCGGAAGTAGTTCTCACGGGCGGCGAAGTTCATGAAGGGGAGCGACGGGTAGAGGATGTACTCGGGAAAATAGGCGGCCACGCCGATGAGAAACGAATCATACATGGTGATATGATTCGAGACGAAGAGCACCCCTTCCCCGCGCCAGGGGATGTTGCTGCGTCCCCGCACCCGCGTGAAGTTGAGGGGAAACCGGAAGAACAGAAAGCCGGCCATGCCGGCCAGGACCATGGCCACGTAGGATGCCCATATCCGCAAACGCCTGCGTATTCTCTTCAACGGCGACATCGGGATTAGGTCGCATCCCTGGCGGCAAGGGTTTGCGCGCGAGCCGGGCCGTTCTCGAGCCCGGCCGGCTGCCACGGCGCCGCCGCCCTGTTCTGTCTCGTCTTCACCATACTTGATTATTCGCACAAACCCGGCCCGGTGGAAAGACGCAACCGCAGTCGGCCCGGGCATCCTGCCCGCCATGCCCTGTCTGGGGAGCTGCCCGAGAACCACGCTCAACATCCAATAGCGGCCCAAAGCTCGGCCCTTGGATGTTAGATGTTCCCTCACCGTGGTTCAGGGGTTCAAAGCGCAAAAGGTTCTGGTCGGGGAATTTTCTCAGGGTTGAGGCCCCATCCAGCCGCCGACCCAGGGCAGCTCGTGCCTCGCAACCCCCGGCTGGAAGATCGAATCCACTCGGGATTCACGAGTTTGCTGCGAGTCGTGGGGAACGCTGAGTTCCGAAGGACAGAAGGCTGGGGACTGCCCAGTCGTAGAATCGTGCACTTCCAGTCTGGAAGTGGTATCAGGCCCGATCCCGCGCATACCAGTCAATCTTGCGTGTGAACCAGATCACCGCCGCCAGCACCGCGAACAGGCCGCCCGTCCCGAGCAGCAGCGCGTAATCCTGCAACTGGAGCGCCACGTACAGAAAGCCATAGATGCCCGCCAGCAATCCCGCCACGATGAATGTGCGCCCGCCGCTCTTCAGCATCCTGGCGCTGTGGAAACAGATCAGCAGCGTCGTCGCGCCCGCCGACGCCAGGTAGGCGAGGCCGAACGGGATGAACTCGGAAAGCGAGAGCAGCCCGAGATAGAACAGGCACAGCGCCGCCCCCACGATGGCGTATTGGAACGGATGAATCCTGAGCCCCGCCAGCAACTCGAACAGGAAGAACGCCGCAAAGATCAGCACGATGAACAGCGCGCCGTACTTGATCGCCCGCTCCGTGTTGCGGTAGGCGTCAATGCCCGAAAGGAAATTCACGCCGAAGAGCGAGGCCTCGACGCCGCTCGGCGTCAGGCAGGGCTCGGGCGTCTGGCTGGTCCACTGCTCCGGGAAACTGCGCCCGTAATAGGACACTTGCCAGGTGGCCTCGAAACCGTCGCGCGTGACCTTGCGTTCCGCCGGCAGGAACGTGCCGAAGAAGCTTGGGTCCGCCCAGGGTGAGGTCAGCGTGACGCGGGTCTGGGCGCCCAGCGGCGCGAAGCTCAATCCCCCGCTGCCGTTGAGCGAAAGATCAAGCTGGTAGGAAATCGGCCCCTCGCCGCCGCGCACATCGCCCACCGCGGCGAATAAGCCCGATTGCACCCCGGACTGGAACCCGCCCAGCTTGCCTCCCGGCGACAGGGGGTACGATTTCTCTCCCCACTTAAGATGCAGCGCTTCCTTCACCCCGCGCAGGTCCGGGATGGCAAAGGCGACCATCGCGTCCTCCCACAACACCTCTTCGGCCTTGACCCGCAGGCGGGCAAAGTCCGGGCGCGCAAACTCCCCGGCGAACTTCAGCTTCCCGGCGTAAACCACCGCCTGGTAAATCCCGCGCCGCAGTTGCATCGGCTGCACGTCGCCCGAGATCACCAGATTGGTCGGCAGGAAGTAAGCGTTGGCCGTGACCATGTCCACCACCTCGACCTTCTCGATCTTGCCGCCCGCGCCCGGCTGTTCTCTCCACGACTTTGCGGCGTAGCGATACGGCACGAGGAGGACCGGGCCCACGAGCCTCTGGTCGCGGCCCCAGCTTGAAGTGATGTCCGTCACCGCCTCGTTCCGCCGCCCCAACCGCTCGCGCAACACGGAGCGCACCATGCCAAGCGGTAACAGCAGCAGCAGGATGAGCACCGCCACGCCGGCCATCTTGAAAGGGGTCGCGCAGCGTTTGAGGAAGCCAATCGATTCAGTTATCACCGGGGGTTTCTGTTCGTTCATAACGTTCATAATCTCCTCTCTTTCTGTTCTTTTCGTCAGTCTAAGCCCAGGCCGCCTGGTGGTGCGCCCTGCCGGGGGCGGCGCAAGTCACACACTCCTGGTGCTCACGGGCGGCCAGTTGATTGAGCCACTGCTCGACTTCCTCGATGGCCGAATCCGGCGTGGACGTGCCGGCCGTCAGGCCCACCGTCCGCGCCGCCGCAAACCAATCGGCGCGCAGCTCTTCGGCGGTCTGCACATGATGCACCCGGCCGCAGTAACGGCTGCATGTCCGCACCAGCTCGCGCGTGTTGTTGCTGTGCGCGCCGCCGATCACAACCATGACATCTGCTTGCTGCGCCAGCTCGGTCGCGGCGTGCTGCCGCTGCTTCGTGGGCCGGCACACGGTGTCAATGAACCGCACCTCGGCCTGGGGAAAGCGGCGGCGAATCAACCCCACCAGCCCGCGCACCTTCTCGATCGGCTGCGTGGTTTGCGCCACGACGCCAAGCCGTGCCCGCGGGCGAAGCTCGCAAACGTCGCGCTCAGAAAGCACGACGTCATAATCTCCAAAATCCTCTGTCAGCCCCCGCACCTCCACATGGTTGCGCTGCCCCACAATGACGGGGTGATAGCCCTCCCGCACCAACCAAACGATCGCGCGGTGGGCGGCGCGCACCAGCGGGCAGGTGGCCTCCAGCACGCGGAGCCCTCGGGCGCGCGCGCCCGCGATGGCCTTTTCCGATGCCCCGTGGGCGGTAATCATCACCTGTGAAGTGCCCACCTCCCCGACGTGCTGCGCGATCTGAACGCCCCGGGCGCGCAGTCCGGCCAGCACCGATTCGTTATGGACAAGATCGCCTAGAACCGTGAGCGGCCCGGCGGCGGATTGTTTCAAGGCCAGGGCAATGGCATCGCGCACGCCAAAGCACATGCCCAGATGTTCAGCTCGAAAGACTCTCATAGGCTATTCACTTTGTATCACAAAGTATCTGACCACAGTGGCTCCATTTCGTTCAAACCAGTGCTTGGTTGCTCAAATAACCGATACATGGGTCGCCGCGTGAGGGCACGCGGCCTACAGCAGGTTTGTAGGCCGCGTGCCCTCACGCGGCGATATCGCATATCTCTGCAATCAAGTACTAGGTACTCAATCAGGCTTGTTCTGCTGGATGATCTGCTCCAGCAGGGTGATGTAGCGGGCAAAGGCCCGCTTGCCGGCGCCAGTCAACGCGCAGGTGGTCAGCGGGCGGTGGTTCTGGAAGGACTTGGTGACGGACAGGTAGCCGGCCTCCTGCAAGGTGCGGATATGGGTGGTCAGGTTCCCGTCGGTCATGCCCAGCGCGTCGCGCAACTCGGTGAACGACACCTCCGGCGCGGCGGCGAGCATGGACACGATGGCCAGCCGGCCCTTCTCGTGGATCACCCGATCGAGCTGGAGGAAGGGGGCCGGGTTCACGTCGCATCCCCGCGCGGTTCGGTGAAGTAGAGGTAAACGCCATAACCCAGGTGCAGGAGGCCGAAGAAACCGCCCATCAACGCGTGGTCCACCACCGGGTTCGGCTCGGTCTGAAACCTCGGCACGACCACCAAGCACACACCACCCAGCACAATCAAACCCCACGAGAAGAGCCGAATGCCGCGCGACATGAAAAACCCAGCCGCGTGCAGCGCGCAGGCATAGAAGAACAGGTTCGGGAAGATGAACATCCAGCGCGAGTGGCCGACGTCCAGCAGCAGCAGCACCAGGCTGAAGACGAGGCCCGCGGCCAGGGGCAGCGCGGCGGCCCGGGCCACGCGCCGCGTCGGCAAAGACCAAAACGTCTCACGGTCTCTCAGCGCCTGGCGGCGCACCAGCAACGAGACCCCGGCAAGGGTCACCGCGGCAACCGCGAGCCAATAGAGAACAAACGCCCGCCCGGAGGCGATCCCCGCCTCGCAACCGCCGCCAGCCGCAGCCAGCCCGGCCAGCCCGGCAAAACTCATGATCGGTGCCAGCGCCCGCCGGTAAAGCGCGGACCGTTCCATCAACGTGCGAATGACCTGGAGATGCTCGGCGGCCGAATTCGATTCCATGCCAACACTTTGCCACACAAAGCCACCCAGCGCAACCCCTCTCTCCGGCCCTTTCTCCGGCCCGCGCGAACGCAGCCCCCGGGACCCCCTTGCCCCAGTCGTTCAATCTCAAAGCCGCAGTTGCCTTCCATCCGCCGGCAGAACCGCCCCGCCCAATACCTGCGTAACGATGCAGATGTGTGTCCGCCTTCCCCTCACCCCAGCCCGCTCCCGTGGGGCTGGGGTGAGGGGGAACAACGCATGCAACTGCATAGACACGGCTAAACGCTCCGGCCTATGGAATGCCCACCTTGCGCGCCATGAGCCGAGTTCTATCCAACCGTGCTTTGGCGGCAACCAAGTATTACCATCTCATTGACTTTCCTCGCCATTTCCGCGTCCCGCCCTGGCGTCTTTGCGCTAATCCACACTCCTGCCGCCCGCGCTTTCGGCACGACATACAGCGATTGACGGCCCTGAATGAGAAGGAAGTGTGGCGAACACTCTTAAGCGCAGTTGACAGCCTGGACGCTGTGAGACATATTGGTCTCACGATGAAGACAGCCACCGTTAGAGACTTGCGAAACCGCTTCCCCCGCGTTGCCGCGTGGATTGAGGAGGGCCAACCGGTCGAGATCACCAAAGCCGGCAAGCCGTTCGCCCGCCTGGTGCCTGCGGCGCCGAAAAAGCCGCGCCGGTTCAAGATGCCGGACATCTTGGCGCGATTGGAGCGCGCCTATGGCGACCGCGTTTATTCCGCCGAAGCAGTTGCCAGAATGCGCGCCGCCGAATTGGAGGGCGAAGAAGGATGATCGCTTTCCCGGACACGTCCTTTCTCTGCGCGTTTTATCGCCGGCAAAGCAATTCGCCGATCGCCGCGGCGCACGCGGCGACGATGAAGGAACCCCTTCACGTCACCGCGCTGCTTGTTTATGAATTTCGGCAATCTCTCCGCTTTCAAGTCTGGCGTCATTCTCACAATCCGCGGCAAGGAATGCCGCTGGCCGACGCGCAAGCCGCGTTGAACCAGCTTGAAACGGACCTGGCCAATGGCGTGGCCGTGCTGGCCCCGTGCCACTTCCAGGAAGTGTTTCGCCGAGCCGAAGCGCTGTCCGCGCGCCACACAATTTCCGAGGGGCATCGCAGCTTTGACATTCTCCACGTCGCAACGGCATTGCACCTGGGCGCGCGGGAGTTCCTCACTTTCGACGTGAACCAGCGCACACTTGCCGCCGCCGAGCAGTTGAAGGTCAACCCAGTATGACCGAGGGCGCGCTAATGCAAAGCCAACCTGGTTCCTCGGAAAAGGGGTCAGTTAATGAGATTGTCATATTCCCCGCAGGCATTGGCGGGCAGACGCGGCAGCCCGACCCCGTCCACGCCGTTGCAACAACCACGCCAAGTGCCCTCGCGTGCCCATGCTCAATCGCTCTGCGATCCACGCCAACGGCATCGTCGTCTTCGAGCGCAACGTCCAGGCCAACTCAATCTTCCGTGGCTCCCCTTTGCGCCGCGCCTTCACGTCGGCCTCGCTCCAACCCATCCGCTTCAACCCCGCCACCACCAACCGCTCGGCTTGCACCGCCTCCGCCTCCTGCACCACCTCCCCGAAATGGCTCGGCCCAGGCCGCGTCTCCACCTGCTCCAACAGCTCTTGCCGAAACTCCTCCCCGCCCAGACACCACCCCCGCTCCACCCGCTTGAACTCACCCCGCAAATCCTCCCCTCGCCGCCGCTCCATCCGCTCCCCAAACGCCCGCCGCCCCGCCGCACTGTCCTTGGGGATGCCCCACTCCCCCAACAACCGGTCCACCCGCAACCAGCGCGCACGCCCCGGCGGCGCCGCCAAATACTGCGGATAGCTGCTCTAGGCAAAATCGCTCAAGCGCTGCCTCGGCTTGAGCAACTTCGCCCGCGCCGGATTCAAATGCACATAATCACACACCGTCTTGAGATACCCGTGGCCGCTCCCCTCCACAATCAGCGCCTTGTAGCGCCCGCTGAACAAGTGCCCGAATTCTTTGTGCCGCCCTGACCCCTTTACCCATTTACGTGCCGTAACGCTCAAGTCGTGAACGACAAGTATCACGTGGTGGCCCAAGTCAACCAGGCGGTGGACGAGGTGCGCAAGGCCGAGGCCCGCTGCGGCGAGGAGACCCGCGCCGGGCTGCTCAAATTCACCCGCTGGATCTGGCGCAAGAATCCCGAAAACCTGACGGAGAAAGAGCAGGCGCACTTGGCGGAACTGGACACCGAGGCGCTCTGCACGGCCAAGGCGTATCAATTGCGGCTGATGTTCCAGAGCATCTACCAGCAATCAACCGCGGGGCGGGCGCCAAGCCGGTTCGGAGCGTGGTGCCGGCTGGTGCGGGCGGTGGCGCGGAAGTACTCCGAGAAGCTGCTGGCCCCGATGGTCAAGGCGGCGCAGATGGTGGAACGGCACCTGGCGGGGATTCTGGCGCACTGGAAATGGGGCGTGACCAACGCCTTCATGGAAGGGCTCAACAGCCTGTTCCAAGCGACCAAACGCAAAGCGCGGGGTTACCGTTCCCCAGAGTATCTGATCACGATGCTCTGCTTCATCGCCGGCAAACTCCGCCTGCCCCAGTTTTGAATTCCACTCACAACAGCGGAGAACCATAATTCTTCACCTCGAATCGATACAGTGAGTGCTCATCCGCAGCAAGGAACTCCAGCACGCCGTCGGATCGGAAAACGGGACCCGCCGGTACTGCGCTGTATTTCCCATGCTCTCTGCCGTCCACCACGATAACGAACTCGGAGCCCTTCTTGGCGACATACGCAATGTGCTTCCCGTCTTGGCTGAAGCCAAAGTAGCCCAGCCCGTCATAATCGGCTCCTCTTTTCCCATCCACAACGAGGAATCTCTTCTCGCGAAACATGTTGTCAAACCCGCGACCACCGTAGGCCAGGCGCTTGGAGTCCTCGCTAAACACCATTCCACCCTCCAAATATTCCATCTCGACTCCGTCGTCCTTGTCGCCCACGAAGACTCTTTTCTTCCCGCCAAAATGGGCCAAATAAGCAATGCGCCCGCTGTCTGGACTGAACAGAAGACTCTGGCGCGCCGAGCCATAGAAGGTTTGCATGTGAGCCCGGTCCGAGGCAAGCCCCGCTGGGAACGAGCCGCCAATGCCGTCATGAATCGGCCCCGGTTTGCCATCCACCACCAGGTAGGCGCGTCGGTCTGACTTGGCCACGGCATACGCCAGTCTGCGGCTGTCAGGACTGAATATCAGGGAATGGTCAACAATCCCCTCAATCGGAACTTCCATCTCGCCATCCACTACCAGAAACCACTGGGCGCCTCGGCGGCCGCTGTAGGCAATGCGCTTGGCATCAGGGCTGATCGCGAAAGAAACCCCTACGCTATCAAATGCGCTTCGTCGTTTCCCATCAATGACACAAAACCATCGGGAGCTCGGTTTCGCTTCGTTGGCGGCGTATAAGAAGCGACGGCCATCGGAGCTGAATTTCAAAGATCTCAGGTCAATACCGTCGAATAGTTCACCGGGCTTTCCATTAGTGACGACCCTCATTTTCTTGAGCCTCCGGGAGTCCTCGATGTATCCGACGCTGGTTCCCTCCGGGCTGAATGTTGGAACTTGATTAAACCGGGGCGGTATAAAAAAAGGTTTCATGTCGCCATCGCCTCTAGGCTGCGGCTGCCCATCCACTACCACCACGATTCTCTCTAGCCGCTTTGCCAGGTAGGCGTGGCGTTTGCCGTCATTGCTGAAAACAAATGTGTCCGGGAAGACCTCCTCAAAAAGCGGTCCCTCGCGATCGTTGATGACGAAGCGGCCCCACTGCGGGCCGGCGCCTCCCGAAACAGCGTAGCCCAGCGCGCTGCCATCGGGGCTGAACACGGGATGGGCAACATTCTGGTAGCCTTTGCCGCGCTTGCCGTCCCGGCGCACGAACACTTCCTTGCCGCGCTCTCCTTCCACCTTGGCTACGTGGCAACCGGTCCGGGGCATTGCTGCGGCGAAGAAATACGCGTGGTTGCCGTAATTTGTCTCTCCAGCGAGGAGGTCGGTTTTGGTCACTTGCGCGCCGGCCCAACCTGCAGCATCTTGCGCCCTGCCGCTCCAGGAGAGGCCCATGCTAAGCACCAAGACTGCCAGGCGCCCGATCATCCATAGATTCATCGCATTGTCCATAAGTGAACGCAGAGTTTCCGCCGAACGCAGAGCGCAGCCACGCCGGGCCGGTGACGTTCCATCACAAACGAGATGCCCGCCCGGCGTTGGCTGCCGCGATTCGTTTAGGCATCTCGCCGATCCATGATGAACTGCTGTGATGTTCATGGCCTGACCAGACGAGCAGCCCCTTCATGCGGTGCTCCAGACGTGATAGCCGAGGACACCGGCCAGCAATAGGAAGAGAACCCCGCCGCCGACGACTAGGTTGGCTCGCTCATGGGAAAGGAACTGGAGTCTGCGCAGGCCGATCGCGGGGAACATGAAATAGAGCAGGGCCTTGCCCACGTTCGCGCAACCCAGCACGGTGAGCACCAATGGGATGCCCGACCAGACGTTATGGAACGCAACGATGATCGAGCCGAAGATGAGGTTCAAGATGGCGACAGCAAACACGCCTGCCTCGCCGCGTTCTCGGAGAAAGAGGAAGAAGTCTACCCACACACGCGGCCTCACTACGTGGGACATTCCGATGACCGTGAGATTGATGACTGCGTAGATCTGGACGGCGTGTTCCATGGTGCCTGTTAGCGGTAGATAGTGGTCATCGAGATGCCCAACGCTCGCGGTGAGTGGCGCCGGGCCAACACCGCAACATATACACACAGAGCGCTATCCCGGCGCCCACTCCACTGCGCTCGTTAGGCCATGCCCTTCTGTCGGACATAGAAGCAGAGTAGAGCGCACCCGTACAAAATCAACACACAGGTGGAAGGCTCCGGCACTACAATTGGCGTGTCCGGGAATGTCTCGTAGCCGTATTCCACCACGCTCGGCCAGCCCAGCAGCGGAGCTGAGTCCAGCGGACCGAAGCGCACCCACGCATAATGCCAATCGCTACCGGCCAGAAACCTGGCTCCCATGAAGTCGCCGTAGCCCGGCATCCCAACACCCTGTCCAGGTGGTGGGGGTGGCTCGTCGGGCGAAGACAACAAACCAGCAGTCCAGACAGAATTTCCGTAACCGGTCATCTGCCACTGGCCAATGACAGGTGTCAGGGAGACTGTCTCTCCGGAATACAAGGGCAGAACGCGCCAATCCTGCAAGAGTACCTGTGTGCCCTGCGAGCTGTGAACATCCAGAATAATGGAGCCGCCCCCTCCGAAGGTGATCCCGTAAGACTCAAATGACAACTCCGTCGTGCCATCGCCATCAAAATCAATGCTGTGAAAGCCGGCGAGAACGTTCGTCGGATAACTGACGGCCTGCCGGATGACGTCTGCACTCGCCGCAACGGTAAACCCCAGAATGAAACAAGCGAGGGAGACCGCCTGGCGGCTTTGTTCGATTCTTGACTTCATTTGCTTTCGTTGGCGGAAGCTACGTTCTCTCGTGGCCTAACGTCTTGGCTCAGGCACGCGGGACCAGTGAGCCAGGGCAAACAGGAGCGCGTAATCCCGCGTTGCCTGAAGCCAATTGGGCACTAGACGACGCTGCCGCATAGCTCGAACAACTTCCAGCCTTGGATGCGTGCTCCTACAGTATGCTCTTCATCCCAAGCTACGCGATAAGCAATCTCTACAATAGGCCCATCTTTCGGCGAACCCCGGAGCGGCTCAACGCGAACCCACTCAGCGAAGACATGCGGCCAAACATCCTCGGCGCGCTCAATCTTCGGGAAGGGATCACCACTTGGAGGAAGTTCGCCAGCGGAATCGGCATCGCGGTACGGCTCATAGTGCTCAAACAGGCTGGACTGAATCTGCGGAACCAAAGCAGCGTACCGAGCCGGTAACTCACGCCCCAACGCTAAGCTGGCTAAATCGGGTGACTGACGACCACCGGACAAACTTAAGTCGACGCTCCCATGCTGCCCGAGCGCGATGCGGCCCTTCCATTGGCCGCCCGACCTCGTCAGCGCACCGAGTTCTTGATCCTGAAAAGTCGCGGTTTTAAACAAACCAAACATAACTCACCTCGTTTACGCCCAACAACAGAACTCACTGGCGCCGGGCCGCTGGCGCTCGATATGCAAACAGAGCGCCGTCCCGGCGTCCAGTGAAGTGATCGTTAGCGCCCCTCGTCATTTGTCTCTGTCTTTCCATGGCTGTAACCACGTCAACCACAACGACGTGTTCGTTGGTGGAGGCTGCTCGAATCCAACCTCAAGATGAGCCTCTCCTCCGGCCGATAGTAGCTGATCGAATCTCGGGTAATTTGTGCGCAAGTTCCACGTCAGAATATACCCGACAGGAATACCACGACTCTGTAGCCAATTACAGCGTTCGCACTGTTCCGAGCTGATCGGGAGATCCGCTGACGACGGCGCCAGAACGCGAATATGACCCGAGAATGTGAAGGGCGGCCTGTTCGGACCACCCATGGGCTCGTCGCCGACACTTGGGGTCGCGAGCACCAAATTGAAATGATTCCCTTTCGGCCTGAGGAAATGGATACTTAGCACCGCATTCGTGCATTCTGCCAGCTTGATCTGTCTGGGAACCTTCGTTCGTCCGGCGTAATCGTTCAAGAAAATGGCGGCGCCGCCAACCAGGACCGCCGCGACCAGCCATTTCGAGAGCGTTCGCATACTGGCGCTAACGTCGCCGCCCAGTGGCGCGCCGCCAATGACGCCCGATAGCAGACAGAACGGCAATCGGCGCGTCCACTGTAGCGGCCAAGTTAGATATCTGTAGCTGACTCGTCATCGCGCCTCGTGGAGAACCAAGCTATCGCTACCCCGAGGGCTGCCGCAAGTACTCCCAGCAACCTAGCTCCACTCTTGGAGATGTGCTCTGTCCACCCCGGGAAATAAACGCCTGCGTCTGTGGTCTCGGCAGGATGCGTGCGAACGACCTCTGTGGGGAAAAGAGCCATCAATGCGCCGCCGACTACCAGTACGGCAGCAAGTACCAGCGCGCCCTTCTGTATTGAGCTCAGGCGTCGCATGAATCTAACGTTGAGCGCAGCCACGCCGGGCCAATGACGCCCGATGCATGGCGAGCCGAACTCGCGGCGTTGGCTGACGCGATTGGTTCGGCGGGGTGTCCATATCGGAAAGCAAATCAGGTCTTTCGCGTAAAGTTGTAAATACCCAATCCAAGCAGAAATGCCACCGCCAAACCAACCGAAACCCGCGGGTCCACCATGGTCGTGAAAAGGACCAAGATAGCGGCCAGACTGCTGAGAACACCTTCCGTCTTTTTGCTCATAATGATCTTTCGTTAGTGAATGCTCCATGTCGCGCCGCCTAACGTCGCTGCTCAGTGGCGCGCCGCCGAGAGCATCCGACATCAAACAGAACCGCTATCGGCGCGTTCACTGCAGCAGCCTTCGGCGATTTCATTCGTTGTTGCGGATGGCGCACAGCTTCGACTCCGGTGGAATCAGTCTGCTTCGTCGCTCCATCGGCGTCATCATCTCCACGATCTGATACCATACCTCATCCGGTTCGCAGGCCGGATCGCAGCCGATCACATCACGCACGCCGACGAACTCAAAGAACACCTGGCTACCGTCTTTGTTCTTCCACTTATGCTCCGCCTGTCGGCCCCGCTTCTTGGCGTGCCGGAGGGCAGCGCGAGAATCCGATGCCCGGAAATGGATGATCCGTTTCTCGCACGTCCGCCGACGATTAGCCACCCCATCAGCGACGACGCGATACTGAAAGAGCAGCGCGGCCGAGTAGCGTCTCAGGGATGCGCGGGACTTAGGCATCAGCCGAACGTCTTGCTCACCGACCGCCGCCCTTGCGAGATCTCCGAACTGGCCGCCGCCGTGCGGGGCGGCGGTTCGTCTCCAGCGCCTGGTTAGCGTGCCTTTTTCTGTTTGTCTTCTGGTCCATCTCTTGGCGGCGGTCCATCCGACGTGCGGACTCGAACCGCGGTAACTCCACCATCCTGAAACTCGATTAGGAGCTTCCCATCGCTCGCGCCAAACTCCAGCGGCATGGTAATGACCCAATCGGATGGCCTGTCGGCAAAAAGCCTGAGAGCGTCCGTGCGGTGCTGCCAATACGCCGCGAGGACATCAACGCGCGAAGCGCCAACAGCGACCGCATCTCGAATCTGAAGCAACGCAGTCCGATGTGGTTCGTTGCTCTGGTGCGTGCGGAAAACCTCCGTGAACCAGAAACCCTTCACCCATGCGATACCAACCACCACAATGATGATTGCCGCGATGACATATGAACGCTTGATTTTCACGGGCGCGTCCGGTGAGGTGAGCGACGGCGGCGGACAAGCGACGGCCGAATTGGCAAGACAGTGCCGCCCGCCGCCATTCGCTCCACCGAAAAGTTAGCCACCGCTCTCACACTCAATCTGGACTGAACTCTACTCCCACAACTCGGCCGTTAGAAAGGCAAACAATGCCCCAATCCGAATTAAATGCTCCGTCAGTCGAATGGCGAAAGACGAGTAAACCCTGTGTGGCCATCTCGCCAGATGGTGAGGTGGTTGTGGAATACTGAGAGCCACTGCCAACGTCGGTCAATGTGCCGGTCGCGTTCGTAGAAGTGTCGAATGGATTAGCTGGCCATCCAGTGCCCTGCGTGTAACGACCCATAATGTGCCGAACTTCCGCCTCAGTCATCCCTACGCGAACCCGCGCAAGGTCGCGAAGAAACGGCTTGCGCGTTGTCCAATCCACGAAGCAAAGCGCAGCGATGGCGGCTATGAGGGCGACAAGCACGCCGGCACGAGGAAGCTGACTGCGAAGTGGCACTGGCCGAATGAGCCCGCCAGCGAATGCGATTGCGACGCCGAGGTAAAACCAGCAAGAGACGGGGTAAGCCATGCCGATCTCGCAGAGCGCAAAAAGCGCAAGCGCGATTGCAGCAATGGTGACGAGTGCGATGCGCATGGGCAAGCAGGCCCGGCCTGAGTGGCGCGGGGCCAAAGACGCTGAAATGCAGACATGACCGGTCATCCCGGGTCCACTCCAGGCCGATAGTTAGAAACGCGCATACGCAATAAATGAGACGGCAACCAATGCCGCTCCGATAAACAACAACAGGGCAGCGCCAAACCGAAATGTGCCAAGGACTGTAACTCCCCGCAGCCCATCCTCCGCCAGCCCTTCATCGGCCTGCTTTAAGGCCTCTGGGCGTCGAGTTCTCAAAAACCAGCACACGAACCGGCTCAGCAGCCCCACCGCCAAGCAAGCAACTCCCAACATGAACTCGAAGCTATGGGGCGCCATGATTTTCTAACGCTTAGCTCACCGATGGCGGCCCGCTACCGGCCTCCGAATTGCCAGGGCATATAGTCGGGCCGCCATTCGGTGGAGCGCCGGGTTAGCAAGTAAGGAGTTCATCTTAATGTTCCGAACCACCAACTCAACCAATCCGAAATGCGGCGCCAGGCCCTCTCTCCCCAGTAGCCGCAAGAAAAGCCGAAGCAAGCCGCCGTGGTAGCTGTGACGAGCAAGTTGAGGGCGGCGCTATCGAAGAGACCTCCGAAGAACCACCAACCGAGCAACCCACCAACAACGAGCCCGCAGAAGAAGTGTATCCAGTACTTGTGCGGCCCTGAGATGTAGTCCTCGTGCTGTTTCATAAGCCGCCTCGTGCCGCTAGACCTTATGGCTGACGGCGCGCACCGCCCGGTCAGCCACAGGGTTGAAAGGAGAGGTGTGGTTGCCGTTCATTTTAGTCGCGGGTTGCCCTGGTGGGCAGAGCCGCAAGAACGGCCGTGCACGAAGCGCGGTAGCGTTCTGATTCATCGTATGAATGCGAACTAACAACCACACCATGCAAAGTATTACACTCTATCTCGGACTCGATGTCCACAAAGACTCCATACCCTCGCCACCGCTCAACCCGGCCCCAAGGGCGAGATTCGGCTCTACGGCACCATCACCAACGATCTGGGCCGCCTGGAAGTCGCCCTGGGCCGCATCCGCAAAGCCCACCCCGGCGCCCAGTTGGAAGTCGCTTACGAGGCTGGGCACTGCGGCTTCGGCATCGCCCGCCGCCTCCAACAACTCAAGCTGCCCTGCCTGGTCGCCGCCCCATCGCTGATCCCCAAACAGCCCGGCTCGCCTTTCAAGACCGATAAGCGCGACGCCCGCACCATCGCCCGCTTGCTGCGCGCCGGCGAGCTCACCGGTGTCTACTCCCCGAACCACATGGAAATGATTGCGCATCAGACAATACGCATGCGCCTGCCACTCGGTCTTGCCGCACGCCTCGCCCAAGGTGGCAAGAAATCTCTGGCGGTCCTCGTCATCCCGGAAGATATCCTCACGCTGATCCCCGCGGTTCATGACGTGATACATGGCCCCAGGATACTCAATGCGCAGCTTGCGCGACATCACCAAACCTTGCCAGCGCGCCCCGAGTGTCAATAGCGAGGGGTTCGGCCAACTCATCTCCGCGCAATGCTCCATCCGGCGGGCATCCACTCCTGCGCCCCGGTGAACTCCCGCTGTGGGAAGTCGCCGCGGAGAAGACGAAATCGTTCGGACTCCCAGTCAAAGGTAACAGTCACACGCCCGCCCCGATAAATGCTGATGCGCTTCGCCGTGGAATCAACGTCGGCACGCCCGCGCCCCCAATACCAATCCTCGTGGTCGTAGTAGAACCATCCCCACTGACCACCGGGCTTCCGGTAGTAACAGCTGGTGGTGAAGAACTCCACATCCCAGTTGCAGGTCTGAACGACACAGAACTCGGTGCCGTCCGGCGCTATCGCCCGCGCCACAATGCGAGGACCCTTGATGTGCCAAAGGAACAGGCCGACCGCAGCGAGCAGGAATAGCGCAATACCGGCTGCGATGATCTTGGTGCCACGCCGCACCGGCCGTCCCGACATCGGGTGATCTGTCGCGAAGATATTCACCGCGCGTCCCCACCACCCGCAACTCCCAGCAGCATCACATACAACAGCCGCGATGGCTTGGAGGAAAAGTGATGAATGCCCTCGTTGGTAACGAAGAACTCATAAATGTCCTGAATGAGCATGCCCGTGATCAGCATCAGACCAAGAATGAGTGGAATGCGTCGCATGGCATTCGTTTACGGCCAACGACGCTGCGCAGTGGCGCACCGCCACTGACAGCCAAATGCAAACAGACGCGTAGTCGGCGCGTCCACTGCCGCAGCCTGGTTAATTTTCACTGTGGGCCTTTTGATACTCGACCATGGTGTCTGTCAGGTCCTGCCAACCGCCATCTGGCAGGCGACGATAAAACCTTCCACCGCTGACATAAAGCTTGGGGCAAAGCCGGACCTTCCCGAAGGACAATCGCGTACGGAAGCCAAAGAGCGCGCTACGCCATGGAATGGACGAGAGCAGGTCATCAGAGAAGTAAACCCGCGGAGGATGCGCTCTCACGTCGACCTCGCCGGAGTTTGCTGCCACGTAGCGGAAAGCGACTTCGTAGCCAAGCGCCAGCACCAGCACGGCCGCAGCTGAAATGATAACGCGCTTACGCATCTCAAAACTAACGTAGAGTGCAGCCGCGCCGGGCCAATGGCGTCCGGAAATCACTGCGGCGGCCTCCCGGCGCCGGCTGGCACGACTCGTTAGGCACGTTTCTCATGTTGCTTCCTTCGTTGAGTGGCCAAGAACTTCCAAAGGTAAAAAGCCCTCGACGTGCCAAAAAGAACGCACAAGATTCCTGACAGGAGCAACGCCCAAGACTCTGTCGTGTAACCGCCAAAATTTGTCGAATAGCTTACTGGCGAACCGCCGGAACCCGCGATGCCTGCCAGCACGAGAACTACTCCGGATAGTGCCAAGATTACGGCGATCACCATAAAAAGCTTCGGATGAGCGTGCTGATAGTTCATACGCGCGAAGTGTCTAACGAACCGGCTCAGGCAGGCCGGGCCAGCGGTGTCCAATTGCCAACCGAGAGGCGATCCCGGCCTTGCCTGCAGCCGGATGGTTATGCTTTCCAATGCTCATAGATCGCTGCGTTTCTGAGAAAGCCCACAAACTGCTCAGCCTCCATTTCCCCCTCGGCGGCAAGAATCAGGTATTTCCTTCCGATTGCCTTGACTCTTCGCTTGTCGTCAGCAGCAAGAATCGCCTGTGCATACTCTCTTGCCGCCTCCCTTTTGTGAGGGAAGTCTTCCATGCTATGCGGTCCAGTGCGCCCGTCCAGTTTCCTCCATGCCGTTCGTATTCTTTCGGAACTCATACCAAAGCATAACGCCGGAACTGACCAACGCGGGCGGCCAGTGGTGTCCGAGTCGGAAACTGATGCGGCCCGCCCGCGTTCGGTCCAGTGACCTTGTTGGCCTTCATGTGCTTCTCACCCTCATCCTCGCCAAACGATCAGCCTCATAATAGACCTCGAAAACGTCGCAATCCAAACAGAAAGCCGCCCATCGAGGGAATCCGATCCCGTATGCCTGCCAACCGCTGTACTCGTAATCGGGCTTCCCTATGATTCCCTCAACTTGCTCGCGGCTCATGCCGGGCCTGAGTTGTCTCATCAGCGACTTGACCATTGGACGGCGAGGTGAACGCACGCCGTCCATCTTGTTCTCGATCCATGCGGGCCGGTCAAATCGTGCAAGCCATAACTCGGCCTGGTAGCCGCCATCGAAGTGAAGAAACCAAAGAATGCCCACGCCAGACAGCACCGAAACAAAAATGAGTGCCACTGACAGTCGTTTCTTCTGTTTTGCTGTCATGCTCTCGCGGCTTCCGGCCAACGTCGAGGATGAGCCATGAGGAGGAGCGCGTCAATGGTGCCCGAATGCGAAATAAGCCTGAACGCGCTCCTCCTCATTGGCTCGATCCGCTTGTTGGCACTGCCGTGGCTCTCTTCAGGCCAAACCTCACCGCCGCGAGAACCGAACCCGGCAATGCAACCGCGATCAATGCCGCGCAGGCAAAGGACATCCAGTCCAACACGTACCAACGGACGTTCTGCTCCACCCGCGTCGGTGCTGCGCCATCAAACACGAACGTGGGGGTCTTTTGCTTCAAAAGCCAGCCTCCTGGCCAGCCGAAGCTTTCGATACCCCACGGGCCCGTACCGGAGCGAATTGGACCGCGCAGGCTGGCCAACCCAGCAAATACCGCAACTGAGAAAACAACCCAAATGAGCAAGACGGGCTTCATCGCGTGTGCCAACAATTCAGCTCACCGATGGCGGCCCACCGGGAGCGCTTGGATTGTCAAGAGACGCCGCTGGGCCGCCATTCGGTGCAGCGCCCTTGTTGGCCGACGTTTCGACGTAACCAGAGCCACCGCATTTTGAACACTCCTCGCCCGCATTCCCTCCACAAGGACAGAGGTTATCCATCATGCTTCCTCGGGTGTGCGGAACCACGCCCTCCCCTCCGCAGTCGGGACATGCGCCAATGCGGCCAGTCCCACCGCACTGTGGACACTTGACCATGCTAATGCGGCAGCGTGAGCAATCGCGGCGGGTGTAGTCTGACGAGTATTGCCAAATATGAACCTCCTGCTTAGTGGTTGCGTTGCAGCGCTTCCTAAGGCAGTGGATGATCTGGATGCAAGAACTGTCGCTTTCATATTCACCCTGATGATCCCATGAATGGGCCAGCGTCCGCGACTCCGTTGCCGAGCAACCTGCCCGCCGACAAATGCGGATTTGCTCCTGGCAAATCTCGTCATCCCAGGAGGGCCAATTGTGGATTGCGTTGCGTGACTCTTCCGCTCCACAATCACGAAGACAGCGCCGAGTCTGCGCGCAGGTATCCGTTGGCCAAGCAGGCCACTTGTGAGCTTGAAGGTATCCGGCTTTGCGGCAAAGATGAGTCGGGCGTTTCGTGTTCATGTTTCCTCCGGCCAACGCCCGTGCTGAGCCGCGGCGGGCCAAGTGCGTTCAGCATGGAACAGGACGGTCATCCCGCCGCCGGCTCCGGCACGATAGTTAGACCACGCTGTTCTCATCTCAACAGTTTGGAAGGGACTTGGGATGAACGAGCGAGCCACAATAAGTATGCCGCTGACATCACACAAAGCGCGGCCAGACCAATGCACAGAATCCAATCATAAAGGTGAAGCGTCCAATCACGGGAAGGACGCGGAAAAAACCTGCCAACAGTGACCAATCCCCCCAGCAACACAACTGCCGAGGCGTATAGTGCCCACCGATAACGCATGAAGATTCCCGCAGCGAGTGCGATCACTAGAACGCCTCCTCCGGCGGCAATAGGAAACCAAAACAAGACGTGGTCTTCATGGGGCGCTATGAAGTCGCCGACCAACTCCGTCACAAGATACGAGAATGCCCCGATGTGGAGCGGCCAAGTAAGTATCAGAGCAGCGACCACCAAATATGTGCCGATGCGGTTTCTCACAGGTCTAACGATGCTGGTCAGTGGCGCGCCGGCAGTAGCGCACGATTGCGAACAGACGCGCGATCGGCGCGTCCACTGCACCAGCGGGGTTAGGGGCGGGCAGGAGATGAGAAGCTCGGCGCATGTCAGGATCGTGCTTTGAGATACGTGAGATGAAGCGAAAGAGAAATGCCGATGCCGACCTGAAGAAACATGCCGTAGCGCCACAGAAACGAAAGCACCAGCAATCCCACCACGAGCGCCTTCCACCAATACGCCGCCTCTGTCACAAAGACAAATATAGCGGTGAGGGCGATTGAAGCAACCAGCACTATTAAACCGTATGGCATATGCATTCGAGGTCGCCCTAACGCCGAGGATGAGCCATGAGGAGGAGCGCGCCACTGATGCCCGGATGCAGGACCAACCTGACCGCGCTCCCCCTCATTGGCTCAATCCGTTGGTTGGCTGCTCCGTGCGTCATTCGGCTTCGTCTGGTTCCTTGTCTAAGT
This sequence comes from Verrucomicrobiota bacterium, assembly GCA_035358715.1. GTDB lineage: Bacteria > Verrucomicrobiota > Verrucomicrobiia > Limisphaerales > UBA8199 > UBA8199. Next base: position 19,770 of record DAOPPX010000089.1, read on the forward strand.
CGTCGAACACCACCGTGTGGGCTGTGGGCACCGTACGCTGCTCTTCAGCGAGATTGCAGTTGTAGTTGACCATCACGCACACGGCCTTGGTGTGTCCATTCGTGCTCGAAAACACAAAGCACCAGTCCCCAGGGTTGAGACAGGGGAGTGTATTGGTCCGAATGCACTGGAAGTGGTTCGTGCTGGTGGCCCGGACCGCCGTGGCGGCAAAGGCGTAGGCCTGATCCACCGTGAGTGGCGGTGGCGGTCTGTACTCCTCCACGTGGCTCGGAAACCAGAGCGCTAAAGCACTCACAGTTGCCAGTGCCAGCGCTACTAGAGCTAGGATCGGGCGCTTCATACATGCCACGTGTTACAGCCAACGTTCGTGCTGAGGCAGGGCGGGCCAAGAGTGTGAAGCATGTAACAGAGGCGGAAACCCGCCCTTGCCTCCAGCACGCTCGTTAGCCTCCCGGCTCATAGCACAATATCTCTATAATCTGTGCAGTTGTAACGCCTGCCTGTCAGCGCCTGGTCAATGTGCCCAATCGGATAGTAGCCCCAATACAGCACCTGCATCGGCAACCTCTGGAACCCCTCACCTGGAATATGAATTCGCGTATCACTCAAGGCCTGAGAGTGGTAAACGCCCGCAGCATCCGGAACGAGCTGTGTTCCAGACAGATGATTGAAGTGCCTCACGGCCACATAGCTAGTGAAGTATACCGCAAGTGCCAAACCGATGAAAAGGGCCACGCGTTTCATGACGTGCGTCGCAGGCTAACGATAGAACTGAGCGATGCGGGCGGCGCAAGGCGTGCGAATTCGCAACCGCCGTGGACCGCCCGCATTCGCTCCAGTGACCTTGTTAGCATTCATGTCCCTAGAAGTGATGGAGCTCGGCGCGTCCGGTTCCGTCCTCCACTGATATAAAGAAATCGGTGTCCGGCACCGCCGGGCTCTTACTAAAATGCACCAGCCATTTGTATGTGCGGGGGGCATTGGTTCTCCAGCCTTCAAACAAAAGGAAATCACAGACATAGCGGTCCAGCTTGTAGCGCCGACTCCGAGCTAGCTCGGTGGCGATCTGCATCACTTGGTTCGTGCCGAGGGCAGGTGTACCATCGCCCTCACAAGCAAAGCGGAATGCAGGCCATGGCTCATCGGCGGCTTCGATGGACGCAGCCGACGGAGTGCGGCACGCTGAAAGAACCGCTACCAAGAGCGACGCAGCCAGGAGCAAATGAACCGGTTTCATTCGGGAATGCTTTCCATGCTAACGACCAAGCTCAGCGACCGCCCGGCAGCGCAGGTGGAACGCAACGTAAATGTTCAAATGACCCATAACCTCTCGAACGCAGGGCTGGGGGGCGGTTCGCTGCAGCGCATTGATACTCCCACACAAGCCCTTTGGGCTATTTGGTAACATCTAAGTAAATCGG
>DAOPPX010000090.1:0-21008 GCA_035358715.1 Verrucomicrobiota bacterium
CGGTCTCTCCCAACACAACCGCCTGGCCTTGCGGCTGGGTCGTAATGGCGGGAGGAACCGGCGGGACGGTCACGGTCAGGACCGCATTGGCGCTGGTGGCACTGCCGGCGGAGTTGGCCACGACCACCGAATAACTGCCGGCATCCGACAGTTGGACATTGGCGCGCGTGTAGCTGCTGGCGGTGGCGCCGGAGAGGTTGTCGCCGTTGAACCGCCATTGATACGTGAACGGAGTCGTGCCCGAGGCGGCCACCGTGAAGGTGGCGCTGGTTCCCTGGGTCACCGTCTGGCTCAGCGGCTCTGTGGTGATGGTTGGGGGCACGATCACCGTCAACAGCGCGCCCGAGCTGGTGGCCGTTCCGTACGCATTGGTCACCACCACCGAATAAGTCCCGGCATCCGAGGGTTGCACGCTGGCGCGAGTGTAGCTTGAGGCGGTGGCGCCGGAAATCGGCGTTCCGTTCAGGCGCCATTGGAACGAAAGCGGCGTGGTGCCGCTGGCGCCGACCGTGAAGGTGGCGTTGGCCCCCTGGTTAACCGACTGGCTGAGCGGCTGGGTAGTGATCGCCGGCGGCGTGTTGGCCCCCAGCACCAGGTCCACCTGGTACATGTTGCCGGTGACCGCGCCGATGGCGACGGTGGCCGTGCCGCTGGCGCTCAGGCCGCCCAGGCTCGCGGTCACATTGTAGGTGCCGACCGGCAGATCAATAAACGCGTAGAACCCCGTTCCGTCCGTAAACATGGTGCGGTTGGTGGGGCCGGTGATGCTCACCGTGGCGCCGTCCGCCCAGGCGCCCGTGCTGGCTAACGTCACCGTGCCCATCATGTGGCCCTTCGTCGGCGCGGACTTCCAGGGCATGTCGGGGACATCGGCCCACGTCGGGGTCACGGACGACACCAGGGAAGGGCTGAAGCCAGACCAGGAACCGCCGCTGTAAGGCGTCTTGTAGCAATAGCCGCAGAATCCATCGGCGTAGTTGCCGGCGGGGGACGCATTGCGGGTCATCTGCAGTTCATAAGTGGCGTTGGCCAGGGAATTCAGGTAGATGCCGGGCCCGACAATCATGTGACGGTTGAACCTGCGGTCCCTCTCGAAGTTCATCCACTTCGTGTAATCGGTGGGCAGGCTGGCCCAGTTGTAGTAAGTCATCGGGACGTTCATGTCCACAATGCCTTCCTGCTGCCAGCTATCCCAGTCCGAGTAAACCTGGTAGTAAGGCCGCGTGGCTTGAAAGCTCGCGCGGCTGGAGGTGGCGGGCGAGGGATTCCAGGTGACGCCGGCGCAGGACTGCTTGACCGACGGTTTGGTCTTCTGAATGCGCGCATACATCTGCCGCATGAAGGCGGAGACCTGGTCGCGGCGCCATTGCTTGAATTGCTCGCTGCTGGACGCGGGGTCGCCGGTCAATCCGTAGCGCGCGTTGTACCGCGCCACGCTGGTGGGGTTGAAGCCCTCGGTGTCTGCTTCGAACCGAATGTAGTCATAGTGAATCCCATCTATGCTCCCATCGGTCCCATCCGGCCCGGCGGTCGTCTGGAAATTCACCAGGTCCATGTGCGCGTTGACCAGATACTCGAGGCACTTGGGGTGACCGGGGTCAAAGGCGCCGTCGCCGTTTTCGGCACCCGTGGTGGAGCTGACTCGCGTCGGCCAGTAATTGTCGAAGGTGGTCAGGCTGCCCGTCGGGGTGCCGCTATGCTGCGAGTAAACCGTGCCATTGCCGGTCTTGAAGGCCACCGACCAGCAGTGGACTTCGACGCGTTTCTTGCCGCCGGTGGTGTCGTGCGCGGCTTTGATCATAGCGGCCAGGGCGTTAAAGCCCGCCGGCGAGAGGCCTGACATATACGGTTCCCCCACGCCGGACGGATAGCAGACGTCGAACCGGCGCCGCGCCTGCACGATCACCATGTTGCAGTTGGCGTTGCGGATAGCCCCTTTGCTGCTGGCATTGCCCGGCACGCCGAGCAAGGTGTCAACCTGGCTTTGGCTCAGGAAGCCCGACCCCCACGCATCCACCCAGAAAGCCCGATACTCCGGCGTGGCCGCCAGGCAGGCCGAATCGAGGACAAACAGGAGTGCCGCGAGCATCGCCGCACAGTTGAGGGTTAGCCGCCGGAACCAAGGCGTCCCGCTGCGGTTGGTTGGGTGGGATTTCACAAGCAAGCCTGCGACTGCGTGTAACATAAATGACATAACTGACTTTGGTATTCCGACGGTTAGTTGTGGTTAGCTGCCCAATTACCGGCAAGCGCGGGAGGGAAGACACGGAAGGATTCTTGCCGCGGACATCCGAAGCCGGGAACAAGTAATAGGCACATACGCGTGCCTACCATCTCAGATGTTTAGACCGAAATCAAGGAAAATCTTCGTTTGAACCTCGCACTTTGCCCCCGTGCCCTCCCCCCGGCCATCGTCCCGCCCCCGTCCCAATACCGTAGTACCTCTAACCCCGGGTTAGAGGTACTACGGTATTGGGACGGGGGCGGGACGGGGAGGCAACGATGGGTTGGTTGCGGGGTTTACTTGGCCGGCCCGGCGCGGTAAGAATAGACGCCACGTATGAGACTCTCGCTTGCTTCCATAGGATTGAGCCTGCTGCTGGCGCCCTGGCACGGCCAGGCCGCCCCGGCGCCCGCCGACACCAACTTCTTCCCCATCATGGCCTGGAACTGGGCCCCGAAGGACCCGGCTGTGCTGCAGACGATGCGGGAGGGCGGGCTAACGGTCGCCGGGTTCGTTAACCCGGACACACTCGATGCGTGCCAGGCGGCCGGCCTCAAGGCGATTGTCTCGGATGCGCGCACGTCCGGCTACGACTGGGCCAACGTGGATGAGGCAAAGGCGCGAACGAATATCGCCAGCCTGGTCGCCGAGGTGGGCGGGCACCCGGCGGTTTATGGCTATTACCTGCGGGACGAACCCAATGCCGCGATGTTCCCGGGGCTGGCCAAGGTGGCGGACCTCATCCGCGAGATGTCGCCGGGCAAATGGCCTTATATCAACCTGTTCCCCGACTACGCCAGCGCGGAGCAGCTCGGCGCAACCAGCTACGCGGATTACCTGGAGCGTTTCATCGCCACCTGCCGCCCGGCCATTATCAGCTACGACAATTACTCGCTGATGGACGATGGTTCGGTGCGCGATAATTACTGGTCGAACCTGGAAGCCGTGCGCGCCGCCAGCCTGCGGCACGGCCTGGAGTTCTGGAACATCGTGCTGGCGACTGCGCACTTCAACTATCGCGAGCTCAACGCCGCCGACTTCCGTTTCCAGGTCTATACGACGCTGGCCTACGGCGGGCGCGGGATATCCTACTTCACTTACTTTTCGCCGACCACGGGCAACTACCGGATGGGGCCGATTGATCAGTTTGGGAACAAGACGCCGACGTGGTATTTCATGCAGCACGCCAACCTCCAGATTCAGAAGCTGGCCCCCACGCTGTTGCAGCTCAAGTCCGACGCCGTGTATCACTTCGGGCCGCCTCCCTCCGGAGCCAGCGCTCCGCCCACAAACAGCATTGTGAGCAGCGCCGGCGGGGACGGTTTTCTGGCGGGCGACTTCACGCACCGGGACGGCTCGCGCTACCTGATGATCGTGAACAAAGACCTGGCGAAGTCGCGCGTCTGCTCGCCGCAGTTCCGCGCCGCGCCGAGCCGGGTGCTGCACGTCTCGGCCTACACCGGCGGGCTGACGCCTTTCCACGGCGAGGACGTTTGGGTGGCGCCGGGGGGCGGGGTTCTGCTCAAGATCGAGCGCTGACCCGGACATTCCACACCTGCAAGGCCGGCGCACGGGCATCTTGCCCGCTTACAGGGTCCAAACGGGTTAAGCGGGCAAGATGCCCGTGCGCCGGCCTGTCAGTATTCTGTATGGGAAATATCCGGGCTGACTGAAGGGAGAGGGCGGAACGGGATTTACCTGTCGCGGGCCAGTTGCTTTGCCAGCCGAAGGGCGGCGACCATGCTGGATGGATTTGCCTTGCCCTGGCCGGCGATGTCGTAGGCGGTGCCGTGATCGGGCGAGGTGCGGATGAAGGGCAGACCGAGCGTCCAGTTCACGCCCGACTCGAAGGCGATCATCTTGAGCGGCGCCAATCCCTGGTCGTGGTACATCGCCACGACCGCCTCAAACTCGCCCTTGAAGGCATGGTAGAACAGCGCATCGGCGGCCAGCGGGCCGACTACCTCCAACTGCCGGTTCCGGGCGGCTCGCACGGCCGGGGTAATGATCGTCTGCTCCTCGGTGCCCATCTGGCCGCCCTCGCCGGCGTGGGGGTTCAGACCGCAGACCGCCACCCGCGCGCGCGGCAGGCCGAGAAGGCGGCACGCCTCGGCGGCCAGCTCGATGACCCTCTCGACTTTGGCTTGCGTGAGGTGGTCGGACACTTGCTTGATCGGCAGGTGGGTGGTGGCCAGCGCAACGCGCAGCCAGCGGCCGCGGTCGTCATGGCCGAGCAACATCATGGCCGTGCGCTCGGCGTTGGCGAGCCGGGAGAGCATCTCGGTTTGTCCGACAAAGGGCTGCCCGGCTCGCACAATCGCTTCCTTGTTCACCGGCGCGGTCACCAGCGCGTCGAGCTGGCGGCGCAGGCAGCGCTCCGCTCCTTCCCGGACCCAGGCGAAGGCCGCTCGCGCCGCGGCGGGCGCTCCCGCCGGCAAGCCGTCCGGCAGCGCGTCGGGCAGGGGATGGCACAGGAGGAAGCGCCCGGGTTCGTCCTTGCCGGTGTCAGTTTGGAGCGGGAGTTTCAACCCGAGTCGCTCGTTGAGGCGGCGCGCGTGGTCCGCGTCGCCGATCAGCAGGTAGCGCGTGTTGTCGGCCTGGGCTTCGAGCGCGAGGGCTTTGAGGGTGACTTCCGGGCCGATGCCGGTGATGTCACCCAGGGAAATGCCAATCCGGCTGGTCATGGTGGAATGCGAGTCGCGCGCTGGGGCCAGGGGCGGAGAGCGGTCCTTCAAGCCGCGCGGCCAGCCGCCTAGAAGGCCCGGACAAAGGTCTTCTTCTTGAGCCGGTCAAGCCACAGGTTTGCCAGGCGCCTTTGTTCCTTTGCCAACAAGTCCTGCTCGATCTGCTCGCGGACCTCGGCCAGCGTCTTGAACCGCGCCGAGCGTTTGTCATCCACCTGCATCAGGTAGAATTCGACGGGCGGCGGCAGGTCTGCGGCGGCGGCAGCGGTTTCAAACCGGCGCTCCTCGACGAGGTCTTCCTTCTTCAGAACCAGGTCGGCCACGTAATGGCGCGCCAGGGTCGGCACGCCGTTGGAGTATTGACAGAACCAGTAGTCGTCCCCGGCGGACCGGCTGAGCACGCCGCTGTATTGCCCGGCCTGGAGCGATCTGGCCATGTCCGCCATGCTGCGGCTCAGGTTGGTCAATTCCCACCAGCCCCAATCCCCGCCCTGGCTCCGCTGCGACCCCTCGGAATTGGCGCCGGCCATTTCCTCAAAGGTGGCTCCTTCCTTGATCTTTCTCAGGATGTCCTCCGCCCGGGCCCTGGTCTGCGCCGCCTCGCTCTCCCCGGCACATTTCAAAACGATCATGCGCAGCTTTACTTCCTCCTGGACTTTGAATTCGTCGCGGCGGGAGAGGTAATACTCTTCCACCTTGTAGGGAGAGATGATGATTTCGGAGGAGATGTTCTCCTGGCGCAGCCAGGAGGCGATGATGCGGTCGCGAATTTGCTGACGATGCCGCTCCAGGGTGATGCCCCTTGCCCGCAGCGTTCGCACAAAAGCCACGCGGTCCCCGCCGAACTCGGACCGGATTTCCTCGGCGATGCCCTTGTCTATATCCTTGTTGATGATCTTGTTGGCATGGTCCTGCTGTTCCTTTTGGCTGAACTTCTCCCTGAAATCCTGCAGGATCAACTGCCGCTCGATCAACTGCTCCAGGTTTTCATTGAGGGCGGTGGTCACCTTCTGCTGCAACAGCTCCGGCTGGCCGCGATGCTGGCGGATCAGCACATCTTTGACGGGCGCCATCCGGTCCTGCAACTCGGCGAACGTGATCACCGAATCATGGACCACCGCCTGAATGGCGTTCACCAATTGGGTTTCGGCGCCGACTCGAGACGCGAAGCTGAATCCAGCTACGGCCACCAACATGATGCTGAGTGTTCTCATCCGAAAGCGGGCACAGTCTAGGCGTTGCGGCCCGGCAGGTCAAGCGCCCCGAAAGAATCGGCGGCGGCGCACCGAGCCTCTCTTGCCCCTGCGTTAGAAACAGACCGGCTTGGCGACCGCCCGGGCCAGGCGCTGCAGGTATTGCTCGCGCGGGATGGCGACGCCGCCCAGTTGGGCGGTGACGGGCGTGAGCATCTGGATGTCAAACAGCTCGAAGCCGCGCCGGCGCAGGTGCTCGACCAGGTGGACCAGGGCGACCTTGGAGGCGTCGCCGGCGCGGTGGAACATGGACTCGCCCGCGAACAAGCCGCCCACCGTCACCCCGTAAACCCCGCCGACGAGCCGGCGGCCCTGCCAGCATTCCACGCTGTGAGCGTGGCCTTGCTGGTGCAACAGCGTGTAGGCCGCGATGAACTCGGGGCTGATCCAGGTGCTGCGCCGGCCTGGTGCCGGGGCCGCGCACGCCTCCATGACGCGCCGGAACGCCCGGTCCATCGTAACCCGGAATATCCCCTTCCGAATGACCCGGCCCAGGCTGCGCGAGACGTGAAAGCGCTCCCACTCGAAGATCGCGCGCGGGTCGGGCGACCACCACGTGACCGGATCCGCGGTCCAGGGGAAGATGCCGCTGCGATACGCCAATAGCAGGCGCGGCACGGAGAGCTCGCCGCCCACCGCCACCAACCCCTCCGCGTCCGAGTCGCGCGGGCTGGGAAAGCGCAGCCGGTGATCGAGCAGGTTGATGCGCATGGTCAAAGCGTTGCTCTTGGCGGCAGCCGGTTGCGGGGTGCCTGGGGCCCGAGCTTATCCGCCGCGCTCCGTGCCTCTCGCATCAAGCCTCCCCATGCAGCGCGTCGAGCAATCGCGCCTGGAAGTAGCCGGCCATTTCCATGGAAAGGAAGTCGGGCGCGGTGGAGTCGTCGAGCTCCGGCAGCTTGCCTTCCGGCGAGCCGAGGCGGATCCAGCTTCCGACGCGGATGTCGTTGAGCACTTGCAGGAGCCATTCAACCTCGGCGGGCGCCAGCGAGAGCCGGCCTCCCGTCTCGGACGGCGCGAACCGCTGCCGGTCGGTCAGCAGCGCCAGCACCTGTTGCCGGTTCTCCGACCGCTGGTCGGCGAGGGCCTCGTCCAGCAATTGCTGGTTCGCCTGCGGGTTCGGAACCTGGCCCGTGCGGCTGAGCACATGGTGAGCGGGCGGGACGCGGGGGTACAACTGGAGGATTTGGGGCAGCAGGCGCGCCTCCCGGCGGCCCAGGTGAAACAGCAGCCGCGTTCCGGTGGCATTGAGCAGCTTCATTCGTCCCGCTCCATCGTCGCGTGCAGCGAGTATTTCTGAAGCTGATGCACGTAATGCTCCGCCTTCTCCATGCTTTCGCGCGCCAGCACGCTCTTGCCCTGCTCGTGCACCTGCAACATGTGAAACTCGGCCTTCTTGCGCGCCCAGCCGAATACCTTCTGAAAGACGTGCGTGACGTAGTGCATGTAATTGACCGGGTCGTTCCAGCAAATGACCAGGTAGCCGGGCTCCAGGCCGGACTTCGGCTGGTCCTCGGTCGCCTGGACGCTGCCAGGCTGGATTTCCGGCGTTACGATTCCCGCCATGACGCCAAAATACGAGATGCGGCGGCGCTTGTCGAGCCACGCCCCTGCGGCTCCGGGTCGGGGCGGTCCCCGCTTACTTCTGCGAAGCGCTCAGCGCCTGGTCAATATCCGCCTGGATGTCCCCGAGGTCTTCGAGGCCAACCGAGAGCCGGACATAGTCCGGCGTGACCCCCGTCGCCGCCTGTTCGGCCTCCGACAACTGCTGATGCGTGGTGGAGGCCGGGTGAATCACCAGGCTCTTGGCGTCGCCGATGTTGGCCAGGTGCGAGAGCAGCTTGACCGAGTTGATGAACTTCCGGCCCGCGGCCAGGCCGCCTTTGATGCCAAAACCCAGCATGCCGCCGAACCCGTGCTTCAAGTAACGGGCGGCGAGTTTGTGGTTGGGATTATCCGGCAGGCCCGGGTAGATGACCCAGCTTACCAGCGGATGCTGCTGGAGCCACCGCGCCAGGGCGAGCGCGTTCTCCGAATGCCGTTGCTGCCGCAGCGGCAGCGTCTCCAGGCCTTGGAGGAACAGGAATGCATTGAAGGGGCTCAGGCAGGCCCCGAGGTCGCGCAGCAGTTGCACCCGCGCCTTGATGATGAAGGCCACATTGCCCAGGCCCGGCAGGTTGGAGAAGGTTTCCCAGAACTTCAGGCCGTGGTAGCTCGGGTCCGGCTCGGTGAACTCGGGGAACTTGCCGTTGTTCCATTTGAACTTGCCCGAATCCACGATCACGCCGCCGATCGAGGTGCCGTGCCCGCCGATATACTTCGTCGCCGAGGCGACGATAATGTCCGCCCCATGGTCCAGGGGTCTGGCCAGGCCCACGCCGATGGTGTTGTCCACCACCAGCGGCACGCCCGCCCCGTGCGCAATCCCGGCCAGCGCCTCGAAGTCCGGCACGTCCAGCTTCGGGTTGCCGATGGTCTCGGCATAAACCGCCCGGGTCTTGTCGGTGATGGCCTGCCGAAACGCCTCCGGCTGTTGCGAGTCCACGAACTTCACCGTGCGGCCCAGCTTGGGCAGCATGTAATGAAAAAGCTGGTAGGTGCCCCCGTACAGGTTGTTGGCCGACACGATCTCGTCGCCCAACTGCGTGATGTTCAGCAGCGCCAGCGTCGCCGCCGCCTGCCCGGACGCGACCGCCAGCGCGCCGGTGCCGCCTTCGATCGCGGCGACGCGCTGCTCGAACACATCGGTGGTCGGGTTCATGATCCGCGTGTAGATGTTGCCGAACTCCTTGAGCGCAAACAGGTTGGCCGCGTGGTCCGAGTCTTTGAAGACGTAGGACGTGGTTTGGTAAAGCGGCACCGCGCGCGCGCCGGTGGCCGGGTCCGGCACCTGGCCGGCGTGGAGCGCCAGCGTGCTGAGATTCCTGGATGAGTTGCTCATAAGCTCTATGGACAATAACCGCTTATTGGGGTTAATCAAGAAGCCGGGGCGCAAGCCGCAGCCCGCGTCCCCCGGCGGGATGGCCCGGCAAGTTGCGGCCCGACGCGAGGGGCTAACGGGCGCGGCCTTTGGGTTTCTGCAGGGCGTGGCCGTACTTGCGCTTGAAGCTGTGGCAGGAGGCGAAGTCGGTCTTGCCGTCGTCGTTCTCCCAGACCTCGTCGAAGCGCGGCTCGCGCGGCTGGCTGCGCAGCGCGCTTTGCCTCAGGATGCTGCCCTGCTCATCGCAGGTCACTTCGATGAAGCGCGGCTTTTGGAGCCGGTTGAGACGGTTGGACAGGATGACCAGTACCTTTCGTTTCATATACGGCTATTTGCAGCGCACCAGCACGCGGAGCCGCTTGGCCTTGTAGGCGCCCGCGTTGGCGGCGAAGGTCCAGTCGGGGTTGCCCTTGGGCTGGTTCCCGATTCCGATGTCGGCGCGGCCATCCTCGTTCCAATGGTTCAGGGCGAAGAGGGTTTGGCGCGCGTCGTGGTTATGCACCTGCATTGAGCCATAGCCGCCAGCCTTGGGTGCCGGCTCATCGCCGAAGTCATAGACCTGGGCCGAGGCATTGGGCACGTTGGCGGCGTTGGCGGTGCCGTAGTCGTTGGGCCAGAACTCGATGTTGCCGCCGGCCAGGCCCGTGCCGGTCCTGATGCCCTTCACGTTGGAATAGACGTTGAGGTTGGCCACGTTCTGCTGGAAGCGCGCCCCGGTCCGGCCCCGCGGGACGCCAATCTTGCCCGGCGCGTCGGTGAACGCATCCATGGAAACATACAGGTATTGGGTATTCCGATCCGCGCCCTGCAACTCAAGGAAGTATGCAACACGGTCGAAGGGGCGCTGAATCCTGCCGCTGTTATCCACCTCGTAGGCGAAGTCGCGCGCCAGTTTGTTCAGGTCCAGGTCATACACCAATTGATAGTCCCCGGCCTCGGGCACTTTCAACGCCAGCAAATCGCGCTTCGGTTCCTGGCCGGCGCGGAAGGCGCCCGCGGGCAGGCCCTCGGCGTTCATCAGGTTTGGCTCCGCCAGCATGTGCCAGGCAAAGCGCATGGCCACGGGGCGTTTGACCTCCGGGGCGCTCAACACCACGGAGGCGCCGTCTATGCGGGCGTCGGCCTTGACGAAGCCTCCTTCGTCCGCATCTATCACCTCGAACCAGTTGAGCGGCTTGCCGTCGCGGCTGGCCAGTCCGCCGCCGGCGTGGTCGAAGGTCACGCGCAGCGCGTCGCCTTCGATGGTCATGGCTTTGAAAGTCGGCCCGGAATAAACCACGCCCTCCTGCCCGTAAGTCCTGGCGAGGGCCCACAGAGCCAGCCGCCGCCCGACCTCCTGCTTGTTGGCGGGATGGATGTCTTTAAGGTCGCTGATGTCGTTGATCACGGCCATGCCGGTCTGGGGCACCTTCTGAGCCGCCGCCTGCGCCTCCCAGAACTCCCCGATGATCTCCGGGTCAAAGCTGTAGGTGAAGGGCGCGATCTGCACGAAGTAGAACGGGAAATCACCCCCGCCCCAAACCTGCCGCCACCCGTTGATGAGGGCTTTCATCCGCTCGGCATACAACATTCCTTCGGTGGCGTTGGATTCGCCCTGATACCAGATTGCGCCGCGCAAGGCGAAAGGCCGGAGCGGGTGAATCTGGCCGTTATACAGCGCGGTCGGGTGCTGCAAATCGCGCGGGGGCAGCAATTCGTTGGGATAAGACGGCATGGTGGGGACGAGCTTGCGATCGGTCAGCGCCTGCCGGGCGGCCGCCAGCCAGCGCTCGGTGTCCTGCAAAAACTGCTCCAGCCGCTGCTGATGGGGCTGGGTGCGCGGATCGCCCAGTTGGACCTGCTCATTCTGCGTCTTCAAAGCCGGCACGGCGGCAAAGCCCTCCGGCGGGGTCCACGACTCGATGCGCGTCCCGCCCCAGCTTGAGTCAATCAGGCCGATGGGCACCCCGAGCTTCTTGTGCAATTCGCGCCCGAAGTAATAGGCGCAAGCGGAGAAGCCGCCCCACCCGCCCTCGCCCAGCGTCTGGGGGCTGCACACTTTCCAGGTTCCCTCGATATCGTTCTGCGGCTCGGGCTTCCAGCTCTTGCCCACTTTCAGCAGCCGGATGCCCGGGTAGTTGGCGGCGGCGATTTCCGCCTTGGCATCTTTGGAGACCCCAACGCCCATTTCCATGTTCGACTGCCCCGAGCACAGCCACACCTCGCCAATCATCACATCGTCGAAGCGAACCGTGCTGGAACCGCTCACTGTGAGGGTGTAGGGCCCGCCGGCTTTCATGGACGGCAGCTTCGCCATCCATTCGCCGCGCTCGTTGGCCTCGACCTGCTGGTGGCTGGCTGCGAGCTCGACCTTGACCGTTTCTTTGGGCTGCGCCCAGCCCCAGATCACCAGCGGCTTCTCCTGCTGCAACACCATGTGGCTGGAGAACACGCGCGGCAAGCGCACTTCCGCACGTCCCGTCCCCGGGAGACCGCCCACTGCCGCCAGCGCCAGCGCCGCCGAACACATTGCCAGGCCGAGTCCAGATCTACGCATAGTCATTTCCTTCAAGTAATCATTCTCCGTTCCAACGCTCCACGAAACGCCTCACCGGCTCCCGGAGCGCTCGCAGTATTCTCCCCCGGGCCATGCCAGTCAATAGCGGGATTCCAGGGCGCTTCTGCCGGGGCGCCTTTTGCTGCCGCACTGCGCCAGCCGGGCCGGCGAATTGGCGGCGCTGGATTTTGGGCGTGCGTTGCCGCGCGGTCGGAGGCAAGCTCCCCCCGACTCATGGCTGTCATCAAACCCTTTGCCGCGTTGCGACCGAAGCCGGACCTGGCGCCGCGGATCTGCGAACTGCCTTACGACGTGATGTCCACGGAAGAGGCGCGCCAGGCCGCCGCCGGCAATCCACTGAGCTTCCTCCACGTCAGCAAGCCGGAGATTGATCTGCCGCCCGCGACCGATCCCTGCGCTCCGGAGGTCTATGCCAGAGGGAGAGAGAGCTTCCGGAGCCTGATCGCCCAAGGCGCGCTCCAGCAGGACGCGCAGCCGTGTTTCTATCTCTACCGCCAAATCATGGGCGCGCACCGCCAAACCGGCCTGGTCGCCACCGCCAGTTGCGCGGACTACCTCGAGGGCGTCATCAAGAAGCACGAGCTGACCCGGCCCGACAAGGAGGACGACCGCCTGCGCCACATCCAGACGCTCGAATCCCAGACGGGCCCCGTGTTCCTGGTCTATCGCGCCACTCCCGGCATGGACGCACTGGTGGCCAGGCAAACCGCCGAGGCGCCGAGCGTGGACTTCACAGCCCCCGACGGCGTGCGCCATACCGCCTGGGTCATCGCCGAGGCCGCGCAGATTCGCATGATCGAAGCCGAGTTCGGCCGGATGCCCGGCCTCTACATCGCCGACGGTCATCATCGCTGCGCCGCCGCCGCGCGGCTTTGCCAGGCCCGCCACGGCGCGGGCGAGAGCGCCCGCTTCCTCAGTGTCATCTTCCCGCACAACCAGATGCAGATTCTGCCCTACAACCGCGTGCTGAAGGACTTGAACGGCCTTTCCCCCGGCCAGTTGCTGGAGAAGCTCGCCGCCGTGTTCACGATCAAGACCCCTGGCGGCGCCACCCCGACCCGCAAACACGAGCTGGGGCTATACCTCGCGGATGGGAGCGCCGACTTCCAGTCGGCTTTGGGTGGCCGGCGAGCGAAACGGCCGGCCGGAACCAACGAGCCGTCTAAGCCGACTGAAAGTCGGCGCTCCGGGCGGTGGCACACGCTGAGTTTCCTGCCGCACTTAACCGCGGCGCCCACCCCGATCGAGCGGCTCGACGTTACGCTCCTCCAGAAGCACGTCCTCGAACCGGTCTTCGGCATCAGCGATCCGCGCACCAGCCAGCGCATCAACTTCGTCGGCGGCATCCGCGGCACGGCGGAGCTGGAGAAGCTCGTCAACAGCGGCGAATACGCCTGCGCTTTCTCCATGTTCCCGACCAGCATCGAGGACCTGATGACCATTGCCGATGCCGGCGGCATCATGCCCCCCAAGAGCACCTGGTTCGAGCCCAAGCTCCGCGACGCCATGTTCTGCCACCTGATATGAACACCGAGCCGAAGCACCGCAGGTGGCCGAAGGTGCTTCCGGAAATAGCGGTCGCCTTAGTAGGCCTGGGTGTGTGCCTGTTCCTTTACTGGAATTGGAAGTACCCCTACGGCATGAGCCATTGCTGCATCAAGGGTGTCAGCTTAGCCTTGGTCACCTACGCACAGGACCACGGCGGTCACTTCCCTGCAGGCGACGACACTCCGGAGGCATCCCTCAGCCTCCTCTATAGCAACTACATTGATGCCTACTGGCTGAGCGGCAAGACAGTCCCGCTTGAGGTGGTAAAAGCAGCGCTGGCCGGGAAGGGTAAGTTGGGCCCCGACTCGTGTGGCTGGCACTATGTGGAAGGCTTGACGCAAGCAGACGCCCCGGAGATTGCCATTCTGTGGGATAAGGTCGGTTTGGGACACAGCGGCGAACGCCTGAGAGGGGGCGGCCATGAAGTCGCGTTTGTGGACGGAAGCACACAGCTCATTCGCGGAGCAAGATGGCTTGAGTTCCTGGAGAAACAGAAGCAACTCCTGGCGCAAAGGAACGAACGCGCGAAGCTGGGTCTGCCGGCCTTGACAGGCAAGATCCGCTTTCCCGACGGCACGGAGGTCTCCGATTACGAAGGCCCCTACATACTGCGTCGTGAATGGGGAAGCGAGTCCGGCAGCAGAATCAAACTCCAATGGATGCGCTTCAACGCATCCGACGGCCCCTGCACGTTGAGGCTTGAATTGCCCGCTAGGCATCTGCGCTCCAAACCGGTCCACGTGCAGGTCTCCTCAAACCGGGTCACCCCAGACTCGATTGTGTTTGAGATGGAGCCCTATTGACTGGTGTCCTCGCGCGCTCAGTTCCAAAGGCTCTTGGCGGGCGAAGTGCCTATCTTGGCGCTCGCGCCCATGCAGGGCGTCACCGATTTGCCGTTTCTGCGACTCATGGCCGGCTACGGCGGAGCGGATGTCTATTTCACAGAGTATTTCCGGGTGTATGCCACTTCGCGGCTGAACAAGCACATCCTCAAGTCGCTTACCCAGAATCCCACTGGCAGGCCGGTCATCCCGCAAATGATCGGCGACGACATCCCCGCGCTCGTGCGCACCGCGCGCGAACTGCAGCAATACCCCGTCCCCGCGGTGGACCTGAACCTGGGCTGCCCCGCGCCGGTGGTGTATCGCAAAGGCGCGGGCGGCGGTCTGCTCCGCGAACCCAAACGCCTGGATGCCATCCTCGGCGCGCTGCGCGATGCCGTGCAAGTCCCGTTCACCGTCAAGACCCGCATCGGCTTCGACTCGGCGGAGGTCTTCGCCGAACTGCTGCCCATCTTCGCGAAGCATTCGCTCGACCTGCTCACCGTGCATGCCCGAACGGTGAAGGAGATGTATCGGAGCGAGGTGCACTACGACTTCATCGCGCGCGCGGTCGGCGCGTTGCGCTGTCCCGTGCTGGCCAACGGCAACGTGTATTCCGCGCAGAAGGCCGCGGAGGTGCTGAAGCTTACCGGCGCGCGCGGGCTGATGATTGGCCGCGGCGCCATCCGCAACCCCTGGCTGTTCCGGCAAATCCGGGAGCATCAGCGCGGCGAAGAGGTCTTCGTCCCGCGCGGAACCGACGTGTTGGCCTACGTGCGCGCACTATACCAGGCGGTCTGCTCACCCGCGGCGCGCGAATCCGCGCAGGTGCAGAAGCTGAAGAAGTATCTCAACTACCTCGGCGTGGGGGTGGAGCCGACCGGCCAATTCCTGCACCAGGTCCGCCGCGTCACGACCCCCGCCGCTCTATTCGGCGTGTGCGAGGAGTTCCTGGCCCACGATCAACCGATGCCGCTGGAGCCGTTCCCGCTGGCGCTCAAGGAGGGCGATTTAATGGCCGGCGAGCAGAGGTGAGACAACGAGAACGCCCGCCACCGCAAGCTCGGCATCTCTGCTTTCACGACCGCAAGGATTCGTCTCCTATTTCCTCAGCGGTAAACCTCGCGACGATGGCCGATCTTCACGACCAGGACCAACAACACCTCGTCGCGAATCTGGTAGACGATTCGGAAGTCACCGACGCGAATGCGGTAGAGGTTCTCCGGACCGGCAAGTTTGTCACACCCGGGAGGACGTGGTTGGCTGGCCAAAGCTCTCATCGCCGCCACCAGCCGCGCGGTCAGACTCCTGTCGCGCAGTTTGCGGAGGAACCTCTGCGCCGGAGGACGCAGCAGGACGCGGTGCATCAGACCTCCAAATCCTTAGCCAACTGCTCCAGCGGAATGTCCTCGCCCGGCTCAGCCAGGGCAGCGCGCGCGTCTTCGACATCCTGCTTGTCTTCGAGAGCCTGCAACTCCGCCAGATCTTCGATGACCGCCAGCACATGCCGGCTGCGGTCGGGAGATAGGCTGCGCAATTTGGCCAGGGCTTCTTCGACTGCGATCATGCAGTGAGGCTACCATTGCCACCCGCGAACGTCAATCCGCTGCTGGCAGGCGTCCCCCTCACCCGTATCGGTGCGGCCGCTCCATCGCGAAGGCGTTCGGCAGGTGCCGCACTTCTCGCACTCTGCCATCCAGCAGCAGCACTTCCACGATGTCGAAGCGGAGCTTCACTGGCGGGTTCTTCAGCAGTCGCAAGTAATCCAGCGCCGCCCGGGTCAGCCGCCCGCGCCTTTCCTTGTCCACCGCCGCAGCCGGCCGCGCCCATTCCTCGGAGGAACGGGTCTTGACCTCGATGAAGACCAGGCAGTCCTTGTCTCTCATGACCAGGTCAATCTCACCGCGCGGCGACCGGAAGTTGGCAGTGAGGAACTTCAGGCCCTGGCGCTTGAGCTGCCTCCGGGCTGCCCGCTCCCCCAGCTCGCCGTGGCGCAAGTGCGGCGGCTTTTCCTTGCCGCGCCACCAGGACCGGATGCGGGCCGGTAGATTCATGTGTTGCCGGAACAGGATTGCTTTGCGTGCAGCCCGGCCCCTTTCTATAACTGCCGGGTGTGGAAGACAAATGAAATTGTTGGTGGGGGGACGCCCTGCATCCTGTCTCTGCTGCACCGGACATGAGCGGTCCCTTTCCCCTCACCCCGGCCCTCTCCCTTGGGGAGAGGGAGCGCTTTTGCCCGTGCGGTGGCAAGTCGAGGCGCTCCAGATTCACGGGTGTGCCGGCGGTGATTCTCCCTCTCCCCAAGGGAGAGGGCCGGGGTGAGGGGGAACAGGCTGTTCAAAGTCAACCCGCGCCCCCAAAGTGGGGAAGGATTCTGGCCATCCTATGACCACCGCCCCCGCATCCCGAGCCTGCCCTGTGTGCGGGCGCAACGACGCAGAAGCCTATCTGCAGAAGGCCGAACTCCGGCTCATACGGTGCCGGCAGTGCGCGATGATCTATGCCAACCCGGTGCCGGCGGCGTTTGCCTCCGGGCAGTATTACGACCAGGCGGGGGCGGATTACTACCTCTCGCCGGCCAAGCTGGAGAGCGACTATGCGCCCGTGCGCTATGAGCGAGAGTTGCGGTTGTTCCGCCAGCACTGCCAGGGTGGGGCGGTGCTGGACGTGGGCTGCTCGTCGGGCGCCTTCCTGTTTCAGTTGCACCAGCGCTTCCCGGGCTGCTACCAGGTCCTCGGGACTGATGTAAGCGGCCCGGCCCTGGACTATGCCGAAGATCGCGGCGTGGCGGTCCTGCGCGGCAGTTTCCTCGAACAGGACTTCGGCGAAAGGCGGTTCGACGCCGTGACCTTCTGGGCGGTTCTGGAGCACCTGCTCGAGCCGGCGCGATTCCTCGCGAAGGCCGGGCAACTACTCAAACCGGGCGGCCTTTGCTTCGTGCTGGTGCCCAACCTGCGGTCGCTGGCGGCGCGTCTGCTGGGCGCGCGCTACCGCTATATCTATCCTCAGCACCTGAACTACTTCACAAGGGCCACGCTGACAACACTCGTGGAACCTCGCTTCTCGGTCATTGCCTTCCGCAGCACCCACTTTAACCCTCTCGTCGTGTGGCAGGACTGGCGCGGCGGCGGCAAGGAGATTTCCAACCACGAGCGCGCCCAACTCTTGCAGCGCACGACCTCCTTCAAGCAGCATCCGTTACTGCGACCATTGAAGACCCTGTACACGCTTACAGAGAAGGTCCTGGGCGCGCTGAATCTGGCGGACAATCTTGCGCTGGTGCTGCGCAAGAGGGGCTGACCTCAGGCAGGGAACAGGTCCAGCGGCATCGCCACCGACCGGAACGGGGCGAAGCTGCGGCGATGGATGGGGCAGGGGCCCAGCGCCCGGATGGCGGCCAGGTGTTGCGGCGTGCCGTAGCCTTTGTGCACCGCGAAGCCGTAGCCCGGGTAGCGCTGGTCCATCTCGCGCATGAGGCGGTCGCGCGTCACCTTGGCCAGGACGCTAGCGCCGGCGATCGAGTAGCTGCGGGCGTCGCCTTTCACCAGCGCCGTGTGCGGCAGGGTCATGGACTTCACCGGCCGTCCGTCCACCAGCACGTATTCGGGCAGCGGCTGGAGTTGCGCGAGGGCCTGATTCATCGCGCGGTGGGTGGCCTGGAGGATGTTGATGCGGTCAATGACCTGCACCTCCACGCTGGCGATCGCAAAGCGGATATCCGGGTGCGAGGTGAGGAGCGCGTAGTATTCCGCGCGCTGCGCCTCGGTCAGTTGCTTGGAATCGTTGAGCCCGTGGAGCCGGCTGTCCAGGCCCGCTTGAGCCCAGGCGCAGGGGAGCACGACGGCGGCGGCGACCACCGGCCCGGCCAGCGGGCCGCGGCCCGCTTCATCCACACCGGCAACGAACTGGAGGCCTTTCTGCCACAGATCGCGCTCGTGGGCCAGCCGGTTCCAGAACTTGGCGGTCAATGCATTTCGACCTCACACGAGCCGAGGCCCTTGCGGTAGTAATTGAACTGCACGTTCGGGTGGTCCGCCAGCAGGGACATCGGGACGGCGGCATCCGGGATTCGTTTGGAGATCATGAGGCAGGTTAGCCGCTGGCCGAATGGATTGTCGTGGTTGCCGGCTTGCCAGATGGACACCTTTTCCGCCTGCCAGGTTTCGACCGGCCCGACCGAGATGGCCTGGGTGGGCACGAGGGAAATGTTGCCGCCGCCGGAGGTGCGCGCGTTCTGGGCGATGGTCAGCGGATGCAAATCCACCACGCGGGTAGCCAGTTTGCGGTATTCGGCCGGCGAGGGCGGGTGGTTCTTGAACTTGCCGGTGCGGCGTGGCGGATCGTTGAAGGCCCAATGCTTCACGTCGCCCTGCCCGCCTTGCATGACCGCGCAGCGGACGCCGGCGCTCCAGGTCTTGCGGAAGGCGGCGATGTCGGCACTCGGGAAATGCAGGTTCGCGTCCGGCATGACCAGGTCTTTGCGAATGCGGCTGAAGCACAGTTCGCGGTCGGCCTTCTCGAAGGAGAGCGGGTGTGTGGGCGGGGTCGCCTTGCCGTCGAGGAACCATTCGTCCATGCCCCAGAAATGGGCGGACCGGACCTTCAGGTTCAGGTCGTTGACCAGGCGCGCTACCAGGGGCAGTTGCTCGGTCGGCCCGATGGGGCCACAGATGCCGACCGGGTTGTCGGGCGTGGATTGCTGCCAGGCGGTGATGTATTCGAGCGCCTCGGCCAGGTAGAACTCCTCGATCGAGTCATACATCACGACCTTGAAGCCGGGCCGGGAGAGCTTGAGCATTTTCTCGGGCGTGAGCGCGGCGGCGTCGCGGATGATGTCGGCGTCGAGCGTGGTGTAATCCCACCAATCGGGGGCGATAGGACTGAGTTTGCGTGCCATAGGTTGCGTTCGTGTTGATCCGGGTTAAAACAAGGCGTTCAATAGCCGCGCTGGCAGAGCTTTTCGTAGGTCTTGTTCACGATGTAATCCTTCCCCAACGCCTCCGCCAGCGGGTCGGTGTCCGGCCCGCAGAAGCCGTAATGCAAATGCCGTCGCCAGCCCTCGGCGTACTTGAACTTCCGGGACATGCGCCCGACTGCCCGGGACATATCTTCCGCCGCGAGCAGATACGAGTTCAGGCCCTGGCTGACGTCCAGCCACTTCTGCTGGCTCTTGTGCGCCGCCAGCGCCTTCATTCGAGTCTGGTGCACCGGGGTGGTGTTGACAAAGGCGCCCGGAATGAGGCGGCGCCGCAACTGATCGCAAAAGCCGTGCGGCAGCGCATGATAGACCGCCACTTCGTAGTCCGCCGTTGGGCAGGGCGGGACGGACTTGAAATTGGGCATCCCGCGCGTGAACGCCGCCGACACCGCCAGCCGCGAGGTGTTGGTGTGGTCCTCCATGTAGTCCTGGGGCGAGTGGGTCAGGATAATGCCGGGCTTGACTTCGCGGATAACGGCCGCCAGCGCGCGGAGTTGCCCCAGGCTGTAGAGGATCTCCAGGTCGTTGGTGATGCTGGGATGGAACTGGGCGCCGAGAATCCGGGCGGCGGCGCGGGCTTCGGTGAGACGGATGGAACGCAGCATCGCGTTGTTATACTCGGCGCTGCCGCAGTCGCCGTTGGCCACCGTCAGGTAGTGAATCTCGTAGCCCGCCTGCTTGAGCATGAGCAGGGTCCCGGCCATGGAAAACTCAATGTCATCCGGGTGCGCCCCGATAGCGATGGCAGTCTTACTTCGCATACTTGTTCAGCTCTGTCATTTTCACCGGGCGCCCCAACTCCGCCGAGCGGTCGGCGGCGAAGACCGCTTCGTGGCTGATGGCCGCGTCGTCCAGGCTGGTGAGCGGCATCTCCTTGCCCCGCGCCAGCGCGTCGAAGAAGGCGGCAAACTGCGCCTGGTAAGGGTGATCGGAGACGTCGCCCGAGTCCACCGGCTTCATCGCCAGGGCGCTCCAGGCGGCCTTGTTGGTGCCCAGGTCACAGGAGTGAAACTTGTTGTCGAGCAGGCTGCCCTTGCTGCCGACCAGGTGCGTGTGGAAATAGTAAGGCTGCAGGCAATCAATCGAGGAGGCGCACTTGCCCGCCGCGCCGTTCTTGAACTTGAGGATGGTCACGCTCGTGCTGGGATACTCGTAGGGCGCGAACACCCGGTTCCGGGACTTGGCGCCGTAGCTCATGACCTCGACGACCTCGCTGCCCATGCACAGCAGCAACGCGTCCATGGCGTGGCAGCCGGCCTCGAGCAGCGAGCTGCCGCCCTCAGCCTTGCTCCGGCACCAGCGGAACTGGGCATACCACGGGCCGATGCCATGATAGTAATCCACCTCGCCGTAGTGCACCTGCCCCAGCAAGCCCTGGTCCAGAATGGCCTTGGTGACCTGGAACTGGTTGGAGTAGCGGCACTCGAAGCAAACGCAAGTCCTCACCCGGGCCTGCTTCACGGCCTGTTGCATCGCGCGGAGTTCCTTGAGCGAGAGGCACAGCGGCTTCTCCAGGATAAGGTGCTTGCCCGCCCGCGCGGCGCGCCAGACCTGGTCCAGCCGCTGCGTGGGAAAGCCGCAGAGCGACACCACCTGAATGTCAGGATTGGCCAGCATCTGGTCCAGGTCGTTATAGACGCTGATGCGCCCGCCGTATTGCGCGCTGAGGGCCGCGGCGTCCAGCTTGCGGGCGGAGCAAACGGCCGTGACCTGGCCGAGCGGCGTGGCGTTGATGGCGGGAATGTGCGCTGTTGCCACCCAGCCGTAACCGACGATGCCAACGTTATACTTCTTCATGATCGTGGAACTCGATTCAGTTGTGCCGTGACGATAGGCGGAATGGCACAACCTTTCGCGCGCTTTGTCAAGGGGCAGCGCAACTCAATCTCCACCGCCGCCACCGCAGTGCCTCTAGCCCGCCTTTCGCTACTGGCGGGTGGTTGAATGCGTAAGTGCCTGGTAATAC
>DAOPPX010000091.1:0-20556 GCA_035358715.1 Verrucomicrobiota bacterium
CCGGAACACTTCCGAGCTTCGCTAGGGTAACAGTTACTTTTGAGGCGCGGCGCACGTCAGGCTATGTTGTCAACCGGTTAATGCGCATTTTAGGTTGGTGCAAGCCTGGGGCTCGTTGACTGATCCCGGTTGTGCTGCCTCGCGCCGAGTTGTTGCTGGGGTGGCTTCGAACCCGCAAGCACGCCAAACCGCGGGGAAGTTCCAAAGACTCAGGCATCCTGACCCATCGAATCTCTTCCTCCCGCCGTGGTTCCTCCGTCCTTCCTGCGTTCATCCTCCGTCCCTCCTCCGTTCCACCTCCGACCACCGGTCGGAGGAAGGTCGGAGGAAGGACGGTGGTGCTACGGTAGTTACTGTTTGGCGCTGCGGTAATCGCTGCGGTAATGGCAGCCAGTTGCCAAACCTGGGGGGGGCGCCAGGAGCTCGCGGTGCGGCACGGCAGGATAGTGAACCCGGAAGCAATTCCGGTTGGCAGAGCAAGGAATTTCCGAACAAAAGTCTTGTGCAGGCTGGGGACAAACTGATAAAGAGGAAGCATGACTCAACCGCTCATGTTTGAGCAGCATATCAGTATTTCCCAACGTTTATGATTACCGTCCTGCAAGATTTGCTGAAGCTCCAGGCTTTGGAGTTTGGCGAAAACACCGAGAAGAACCTCGCGGCGCAAGCCGCAGAACTGCGCGGCAAATTGCCGCCAACGATTGTCGGCCATTACGACCGGCTCCGTGTCCGGGGGAAAAAAGGCGTGGTGATTGTGCGGAACCAGGTTTGCACGGGGTGCCATATGCGCGTGCCGATCGGCACGATCACCGAGTTGATGCGCGGGGAAGACATTCAGCTCTGTGAGTCCTGCGCTCGCTACCTTTACCTGCCGGACCCAGCGGAAACCGAGTTGGCGAAACCAGTTGAAGCGACCAAGCTGAAGGGGAAAGGGAAGGGGAAGGCTAAGGCGCCGGCCAAGCCTCGCAAACGGCGGCCTTTGGCGGAGGTTGTTTAAGGCCCCGCCAGCCCGGGCTTGGAGGGTCAAGCTGGCGCTTGAAGCGCGGGCTTGGGGTGTAGTTTGTTGCCTGGAGGCCAATTCTTCTATGCTTTCCGAAACGACGATCCAGGTTGCCCGTGTGCGTGGTCCTGGAAATATGAGTCCGCGTCAGAGATGAGTGGCACTATGGTAGATCTGCCGCCGTCCACCCTGCTGCAGTGCGCCTTGTGTGCCTACATGGGCGGGGCGCTGGGCAGCCTGGCGGCGTTGCGGCGGGAACACCTCGCCAGCTTGGTTGGTTTCGGCGGCGCGACGGTGGCTTCCGTGTGCGGAATCGGCGCGGCGCTGCTGGCGCTGACAGGGGGGCCGGCGGCTGGAGCGACGACCTTTGAGCTTTGGCCTTCAGTCATTCCCGCGCTGCGCCTCGGCGTCAAGCTGGATCCGCTGGGCGCCTTCTTCGTGCTGATTGTCTCGATCCTGGCGCTGGCCTTGTCCGTGTACTCGTTCGGGTATGCGCGGGGCTTTTACGGGCGCAAGAATGTCGGCCTGCTCGGAGCCTTCTACAACGCGCTGCTGCTGGCGACGACGCTGGTGTTCGTCGCGTCGAACGCATTCTTCTTCCTCATCGTGTGGGAAATCATGGCGCTGACGGCGTATTGCCTAGTCAGCTTCGAGCACAAGGAGGCGGAGACGCGCAATGCGGGCGTGCTCTTTTTCATCATGTCGCACCTCGGCACGGGCTGTCTGATCCTTGGTTTTCTGCTGCTTTTCCAGGCGGCGGGCCAGGCCCTGGGCAGTTATGGGCCGGATGCGTATTCCTTCGAGAGCTTTCGCGCTCTGGGCAGCAACCTCTCGCCCGGACGGCGGGATGCCGCGTTCCTGCTGTTCCTGGTCGGGTTTGGCGTGAAGGCCGGCATCGTGCCGCTGCACATCTGGCTGCCGGCGGCCCACCCGGTGGCGCCCAGCAATGCCTCGGCGCTGTTGTCCGGCGTGATGATCAAGACCGGCATTTACGGGCTGACACGCGTGCTCTTCGACTTCCTGGGCACGCCGCCGAACTGGTGGGGCGTCACCGTCTTGACGATTGGGACCATTTCCGCGGTGCTGGGGGTGCTCTATGCGCTGATGGAGCACGACCTCAAACGCCTGCTGGCCTATCATAGCATCGAGAACATCGGCATCATCCTGATGGGTTTGGGCGCGGCCTTGATGTTCCTGCACACGGATCATCCGGTGCTGGCGTCGCTGGCGCTCATCGCGGGGCTCTATCACACGATCAACCACGCGATCTTCAAGGCGCTGCTGTTCCTGGGGGCGGGCGCCGTTCTGCACGCGACGCACACGCGCAACATGGAGGAAATGGGCGGGCTGATAAAGCGGATGCCCAAGACGGCCTTCTTCTTCCTCATGGGCGCGGTGGCGATCTCGGCTCTGCCGCCCTTGAATGGCTTTGTCAGCGAATGGCTCACCTACCAGTCGTTGCTGCAAGGCTTCGGCACGACCGACAGCCTGGTGAAGTTGATGTTCCCCTTGAGCGGCGCCATGCTGGCGCTGACGGGCGCGCTGGCGGCGGCCTGCTTTGTGAAGGCGTTCGGCATCACATTCCTGGGCCAACCGCGCAGCGAGCACGCGGCGCAGGCGCGCGAAGCGTCTCCCACGATGCTGTTGGGGATGGGGTTGCTCACGGCGGCGTGCGTGTTCCTGGGGCTCTTCCCAACGGTCTTTCTCACCCTGTTCGGCCCGCTGACGCAACAACTCCTGGGCCAGCCGCTGCCGGGGCGCCTCATTCTGGGCAACGGCTGGGTGCTGGGCAACACGCAGGAGTTGGGCGGCACGGTTTCCACGCTGGGCATCGTGCTCACGGGGATTTGCCTGCTGCCGGTGCCGCTGGTGCTGTGGCTGTTCTTTGGGCGGCGAACGCAGGTGCGCATCGGCCCGACGTGGGATTGCGGCCTGCGAGGGTTGACGCCGCACATGCAATACAGCGCCACGGGCTTCTCCAAACCCTTGCGGATGATCTTCAAGGCCCTGTTCCGGCCCCGGCGCGAGGTGCAGCGCGAGTATGACTACTCGCCGTATTTCGCCACTACCCTGCGTTTCGAGAGCCATATCGAGGAAGCGTTTGTCACCCGCCTTTACCGGCCATTGAAGCGGAGCATTCTCCTGACGTCCCGCCGCATGCGCGGTTTGCAGGCGGGCAGCATCCAGGCCTATCTCATCTACATCTTCGTCACCCTGTTGCTGCTCCTGATATTTGCCTTGTGAACACGGCACTGGCCATCCTATTGCAGACGCTCCTGCTGCTGGCGCTCGCGCCATTGATCAGCGGCTGCATTAAGACCCTGAAGGCGAAACTCCAGAATCGCCGCGGGCCGCGCGTCTGGCAGCCGTATCTGGACCTGCTGAAATTTCTGCGCAAGGACATGGTCATCTCCGAGCACGCGTCCTGGGTTTTCCGGGTGATGCCCCACGCGCTGCTTCTTTCCACGCTGCTCGCCGGGCTGATGATGCCCCTGGTCAGCGTGTCCGCCCCGCTGAGCCTGTTCGGCGGCGTGCTGGCGTTTGTCGGGTTGCTGGCCCTGGGGCGGTTCTTTCTGGCGTTAGGCGGGCTGGATCCCGCCAGTGCCTTCGGCGGCATGGGCAGCAGCCGCGAGATGGCGATTGCGGCGATCGCCGAACCGGCCCTGATGCTCGCGATTTTCACGGTGGCCATCAAGGCCGGCTCCACCAATCTGAGCCAGATGCTGCTGGCGGCTCAGGCGCCGACCTGGCAGTTGCTCAATCCCGCGCACGTGCTGGCCTTTGCCGCCCTGTTCATCGTCCTGTTGGCCGAAACGGGCCGCATTCCGGTGGATAACCCCGCGACGCACCTCGAGCTGACGATGATCCACGAAGCCATGATTCTGGAATACTCGGGGCGCTACCTGGCGTTGATCGAGTGGAGCGCCTCGGTCAAACAGCTGGTGCTGATGGCGCTGCTGGTGAACCTCTTCTTCCCCCTCGGCATCGCCACGGATCTGAACGCGGGCGCGGTGGGGCTTTCGCTGCTCTGGTTTGTGGCCAAGCTGCTGGTGCTCTCGGCCCTGGTGGTCCTGGTCGAAACCACGAATGCCAAGTTGCGGCTGTTCCGCGTGCCGGACTTGCTGAGCGCGGCTTTCATCCTGGCCACGCTGGCTCTGCTTTCCACCTTCCTCTTTCAATGAAGCCGCCCAATCCAGAATTTGCCTCGCAATGGATCACCCTGCTCGCTGCCGGGATGCTGGTTGTCCAGTTGCTGATGGTGGTGCAGCGCATGTTGCTGACCAATATCCGGCTCTTTGCCCTGCAGTCGCTGATGCTCGCGGGCATTGCGGTCATTATCGCCTTTTCCCACGCCAGCGCCACGCATGTCTACTGGGTGGCAGGCCTCACGCTGGTGGGCAAGGTCTTCGTCCTGCCGTGGCTGCTGAGCCGGCAAGTGCGGCGCATTCAAATGGAACACGAAATCGCCCCCTTGCTGAACGCCTCCGCCTCGATGCTGTTGTGCGGCGCGTTTACTTTGCTGGGCTACATTGTCGCCCGGCCCTTCACCTCCCTGGCCCGGTTGGGCAATAATACTCTGGGCGTCGCCGTGACGCTGCTCTTGACGGGGTTCTTCCTCATGGTCAACCGCCGCAAGGCCCTCACCCAGGTTCTCGCCCTGCTGACCGTCGAGAACGGCGTCATGCTGGCGGCGGTCGCCCTGACCACCTACGGCATGCCGTTGGTGGTGGAACTGGGCATCTTCTTTGACCTCATGGTGGCGGTGATGGTGCTGGGCCTGCTGGTCTATCGCATCCGTGAGACGTTCTCCTCGATGGATGTCAGCAAGCTGAGCCAACTGAGAGGATGACGCCGCTCGTTCCCATACTGGTGGTGCCGGCGGCCGCGGGGCTGCTCTGCCTGCTGCTGCGCTCGCAGCGCGCGATGGAGCTGGCGAACGTGCTGGCTTTTGCGGTGACGCTGATGCTGAGCGTGCTGTTGCTGCCGGCGGTGCTGCAGGCGCCCTATGTGGTGACCGAGTGCAACGAGTTCTTCCGCGCCGACGCGCTGAGCGTGTGGATGGCGCTGCTGATTTCGGCGGTTTCGCTCGGCAGTTCGCTTTATGCCGGGCGCTACTTCCAGCGCGACCTGGCGGCGCGGGCGGTAACGCCGGGCCGCGTGAAGGAGTTCTATGTGCTGACGCCGCTGTTTAGCGCGGGCATGTTTCTGGTGGTGCTCGCCAACAACCTCGGCGTGATGTGGTTCGCGTTGGAGGCGACGGCGCTGTCCTCGGTGCTGCTGGTGGCGATATACAACCGAAGCACCTCGCTGGAGGCCGCCTGGAAATACGTGATCCTCGGCAGCCTGGGGCTGGCGCTCGCGTTGTTTGGCACGGTGTTCACCTACGCGGCGGCCATTGATCAGCGGTCCGCCGCCGGGTTGCCGAGCTTCAACTGGTCGCACCTGATGTCCATGGCCGGCCAGCTCGACCCGCGCATGATCAAGCTGGCCTTCGTCTTCGTGCTGGTGGGCTACGGCACCAAAGCCGGGCTGGCCCCCATGCACAACTGGCTGCCGGATGCGCACAGCGAGGCGCCGTCGCCCACCAGCGCGATGCTCTCCGGCGTATCGTTGAAAGTCGCGCTCTATGCCCTGGTGCGATTTCACATTCTGACCACGGCTTCCCTGGGCTCGTCGTTCAGCCAGACGCTCCTGCTGGTGTTTGGACTGGGCTCGATGTGCGTGGCGGCCCCGTTCATTCTCGTCCAGTCGAACCTCAAGCGGCTGCTGGCCTACTCCAGCCTGGAACACATGGGCCTGATCTGCGCGGGGATCGGGCTCAATTCCCCGATCACCATTTTCGGCGCGTTGCTGCACATGGGGTACCACGCGCTGACGAAGCCAGTGCTCTTCTTCGCCGCCGGCAACATTCACCAGACCTGCCACACGCTGCAGCTTCGGCGGATTGGCCCGGGCATGGCGCGGGTGCTGCCGCTGACGGCGCTTTGCCTGGGGCTGGCCGGGGCGGCGGCCGTGGGCCTGCCTCCCTTTGGCCTGTTCTTCAGCGAGGTTACCGTGCTGAGCGGTGGGTTCGCCTCCGGGCACACCGCGGCGACCGTGCTCTTGCTGGCGGCGATCCTCGCGTCGTTTTGCGGCATTCTTTACCAGCTTACGCGCATTTTGCCGGGTGAGCCGAAGGTCGCGCGGTCGAGCGATGCGGCGCCGCTGGACGGGGTGCCGGCGATGGCGCTGATGCTCGGGGCATTGCTCGTGTTCAGCGTGTGGCTGCCCGCGCCGCTGCTCGAGGTCATGCGTCAGGCGGCCCGCATTATCGGAGGTGCTCCATGAACGTGCTCCCGGAACTCCAGCCCGCCCTGGCGGATTTGACCGAGCGCTTCGGTGCGCGCATCCAGCCTGTGCAAGTCGCGCGCCCGAACGAAGTCTATTTTCAGGCTAAAATGGAATTGGTGCCCGGCTTCTGCGCGCAGCTTTACAAGAGGTGGGATGCGCGGCTGGTCAACCTGTTTGCGGATGACGCCCGTGCCCGGAGCGGGGCATTTCACCTCTACTACGTGTTCGCGCTCGACGCCGCGCATGGATTCTTCATCCTGCGCGTCCCTGTGTCGCCGGCACAGCCGCAATTCATCTCACTGACGAATGCGCTCCCGGCCCTCAACTGGCAGGAGCGTGAAATCCAGGACCTGTTCGGGCTCAAGCTCGAAGGCCATCCCAATCCGCGCCGCTGCGCGCTGCATGACGACTGGCCGGAGGTGTATCCGCTGCGGAGAGATTTTGACCTGCACACCGTGCTGCCGCCCTTTGCCGGCGAGCGGCATAAGTTCCGCGTGGTCGAGGGCGAAGGCGTTTTCCAGGTGCCGGTGGGGCCAGTCCATGCGGGGATCATCGAGCCGGGCCACTTCCTGTTCAGCGTTGCGGGCGAGCCCGTCCTCTACCTGCAGATCCGTCTCTTCTACACCCACAAGGGCACTGAGAAGCTGTTCGAGAGCATTCCGCTGGCGCATGGTGTCGCACTGGCGGAAAGCATCTCCGGCGATTCCGCCTTCGCGCATGCGACGGCCTTCTGCCATGCGGTCGAGCGCGCGGCCGGCGTGGAGGCGCCGCCCCGGGCACGCGCCCTGCGCAGCGTCTGCCTCGAACTGGAGCGCATCTACAACCATATCGGCGACATCGGCGCCATCGCAACCGACGTGGCCTTCGTTGTGGCCAACACCCACGCCATGCGGCTCAAGGAACACGTGCTGCGCCTGAACGAACAGCTTACCGGCAGCCGGCTTTTGCGCGGCATGGCCGCCCTCGGCGGTGTCCGGTCAGATTGGAGCGCCGTTCAGCTCGAGGCCATTCGCCAGCTTGTGACCTGGCTGCGGCCGGAATTCGAGTCGCTGGTCGCCTTGATCCGCGAATCCTCCTCCACACGCGACCGCCTTGAAACCACGGGGATCCTCAAGCCGGAGACTGCGCGCGACCTGGGCATTGTCGGGCTGGCCGGCCGCGCCTCGGGTTTCGACCACGACCTGCGCCGCGACTTCCCGCACGCGGCCTACGCTGGGGTACAATTCACGGTGCCGGTTTATAAGGAAGGCGACGTGCTCCGGCGCATGCAGGTCCGCATAGACGAAGTGCGGCAATCGTTTGCGATCATCGAGCAGCTTGCGACTGCATTGCCCCAGGGCGCGATTCGGGCGAGCATGCCGGTGCCGCCTGCCGATGCCGTCGCCCTGGGCTACGTCGAGGGCTGGCGCGGGGAGATCTTCCACTGGATTCGGATGGCGCCGGACGGTCGCCTTGCCCGGTGCAGGGTCAAGGATCCCTCTTTGCAGAACTGGCCCGCGCTGAGCGAGGCTATCCTGGACAACATCATTCCCGACTTCCCGGTGGTCAACAAGAGCTTCAACCTGTCCTATTCGGGCACGGACCGCTGATGCATCACACACCTCCAAATAACACTCAGCTATGCATTTGAACGCGCTCTTTCCCCTCACCCTTACCCTCTCCCTCAGGGAGAGGGAACGAACCTCGGCCATCTGTGGCCATTCATCGAGCGCTGAACCTTTCCCCGTGCGGCGGAGCGGGCTCCCTCTCCCCAAGGGAGAGGGCCGGGGTGAGGGGGAAGGTGACGCGCAACCGGAGAGTTACTGCTAAAGGTCTCCGATCAGCTATGTTCGATATCCTACGCAAGAGTCTGGTTACGGGCGTGGTGACCACCGACTACCCGAAGACGCCCGCTCAGGTGTGCAGCCAGGCGCGCGGGCGGCCGGAAGTTGATTTCCCCAACTGGCAGGATGCGCGCACGGCCGTCGCGGCATGCCCAACCGGTGCCCTGGCCTGCACGGATGACAGCGGCACGCGCAGCGTGACGCTGGACCTTGGCAGATGCACCTTCTGCGGCCGCTGCGCCGAAGCCGATTCGGCCATCCGCATGACCAATGTTTGCGAGCTGGCGACAGGGCGCAAAGCGGAGCTTGTGACCACCGCCACGTACCGGCTGGCGCCCGGCGGCGCGCACCAGGGACTACTGGCTGCTCCCCGCTCAACCCGCGATCCTCAACCCTCAACGGTTGACTCCCTCGGCGCACAGTTGAAGGTCCGCCTGGACAAGTCGCTGGGACGCTCGCTGCACATTCGGGAAGTGGATGCCGGTTCGTGCAATGGATGCGAGGTGGAGGTCGGTGGCCTGAACAGTCCGATCTATGATATCGAGCGCTTCGGCATTCACTTCGTTGCCTCGCCGCGGCACGCCGACATGCTGCTGGTGACCGGTCCGGTCTCCCGCAACATGGAGCTGGCCCTGCGCAAGACCTATGACGCGACGCCCGCTCCACGCCTCGTGGTGGCCGTGGGCGCCTGCGCCTGCAGCGGCGGCATCTTCGGCCAGAATTACGCCAGCCTGGGTGGCGTGGACAAGGTCGTCCCCGTGGATGTCTATGTCCCCGGCTGTCCGCCCAACCCGCACGCCCTGTTGCACGGCATTCTGACCGCGGTTGGCCGCCTGTAGGCCGGCGGATGTTTGATTTCCGTGCGGTCGCGGCGCCTCTTGCCGGAGCCTCAATTGAGAACTCGCGGTTGTTGTGCGGGCGTGGTCCAAGGGCATCGCCCCTGCCGGCGGTTGGTGCTGCCTGGCAGAAGGCGGGTGTTTGCTTGACCTGAGTGGCTGCGATGTATATTGCCCTGAGTCGGCTCATGCGAAACATTGTCTTCGAGGCTTTGGCGGAGGCCGCGCGCGGCGGGGAACCGGTTGCGCTGGGCATCATTACTGGCGTGACGGGGTCCAGCCCGCAGAAGGTTGGCGCCAAGGCGTTGTTCTATGCCGACGGGCGCATCAAAGGCACGCTCGGCGGCGGCTGCCTGGAGGCGGAGATACAGAAGCGGGCCGTCCAGTCGTTGCGCACAGGGCAGGGGGCAACGTTCGAGTTGGTGCTCGATCACGACTATGGCTGGGACGATGGGCTTTTATGCGGGGGGAAGGTCTCTGGCGTGATCGTGGCCAATGCGCAAAGGGCAGGGGAGGGTTTTTGGGCCGAACTGGCGGACAGGAAACAGACGCGGGCGTGGGGCGTGCGGGGCGATTTCTCAATCACGGTTGCGCGGAGCGACGCCCCGGCCGAGTGGCTTTACCTGGAGACGGTCACGGCGCCCTGCGCGCTGTGGATCGCGGGGGCGGGGCACATCGCCCAGGCGGTCGCGCCGCTGGCGTTGGCGTTGGATTTCAGCGTAACGGTGTTCGACGACCGGCCGGCGCTGGCCAATCACCGGTTCTTCCCACCCGAGGTCGAGCTGCAAGCCGAGGTATGGGAGAAGCTGCTGGCGATGCCGCTGCTGTCGGCACCGTGCTTTGGGCTCATTGTCACGCGCGGGCATCGGCACGACGGGCTGGTGCTCCAGGAGTGGATTCACCGGCCGTTTGTGTTTTTGGGGATGATCGGCAGCGTGCGCAAGGCGCGCGCCATGTTCGAGCATTTCACCCAGGAGAAGCTGGCGACGCCCGAGGAGTTGGCGCGCGTCGCGTGCCCCGTGGGGGTTAAGATTCGCTCGCAGAGTCCGCTGGAGATCGCGGTCAGCATCGCGGCCCAGCTCATTGACAAGCGGGCGGAACTGGCGCAAAAGGCTTAACCGCACCGGGCGCAGAGACCACTGGGGGCGCCAAGAGTCTTAGACCTGGCAAATAGCTGCCATTACTGCAGTTGCATGCAGTTGCCACCGTCCCACCACCATCCCTCCTCCGTTCTACCTCCGTTCTACCTCCGTTCCTCCTCCGTTTCAGAGACGGAGGTAGAACGGAGGTAGAACGGAGGAGGGATGGTGGTGCTGGCGAGGTACTACCAACGAAGGAGGGTATGGGGAGGGGGAATACGACTTGCGTCGTTACCAACGGGTCAGGATGTCCGAGGCGGGGACGCGTTCCACCGCGCGTCTGACCCGACCACTGGGGCTTTTCATGGGCAAGATGCCCATGCCACAAAGCGGGACGGAGTGGAACGCGTCTCTGCCCGGCTGCCACTTATCATTCCGCGCGGCTCGCCTTGTCCGGCTGACGCTTTGCCTGGATGGCCATGAAGATGGCTTCGCAGGTGGCGGGCAGCGGGAGCGGCACTTCGCCGCCGAGCGGAGCAAAGGCGGCAACGGCATCGCGAATGGCCTCGCGCACGGAGATGGCCAGCATGAGCGGGGGCTCGCCCACGGCTTTGCTGCCGTAGATCACGCCCTTCTGCGCAGCGTTCTGGAGCAGCGTGAGGTTGAACACGTCCGGCATGTCGCCGACGGCGGGAATCTTGTAGGTGTCGGGCGAATGTGTGAGCAGCCGGCCTTCGTTGTCCCACGTGAGCTCCTCGCTGGTCAACCAGCCCATGCCCTGAACAAAGCCGCCTTCGACCTGGCCGCGGTTGACGCCTTCATTCACAGACTCGCCCGCGTCGTGCAGAATGTCCGCCCGCAAGACGCGCGTCATGCCAGTGAATCCGTCCACTTCCACTTCGCACACCGCCGCGCCATAGGCGAAGTAGTGGAAGGGTTTTCCCCGCCCCGCCACGCGGTCCCAGTGAATGCCCGGGGTGGCATAATAGCCCGTGGCCGAGAGGCTGATGCGCTCGGCGTAGGCTTGCCGCACAACTTCTCCCAGGCTGACGGTGACTTTTGGCCGGGCAGCGGCGGAGACTACGCCCCCGGCAAAGATCAGCTTGCCCGGTGCGGGCACGCGCCCGAGCTTCTTCCGGAGCAGGCGCGCCGCAACCGGAGCCAGCCTCGCGCGGAGGACGGCGCAGGCATTCTTCACTGCCGCCCCGTTCATATCCGTGCCACACGAAGCGGCCGTAGCCGAGGTGTTGGGTACTTTGTCGGTGCTGGTCGGCATGACGCGAACGTGGTCCGGGTGGAGCCCGAGTTCGCGGGCGGCAATGGCGATGATGTTCGTGTGCAGGCCCTGCCCCATTTCGGTGCCGCCATGATTTACCTGCACGGTTCCATCCTGATAGATCAGCACGAGCGCGCCGGCCTGATTCAGGAGCGTGAAAGTGAAGCTGATGCCGAACTTGACCGGTGTAATGGCCAGGCCGCGTTTCAAGTAGGGATGAGCGTTGTTCCAAGCCGTCACAGCCTCGCGCCGGCGGTCGAAGTCGCTGGACTGCTTCAACTGCCGCCAGATGGTTTGGATGCGGTTGTCGCCGATTGCCTGGCCATAAGGCGTGGTATTGGTTGCGCCTTTGCCGTGGTAGAGGTTGCGTTCGCGCACGACCTCCGGCGGCAAGCCCAGCCGGCGGGCGATACGATCGAGGATCTCTTCGATGACCACCATGCCCTGGGGGCCGCCGAAGCCGCGGAAGGCGGTGTTTGAGGAGAGGTTGGCCTTGGCCACCTGTCCACGGAATTCCACCGCCGGGATATAGTAAGCATTATCCAGATGGAACAAGGCGCGGTCCGTGATGGCCTGGGACAAATCCATCGCCCAGCCGCCGTTGGCATAAAGATGCACGCGGGCAGCCAGCAAATGGCCGTCGGCGTCAAAGCCGACCTTGAATCGCGCGAGGAACGGATGCCGATGTCCGGTGAGCATCATGTCCTGGTCGCGGTTCCAGCGCACGCGCACGGGCTGGCCGGTATGGTGTGCCGCCAGCGCCGCCAACGCCGCCGGCGTCGCGCCCTGTGTCTCCTTGCCGCCGAAACCGCCGCCCATGCGGAGGCTTTGCACCACAACCCGGTTGGCGGGAATATGCAGCAGGTGGGCGACGAGCGCCTGGATTTCGGAAGGGTGTTGGGTGGAGGAGGATACGAAAATGCCTCCGTCCTCACCCCGCTTGGCCCACGCCGCTTGGGTTTCCAGGTAGAAATGCTCCTGCCCCTGCAATTCAAACACCCCAGTCAATGTCATGGGTGACCTGGCCAATGCGGGGCCAACTTTGCCGCGCCGGATGTAATTAGGGGCGTTGTGGAAGCGGCGGGCCGCCAGGGCCTGTTCCAGCGTGAGAATCGGCGGCAGCGGCTCGTATTCGATGCGCACCTTCTCCGCCGCCGCGCGACATGCCTCCTGCGACTCGCCTACGACCAGCGCGACGATATGGCCCTGGAACAGGACTTCTTTGTTCGCCAGCAGTATCTCGTCGGGTTTTGTCCCGCCGACGTTGTTCACTCCGGGAATATCTTCGGCCAGCAGCACGGTGCGGATGCCCTGCATGGCGCGCGCGGCGGTTGCGTCTCGACTTAGAATCCTGGCGTGGGCGTGGGGCGAGCAAACCGGCCACACTTCAAGCATCCCGGCGGTCTGGTCGTCGGTATAAACAGCTTCCCCGGTCACATGCTTGTGCGCGCTTTCGTGGGGCGGCGGTGCGATGGCAGGGCGCGCAGTCCCTTGCGCGCCGCGAACGGGCGAGGCGTCTCTGGCCTGCAGCTCAGTTTTTGCCTCTTCGCTCTCGCAGAAGAACTTCTCCAACAGGCTCGTGATCAGCGCGCGGCGATAATCAGCGCTGCCGCGCACGTCGGAAATCGGGGTGAACTCGGCCTGAAGAATGGGGAGCACCTCGTTGACTGTCTCCCGGCGCCACGCGCGGCCCAGCAGCGCTTCTTCGGTCTTGCGTGCGCGCGCCGGCATCGCGGCCACGCCGCCGTACCCGAGCCGGGCATGGCGGATGACTCCGCGTGAATCCACCTCCACCGTGAAGCACGCCGCCACCGTGCTGATATCCATGTCGCGCCGTTTGGACACTTTGTACCAGGCGCACTTGCGGTTGACACCCGGCTGAGACGTGCCGCGCGGCACGATAATGGTCTTGAGAATCTCGCCGGGGGCGAGGGCCGTCTTGCGATAGGCGACGAAGAACTCGTCAATCGGGAGCGTGCGTTCTGAAAGCGGGGCAGGGGGCAGGCCCGCCCGATTCTGGAGCGATACCAGCACGACTTTGGCCTCGAGCGCGAGGAGCAGGGGGGCGCTGTCGCCGATGGGTGAAGCGGTGACGAGATTGCCGCCCAGGGTAGCGCGGTTGCGAATCAGGCGCGAGCCAAAGACGCGCAGCATATCCGCCAGCGCGGGAAGTTCGCCCGCCAATTGCTCCTCGATTTGCGTGAAGGTGGCCGCAGCGCCGATGAGCCACCCGGAATCCGTGCGCTGAATCTCCTTGAGCTCCGGCACGGCCTCGACCGAGATCAGCGCGGAGAACTTCTTGAAGCGCTTGGTGATGTCGAGCCCCAACTCGGTGGCGCCGGCGACCAGCCGGGCCTCGGGGAAGCGCCCTAACAACTGGAGCAAGCCGACAAGGGACACCGGCCGGAAGAACCTTTCGCCCCCCGCCTCATATTCAACCTCTGCCAGGGGTGGGGCGGATTTCTTTAGCCGCTCGGCGAAGCCATCCTGTCCGTCTTTGTTGTGCCGCTCCCGGAGCGCTTCAAAGGCGGCCTGGCGAATTGGGCGGTAGCCGGTGCAGCGGCAGAGATTGCCGCCCAACTGGTCGTCCAACCGGTCGGGTTGCCGAATGTCGCCGCGGTAATAGCCTTCAAAGAGCGACATGACGAAGCCCGGCGTGCAATAGCCGCATTGCGAGCCGTGGTTCTGCACCATCTTCTGCTGGACCGGGTGCAATGTGGCAGCGCCGGCAACCCCCTCGACGCTGACAATTTCGCGCCCGGCCATGAGGCACAACGGCACCAGGCAACTGTTGATGGCGCGGTAGCAAGGCTGCCCTTGCGCGTCGCGGTCAAGAACGACCACTGCGCAGGCGCCGCAATCCCCCTCGGCGCAGCCTTCCTTGGCGCCGGTGAAGCCTCGGCCCCGCAGGTACTCAAGCAGGGTGGTGTTGGGGGACACGCCCTCGACTCGGACGCGGCGGCCATTGAGTATGAATTCGATGGCATTGCGCATATCAGGTCGCTTAACGCTAGACCAGGCAGTGGCGGCTGTAAACCAAATACGAGCTGGTTGGCGCATTGCGCGCGGGTGTGGTAGCCTCTCCTGCGTGAAGAGAAGCTGCCTCATTGGGTCGTTGCTGCTGTGCTCAGTTCTGGCCCTCGGCCAAGAGAATGCCATGACCTTTGATGATCTGGCGCAGTCGGCGGAACAGTGGGCAGAGGAGAACCTCGAGGAGGATGTGCTGCGGTTGCTGGAGGGAGTGGATCGCGACAAGGTGAAGGAGTTCTTCCGAGACATTGAGAAGCGGCTGGGCGGAGATTACGTCGTTGACCTTGCGTCTCTGAATGCCACCGCCAAGACAGTCTTGCCGCTGCTGGAAAGCTATGAGGAGACGCAGCCTTACGCCGCATGGCTCAAGGCCCGACTGGATTACCTGGAAGTGGCTGAGGAGATCCGGCGGATCACCCCGCCCCCCAAACCCCAGCCAGGCCAGCCTCCGCAGCCGGCTACGAACGCGCCGCCGAAAGTGGAACGCGAGGTCTGGACCAGGAAACTTGCCGACCGGCCCTGGCCCAAGGCGGCTACGAATTATGTGCCGCGCCTGAAACCAATCTTCACCGAGCAGAAGGTTCCGCCGGAATTGGTATGGATTGCGGAGGTGGAATCGTCATTCAACCCGCGGGCGCGCAGCCCGGCCGGGGCGGCGGGGCTGTTTCAACTGATGCCCGCTACCGCTCGCCAGTACGGGCTGCGGACCTGGCCGCTGGACCATCGCCTGCGGCCGGTGGACAGCGCGCGGGCCGCAGCCAAGTACCTGGCAAACCTGCACAGCCGGTTCAAAGACTGGCGGCTGGCGCTCGCGGCCTACAACGCCGGGGAGGGCACCGTCCAGAGACTCCTGCAACGACAGAATGCGCGGTCGTTTGACGCGATCGCCACCCGTCTGCCGGCGGAGACGCAGATGTACGTGCCCCGAGTCGAGGCCACCCTCGCGCGCCGCGAAGGCGTCAAACTGAGCCAACTCCGCCTGCCCAGCGGGTAGGGGGATGGCCGCAAAGTCGGCCGGAAATGAGGGCTTTCCTTTTCGCGGCCCGGCGCTAGCATTCTGGCCGGCGAGACGTCTCGGGTTGCGGAACCCGGGAATTCCGAGTTCAACAGCTCCAGAATTGGGCGATCAAGCGTGAACCTAACTTTCGACGACAGTCTGGATTTGGCCCGGGTAACGGCCGCGCAGCAATTGCTGTTTCCTGCCAATCCGCGCGCCGTCGCCGAGCAGATGGGACTCAACTGGCGGGCCGCGCTCAAGCTCCACGAGGATGGCTGGCTGAGCTTTTCCCCCGCTAATGCTCCGCGCCTGGACGAAGCGCAGGAAGCCGAGCTGCGCTTCATCGGATCGCTGGTCGTTGCGGGTTGCGACCGGGGCATGCTCGCAATTCTGCTGGCCCAACTGCCCAAGCCCTACGCTTACGACGCCAGCCGTCTCTATTACGATTGGTCCCTGCGCCGCTGGCGCCTTCTGCCTGACTCGCGCGCTTACCCGGAAGCCGCCTTTGCCGACTGGCTGGATAGCCTTGTGCAGCAAAGGGATGTGAACTCACTGACTGGAATCCTCGAACTGGCCCAGGATGCGCTCGCTCGGGTTCGCGACGAAGCTGCGCAAGGCGAATTCGACCGGCAGGCGTGAGGCTGCGCACCCGGGGCCAAACGCTTTCCCGGCATGGTTCTCTTCAGCGTCTTCCGAAGAAGGTCTCGCGTAGTGTGCCGTGTTCGGTGCGAACGGCCATTCCTTCTGAAACATGGTGTCGTTTGAACCAGCCCTGGTTGGCTTCGAGCACGAACTGGACCTGCTCCGAGGACGCCGCAACAGAATTCGTGTTGTGGGGCTGAAGGTCGTGTATCTCCAGGATGATGCCCTCAGGGTCAATGTAAGCCGCCGATAGCGGCAGCGGGCAGTTCTTCATCCAGAAGGACGCCTGGTGCGGCGCGGGAAAAACGAAAAGCATGCCGGCATTCTCGGCCAGGTTGGTGCGAAACATCATGCCGGTCTGCACCTGCTCGGCGGTCAACGCCAGTTCGGCCACCATCTCCTCGGCCCCCAGCCAGATTTTCATCGTTTGCAGTTTCGGTTGCGCGGCGGCTGGAAGACTCGGTGCGGTTGCCGGCGGCGCCGCTTCTTTGCAGCCACCGACGCAGCCGGCTGACACCACCAGCAGCATCCCGAGCTCCAACATGCGCCATTGATTCATCGCTCCAGCCTGAGCCAAGGCCCCCTGACTTTCAACTCCGATTAATGCCGTCCCAGGCATTTCCGACGAGCCGCTTCGCGCTGCGTAAAGACTTGCCCTGAAGCTGCGCCCCTGTCAACCTGCCGCCATGAAAGACCGGCCTGCTGCTTCTCCTTCACCGGCTCCCTCTGTGTACGATAGCGTGCTCCCACGATGGTCGCGCCGCCAGTTTCTACGGGCGGCGGCAACGGCTGGCGTCGCAGCGCCATTCCTCCTGTCGCGCGCCAGCGCGCTGGCAACGCCCAAGGTCACTTCCCCCAACAGCAAGCTCAATCACGCCTGCATCGGGGTCGGCGGCATGGGCTGGGTGGACTTGCAGAACTTCCTTCAGCACCGGCGGGTGCAGGTTGTGGCGCTCTGCGATGTGGACGCCAACGCCCTCGACAAGGCCGCCAAAGCCGTGCCCGGCGCCCGCGTGTACGCGGACTGGCGAGAGTTGCTCGACAAAGAAGGCGACCGGATTGACTCGGTGAATGTGGCGGTGCCCGATCACACGCATTTCTCCGCCGCCTACAGCGCAATTCGGAAAGGCAAGCACGTCTATTGTCAAAAGCCCCTGTGCCACGACGTCGCCGAAGTGCGCCTCCTGGCCCAGGCTGCCGTCAAGAAAGGCGTCGTTACCCAGCTTGGCACGCAAGTGGCCTCGGGACTCCACGATCGCACCGGCGTCCAGTGGCTGAAGGAAGGCCGGATCGGCAAGATCAAGCATGCCTACCTCTGCTCGAATCGGCCCGGAGCCGTCGAGACCTACCGGCTCCAGGGCCCGCGCCCGGCTGTTGGTCAGCCGCCGCCCCAGGCGCTCAACTGGGAACTCTGGATCGGCAGCGCGCCGATGCGGCCTTACGCGCCGGACATTTACCACCCAACCAAGTGGCGGGCGTGGCAGGATTTCGGCACCGGCTGGTCGGGCGACATCGGCTGCCATATCTTTGACCCCGTTTGGAAGGGGCTCGGGCTGAAAGCGCCGACGACGGTTTGGGCGGAGGTGCAGCAGTCGTGGAGGACTTCCGCTCCTCGCAGAGGGGATACCTGGCCGCAGGGGGACCATATCATCTGGACATTCCCGGGTAACGAGAGGATTGAGGGCAAGGAATTGGTGCTGGAATGGTTCGACGGCGAATACTACCCGCCGGAACACATCCGCAAGCTCTATTCCGAAGACCTGAAGGATTACCCGCCCGAATCCTCCATGCTGATCGGAACGGAAGGCGCCTTGCTTATTCCGCACGGCGCCCCGCCCCAACTGCTGCCGGAGGAGAAATTCGCCAAGGTCGAGCGGCCCAAGGTGCCGCCTCGCAACCACTACCATCATTTCGCAGACGCGTGCCTGGGCGGGGAGAACACCGAGTCACACTTCGCGCAGACCGGCCCGATGACCGAGGCGATTCTGCTGGGGACGGTGGCGATTCGGGTGCCGGAGCAGAAGCTGGCGTGGAACAGTTCCCGGCTGAAAGTCAGCAACAGCCGTGAAGCCAATCGCTATCTTCAGCGCCGCTACCGCAAGGGCTGGCAAGTGGCACGTTTCTAATCAGAATTTGAGGAACCACTTGCGCCGATACATCCAGTAGGCGACCAGGTAGAGCACCACCACGTACAGGAACGCCCACATCAGCGAGGCGTTCTTCGGGCTGGCCAGGAAACCGAAAAAGGGCGCGGTTTCGGGGCTGGCAAACGGGGCGCAGAGGCGGTCGTACAGGTACGTCTTCAGCGCGACCTTTTCACCCGCGGCGCTCGTCAGCTTCACGGTGAGCGAAATGCGGCCCAGCAGGCCCGCCAGCATGAACACCGTGATCGCGTTCATGCCGTAAATGGCGAACGGCCTGGCCCACTTGCGCCAGCCTTGCACATCCACCAGCCAATAGGTGACTGCGAAACAATTCATCGCCATGCCGGCCATAAACACAGAGTAGGAACTGGTCCAGAGCTTTTTGTTAATTGGCAACCATGCGTCCATGATCGCCCCGGCAAACAGCAACAGGTTGCCCCCCACGAAGAGCCACGCCGTCTTCGCCTCCTGCGTATGCCCGGATCGCAGCAAATGGCCGGTCATGATTCCAAACAGGGTGGATGCAATCGCCGGAAGCGTGCTGAAGATCCCTTCCGGATCCCAGGTCTTTCCGCCACTCCAGACGTGTGTGCCGATAGTCTTGCCGTTAAGCACCAGGTTATCAATGTACTCGCAGAAGTTGCCATGCTCGCCCAGTCCGCCGGCACCGAAACCAAGCAGCGGTCCAACGATCATCAGCAGCCAATAGCCGGCCAGCAACCCCGCAGTCCAGAGCAGTTGCCCGCGGAGGCCAGTGCCCAGGAAGATCAGCATCGCGAAGAAGTAGCAGATGCCGATGCGCTGCAACACACCCGGAATGCGGACGGTGGTAGCATAGTTGTGCAGCCAGGCGGAAAAGCCGTCGCGGAAGAGCGAGCCGTCAACCAAGTAGCTGAACGAGTTCAGGAAGAAGCCCAACGCGAAAATAATCACCGATCGGCGCAGCGCGTGGAGCAGGAGCTGCCGGCGGCTCTGGCCCTGTTCGAGCCGGCGCGCCGTGGAGAGCGGGATGGCCACGCCGACGATCCAGAGGAAGAACGGGAAGATCAAGTCCGTGAAGGTCCAGCCGTGCCACGCGGCGTGGTCCAGCGGCTGGTAAATGGCGCTCCAGTTGCCGGGGTTGTTCACCAGGATCATTGCGGCAATCGTCGCTCCGCGAAAGACGTCGAGGGACATCAGGCGGGCGGGGCCGGGGCGGTTGAGTTGAGCGGGGGCGGCGGCGTTCATGTGTAATCAGGCGACCACGCTACGGGCATTCCCCGCGGAAAGAAAGCGGGAAAGCCCGGCCGGGGTGTTCGAACCTCTACGCCAGCAACCCGCAGTCCCGACGCTGGCCGTTCTCAGCGTGCCCCATTCAATTTCATGGGCTTACAACAGGATCGCCCATTTAATTTGATATGCCCCGTAAACCGGCCCGGGCGCCCACCCTCTCCACACCGTCTCCTCGCCGTATCCACGCCGTCTCCCCTCCGGGGATAACTTTCAGCTAGACCTTTCTTGCCAGTTAACTGAGCAGGCGCATCCCGGATTATTAAAGGAAAGTGAGATGTGCCTTGCGCCGGACCGCCCGGCGAAAAGGTTTCCACAGCGGTTGCGGTTGCACTATGTTCGGACTTATGCAACGCAGAATCTGCGGCCTCTTGATTGTCTGGATGGCACTCTTGTCCGCACACGCCATCCGGGGTGTGGAAACGAATCATAACTTCGCGAAGTGGGAAAAGGAGATCGCCGCCTTTGAGCGGATGGATCGCACCAACCCGCCGCCCAAAGACGCCAT
The DNA here is from genome assembly GCA_035358715.1 of Verrucomicrobiota bacterium. Taxonomy (GTDB): domain Bacteria; phylum Verrucomicrobiota; class Verrucomicrobiia; order Limisphaerales; family UBA8199; genus UBA8199. The sequence goes on from DAOPPX010000091.1 coordinate 19,936, forward strand.
CCTGTTTACCGGGGCCTCGACCATCCGCCGCTGGAAGACGCTAGTCCAGGATTTCCCCGGATACCCTGTTCTCAACCGTGGATTTGGTGGTTCGGAAATCATGGACGCCACGCATTTCGCCGACCGGATTGTTTTCCCCTACGCGCCCCGGCTCATCTTTCTCCGCGCCGGGGGCAATGAAATGTGGCGCGGGAAGTCGCCCGAGGAGACGTTCGCGGATTTCAGGGCTTTCGTCGCCAAGGTCCACGCGAGACTGCCGCAGACAGACATTGTGTACATTGGGGGCGGCCCCAGCCCCGCGCGTTTGACGCAATGCGACAAGGTCCGGGCGCTGAACAACATGGTTCAGAATTTCCTCCGTGGAAAGCCGTATCTGAAGTACCTGGACACCTATTCCATGGTGCTGGGGACCAATGGCCAGCCGCGCCCGGAGCTTTTTGTAGCGGACGGACTCCACTTTAATGCCGCGGGCTATCGTCTGCTGGCCGAAAAGGTGCGTTCGTTTCTGCCGCCGCCCGCTGCTTCGGCGAAGTCGCAGTCCTCTCCTCCGCCCCGGGTGATCTCCCGGGGTCTGGAGTTTGGACATTCTGGAAGGCGCGACTTGGGCGAAAGGGTTTGGGT
>DAOPPX010000092.1:0-20498 GCA_035358715.1 Verrucomicrobiota bacterium
GAGGTACTACGGTATTGGGACGGGGAGGGAACGGACAGGACACGGCGGCCCTCCCACCGCCTTCGGCGCCTGCAAGAAACTGGGATGCGGACCACAGGGGCGCGTGCTGTCTTTTTGGCTGGCGGCGGCGTTGATCTCGAGCCGCTTGCCTTTCGCAAACTTCAGGGGAACGGTCGTTGAGACGCTCCCTTCGGCGGGCGCTTCGGCCGCCACGAACCGATCCAGTTTCCAGGTCACCAATCCGATGCTGCCGGTGAAGCCGTTCCGGGCGACGGTGTTGGTGTTTTCGGTGTCCGGCTGAGCGAGGATCGGCCCGCCGTGTGTGTAGTTTGCCCCGCCGTAGTACAGCCAAATCTCGTCGCGCACACGCAGGGCGGTAGCAGCGGTCAACTGCACGCCGCACTCCCAGTCGCCGGCCTTGCCGACGCCGATGGCCGGCGTTCGGAAAGGGCGCTGCCAAATAACTCCAGCCGCCAGCCTTCCCAGGCCTGATCAGCTCGCAGCAACGGGTTACAGGGATGCTCTTGCACCTGGGGCCGCCTTGTCGGGTTGACCGACGGATTGGGTTCATTCACTCTTTCATTCGGCCGGCGGCGGCGCCTCGGCCTGGCTGTTTCCAACCGGACATGAACAATGATATTCAGATTGTTCCGCTGTCCCGCAACTCGCGGGATGTGCTGCGCTTTCTGAGGGTCAGCTACGGCATCTACCGGGACGATCCCCACTGGGTTGCGCCGCTGCTGATGGACCTGAAGAAGGTGTTCACCGATGCCAACCCGCTGTTCGAGCACGCCGTGATGCAGCTATGGGTGGCGACGCGAGGCGGGCGGGATGTGGGGCGGATTGCCGGGATCATTGATCGCAACTATAACCGTGTCAGCAAGGATTCAGCGGCTTTCTTCGGCTTCTTCGAGACGGTGGAGGACGCCGCGGTGAGCCGCCGGTTGTTTGAGGCGGTGGCCGGCTGGGCGCGGCAGGCGGGTTTGAAGCGCCTGCTGGGGCCGATGAACCCGACCACCAACGACGAGTGCGGTTTGCTGGTCGAGGGCTTTGATTCGCCGCCCGTGTTCATGATGACCTACAACCCGCGCTACTACGTGCCGCTGGTGGAGGCGGCGGGCTTTCGCAAGGCCAAGGACTTGCTGGCGTTCTACATGGACCTGGCGAAGATCCCCATGGACCGGCTGGGCCGTATTGCCGGCAAGATCAAGGCGCGGAATCCCGAGCTCGTCTTCCGGGCCGTGCGGCGCAAGACGTTGCAGCAGGACTTGGTCAAGGTGAAGGAAGTCTATAACGCCGCGTGGGAGGACAACTGGGGGTTCGTGCCGATGACGGATGCCGAGATGGACTTCATGGCGGCGCGTCTCAAGCCGTTGCTGATGGAGGGGCTGGTCTGGCTGGCCGAGGCGGGGAGCGAGCCGGTCGGGTTCCTGCTGGCGTTGCCGGACTACAACGTAGCGCTCCAGCCGTTGCGGGGACGGTTGCTGACGCCGAAGCTGCTGGGGTTCATTCCCTACCTGCTCGGCTGGAAATGCCCGCCACGGACGCGGGTCATCACCCTGGGCATGAAAGAGAACTACCGTTCCAAAGGGCTGGAGTCGGCCCTGCTGATCGAGGGGCTTAAGGTGGGCATCGCCGCGGGCGTGACCGAGTCCGAGGCGTCGTGGATCCTGGAGGACAATGTCCAGATGCGCCGCGTGCTGGAGGCCATCGGCGGGCGCGTGTATAAGACTTACCGGCTTTACGAGCGAACGGCCTGAATGGTGGCGGGAGCCCCCGGCCGCGCGGTGCGGTTTGGGCCTTGAACTGGAGGGGGGAGCTTCCTATTTTCGGCGCATGAAACGAATTTCCTTTCTGTTGGTGGCACTGGTGCTGTGTGTCCCCTCCGCGTTGCGGGGGCAGGACGCGGCGACCGAGGAACGGCTCAACAAGTTGAGCGGCCGGCTCGACGACCTGGCAGCGGGGCAGGAGGCTTTTCGGGCGCAGATCGCCGAACTCTCCAAGGAGCTCCAAAGCCTGCGCGAGCAGGCGGCCAAGCCCAGCGCCAGCTACGCCCGGCCGGAAGACTTGAATCGCCTGGCGGAAGCGGTCAAGGAGGTGGACCGGAAGCGGATGGACGACGCGGAGAAGACTCACGCCGAACTGCTCAGGCTGCGGGAACTGCTGAAGACGCCGCTAAGCCCGCCCAAGCGGGATACGAGCGCCAGGCCGCCGAAGGGCGGCTCCTCCGCCACCGGCGCGGGGACGTCCGACCGGGGTTTTGAGTACGTCATCAAGTCCGGCGACACGCTGAGCGCCATTGTCGATGCGTATCGAGAGAAGAACGTCAAGGTGAGCGTGAGCCAGATTCTGAATGCGAACCCGGGTTTGAAGGCGGAGCGCTTGCCTGTCGGGCAGAAGATCTTCATTCCCGCTCCGTAGCCTTGCCGCCCCCTCCAGTGGGGCGCCGGCCGGGCGCACCCTCGTTCAAGGGTTCACCCCCAGCCGGCCATGAGCCCGATGGCAATCAGGGCGGCGAGGCCAATCCGGTACCAGCCGAAGGCGGTGAAGGTGTGCGTCTGCACGTAGCGCAGCAGCCATTTCACGGCAATGAAGGAGACTGCCGCTGAAACAAGGAATCCAAGCAGCAACATATCCCAGCGCTCTGCCGGCACGCCGGGGGGCGGATCATGCAGCGCCTTGAAGATCTTCAGGCCGCCCGCCGCCAGCATGGTCGGGATGCCGACAATGAAGCAGAATTCCGTGGCCGCGGGCCGCGCCAGGCCAAGCAGCAGGCAAAGCAGGATGGTCGTGCCCGAACGCGAGGCGCCCGGAAAGACCGCCGCGAGAACCTGGCCAAGACCGACCGCGACGGCCATAACCCAGGTGACCTGGTCGTTCAGTGTGCGACCGCGGAGCCAGGCTTCAACGCCGACAAAACCGATGCCGCCGGCCACCAATGCCCAGGCCACCGGGACGAGCTGCTCCGGCAACTGGAAGCCCTGCTTCTCCAGAATGAACCCGAGGCCGCCGGTGAGCCCGAAGGCCAGCGCCAGTTTCCCGGCATAGTCCTGCGTGGCCGGCTCGCGCCATCGGAAAAGCAGCTGATGGAACCGCCGGTGGAAGAGCGGAATCACCGCCAGCACTGCGCCGGATTGGATGACGACGTTGAAGAGGTCAGTCTGCCGGATGTGCAGCCAGTCTTCGGCGATGAGCAAGTGGCCGGTGGATGATATCGGCAGGAACTCAGTGATCCCTTCCACAATCCCAAGCAGAACAACAGCAATCCAGTCTGGCATCGGATGGTTAGACGACAAACCGGGGCGGAAGACAAGCCCCAAGTGCGGGTTCCGGCTACTTCGCACCGGCCCATCAAGCTCGACCAACCGTTGGTGAGGACGCCCCACCGAGGGGGCCGCTTGGGCGCGAACACGGCGAGTTTGACAAGCCGGTGGACCGATTATCCGGTTGCCTAATCCCTGCTGGCATTGAATATCCGCCGGATTATATTGAGCCGTATGGCAATGACCCGACATTGTTGGAAATGCGGCACCGAATACACGCTGCGGGGAACCCCGGGCCGTTCGGAATCCTGCGAACGCTGCAATTCGGACCTCAAGGTGTGCCTTAACTGCGTCAGCTACGATCCGCGGGTTGCCGAGCAGTGCCGCGACCGCCGCTCCGAACCGGTCGCCGAGAAGCATCTGGCCAACTACTGCGAATACTTCGAGTTCGTCCGGCGCGACTATGTCCCGCCCGCCGGAAACGCTTCGCGCGAGGCCAAAGCCCGCGACACGCTTAAGAAGCTGCTGGGAGATTGAGCTCGAGGCCGGCAGGCGGGCCGCAGGTTTTGGCCGGCCAACATACAAAGCAAAACCCCCTCCGATTTGCTCGGAGGGGGTCTCAGGATTGATTCTAACTCAGGTTAGAACTTGTAGATGACGTTGGCAGCCAACATCCAGGCGTTCTTCAGGTGTGCGCCACCGTTGCCATCATCTGTGTCGCCACCAAACAGATGGTTGCCGTTGAGGGAATGATCCCAGCGGAATTCCAGGCGGCTGATGACGTTCTTCCACAGATCGTACTGAACGGTGGCCGTGAGGGCCAGCACTTCAGCCTTGCCCACGGGTGTCCAGTAAAGCAACGTGCCTCCGCCATCCACTGTGTCCATGTAGTATTCCGCGCGAGCGTGGAGGCTGAGCTTCTCGGTGGCCTGGTAAGAGAGGTAGCCAGCGAGAGACCAGTTGTCGTTGTCCACGTGATGGATGTTGATTTGGTCAAACGACACACCAGCCCGGAGACCGGTCACCGGCGTAGCGACCGTGGCGCCAACATAGTAGCTGGTCACCGTTTCGCCGTAGTTGCCAGACGAGCCGAACCCATTCACGATCCCGCCATACAAGGTCGAGCCGGACAGGAATCCCCAACTGTCTGGAGCGGTAAAAGCGATCGAGCCCATGTAGCTCTTATAAGACTCAGCCCGGGCATCGTTGGACCAGAGCGGATTGAAGGCCCGTTCGTTGATCGTGTTGCCCCACGTATTGGCTACACCCGCCGAGGCGCTGAAGCACTCGCAGAAGCGATAGCTGGCCAGCAAGCCAGTGTGCGACACCGGCTCAATGGAATGGCCGTATGAGCGGGTGAAGTTGGGATTATTGCCTGATTCGATGGATTCGTATCCGATGATGCTGTCAAAGACGCCCATCTTGAAGTCGAGACCCGTGCCCACCGGGGCGCGTAGGGCGACGTAGGCTTGCCGGATGTTGAAGTCACTATCGTTCCCCCAGCCGTATGATGAGGTGCCCAGCACATTGGCATCCGGCCCGAACCACAGGTCGGCGCGATAGCCGGCCGCCCAGTCCTGCTCGTCCAGCGGCTTTTCGATGCGCAACTGGATGACATTCAGGTTGAAGCCATCAGCCTTGTCGGTACCGCCGAACCTGTAGGGCGGCAGGTAGTTATTGCCTGAGCCAAAGTTCCACTGTGCTGAGGTATCCACGTATCCGCTGAGGGTTGTGGATGCCAGCGCGGTTTGCACCGAGCTTAAACCCTCATCGGCTTTGGCAGCGGATGCCAAGCTGACCACCCCGAGGGCGGCCAAAGCTACTGTCCATTTATTATACTTCATTCGTTCCTCCGATCTTGATCGTGTGTTTGTTGTATAACTATGACTATGCATTTCTGAGGACAAAACCGGTTTGCCCTCGCACCAAAACCGGTGCATTTCCATCAATAAGTATGGCATCGCACCTCCTTTGACAATAACTATTTTCGGTATTTTGCGCCACTCAGCCTTGTCCGGAATTGGAGGTGGGGATTGTAACAATTCGGGGCAGGCAAGGCCGCTTTGCCGCCGTCTCCACCTCTCCCGGCGATGGAAAATGGAAAATGCTGAGCAAGGCCGGAGGAACAGAGGCAAGGCAGCGGGTTGGAGGACTCAGGCCAAGGCCCCGCGGGGCGCGCCGGCGGGCAGCAGGGCCAGGAATCGAATGGCAAGACCAATCCCAGGCCCCGGATGTGGTTGCGGTATTTAGCCGTTTCCACCTTTTTGGAACAAAGGCTGCTGGAGAGGGAGCATTATCGGATGTACGGCAAATTGACATTAACCGTCCTGGCCGGCTGAGGCCAGGGGCGGTCAGGACTGAACAGACCCATATTATGGCTTCCTTTGTCTATGTAGCGCGGGAAACCGCTTCCGGCCGGGAAATACGCAGTTCGGTCGAGGCGGCGACGGAGCAGGCGGCGATTGTGGCGCTGCTGAACCGAAACATGCTGGTGGTCTCAATCCAGGAGCGGGTGGGCAAGCAGGGCCGGACCAGCGGCGGCCGGGTCGCGCTCGGGGACCTGGTGATCTTCACCCGCCAACTGGCCACGATGATTGACGCGGGCCTGGCGATGGTGCAGTCCCTGCAGGCGCTGGCGGAGCAGACGACCAACAAAGTGATGCGGGACGTGATTCACGACGTGTGCGCGCGCGTGGAAAGCGGTGACAGTTTCTCCGATGCCTTGAAGAAGCATCCCAAGGCCTTCAACAGGCTTTATGTGTGCATGGTCGCGGCGGGTGAAAAGGGCGGTTTGCTGGCGGAGATTCTCGCCCGGCTGGCGACCTACCTGGAGAATACGGCCCGGCTGCGCAAGAAGGTCAGATCGGCGATGATGTACCCGGCGGTCGTGACGGTCGTGGCGATCCTGATCACTATCTTCCTGCTGGTGAAAGTGGTGCCGGTGTTCGGGGAGATCTTCAGAAGTTTCAACGCCGCCTTGCCCGCGCCGACGCAGTACTTGATCAACATCAGCAACTTCGTGAAGCACTACCTGTTTCTGGTGGCGCTGGCGGGGGGTGCCGCGGTTTACGGCTGGCTGTATTTTATCAAGACCCCGACGGGGCGGTGGATTTGGGATTCACGGCGCATCAGGCTGCCGCTGTTTGGAACCCTGGCGCACAAGATCTGTCTGGCGCGGTTCACCCGCACGCTGGCTTCGCTGATCCGCAGCGGCGTGCCCATTCTGGAAGTGCTCCAGATTGTCGCCCAGACGGTGGGCAATGTGGTCATGGAGAAGGCCATCAAGACGGCGGCCGGGGATATTGAAGAGGGAGAGAGCATCGCCACCGCCCTCGCCAAGCATCCTGTGTTCCCCAGCATGATCGTGCGCATGGTCACCGCCGGCGAACAAACCGGCAAGATTGACAACATGCTTGAACGTATTGCGGATTTCCTGGACGACGAGATTGAAACGACGCTCTCGGGCCTGACTGCATTGATCGAGCCGATCCTGATCGTTTTCCTGGGCGTGGTCATCGGCGGCATGGTCATCTGCATGTTCCTGCCGATCTTCAAGCTGCCCGAAATCGTCAGCCGCTGACGCCCCGCCCCGCGCCCCGCAGCCGGGGCGCGGTCGCTGCGGCGCGCCCTCCCCGGCACGAGCCGTGGACCAACCGGGCCCCCGGCTGCCGGGAATTGCCGGTGTATCCGGGCGTTCCAGATGCCGCCCGGTTCCACAGCGGGGAAAGGAAGGGGGCCGGAGGCTACGGCCGCGGGTGGTATTTCCGGTGAACGTCGCGCAGGCGAGTCGCGGCCACGTGGGTATAGACTTCGGTGGTGCTGATGCTGGCGTGGCCGAGGAGTTCCTGGATAACGCGCAGGTCGGCTCCATGGTCGAGCAGATGGGTGGCGAAGCTGTGGCGCAGCATGTGGGGGGTGATGTTGCGTGCGATGCCGGCCCGACGCACCCGCCGTTTGATGCGCAACCACATGGTCACATGCGCAAACGGGGTGCCGCGTTTGGTGAGGAACACGTTGGCAGGAGTGCGCGGCGTGACAAGCTTTGGCCGGCCCGCGGCCAGGTAACGCTCCATCGCAGCGACCGCCTTGCCTCCCAGCGGCACCACGCGTTCCTTGTTGCCTTTGCCGATGACCGTGACGAACCCGGCGGCGAGGTGGAGTTGCTCGAGCCGAAGGTTGCGGAGTTCGGCCAGGCGCAGGCCCGAGGCGTAGGCGAGTTCGAGGATTGCGTGGTCGCAGAGGTTCTGCGGCGTCTCCGGGGTTTCCGGGGCGAGCAGTTTCTCGATTTCCTGGCTGGTGAGGGCTTTGGGCAGGCGTTGCCAGCGTCGCGGCAGCGAGAGATTCTCGGCAATATTGGCCGGCAGGAGCTTCTCGTTCTCGGCAAAGCGGTAAAAGGCCCTCAAGGCGGCTATCTCGACGTAGATGCTTTCGCTGCTGAGGCGCCGGGGAGAGTCTTTGGGCTGGTTGGCGAGGGCGCGTTCGCGCTCGTGCTGGAGAAAGGCCATCAGATGCGAGAGTTCCACGGACTGCCACCCGGAAAGCCCCTGTTTCTCGGCCCAGGTGACAAATTTGCCCAGCAACAGGGCGTAGGTTTTCTGGGTATGCTCAGCCTGCCCGCGTTCGTGGCGGACGTACTGGAGAAAGTCCTCGACCAGTTGGTTCATGCCAGCTTGTGGCCGGTCAATCGCTCGTAGGCGTCCAGGTACTTGGCCTGCGTCCGGGCGACGACTTCGGGCGGAAGCGGTGGCGCGGGGGGGGTCTTGTCCCAGCTCAGCGTTTCCAGGTAGTCGCGGACGAACTGCTTGTCGAAGCTGGGCTGGCTGGCGCCGGGCTGAAATTGGTCGGCGGGCCAGAAGCGGGAGGAGTCGGGCGTCAGGACTTCGTCTATCAGGACGAGTTGGCCGTTGACAAGGCCGAACTCGAACTTGGTGTCGGCAATAATGATGCCTCGGCGGCGCGCGTAGTCGCGGGCAAAGCCGTAAAGCTTGAGGCTGGCAGCCCGGACCTCCTCCGCGCGGTCGGCACCCGCCAGGCGGGCGGCCTCGTCGAACGAGATGTTCAGATCATGGCCGGAGTCAGCCTTGGTGGCCGGGGTGAAGATCGGCGCGGGCAATTCGGAAGACTCCTTCAGGCCGGGCGGCAGCTTGAGGCCGCAGACCGTTTGCTGCTCGCGGTATTCTCTCCAGCCCGAGCCGGCGAGGTAGCCGCGCACGACGCATTCAATGGCGAGTGGACTGGCTTTCTTGACGATCATGCTGCGGCGGGCCAGTTGGGCGGAATACGGCTGAAGGCTGGGCGGCAAGGGGTCGTTGGCGCGGGCGAGCAAATGGTTGGGTTGAAACCCCTCCGTCTGCGCAAACCAGAAATGCGAGAGTTGGGTCAGCACTTCGCCCTTGCGAGGGATGCCATTGGGCATGATGCAATCGAAGGCCGAAATGCGGTCGGTGGCAACAAAGAGCAGGCGGTCGCCCAGGTCGAAGACTTCCCGCACTTTGCCGCTCTTTAGCCTGGGGATGCCGGGCAAATCAAGCTGGAGCAGAGGTTCGGTTGCCATTGGCGAGGAATATGCGAGCAGCGGCGCGCCGCGCAAAGCGCAAAGTGCGGCAGGGCGGCTCATGCATTGGGGGCGTGACGCACTGCTGGCAAAGGCCCCCCCGACATTTTGACGCACTTTGCGCTCCTGAACCGGAGGGTGCCAGCGGTCAAGAATAGCCATTCGTCGCAACCTCCTGTGGTCCGATGGGGCGTGACATCCAGTCAGTGCCTTACGCCCCTTCGCTCGTGAGCCCCTCAAGACGAAAGACCGCGCCCCCGCGCGGGGCACTTGCCATTCCTTGCTTGCGTCTGTGTGGGGCCTGGAGTAGAAGTGACACGTTGTTCCCGCCGGGAGCCGGTGGCTCCGGTGGGCGGTCGGTTAGTCTCTATGCTTAGCTGCAAGAACCTTAGTATGAAGAAACTCCGTTCCTCTCCTGCTGCGCTCTCGGTTCTGGTCGGGTGTTGCGTTACTGGCGCCATCGCCACAGCCGCCCCGTTCAGCGGGGGCGATGTTGACCTCGGCAACCTTTATCGCGTCTCAAAGGCGCAGTCGCGCTCCATTAGCCCGGAGAACTTCACCGGCGAGAAGGGCAAGGCTGGTATGGCGACCGAGGGGACCGGCCAGGGCGCGGCGCGGGATCTGGGGCAGGGCTGGAAGGTCTCCCCCTCGGTCCGCATCAAGGCCAAGACGACCTTTACGCTGGGCGAGATCAAAGGGCCGGGCTTCATCCAGCAGATTTGGATGACGCCCACTGGCAACTGGCGCCGCTCGATCATCCGCTTCTACTGGGATAACGAGACCGAGCCGTCCGTCGAGTGCCCGGTCGGCGACTTTTTCGCCTGCGGCTGGGGCAAGTATTGCCAGATCAACTCGCTGGCGGTCTGCGTCAACCCCGGCAGCGCCTTCAACTGCTATTGGCAGATGCCTTTCCGCAAGAAAGCCAGGATCACCCTGGAGAATACGGATGAGCAGGACATGGTCCTCTATTACCAGATCAATTATGCCCTCGCTGCGGTGCCGAAAGACGCCGCGTATTTCCATGCGCAGTTCCGCCGCGAATCCCCGCTCCAGCAGAAGGGCCTCTATACGATCCTCGACGGCGTCGAGGGACAGGGCCAGTACGTCGGCACCTACCTCGCCTGGGAGGTGCACAGCCCCGGCTGGTGGGGTGAGGGCGAGATCAAGTTCTTCATGGATGGTGACAAGCAATTCCCGACCATCTGCGGAACCGGCACGGAGGATTACTTCTGCGGCTCCTACAACTTCGAGAACCGCGACACCAAGAAGTACCAGGTGTTTTGCACACCCTACACCGGCCTGGCGCAAGTCCTGCCGCCGGACAAAATCTACGAGGTAGGCCAGCGGTTCGGCCTGTACCGATGGCACATCCCCGACCCGGTGCGCTTTGAAAAGGACCTCAAGGTCACTATTCAGGCTTTGGGCTGGCAGGAAGGCGGGCGGTACCTGCCGCTACAGGACGATATCGCCTCGGTCGGCTATTGGTACCAGAAGGAGCCGCACAAGGCATTCCCGAAGCTCCCGTCAGGGCTATAGTCCCGCCCCAAGGTCATGTCAGTCCCGGTCATGCCCGGTCCGGACAGCCGATGCCCTGCTGCCCTGCAAGGCAACCCCGAATTCGACAAGTGGATTCTACCATGAACACCTCAATCTCACACTCACTCTCACGCCGCAACTTCATCAAGACCGCCGGCTTGGCACTGTCCGCCGGGGTCCTGCCTTCAACCGGCCCGCTGCTGGCCGCGGAGAAGAGGAAATGGCCCGTCGGCTGCCGCGACCTGCACCTGAAAGCCGCCGGCTTGCCCGATAGTTGGTCCTCCATGAAAGCGCTCGGCGCGGAAGGCGCTGAAGTCAACGTCGAACTCGACCTCTCGTGCGCCCACTTGTTTCATCCGCAGCGGAAATACAGCCTTGCCACCCCCGAGGGCATCCAAACTCTCAAAGAGGACCTCGCCGCCGCCGGTTGCCGCATTACGGCTTTCATGATGGCCAACCGCCTTGACGAGCGCCTCGATCAGGAACTCGACTGCGCGCGCCGTCTTGTCCAGGCCGCCCGGCAACTCGGCGTCAACGTCATCCGCATTGACGTCGTGCCCCGCAAGCTGGACGGAGACCAATTCCTCCCGTTTGCTGTGGACGCCTGCAAACGCCTCTGCGCTCTGGTCGAGGGCACGCCCATCCGCTACGGCGTGGAGAACCACGGCAAGGTCACCAACAACCCCGAGTTTCTGGACAAGCTCTTCGACGGCGTCGGGTCCGATCACCTCGGCCTGACGCTCGACAGCGCGAATTTCTATTGGTGGGGGCATCCGGTGAACGACCTCTATCCCATCTACCAGAAGTTCGCCCCTCGGGTGGTGCACACCCACTGCAAGAGCATTGGCTACCCTGCCGACAAGCGGAATGTGCGGCGCGAGATGGGTTGGGAATACGGCAAGTACTGCTGCCCCATCTACGAGGGCGACATTGATTTCAAGCGCATCGTCAAGCTCCTGCGCAAAGCCAAGTATCGTGGCGACCTCTGTGTCGAGAACGAGTCGCTCGGCAGGTTCCCCGAAAACCAGCGCGCCGACATCCTCCGCAGAGAAATCGCCATGCTCAAGAAGCTGGCCTAACGCAGGGGATGAAGAGATTAAGGACTTGCTTCAGGGCATCGGGTTTGGCTTGATCACTCTGGATAATGGCGAATGCAATACATGTCCCCAGGTCACATTTGATCATGGGGCTGTCCCTGCCCCTGGCGGTGCTCGTTGGGTATTTCCTTGCCGAGCCGTTGGAGCTCGGCAACACGGCAGTGGTGCTGGCGGTCGTGGGCGTGCTTTGCGTTCCCTTGCTGATGCGGTGGTATCACCCGTTGTTGATCTTCCTTTGGAACTCGGCCATCAACCCGATTGTGCTGCCGGGACGGGCTGGCTTATGGATGGTGATGACTTGTATTGGCCTTTTGTTCGCAGTTCTCAACCGCGCGGTTAATCCCAAAGCTCGGTTCATTAACATTTCCCCCGTAACCTACTCCTTGCTGGCCTTGGCTGCCGTGGCGGTGCTGACCGCTTTCCTGACAGGAGGGATTGGCGTCCGCAGCCTGGGTTCTTCGCAATACGGCGGAAGCCGATACGTTAACTTGCTGATGGGCATTGCGGGCTATTTTGTTTTGACCAGCCGGCGCATCCCCCCGCACCGAGCCGGGCTTTACGTGGGGTGTTTCTTTCTTTCCGGGCTGACCTACGCCATTGCAGACCTTGCCCTCCTGGCCGGCCCCCAATTCCATTTTCTCCTTTACATCTTCTCCACGAATTATGCTGGGGACCAGATTGCATACCAGGCAGGCCTGAACCCAAGCCTGGTTCGCATCCGCGGAACTTCCATAGTCGCGAGCGCGGTTTATACATACCTGCTGGCGCGTTTTGGCATTCGTGGGATCTTGGATTTGACGCGCCCGTGGCGCGTGTTGGTTTTTCTGTTGGTCTTCGCTGCGGGGTTGGGAGGCGGATTCCGCAGCTATGTGGTGCTCTTCGGTTTGACCTTTGTCGCCCTGTTCTACCTGGAAGGACTTCATCGGACACGCTACCTGCCGATCCTGTTGGGTGTGGTCTTGGTGGGAAGCGCCATCGTCCTGCCCCAGGCATACAAGCTGCCACTGGTAGCGCAACGCGGGCTTTGCTTCCTCCCGGGCAAATTTGACGCTGCCGCAAAGCAGAGCGCGCAGGTCTCGGTCGAATGGCGTGTGGACATGTGGAAGCAGGTCCTGCCGGAGGTTCCCAAGTATCTATTCCTTGGCAAGGGTTATGCACTTGATCCAAACGACCTCTACCTCGCCGAACATTCGGCGTACCGGCGTCAGGGAGGTACGCCCAGCGGATCGCTTGTGGCCGGCGATTATCACAGCGGGCCGCTTTCAACTCTCATTCCCTTCGGGGTTTTCGGGATGATTGCTTTCCTTTGGTTCCTGGGCACAGGGGTACGAACGCTCTACTCCAACTACAAGTTCGGCGACCCAGCTTATCAGACTGTAAACGCGCTGTTGCTCGCAGCTTTTGCCGCTCGCGCCTTGTTCTTTTTTGTCGGCTTTGGCTCCCTGCACTCGGACATCTTCTACTTCACCGGCTTGCTGGGGCTGGGCGTCGCTCTGAATGGCGCCTTGCCGGCCACCGCCCGCGTGCCTGCCGAAGAGCTGGACGTTGGCGTCGAACTGAATACGGAGTATATTAAGGCGTAGCGCGGAACTGGCTAAGTCATAATGTCTAATGCATCGGCACTTTTTCGGTCCCTCATCGTCTATGGGCTTTGCCTGCCGCTGGCGGTGACACTTGGTTATCTGCTGGCCAATCCGCTGGATTTCGCCACAGTTGCGGTTGTGGGGATCCTGATCTTCGTCCTGATGATTCCCTTCTTCTTGCGGTGGCACCATCCATGGCTCATTGCCTCCTGGAACATGTCGGCGGTGCTGTTCTTTCTGCCGGGTCGCCCGCCACTCTGGTTGGCGATGGTCGCAATCAGTTTTGCCATCGGTGTGCTGCAGTACACCATTAACCGCAACATGAAGTTCCTGCATGTGCCGTCGGTGGCGTGGCCGCTGCTGTTCCTGGCCCTCGTGGTCCTGATTACGATGCGGCTCACGGGCGGCATCGGCATCAAATCCCTGGGCAGCAGCAACTACGGCGGCAAGAACTACATCCTGATCTTTGCGACAATTATTGGGTATTTCGCACTCATCAGCCGTCAGATTCCCCCAAAACGGGCGGGGCTCTATGTGGCACTCTTTTTCCTGGGGGGTGCCACTATGGGTTTTGGTGATTTGCCCTTGGTGCTCCCTTCGGGCTTCAACTTCGTTTACTTGGTGTTTCCGTTGTTGAGTTCCGGCTGGGCGGCGTTGCAGGGGGCAAGTTTCGAAGGCCCAGTCCGGGTCACTGGCTTTGCGTTCTTCAGCCAGGCGATTTTTACCGCCATGCTGGCCCTTTATGGCATCCGCGGGATATTCATGGGATCAGGCAAGCCCTGGCGGGCAATCATCTTTACCGCCAGCATCTTCGGCGGCTTGTTGGGCGGCTTTCGATCATTAGTGATCATTTTCGTTTTGACGTTCGCAGTGCTGTTCTACCTCGAGCGTCTGCACCACACACGGATGCTGCCAATCCTGATTTTCATCGGGCTTCTCGGGGGGGCCCTGACGATTACATTTGCGAACCGAATGCCGTTCGCGGTGCAACGTTCACTGGCTTTTCTGCCCGTCAATATTGACCCTGCCGCCAGGATGAGCGCTGTCGTTTCCTCCGAATGGCGCCTGAAAATGTGGCGAGAGCTCATTCCGCAAATCCCGGAATACCTTATCCTGGGCAAGGGCTACAGTTTCAGCGGCAAGGAGTTGACCGCCATGCAGGACACCCGAAGCGGGGACGGTGCCCAGTTCGTCGGCAACTATCACAATGGTCCCCTTTCGGTCCTAATCCCATTCGGCATTTTCGGCATGATTGGCTTCCTTTGGTTCCTGTGGGCCGGCCTCCGGGTGACCTATCAGAATTGCCAGTTCGGTGACCCGGCCTACCGCTCTGCCAACAACTTTTTGTTTGCCTTCTTCTTCGTAAAGACCGTCTTCTTCTTTGCAGTCTTTGGCGCACTCGTTTCCGATCTGGTAATGTTCGCCGGATTGGTGGGGTTAAGCATCAGTCTCAACGGCGGGGTAGCCAAGCCAGTGCTCGTGCCCCAGACCAAGATCGTCTTTGACCGATTCAAGCTCCATCCGAGCACCCAGCGGCCGGTGGGCACATAAGCACACGCAAAGCCGCCTGCACCCGATGGACCATCCCAAGCCGCAAGTGCTTCCAGGCACCCCACGTTCTGGAAACGTCCCCTCATACCATGCGCATCCTGCAATTGCACCATTCGCTGCCAACAATTCCGCCAAAGTGAGAAACCCGAGGTGGGGGGCAGGAATGCTCCACCGTTCCGTTATCTGGTTGCAGCTTCACCGCCTCACCGTAGAGATGTGCAAGCCTGCTTTACAGCACCCCCGCTTTCCTTTACCTAGATTTCTGCCTTTGCGGATCGAATGACAACAATTCTGGGCATCTCGGCATTCTACCACGACAGCGCGGCAGCGCTGGTCGTGGACGGGGATATTGTGGCGGCAGCCCAGGAAGAGCGGTTCACTCGCAAGAAGCACGACCCGGGGTTTCCGGCCAACGCCATCACCTACTGCCTGAAGGAAGGCGGCATCAAGCCGGAGGCGCTGGATTACGTTGCCTTTTATGACAAGCCGCTGACGAAGTTTGACCGGCTGCTGGAGACCTATCTGGCCTACGCGCCTGCGGGGTTCAAGAGCTTTCGACTGGCGATGCCGCTTTGGCTCAAAGACAAGCTGCACATGCGGCGCACGCTGCGGCAGCGGTTCCACACCGCCCGGAACGCCCGGCTGGTTTTCACCGACCATCATGAAAGCCACGCTGCCAGCGCGTTCTTCCCCAGCCCCTTTGACCGCGCGGCCATCCTGACCATTGACGGGGTGGGCGAGTGGAGCACGGCCACATTCGGGGTTGGCGAGGGCAACAAGGTGCGCCTGTTGCGACAATTGCAGTTTCCCCATTCGCTGGGGCTGCTTTATTCAGCCTTCACCTACTACTGCGGTTTCAAGGTCAACAGCGGCGAATACAAACTGATGGGGTTGGCCCCCTACGGCCAGCCGATCTATCAGGATTTGATTCTCAAACATCTGATTCGGCTCCAACCGGACGGCAGCTTCTGGATGGACATGCAGTACTTTAACTACTGCCAGGGGCTGACGATGACCAACGAGCGCTTTCACCGGCTTTTTGGCGGGCCGCCGCGGCACCCGGAATCCATGCTGGAACAGCGGCACATGGACCTTGCCGCCAGCATTCAAAAGGTCACCGAGGAGATCATGATGCGCATGGCCCGCGAAGTGTGGCGGCAGACACAGATGAAGAACCTCGTGCTGGCCGGGGGCGTGGCCCTCAACTGCGTTGCCAACGGCCTGCTGCTGCGCGAGGGGCCGTTCGAGCGTATCTGGATTCAGCCAGCGGCGGGCGATGCGGGCGGCGCGTTGGGAGCCGCCACGTTTGTCTGGTATCATTTGATGGACAAGCCGCGCCAGGCCAACGGCCATGATCGCCAGAACGGCAGCCTGTTGGGGCCGCGCTACGACAACGAGCAGATTGGCCAGTTCCTGGCGGCGGCGGGGGCTCCGCACCAACGGTATCAGAACGAGAGCGAGTTACTCGGCGCCGTGGCGCGGATGATGGCCGATGGCAAGATTGTCGGCTGGTTCCAGGGCCGGATGGAGTTTGGGCCGCGGGCGCTGGGGGCGCGCAGCATCATTGGCGATGCGCGCAACACCACCATGCAGGCCACCATGAACCTGAAGATCAAGTTCCGCGAGAGCTTTCGGCCCTTCGCGCCTTGCGTTCTGCAGGAGCGGGTGAGCGATTACTTCGCCATGCGGGCCGACCAGGAGAGTCCCTACATGCTGCTGGTTGCGCCGGTGCTGGAGAAGCATCGCGCGGCGCTTTCGGAAGCCGACCGGCAGAGGATGGCCACGGCTCCGGACTTGCGCCAGCGCGTCAACGTCGTGCGCTCCACCCTGCCGGCTATCACGCACGTGGACTACAGCGCGCGGGTGCAGACCGTGGACGAAAAGCGGCACGGGCGTTATTACCGCCTCATGAAGGCCTTCGAGCAGTTGACCGGCTGCCCGGTGATTGTCAACACCAGCTTCAATGTGCGGGGCGAGCCAATCGTATGCACGCCCCAGGAAGCCTATCGGTGCTTCCTGGCCACGGACATGGACGCGCTGGTGCTGGAGGATTTCGTGTTGCGCAAAGAGCAGATGAATCAGGCGGTGACGGCGGCCGAACGGGAGAAATACCTGGCCCAATTCGAGCTTGATTGACCCGCACTTTCATGGCTGTCCTTATTCTTAAATGATCTAGCCGCATGACCTGGTCCGACATCCCATTTAAGCCGACGGCCAAGGCCCTGCGCCAGTTTGCCGCCGCCTGGCTCATCTTTTTCCTGGCTTTTGGCGCCTACCAATACCTGGTGCGCCGGCATCCCACGGTCGGGTTGGTCCTGATCAGCCTCGCCCTGGTGATCGGCCTGCTGGGACTGGTCCGGCCCCCCGCCGTGCGCTGGCTGTTTGTGGGGTGGATGGTGGTGGCATTCCCCATCGGCTGGGTGATTTCGCTGGTGATGTTGCTGGTCATGTTCTACGGCCTGATCACGCCGGTGGCTGTGTTCTTCCGGTTGCGCGGGCGGGACCTGCTGCACCGCAAGCCCGCTTCATCCGGAACCACTTACTGGCTGCCCAAGCCCGCACCGCAGGATGTGCGCAGCTATTTCCGCCAGTACTAACGCCGCCCTAGGGGCAGGAACTACACGTATGCAAGAACAACCGCAAAATGAGTTCGAGAAGGCCGCAGCCGAACCGCCGCGCGGCGGATTGGTCCAGGAGTTGTGGGGGTTTCTGGCGCAGAACAAGAAGTGGTGGTTGCTGCCCATCTTGGTGCTGCTGCTGATTTTTGGCCTGCTGGTCATGCTGTCCGGCACCGGCCTGGCGCCCTTTATCTACACTCTTTTCTAGCCGTCAACAGTCCCGGCGCCCATGAAAACCACTTGGAGACTTCTGCGTCAGACCCGGAACTGGCGCGGCGCGGCAAAGTCCGGGTCACGAACCGCTCACGACGGTTCCTGACCCCTGGCAGGTCCCGGTCGTGACGGACCAATTCTGCACTCTATGAATGTCGGGTTTCAGCGGGCCGTTGATCGTTGCGTAGGGGTGCCCGTGTGCGCTGCACTCTCACTCCTCCACCGGCTAGGCCCAAAGCCGGTTGTCGCCAAGCCGCCGCGCAGGATTCTAGTTATTCTGCTCTCGGAAATGGGCAGCCTGGTGCTGGCGCATCCGATGTTTGCCCGCCTCAAGACCCTTTATCCGGGTGCCTCAATTCATGCCTTGCTGTTCGGCAGGAATCGCGAGGTGCTGGACCTGTTGGGGATCATACCCCGGGAAAATGTGCTGACCCTCGACGACCGTTCGCTGGGCCGTTTCGCCGCCGACAGCCTGAGGGTCCTGCGCACTCTGCGCTCGCTCAAGTTCGACGTGGTAATTGACTGCGAGTTGTTCGCGCGCGTGAGCAGTATTTTCTCCGGCCTGTCCCGGGCATCGCTGCGCGTGGGATTTCATCGCCACACCCAGGAGGGCCTCTACCGTGGATCGTTCATCAATCGGCCGGTGCTCTACAACCCATACCGCCACCTTTCGCTGCAATTCCTCACGCTGGTCGCGGCGATCGAATCCGAAACCGTGCCACGGGGCAAGGACGCGGCCGCCGTGGCGTGTGAGCCACCCCCAATGCTGGCGTTTCCCAACGAGGAGTTGCCGCAGATTGCGGCAAGGCTCCACGCTGACTTCCCCCCAATCAAAGACAAGAGTCTCGTGCTCGTTTATCCCAGCGGCGGGCTCTTGCCGATACGGGCGTGGCCGCGCGAGAACTACTTTCAACTCTGCGCATCCCTCCTCCGGGAAGGGCATGCAGTCGGCATTATTGGACTGCCCGCCGACAAGCCCATCGGGCAGGCGGTTGTGGCATACTGCCAAAATCCGAACTGCATTGACCTGACCGGATACACCCAATCCGTGCGTCACCTGCTGGCAATCTTCCATCGCGCTTCGCTTCTGATCACCAACGACGGTGGTCCCGGGCAATTCGCCGCTCTTGCCCCAATCCCCACCATCGTCCTGTTCGGCCCGGAAACTCCCCTTCTCTACGGGCCGCTGCCGAAGAACTCGTTTTGCTTCCATGTGCCCTTGCCCTGCTCGCCCTGCCTCACCGCCTACAACCACCGGAATTCACCCTGCGATGGGGATAACCAGTGCCTGAAACGGATTACCCCCGAGCGGGTCGTGGCGAAGGCTCTGGAGATGCTCCGCTCAAGACCTGATTGAAATCAACCGCCAGAGCTGGAAACGAACTCTGGCAGACCGTGCGCTGATCATTCCACCCGCACCGCACTGGCACGCCCCATCCTGACCCGCTGGAACGGCGCGAGTCCGATTTCCCCCTCGCCATACCCCATCCCTCTGCCGTGGTTCCTCCGTCCTTCCTCCGTCCTTCCTCCGTTCCACCTCCGTCCCTCCTCCGACCGGCGGTCGGAGGTGGAACGGAGGTGGAACGGAGGAAGGACGGAGGAAGGACGGAGGAGCGACGGGGGCAGGATGGGGGCGAGCCGGGCTGGACGCCTGGGCTTGGACGTTCCCGCCCGCCCGGCGGCGTGTTTGGCATCCATTGCCGGGGCATTCACAAAAGGGACTCGACAGCGCGGCACCGGGTTTTACAATTCCAGGCAATTGGCGGCTGGCGCCTTGCTTACCCGAGGACTGCACGGGATGGACTAAGTCAGTAGAAGAGAATGGCATACGCAACAAAGACATCCGCACTGTTCATGGTCCTGACCCGGACATTTCATACCTGCGAGGCCGGAGCGCGGGCATTCTGCCCGCTTGCACGATACGAACAGCCAAAGCGGACAGGATGCCCGCGCTCCGGGCTGCGGCGGGGGGACGCCTCCAACCGGACGGAACACTCATGAACGGAATCTACGGTAATTCGAGCCCGGGGGTTGAGCCGGGCGGCGAGGTTTTTGCCGGGCGGCCGGGCAAGGGGGCGGCGGTCACGGGCCCGGAACCTCCCGGGCGCCCCGGCGGGTTGGCGGGGCTCGTCGCGAAGTTCCCGGGGCCGGCCCTGCTTCTGTGCCTGGCGGCCAGCTCGTGCAAGGTGGGCCCCGAATACGCCGCGCCGCCGGCCAGGGTTGCCGACGGCTGGACACCGGAGGCTGCCGTTGCCGGCCAGGGCGCCGGCGCGGCCGAGGCTTATTGGTGGCGCCAGTTCAATGACCCGGTGCTTGATGAACTGGTCGAGGCCGCCCGCCGCAACAACCTTTCGTTGCAGAGCGCCGGGGTGCGCATCCTTGAGGCGCGCGCCCAGTTGAACAAATCTGTCGGCAGCTTGTTCCCGCAGCAGCAGGGCATATCGGGCGGCCTGACGTATTCCCGGCTTAACGATCGCATGGTCTCGTCGGTCCCGGGCATCGAGCGCAATTACCTGGCCGACCAGGTTCTGTTTGCGGCCACCTGGGAGATGGATTTCTGGGGCAAGTACCGGCGGGGCATCGAGTCCGACCGCGCGGTTTACTTCGGGACGCTGGCCGCTTACGAGGATGCCCTGGTGAGCCTTACCGCCGACGTTGCCGCCGCCTACGTCAATATCCGGACGGCGCAAGAGCGGCTGCGCGTTGCGCAAACCAACGCGGTGCTCCAGCAGGAGAGCCTGCGCCTGGCCCGGGTGCGGTTCCGCGCGGGCGAGACCAGCGAGCGCGACTTTCAGCAGGCGACGGCGCAACTGGCGCAAACCGAGGCCCAGATTCCGCTGATCGAGGCGGCAATCAGCCAGGGCCGGAACGGCCTGGCGCTCCTGCTGGGGGAGACCGCCGCGGAAGCGCGGCAGCGCCTGGCGGCGCCGGGCGGCATCCCGGCCCCGCCCGCGACGGTCGCCGCCGGCATTCCGCGCGACCTGCTGCGGCGCCGGCCGGATATTCGGGCGGCGGGCTCTGCCGCCGCCTCTGGAGTTTGGACATTTTCTGCTGGACTCACGTCCCTGGATGACATAAAACCT
>DAOPPX010000093.1:0-20379 GCA_035358715.1 Verrucomicrobiota bacterium
AACGCTCCTTCCAACCCGCATTAAGGCTTACTGCTTTTCTTGAATCAGCCGTGGCAGCAAGTAATTGACCCCGAATTGACTCACAATACATATGACTTAAGAAGGGGAAGGGTGTGTGGGGGGGGGGCCCATCGCTGTGGTGTCATTTTCCCGTGAGGCAACAGAAACAGCATGTCCAACCCTATACCGCGGTGCCACGGAAGAAGGGTAGTCCGCAGTCTGTGGCCTAAAGCATGCCTTCATCAAAGATCGTTTGAATCGCTTCGCGATGGGTCTCGCACTGGACGATGTTGCGGACACCGAGCAGCGAACTCTTGCCGTAAAGGAGACGGAACAAGAGGCCGTTTCGGTTGAGTTTGTGCATCGCGCGGTTGAACCCGAGCAAGCTGGCAATGTAACCGTGCTTGTGCTGTTCGCAAAAGTGCAGCCACTCCTCCTGAACGAAGGATTCATCGAGTAACTTGCGGCTGCGCTCCTCAAGCCGGCGCTGGAACTGTGCTTCGCGCTCGCCCTGCAGCCGGCACGCCCCCGGCTGCGGGTTGGACTGAGTGAAAGGGATGATCTCCATCGTGGAGGAGACATCCGGTGCAACGGTGAGTTTCACGAGGAAGCCTTCGTGGAAGGAAGCGCGGTCACGGTAGATCGCCTCGTCCATCAGCAGCGCACCCTGACCGTAGACGATGTGCCCGCCGCGATAAGTTTCGTATCCCCCCAAGGTGTGGGGGTGCTGAACAATTACGGCGTTGGCGCCCATTTCCACGAGGAACCGGCAGGTGTTTTGGATGCGGGGTGTGATGGGCTGGAACTCGTGCGCGCCGTGGAGCAGGACAATGAGGTAGTCGTAATCTGAGCGGCGCTCACGCGTATTGCGGACGAAATCTATCAGGTCGAGCGGATTTGCGCCGGCGAACTTTTCCGTGGCCATTGAAAACTCGTGCTCGGCCATCGAAAGAAAACCGATGCGCAGCCCGCCGGCCTGGAGGACAAGAAGGCGGCGCGCTGCCTCCAGGTTCTCTCCGGCACCGACCGTCGCAATACCGGCTTTCTTACAGGTTTCTATCGTGCTTCGCAGACCTTGGGGTCCATGGTCCAGAATATGATTGTTCGCGAGGTTGAGAACATCAAACCCGGCTTGCTGGATGCCTCGGATGCACGCCGGTGGTTCACCGAAGTTAGGACCGGTCTTGCGAATGGGCGACTGCTTCTCAATAAGCGGGCATTCGAGGTTGCTGATTGCAATATCGGCCTGTTCGATCTCAGGCAGCAAATCAGTAAGCAGCGCGGAGGCATTGCCAGCCTTCAGCAAGGCCTGGTTGGAGCCAATGGGGCAGATGTCCGCGGCGATGATTACTCTTACCATAGCGAGCCTTGCACATTCAGCCAGCACGGCATCGTCGGTCGGGTTAATGCGGGACGATCGAGACGCACAAGTACGGAATTGACCGATTTAGGGAAATTCTGCAAGATTGGACCATCGCCGACTGGTGTAAAGGCTAGCACAGGAGAAATTGATTCTCTGAGTCGTGGTTCAAATCCACGGTCGGCAGCCAACTTCCGATACGGGGCGAGTCACTTCCAGGTTTCTGCTGCAGGCACGTTTCTCCGGCCGGAATCCGATGGCGGGAGCCGATCGCGATAGGCTTCCCACATTTCTCGCACGAACTTCGGCCCCCAAATATGTCCCTGGCGCTGAAAAGTTCGAGGAGGGATGCGAGTGAGATCACCGAACCCTGCTTCCTTGATCGCGCTGAGAAATGGGGTGTCGTCCTCCGTCATCCAGCGGTCCACGTAAGCGAAGAAGGCATCATGCTTCCAGACCGGCTCGGCGTGAAGAAGGCGAGCCGCCAGCGCTTGACTAACCCAGGCGCCACTCGTATTGGCGCGCCGGTAGCTTTCGCTGCTTGGCAGACCGCCCCGCTCACGCTTTGGCCAACGGGATGGCGGAAAGAGGTCCACAGGCCCCCAGCCCCTTGCCCATTCACCTCGCCCGCCCCCGGTTCCGGCAAGGGAATGACCTGTGAAGATGGCCTTGGCACCGGTCCAGCCCTGGGAATAAGTTATTCCGTCGTATTCGTAGGGACAGAGCGCCGTCTGGTCGTCCTCGCCAAAATGGAGATCCGGAAGGTCATTGGTTGGTGATTGCATAGCTGCATCACCAAGCATGAGGCCAGCGAAGATGATGGGCCATTTGCGGCCGCTGTTGAGCCCGCCGTGAGCGGGCCAAGTCATGCCGGCACGGGCAGTTCCCCATAGGTCAATGCCGACCTGGACCAGGTTGACCAGGAGTGCTTCTTTCTGCCCGGATGGGTAATCCATCAACAACAGGAGACTGGCCTCCCCGACGACCTGGGCCATTTCCTGCCCGTAGTGCGGGAGGTTCTCGACGGGCGCCGCAAACCCGAACTCGACAACATCCAGCCAGGGTTTCTGGACGGCCTTGACGTAGGTATCCAAGTTGTTTGGTGCCGAAGATGTGCGCCGAAGCTTAAGCAGGCGATCACGGCGGAGGTTTCGAGCGAGGTGGATGCCGCTGTTCTTCGGGTCGCAGAACGAGGGCCGGAATGCATCGGCAGGCTGAGGTTTCTCCACGCAGGTGAGAACTGCCGCAACCTTCAGCGGATCCACGTGCTGTCCGCCGAAACGGGTGATCTCCTCGTTGGGGCGGCTGATTGTGGAGACGAGCGAATCCCCGGGATTCATCCGGATCGGCAGGTGCGCAAAAAGGCCCGGATCATAGCGTCCTGAGGGAATCCGGCTGTCGAAACCACCCATCCGGCTTTTTGCCGGAGGATTGATGACCGACCCGTGTCTCGCTTGTTTGCCTGGATACTTGGTCTCCCGCACCGAGTCGCGATCGATTAGCGGGCTCACGGCTTCGCCCCAAAGCGGCTTCGGCTGAATCGCTACCACCTCCGTGGGCCCTACTACATACCAATCCCCATTGACAAAACGCCCAACCCGGCTCGGAGCCGCGAACGACCAGGTGATCCCGTGCTGGTGAACGCTGGCCCGCAACGTCAGCTCGCCCCGCTCGCCTCCCTCTGCGGACGCCTCGTTGGCACCCGCTACGCTGGCCGGGTAGAGAACCGCCAGAACACTGCCCAAAACCAAGCCCCATGAGGAACCGTGCCGAAGCAGGATAGACGGCAGTCCGCCCTGTCTCCTGGCATTGCGGGTTCCCCGTGGAGGATTGGACCACTGCTGGCGCATGCAATCAGGCGGTCAACGCCATGGCGGTTATCCGGAGCTTGCCGTTCGGAGCCACAGCAGCCGCGAGCATCTGCTCAAAGGTGGTTTGGAGTTCCGCTTGAGCGGCTCGCACCCGGCCTGCTAAGGGCCCGCAGAGCGCCTCCCTCCCCTGGAGGATCTCCATCGTCTTGGCTACAGCCTGCGCAGAGTCGAGCTGTCTCCCGTCCACCACCCAATCCGCGGCCCCAACCGAGTCAAAAACTCCTGCAAACTTCTTGCTGTAGGCGACGCCAACGGTTGGAATGCCCTGCGACAGGGCGGCAATGCAGGAATGCATTCGCGATCCGATAAAAAACCCGCATTGCCCAATGATCCACTTGATCTCACTCTGGTCGTATTCGCCTTCCAGTAGATGCACCCGACCCTGCAATTCCGCCGGCAAGGCGGCGCGAACCTCCTGACACGCGGCCGGATCACTTTCCACGCTTTCGGGCGGGGCGAAAGTGTGCGGCACGAACAGCAGATGCCTTCGCGGGTCGGCCAAAAGCACCCTTGAAACCGACGATAGATACTCGCGATAATCCAACCGCAGCCCGAACATGTTGTCCCGAGTATACCCGCCCCGGTACATGAGCCCGTTGACATTCAGACCGATGAGAACGGCGGGGGCCGGTGGGCTGAGTACCGAGGACGGCAGAGGTGGATCGATACAGAGTTTTTCGGGCAAACGGGATTCGAGGGAAAAAGCCACGTCCGGACAGAAACGGCAACTACCGGGTCTCCCGGCCAAGCCTTCTGCCGTGGCAATGCTCTGCCGGTCGCGCGAGAGGATTGTAGAGGAGCGGCGTAAAATAAATCGCGCGATCTTTCGAGATATCCATGACTTGTAGGGGCCGTAGGTTTGCGGAAGCAGAACAACTTCCCGCCTCACCAGGACAACAGCCAGAACTTCCAGCGAGCCCAGCACGAAGTTCTTGAGGCCGTAGATGTCACTGAAACTGTCGCCGCCTCGAATGTCCCCCACAAATGCGGCCTGCGCGCTGGCTCGAATCAAGGGATGGCGACGCCGGAGCAGGTCCCGCCAGCTTTCCAAGGGAAACACCCGGTACAAGAAGGCCAACAAGAGCCACAGGGCAAAGTGTTCACGTGGCTTAGCGCCGGGGGACAATCGGTAGTTGACCACCCCCACCTGCAGTTGCTGTCCGTTAGACCGCAACTGAAAGGGGGTATTTGTTCGGCGCCCCAGCAGCATCCGGACCTCAGCGTCCGGGCAATACTCGCGCGCCAGCTTGACCAGTGAGGCACCCAGAGCAGACACCCCACGGTTGCCCGTGCCGAGCGATGCCCCCATGAGGTAGATCTCGCGGTTGGCGCTGTTCATGTCTTTGCCGGGATTCCAGCACCGTTGGATTGGACCACACCCCTGACGAACAGCGGGAACCCCCGGCTCCAGGCTTTCAATGCTACAGCCCAACGCATCTCCTATGGCAGGGGGCAAACCCGGTAGTATTTACTATTCGCGCCCATGATCGAGTCATAGAAGACATCTGGTCCTTCGTCACTCGCTATTGGCTGGCCAATGTTGGTCCATCCTCGGGTGGCAGCATCCGAACGATACTGAACCTGGTAGACCGTGTTTGATCGCCCGCTCCACGACACCTCGACTGAACTAGAGGCCGACCTGCGAATCGCCACGTCGCGTGCTTCGGCGCCGCTCCCGGCGCCGAGGTACAAGTTCATCACCTCGTCCGCCGAAAGCGTCCGATCATAAATCCGCAGGTCGTCCATCCGCCCCACGAAATATGCAGAGTTGGGATACTTGTCGTCACCCCAGTAAGGGGTGCCAAGGTGCGACATCGAACCTATACAGAGCCAGGGAAGCGATGCCGAGCCGTAGACTCGCAGCCACGGGAGATCAATGCTGTTCGTCTGCCAGGGCACACCATCATAATAAGAGACAGCCCGGTTCGCCAGGCAGTCGAACGTGACGGTATAGAGGTGGAATGCGGTCGTGGAGAGGTCCGGCGACAAGCCGCCCGGACGCACGACGTCGTTCGGCCAACTCACAACCTTCCGTGCACTGCCATCCGGCGGATAGGTGATCAGGTTCAGGTAGGTCGTGGAGGAACGACCGATTGTCCAGGAGTTGGAGGCTGCCGGCGCGTAAAGCACACGGTATCCGTTATCGAGGAGGTACATCCCGCGGTCATTGTTGGTATCAAACCGAGCCCAAAGGCTGATCGTGCCATTCGTAAGGTACTCAAACCCCGCCAGGTTGGTGACGGCGATGTACTGCGAAAACGGGTAGACGCTGGGAAAGTCGTTGCTGAGAAATCCCACATAACTGAACTGCGCTGCCTGACTTCCGAACACGCCGTTGCTGACCGTGAGCTGGTTCGTTACGTTGTATTGCCAGCCGTGATTACCCCGTCCGCTCAAATCCGGCACCATGTTGCTGAACGACACGCCCTCAAAGTCGAAATGGAGCACCAGCCCGGAATCGGATTGTTGTCCCCTGACCTGACCGCAAATCGGAAAGGAACAGAAGAACATAAGCCCCGTCACTGCGAAGATTATGAAAGTCCCGCAAATAGGTTTGTATCTCATGGCCGCAGTCGCGTTAGGGCGGGCAGGGCAACGCGACCCGAAGGCCGATGTCATCAAACACCTTGGACGGCAACATGGAGGTGTAACGAGACGCGCACGTGGTGCTCTGCGCAACAGTCAGCCACGACCCTCCACGAAAAGTCCTATTGGTGCCGGTCGCTGGGCCGAGGGGATCGTATTGCACTGCAGCCGGGTACTTCCCCACCCAATCCCAGCACCACTCCCAGACATTGCCGGACATATCGTAGAGGCCGAAATTATTGGGACTGAAGGAACCGACTGGGCTGGTCCGGGGATGCGCGTTGGCGTAGGCAGGATGAAAGCCCAAAGTTGGGCTGGCATCGTAGGAGAAATTTGTTGTAGCCCGATAGTTCGCCCGGCTATGGGTGATCACGTTCGTATCGGGCCAGGGAAAGCGAAGCCCTTCGTATCCACCTCGCGCGGCAATTTCCCATTGCGATTCCGTCGGCAACCGATAGCCGTCAGGCGACGCTTGGAAGGTCCAATTCGTCAAGTCGTAGCACGGCTGGCGGCCGTGCATCAGGCTCAGGAAATTGCAGTAGGCGACAGCGCCATACCAACTAACCAACACGCAAGGGTACTGCCCTCGCCCGGCCCTGACCGTGAAGGTGCCTGAGGTGAATTGGATTTCGGAATTGTACCTATTCAAGGCAAACAGCAAGTTGGTCGATCCATCCGTGCTGGGTATGCCGCTGGCAGTCACTGAAATCCACTCGCGCTCGTAAGCCCACTGCAGAACCTCTCGCATGTCATCATTGGTAACCTCATGTTCCGCGAGATAGAAGGGACTGATGTAAACCGTGTGAACAGGAGTTGCGTTCGCGAAATCACCCAGGATGTCACCCATCGTAAAACGGCCACCCGGTATGAAACGCATCCTTGCGGGAGGAGACGGGTCGTCCACCTTGGCCGTCCAAACGTGGCTTGAGAAATTGCCCCGCGTGATGGGCCCCCAGGCATCTGGCATGAGATTTCTCGATCGCTCAACAAGGTAAGTGCCCTGATCCGCGGAGTTGCTCCAGGTCAGGACACCGCTGCTCGATAAACCAATGATGGCACTGTTGGTTGAGGCAGTCAGCCTGAAAAATAGTGGGGGCTCGGCGCTCCATCCCGGCGCCAACCAAGCCAAGCAAATCCACCATACTAGTCCCACCTTCATCTTCATCTCTGGGGTGCGAGCACTCCCATACTAACCCTCGTCCAACCCCGCGTGGTTGTCAACCAACCAACTTCATGGGCGGCGCACACAGCGCATACCGTGATACCAATGGGCAAACCTCGGCGCGGATTGGTACGGTTGTCCGCGGAACGCGCAGCGCACATTCTTCTGGTTTTCGTCAAAGCTCCCGCCACGCGTTACACGTGTAGGTCCACTTCCACCGTTCCAACTGATGACATCGCCAGCGATTGGGCCAACTGGATCGTCGAAGGTTGCCTCAACGCTCGAGTAATAGTTGGAGCGGTACCAATCCCAACACCATTCACGCACGTTCCCCACCACGTCATAGAGCCCGTAGCCATTCATCGTGTCCGGGCCTGGAGGCAATTGCGTCCCGTTGTAGTATCCCACAGCAGTTGTTCGAAAAGGATGAGGGAGTCCAACGGGAGTGTAGGTCGCGAAGTTTGTGGTAATGTACGACGTCCATGTCACACCGGGCACCATTGGACTTAGCCATGGGTAATGCTGGCCGGTGAACCCTCCGCGTGCCGCCTTTTCCCACTCTGCCTCGGTGGGCAGCCGATAACCCGAACGATTGAAATCGCAGGTCCAATTTGTGAGGCTAAAGCACTGCTCCAAGCCTTCCCGTTCGCTACGCCAATTGCAGTAGGCTGCCGCTCCATACCAGCTTATCCCCACACAGGGATGGTTTGTCTTGCCTTCCTCGATGCCGAACACCCCATTCGTGAAGGTAACCTGGCTGTGTGCCGTCGAATCCACCAGACCTTTGCACTGGACCAGCGGCTGGACTTCGCCAAAAAGCGCCGAGATCGAGGCCATTCTGGACAGGTCTACCGAAATCCTCCCCAACTCATAAGCCCATTGGAGCATGTCTCGCATCTGCTGGTTAGTCACCTCAAACTGGTCCACCAGGAACGCGCTCACCCTCACGGCACGTCGAGGTTTTTCGTTGGGGTAAGTAGCCGGGTTATCATCGCCCATCAGGAAGTCGCCGGAAGGGACCAGCCTCATTCCGGGAGGTGCCGAGGCGGAATCCACCACAAACACTTGGTAGAGTTGCGATTGATTGGTGAACGGCAGCCACATGCTGCCGGTGCTTTCGGAGAGCACCATCGCGGAGTAAGGCGCCCAGGGGCCAGTGAGGTTCGTAGTCGAAGCTATGATCAGTTGCCCGCTGCTGAAAGGGAGCGACCAGCTTAGATCTCCGGACCGATCGAGCATCACGTGGGGTGTCGCCCCATGTACGGCGAACCGCATCAAGAGGCACAGTATTGCCAGTTTCGGCGCAATCCGGCACATTATGCTGAAATTACTCGGGTGGAAACGCGAGAGTCCGTTTAGCCCCGCAAACGCCACCGCATGGCAGGTAGATTCCACTCCGCAGTGATCACGGGCTTTCAAAACCGGGTTCGGTAATACCGAGACGACTGGTTGGTCGCCTGCAGGTCACTCCACTGCGTGGTGCCGTTGGTCACGGCGATCGTTGCGACAGGCACCCAGTCCAACAGGTTGGACGATGCTTCGGCAGTCAACGTGGCACTCAGAGGCGAGTAGACACTGAAGCGGAATGATTCATCCGGCTGGCGTTGCGGGAAAAGCAGAATGGGGCGGGGGTGTGGCTGCACCAGCAACGTCACCGCACCCTGAGCAACACCGCCCGCCTCGTCCCGAATCTCAAGAGTCACATTGAAAGTCCCATAGACGGCTGGAACACCAGACAAGACGCCCTCGGGCGATAGCAGGAGGCCGGCAGGAAGTGGCGCAGAAGCTTCAGCCAGGCACCATTGGTGGGCACCAACGCCGCCGAGCGATTGAAACTCAATGCGGCAGGCCTCGGCGAAAATGACAGTGTAGAGTTGCTCTGAGATGATGCCCAGGGTCGGTTGGAGGGCACCAATGCTCAATCTGCCGCCGTTAACGAGAATTCCACCGGCACCGTCGGTGACGGGCATACCGCTCGCATCTGTCAAGTCCGGGATCCCCTCAACCGCCGCGTTGTCTCCCGCGCGAAGACAGGGCGAGTCGTTTCGGAGGCCGTAATTCGCCGCTCCTTCCCACGCCGTTCTGACAATCGTCCGTCCATCAGCTTGTAACTGACCCTGGGAGTACATGTAGTCGCAAGCAGCGGTGTAGGGCATTACTTTGAGCCTGCCCGAGTAGTTCTTAAGCGCGTCGAGCACAATGCGCCAGACCTCGCGTGGTGTTCCCGTCTCGCCGTGAGACATGGCCATCCCCATTCCTCCCACCTCACACAATAAATCCGCGACAGCTTGCGTCTTGTGGAAGGTTCCATTGGACATGACAACATCATCCATCAGCCCGGCATAGTGACCGGTTCGCGAGGATGAGGGGAAATCACTGTCACAGCCAATACGGACATCTCCAGAGAAGGGCTTGAGCCGGCTTTCATTCCTCGCGTCAAGAACGAGGGTATCATCAACCCGGATCATCCACTGGTCGAAGAGCTGCTGAACGCTGATTTTCTGCCATCCGGTGTTGTGAATCAGCCCATCGCGGGTGGCCAGGTTCAAACGCTCGGCGCCGTCGGAGACCAAGCGCACATGCAACGCACCCGAACTGTCCAGAAACACCCGGAAGAACGTGTTGGAATCCGACCCGCCCGCGAAGATGGTCCTCGTGCCCTCCCGGTGGTCCGGCCAGATATGAGTCGAGAGATGCCAATCGCCTTTTGAGAAATCGAAATGTGCATCTGCAATCCGGGACAGGAACGAGTTTGAGCCGTCAAACCTCCCCGCATAAGAAAGCCGGTAGGCGTTGGTCGAGTAGCCCATAGCGGAGGCCGAAAATGAGTTTTGTGCGGGCGAACTGTCGCTGGTGCTGTTCTCGAAGAAGATACTCAGCATGTGCCCATTGATCCCAACCGCGACCTGCGCGAGAAACATGTCGAACTTCTCCATCAGCCATGAGCCTCCGGTTGGACTGTCAATCCGGGCGCCGAGGTACCCTGTGGCTATGGCATTGGTGATTGCTTCATCGTTATAGTAACCCCCAGGATAAACGAGGTACTTGCAGGAGTAAGGTCCACCCGAAGAGTTCGTGAAGGACGTTTCAATGTCCGTTCTCGACGACAAGAGTTCGTTAGTGTAGAACCGACCGCGATCAAAACGAATCAACCGGGGAGTGGGCTTGATCTCGATGTTCACAGTGTCTTCAAGCAGATGGACGGGAACCGCGTGATTATAGGCCCCCCGAGATCCATTGTAGGCGCATGTGTATGCCGCGAGTTTGTCCACGAAGGGGATCAAGTTCTCCAACCGCGCCACTTGGGGGGCTGTCAGATTAATGTCCAACTCCTCGTTCGTTGGGCCTCCTCCGACCGCAGTCCTGAGCCACCCGTTCGAGATTGTCAGACCGCAGTTAGTGCCGGGTCCGACATACTGGATCAAGAAGGCATCCGGCTGCGCGAGGTTGGCATGCGACCGGGTGTGCGAAACGATGTCATGCCCCTCAGTGATCAGCGCCTGAAGAAGCTCCCTGTGTTCGGGGTGGATACGATCCGTGCTATTGAGAGCCAGGGTCGAGGCGTAGCCGTAGTTCGTCTGCGCGAAGCGGGCCAGTTTGGCCCAATCCGCTAGAGACCCGCAGTCGTCCTCAATGATGACCCAAATACCCTCGCGCCGGGTCTGCTTGAAACGCGGATCACCGAACACATTGCCGCCGAGGTCCACAAGTCCCTTGAGATGCAGCGCAGTGTTCCTTCCATTTGGGAGAACCAGCGAGTTACCCAGCAACATTGTGCCGGCGGTACTGGAAATGGTGTCAGAGCCGATGGACTCCCTGGAGCCTGTCGCAGTTACCAGACAATTGCGGATGTTCACCAAGCCGGAGGATGTGTTCTGAATGCTTCGGGTCCTGGCGCCGATAAGGCTGCAATTGACTATGTCCAGCCTTTGGCAGGCGCTCACGTAAACTGCCATGTTTGAGGCCGCATTGTGCAGGACCGAAAACATGAGCGTGGCGGTCGTGGCTGAGCCGGATAAGGCCAGTATCGGCCAGCCATAGGCGCCGTCGAAATTGCACCCCAAAATCCGGGCATTCGTGCTTGAATTGACATCCAGAAGCCCGCCCGCCTCACTCAACTGACAACCGCGAATCTCAACATCTGCGGAGTTCACTACCCGAAGCAGGTAAGAGGCGCTATGCCTCAAATCAAGTTGCTCCAGCCGGACATGGGAACGCCCCGAGATAACCGCAGCACTGTTGCGCACGGAAGCGGTTACAGTCAGGTCTGTTTCCTCGGGATGCCCACTATCGTTGCGCAGGTAGAGGCGGTTGTTGACGGAAAACCACTGCCTGTCCTGGAGAGACTCGACGCTCGCCCCTTTCGAAGCGTATGTTCCATCCAGCCAGACGTACGAGACGGGGCTTGGCCAGTTGGCGTACCATACCGCTGCCGGATTGGTTGACTGGGCCGTCCATCCCGTCACCGCAGTATCCCCTCGGATGATCGGTGCGGGCCCCTCGCCGTAGCTGGTTATGATAACGGGGGCAAGGTCACTTCCAGAGGCGCCTAAAGTCAGATTCTCACGAAAGGTAGAACCGCGCTTCAGCTTGACGCTCACCTGCGCCCCGGCAGCGATGCGATTGGAAACGAACTGCCAATCGATGAGCGCCAATCGTTGGAAAGGACTTGCCTCCGAGCCGTCGCCGTTCTGAGGGTTGCTCGCATCAACGTAGACGCTCTCCGAAGCGTGACACAGCACGGCATCGGTGCACACCAG
The DNA here is from genome assembly GCA_035358715.1 of Verrucomicrobiota bacterium. GTDB lineage: Bacteria > Verrucomicrobiota > Verrucomicrobiia > Limisphaerales > UBA8199 > UBA8199. Next base: position 11,740 of record DAOPPX010000093.1, read on the forward strand.
GCTGATTATTGCGAGCCTCAGGACCTTGCGTATGCGAGGCCCATTGCTCCGCTCCAAGGTCATGCAATAGTGACCGTCAACTGCTCTGAGGTAACCGTGCCCGCCGAACCCTCAGCCCACAAGGCAGGTTGCATTTCTCCTGCGGAGGATTACCGCTTGCGCGCTGTCGTAGTGACAACGTCGGAACCGACCGGGGACGCCGCTAAAAGTCCAGACGAAGCTGAAGTCGGGATTGCCCGGTGTGGAACTTCGCAGGCAAACGGGGCATGATTCTCCGATACCAGGCTTTCTGCAAAACCAGCCGGGAGAACGCGCTCAGGCCACTGAAGGCCGCCACTCTCAGGTGGTTGGCGGCGCCACGGCGGGCCACGCGCAACACGCGCACGGGCCTTTCCTTGCCGCCAGTCAGGATCTTGTAATCGTAATGGCCAAGACCGCTCTCCATCACATTAAACCTGCCTGCGATCGCCGACTCGATCAGCTTGATCTGACTCGTGCATCCCAGGCTCAGCTTATGCCAGCGTGGTCCGTTCACCCGTGACGGCAGTTCCGCAAACAAAGTGCCGCCGAACGCGAACGCATATTGTCGGCAAACAACCTCTTCTCCTACTTTGAGATTGAAGAATCTCGCGCGTCCGAGCGAGCCGAGGGTGCTCACCAGCGCCCGGTTGTAGTTCAAAGCGTTCGGCCAGGCATGGAAGTGCCCGGGGCGGCCTTCCGCCTCCCACTGGAGCCGGTGCTGCTCCGCAAACCGTTCAAACTCATCGGTCAATCGTGTGCCTTCGCTGACGACCTCGCTGGAGACGGGAGAGAGGGCCTCGAGTTCCCGGAGTTTCTTCCGTCGAACCTTCCGCTCCTTGCCGTCCAACGAGGAGAAATATGCCTCGTAACTCTGAGGCAGATGATACACGGTGTGAACTTCGCCCTCAGCCTCCTCCAGCACAGCGGCCAGGTTGGATTGCTGACAGGCATCAACAAGAGAGCCCAGGGCCTGATAGTCGCCGTCAACTGGCCCAAGGCTGAAAAAGTCGCAGCTCTTGCTTCTAAACAAGCTTTCCAGCACGGCCAACCAAATCCCGCGGGCCCAAGTGGTTTCGATTGGGGGATCAAAGACCTTGGGAGGTATGCAGGCCCCAACGAGACGAGCCACTCGAAGCCTGAGAGGCCAGCCTCCAATCGAGTCAATGTAGATGGGAATGATCCCTACAATTCCGCCGTTAACCCGGAAAACGAAGAGTCGCAGAGAGCGATTTCCACCGTAAAACTGCCACCACAACCTTGTCCAGTCGAACGACATGTAGATGGGCCCCCTGAGGCGCAGCACCGCCTCATCCCATTCGGCCCGCATCGGGGCCAGACCGTCGTAGCTGGTCTCCACGCGGCATTCAAGGACGCCCTCCTGCAGGGCCGGCTTTCTACCTTCGAGAACAACAGTTTCCATGTTGCGCGTTCAAGCTGGATTCAAAGCGGTTCGCCACACTCCACGGCTAGCTTGTGGTGGTCGTCACGAAGACAAGAAGTGGGCCTGGGATTCAGGCCCGGCGTCCTCGCTAGTTTCCGGCCGATGAATTCGTCCGCAAATTGCTGGGAGGACTGGGTCTATAAACATCCGGTTGAAGGACCCGGAAGGCCCGCGAAATCCGAGCCGTCTTCCCCAGCGCATTCGACACCGTCAGGCTCACACTAAAGGTCCCCGGCCAGGTGTAGAGATTGGTGGCGGTCGGGTGGCTGGTAACGACGGCGTTCCCGTTGCCAAAGTCCCACTCGTAAGATACAATGCCGGCGGATGTCGGGCTCTGAATATCAAGCCCGTGCAGCGAATTGGTGGCCGAAAAGACCACTTTGACGGGAGCCGCCCCGACGGAGTCTGCCGTAGTGTAAGGCCGGATGACGTCACCGCGTTGATAAGGTGCCAAGTGGACCCAGTTCGGATTAAAGTTAGTGCCAATCTTATCAAACCAGCCCACTGGACTCACGACGCGGAAATGGGCAACTGGCACACCCGCGGGGGGAGTGTAAGCCGGCAGAGCTCCCCAGGGGCGACTTCCGAACACCGAGCTCGCCAGGGGCCGGAGCCCATCATCTTCGGTGAACGGGCGGCCATCCGGACCGAGCGGGTTGGTCGGGTCGCGCAATACAGGATCCCCGCCATTCACCCCATGGGCTTCGAGGAAATAACGCTTCCCGGCATAGCCCACCGTTTCAGGGCCACAAACAAAATTATAGTCGGTGATGTAGTTGGTTGAATCAGTCAGCGCATAATACCCCTCATAATCGAGAGAGTAATGGCAGCCGCAGTCAATGAAGAGATTGCGTTGCACAGAAAGGCCCTCCTGTGCCACCCCACGAACCCCCCCCAATCCAAGGACAACGCTTCGGCCTTCGTCGTAGGAGCAGCGGTAGAAGGTGTTGTTTTCGATGACGAGTCCGGATTGGCTGCCGCTCATATGCGTCTGCACCCCAACAAAGACATTGCTCCTTATGGCAAACCCGCGACTGCCCTCCGCGTGCGAAATCAATGCCAGCTGGTTGTGGATGTTCTCAAGCCAATTTCGCTCGAAGACGATGTTGGTGCTCTCGTTTACGAAGCTGCTTATGAACGCGACCTGGTAATCGAAGTAGTTTCCCCCCTCGGGATGCGGGATATTCCCCATCTCGTGCTGGGTAAAGAAGATGAAGTTTGTGCAATCCTTGAACAGGTTATTGCGAATCAGATGACTCCGGCCCGCCGGCTGCATCCCGTAATAGCCGTGGATGCGGGTAATGAAGTTATTCTCCACCAGGTGGTTTTCACCGCGAAACTTGATTGGGCAGCCGAACAGGTTGCTGAAGGTGTTACCCGCGATGGTGCAGTTTGTGGCGGCTGAAATCCCGGGGCCCGGCACGATATCAATGCCCGGGCAACCGTTGTTTCCGTTTCCCGCATAGACCACACCCCAGACGTTGGAGGAAGGTTCCGCAAGAAAGGCTGTGCCTGCAGTGTTCGTAAGGTAGATCGTGCGTTCGCTAACCTGCTTGACCCGCCATGCGGTATCGTGATTCTGGTAGGGGTTCTTGGAATTGGATCCAAGAAACACATAGCCTCCAGGGGCAAAACCCTGCGCCAGCCAGCTCTCTTTCCATGAGGTGATGGAATTGCTCGCACTCGAGAAGTGGAGGTCGTCTGACATGAGGTATACACCATCCCGGAAAGTGTTGTTGGTGACCACCGTGTGGCTGCCATCAACCGAGGGAGGATTGAACTCAACCCGGATGGTGGCGATGCTCACATCCTGAGCGCCGGTCAGGTTAAAGCCCTCGATCACGTTGAATCTGTGCTGGACGCGAAACTGGGTGGCGATGACTTGATTATCTGGATCGTTCGCAGGACTCGCCCGGAAGGTCACCGGGGCACTACTCATCCCATGCGCCCTTGTCCGTACGTACTCAGCATAGTTTCCCGGGCTGACCAAAACAGTGTCCCCCGCGACCATGACATTAGCGGCTTTCTGGATCGTGCGCCACGGAGACGCGGCCGTTCCCGCATTCGTGTCATTGCCCTGCATAGACACGTGGTAGGTGGCACCTAAGGCCCCCCCCATCAGCCCAACAGCCAGGCAAACAAGCCCGGCAGCCGCTGGAAGTAACGACCGGATGCCGCGATACCGCAGGCTCGTGGGAGCTGTCATTGTTCACTCTCCGTTCGAAGGTTTCCTGGGGCCGAAGGTCTACCCTCGACCTGATACTCGTACGGGCCAATATCCCATCTCCCGTCACTTCGGGACCGCCCCAGCAAATCGTTGGCAAAGCCACTGAGGATCCCTCCGGCATTGATCAAGGGACTACCGGCCGCGAGGCGGAAGTCGCGAATGCTGGCGGACGCAAAGCCGGGGTTCCCGCCATTGATGCCATGAGCATCCTGTCCTTGGCTTCCCCAACCATTGGGAGACAGAGCGAAGGTCTGTTTTGGGGCGAAGCCAGGACCACAGACGAAATTATGATCTGCGCGGACGTTGAAGTTCGTGATTCCACCAAGACCTACGGTCGGGTACCAGCCGACCCAGTCTTGGCCGTTGCCACATTCGTAGAACACGTTGTTAATGATCTCCGTGCCATACGCGGAACCTTTGGGTCCTCCAAATGCGAAGACATGGCCACCGTTGCCGTAGTTCACGCGGCAAAACAGGTTGTTAAACCACTTGGTGCCATCCATATCAACATTGGCCGCGTAGGATATATTGATGAACACGTTGTTTCGGAAGACCAGGTTCGTCATGTGGCCCGGCGGATTCAGAAAAGTCTCGAGCTGGCAAATCTGAATACGGCTATCGGCCACCACGTTGCGTTCCAGCACGATATTACGCACCACGCTGTAGTCGTTGGTTGTTCTAATCGTTTGGGGACCGAACACCTGGAAGAAGTCGCTGTGATTCTCAACCAGCGCGGAGATGTTGGTAACGAAGTTATCGGCCGCCACATGCCCCTCTCCCCAGAGCCGGAAAATATCCGCCTGGCCATTGCTATCCTTGAAGAGATTACGAATAAATCGGTTGCTCGCGCCCCCGCCGCAAATATTGATGTAATCGATGCCTACAAAGGCGTTATTGGAGATGACATTGAAGCTGGAACTCTTCGCGAGGTCGGTGCCGGGCCCTTGGGTCAGCCATACCCCGTATTTGGAACCGGGCGAATCGTGGAAGTAGTTATCAAGCACCTGAACGCGGTGCGCGTCGGCGTAGACATAAACCAACGCTCCCGCGCTAGCCATGCTGGCATTGGTGCCGCCCAACCGAAATCCCTGGATGACGTAGTCTGACTTTCGGCAGTTGAAACCACCAACCTCCGCTCCGTCGCTGCGAAAAGTGATCGGCTGACCGGGAGTTGCAGGCCGTGCGAAATTCACCAACTCGCCATAGTCACCGCGTTTGACCATGACAACATCACCGGGGAGGACGGTATTGGCGGCCTTCTGAATCGTCCTCCAGGGCTGGCTTTCTGAACCGGTATTGGCGTCATTTCCGGACGTTGACACGACGTAATTCGCCGCATGCACACTCCCCTGCACCGCCGCCGTCACAGACCACGCCAACAACCAAAAAAGGATCTTCATGTCTTAACTCAATCGCTGGCTAACTAAAACCGTAAAACTTTTCCCGGTCTACTGGGAAGACCCCGGGGGGCCTCAGGACGTTCCTAGGAAGCAATTTCAGTGCCGTCGGAAGGATAGTGCAAGTAAGCTCGTTCTCGCCGTCATTTGAACCCCCAGAGTAGAGGACTGTAGCAAATTGAGACGCGAGAGAATCCGGGGTGCCCTGCCTCTGCTTCCACCCCCTGTGGGCACGGATTCGTGTTCACGCTACTCTGCAGACCTGGCATGTGGGAAGCACTGCCGCGCCTGATCCGAGTTCTTGACGCTGACAAAGCCTCAGACATCCTAACCCGTTGGAAACGCCGCAAGTCCAATACCCCCCCTCACCATACCCCCCTCCTTCGGCCATAGTACCCCCGTTGCTCCTCCGTCCTTCCTCCGTTGCTCCTCCGTTCCACCTCCGTTCCACCTCCGATTGGGGGTGGGAGGGGGAACGGAGGAGGGACGGAGGAGCAACGGAGGAAGCAGCTTGCCACTACGGTATTGGCAGCTTCCTGCCAGGCCGGAAGGCCCCCAACGTTCCAACGGTCGGTCTAAGCAGCTGTCTTGGAAGCGATTCCGCCGCCCCTGATGAGAGGCAGGAAGCCACGGAAGCCAGCTCTCCGAACATCACTCCAGAGGCGGATGGCTTCCACCCGGGAGTCCGGGAGCAACCAGATCACGCTCAGGCCGCCTACAAGTGCGCCGAAAGCGGCCAAGGAAAGTGAGAGCACAGGCTGTAGATACTGCAGCCCGAGATACCCGGCGGCTCCTGCAGTCAGGACCACCGCGGTGACAAGGGCGGTGGGCCGGAGGCTGCACGCAAGGGGCACGCCGTGGCAGTTCGACAGGCGGCGGAAGGAAACGGCGCAAGCCAGGGCTTCGCCGAGCAAGCCGCTGCAGGCGATCACCCAGACAGGCTGGCGGGCAAGAGCGACTGCAAAGGCCGGCAGCAGGGCCACAACGCGCGCAAGGTTCGAGACCATCTGGTTTTGCGAGTCCCCCCGTGCCATCGCGGCAATCGCAGGGGCGATGCGGATATTGCGGAAAGCGTTTGCGGCAGCCAACCAGGCCAGAATAACGCCTGCGCCGGCGTACTTACTACCATACACGCATCGCATAAGCGCCTCGGCCCCGATGATCATCCCAACCGAATAGGCTGCGGAGAAAGCGCAGATGATGGCAATAATCAGGCGATAATGGCGCCGAAACCTCAGTGGGTCGTCCTGAACTTTGGCCATGACGGGCAGAGCGACGGAATTGAACACGCGCCCGAAGAAGAAACTGGGCGCCATCGTCAGGGCGGCGGCTCCCGCGTAGGGAGCAAGGTCTGCCATACTGTAGAAGCTGGCCACGAGGAACTGGTCGCCCTGCAGAACGCCGAACATAAGAAAGCCTGTGACGACCAGCGGCCAGCCGAACCGCAGCATGCGGATGACATATTCGCGGTGGACACGCCAGCGGTAAGGCTGCTCAGACAGGAAATGCGAGCCAAGGCAACTGCAGACAGCTTTAATGACCAACAACAGCAGGACCGCCCGATAATCTCCAAGCCACTTGGCCACGGGCCAGGCGGCCAAGGTGATAGCAATCTGGGGGGCCATCTCCACCCAAACTGACGGGCCAAAACGCAACTCGCGCTCGAACCGTTTCACGTCGAGGTGGGTGATGCCGTTCAGGAGCGGGATGGCGGAGAGCACGAGGAGCGCCCCCACCTGATCGCCGATGCCGAAAAGCCGCGCGATCGGCCAGGCGAATGCAACCATCAACAGCGAGCTGAGCACCGCCGCCATTGCCTGAATGAAATGGGCAGCAGCCAGAAAATCCGGTTGATCGCCTTCCTTGTCGCGGATGACGAAGCGCGAAATACCAAGCTTCGCCGAAAACTCGAGGAGCGTGATGATCATCGAAAACGCCGCCGCGATGCCGAAATCCGCCTTCGTCAGCATCCGGGCAAGGATCATGTTCCGAATGAAGGAGGATCCGTAAATGACGCCCTCCCCGAAGGTTAGCATCAGGGAACCTCGAACCGATTTGTGTCGTATGCTCATGCGCCGCACTGACGGAAAGCCGGGGAGGAACGATCATCGGTGTCTTGTCGCGCAGGAAACGCGGCGATGAGGCCGGCAAGAGATTCCTCGGTGAGCGGCCGGGCAAACAAGTCCAAGTGCTCCACCAACTCGGGGAGCGGCCGTAGCCACCATTCCGAGGCCGCCACCGCAGCCTCGACCTCGGGAGCGAAACGCTTGCGGATGGGGCGGGCAGGATTGCCTCCGACGATGGTGTAAGGCGCCACATCCTTGGTCACCACCGCCCCTGCAGCGATGATCGCTCCGTTGCCGAGGTTGCGGCAACCGGGACAAATGACTACTTCCAAACCAATCCACACATCGTGTCCGATGACTAGAGGATTCGCGACGACGGAAGGAATGGTGTCTGCGGCAACCAGGCCGACGACATGGTTGAAAAACAGCGGGTGCTGAGACAGCCGGTCCGTCGGATGGTTGCGGCGCAACGCCTTCACGCCTTCGGCGATGCTTGAAAAGTTCCCGATTCGCGTCCCCGGCCAGAACGCGCCCGGTTTCAGTCCCGGGCCATAGCTGAATGCGCCCACTGTGACCTGGTAGTAATGCTCATACACCAGCCGCAGGGTTTCCGAGAACATAGACCCGCCCTCCAGCCAGTTCAACATCGCTCGGATCGCTGGACGGAGAATGCGCAGGCGGTACAAGGCAAATAGCGCACCGCTGAACGGGGACCGCCGCGCTCGGACTGAGCTCCTGGGTCTTCTTTGGGTTTCGGATTGAGGGATTTCGCTAAGGTTCATGTCTTGAAGTGCGTTGAGGCGCAGCAATCCCCGATCGCTTGCTGTGGCACGCCTTGTCCGTCCAACTGGTCTGGACGTCTCTCCCACCACCGCGAGTCGAGCAGGTTGGCAATAACCTCCCGGGGAAAACGATAATCCACTACCCGCGCGGGATTTCCACTGACAACCGCGTAGGGGGGGACGTTGCCATACACGACCGCCCCGGCGGTCAGCACCGCCCCGTCTCCGACCTGGCTGGTCGGTGGCAGAACAATCACGTTGTGTCCAAGCCAGACTCCGTTGCCGATGACCAACTGGTTAAAGCGCAGCGGGGCCGTTGAAACCATGCCCAGGGCAGGGTTGTAGAACAACCCATGCGTAGACTTTGTATTCCTGGGGTGATTCCGAGTGAAGGTGCGGACTGAGTCCGCAACAAAAGCGTATCGGCCGATAACGGTTCCACGATGGAACAACTGCGGTTTCATCCAGCAGGGTCCAACGGTATAAAGGCCGACCTCCACCCCGTGGAACTTCTTCAATATCTGGCGGATCGTCAACGAATAGCCAGGCCCCCCCTCCCACTTTACGATCCAGTTCCGGAGGAGCGAACGAATCGTCTCGCTGCCTGCGCGACGATAAAACTCAAGCAGCAGTGGAGCCCAAGCCAATGCCCTGCACGGCTGATTCAAGAAAAGCAGTAAGCCTTAATGCGGGTTGGAAGGAGCGT
>DAOPPX010000094.1:0-19953 GCA_035358715.1 Verrucomicrobiota bacterium
GCGCGGATGTGGTAAACCTGCTGGAATCCGGATTCTATAATGCGGCCACCAAGGACAACGGCACCACCTATGCCGCAGTCTATATGTACTACACCGGCGACACCAGCAGCACATCGTACATCGGATGGGGATCTGACGATGACTGCAAGATTTATGTGAATGGAGTGCTGCGGGGCTCTTTCCTCGGCAACGGGCGTGGTGCTTCCGCCGACAATGATTTCAGTGGACCTTTCACCCTCACGCAGAACACGTGGTACCGCGTGCTGCTGAAGGTGGAGAACGGCGGTGGCGGCTACGGCTTGCACCTGCGTTTTGCCAACGCGAACCGTACGGCGCGCAGCGGGTGCACCTTCTACACCACCGATGCGACCGCGCCGAGCGCACCTTCGAGTTTGGCGGCGGCTGGAGTCACCAGCGACGTGTGGCAGAACTCGGTTCCCGCGCCGACGTTCACCTGGACCTCGGGGACCGATTCGCAGGGCACCGGTCAGGGCGTGTCGGGCGTTCGCGGGCAGAAGTATTACTTTGGCACCAGCAGCGGCGGCACGCCGGGCACATTTCAGACGGGCCTCAGCTATGCTCCAGGAACACAGACCGACGGGATCAAGTACTTCAGAGTGGACACGGTTGACTACGCGTTGAACGAATCCGGCGTGGCGACCTTCATCTTCAAGTATGACGCCACCGCGCCCTCAGCAGCCAGTCTGAGCATCGGCACAATCGGGACAGATAGCATCTCGGTGACTGGGGACGGCACGGATGCCACTTCGGGGGTGAATGCTTCCAGCGGCTACAATTACAGCCGGACCGGCGCGAGCGACAGCGGTGCCAAGGGCACCACTCACACGTGGACCGGCCTGTCGCCCAACACATTGTACGAGGGCCTGAAAGTCACAGTCAGCGACCAGGCTGGCAACACGACGGCCTCCTCGGAGCACAGCAAGTACACGTTGATCCAGACGCCGGCGGGTGTGGCTTTTGGCATGATCACGCTGAACAGCATTGACGCGGCGCCCAGCGGCACACTGAACAACCTGACGGCAGGAACGTCGGGCGTGCGAGTGTCGAACACCACGGCCGGCAACGATTCGGGCTGGGAACAGGATACGAGCGGTTATACGTCATCCGGACTGAGCGCCAACACGGCCTATAGCTTCGTGGCTCGCGCAAAGAATGCGGATGGGATCGAGACCGGTGACTCGGCAACGTTTAGCAAGTACACGCTGATTGAGACGCCGGCGACACCTACGTTTGGCAACGTCACCACTGATTCCATCGAGCTAAACACCTCCGGCCTCTCGAACCCCACGGCCGGCAGTTCGGGAGCGTATTTCGATTCGACGACGGCGGGAGGGGACGGCGGGATCAACGGGTGGGTATCAGGGACTACAGATACGGCTACCGGGCTTTCCGCCAATACCGAGTACACCTTCCAGGTGATGGCCCGGAACGGGGATGCGGTGGAAACGGGTTACTCCGGCACAGCGAGCAAGTACACGCTGATCCAGACCCCGACGGGCGTGTCCTTTGGCACGATTACGGAGACCAGCGTTGCCGCGGCGCCGAGCGGCACGCTGAACAACCTGGCGGCAGGGAGTTCGGGCGTGCGAGTGTCGAACACAACCGCCAGCAACGATTCGGGCTGGGAGCAGGATACGAGCGGTTATACGTCGTCCGGGCTGGTTGCCAACACGGAATACACGTTTGTGGCCCGCGCCAAGAATGCGGATGGGATCGAGACCGGTGACTCGACCAGTGCGAGCGCATGGACATTGTCGGTGCCGCCGGGGGCGGGCAGCGTGACGCCAGACAAGCCCAATCCGTGCGCGGACGATCCGGTCACCTGGGCTGCGCCAGCCGGTTTCGGTGCGGGCAAAGTCGCCAAGTACAAGTACGTGTGGGACCAGAACCCGACGCACACCTGGACGGAGTCCGAAGGCGACTGGTCCAGCGGCACAATCCAAACCTCGCCTGCGGGCACTGGCACCTGGTATCTGCACGTCAAAGGCTACAACGGCGCGAATATGGGGAATGGTACCTACGACTACGCGGTGACTATAGCCCCGCCCTCGGTTGGCGGCACGACTTCGGCTGCGCCATAGAGATCACAGATGTTTTAACCATAAGAGGTGAGCATGAAAACGACACACGCAAATCTGATGGGCGGTCAACTGGCGCAAGCGTTCACAGCCGGGGCGGTGCGGTGCGGGCGCGGACTGTTGGCGGCCACGGCCTTCCTCTTGCTGGCGGTGTTGCCGGCGGAGGCTGACACGCTTTACTGGGATATGAATGGAACGGCCAGCGGTTGCGGCAACGTGGGGGGGACGTGGAGCACCGGCGGCGGCAACTGGAACAGCGGCATAGCTGGCAGCTCTTCAATGGACGTCTGGGAGGACGGAGACCTCGCCACCATTTCCGCCGGCAATGACGGCACGGGGACCTGGACGATAACCATCAGCGGAACGGTAAAGACGCCCAGGATCACCTATGGCGGTTCGCTGGATACCGGCAACTATGGTGGACTAGTGAGTATTGCGGGTGGAGTTCTGCACTTTCAGGACGTCGCGACGGGGCACATCACATACAGTACCGGGCATTCTACCGTGGGGGAGAGGACGATAAGCTCCCAGATATCGAGCGACGTCCTGGACACTGGCTTTTCAGTAGGTTCCTCGCTGGGCGGCGATTATGTCACCGTCATCAACAACACGGCGAACAATTGGTACGGCGCTTGCGATATCCGCTCCGGCACAGTGAAGCTGGGGGCGGCAGGTGTGATCCCGGACGGTTCGGTGGTCCAGACGGCCGGCGGCGGCGGCATACTGGACATGGCTGGGTACTGCGAGACGGTCAAGTCCATCGTGGGCAGTGTTACCGTCAACCATAACAACTGCACCCTGACCATCAATGCGCCCAGCGGGGAAGTGTATTCCGGAGTCATCAGCGGCACGGGCAACCTGATCAAGAATGGCACGGGGGCGTGGACGATGACCGGCATTAACACGTACAGCGGTTACACGGATGTGAACGCCGGCAATTTGATCCTGACCGGCTCGCTTGCGAGCGGGGATGTTGACGTTGTTTCCGGCGCGACGTTGAGCGGCACGGGGACCGTGTACGGCCCCGCGGATATCCAGAGCGGCGGGACCTTGTCGCCGGGCCTGAGCAGCGCGCCTGTCGGCACGTTTACGCTGGGGAGCGTTCCGACGTTGAGCGGCACGGTGGCAATGGACATCAACAAGAGCGGGGCGACGCTGACGTCCGACAAGGTGGAGTTGACAACCGGCACGCTGACTTACGGGGGCACGCTCAAGGTCACGGCTAGCGGCGATACGCTTGCGCTGGGAGACACGTTTAATCTGTTTGATGCCAGCGCCTTTGCGGGCTCGTTCACGCTGGATCTGCCGGGTCTGCCGACGGGGCTTGTTTGGGATACCTCCACACTGCTGGTGGACGGCACCATCGTGGTCGCGTGCGACGGCACGCTCACGGCCAACGCCGGAGCGGACCAGGTAGTTTTCCGTGGGGGAGAGGGCGGGGCGGCGGCGCTGGGCGGCAGCCCTACCGCCAGCGGCGGCAGCGGCAGCGGCTACATCTACAGTTGGAGCCCGACGGCGGGCTTGAGTGATCCGACGGCGGCCAATCCGACCGCCGTGCCCGCCAGCACCACGATCTATACGGTGACGGTTACGGATGCGAATGGCTGCGAAGCTCCCAGCGACTCGGTCACGGTCACGGTGCGTGATCCGGTCAAGGTGTGCATCGGCACCAGCAAGGAAATCCTGCTTAACGGCGAAACCGGAAGCGGCATCCAATGGCAGTCCTCGGCGAACAACGTGGACTGGAGTGACCTCTCTGGGAAGACAGGCAAGCCGTTGAACACGGACCCGATTACCGGCACGACGTTCTTCCGGGCCAAGGTGACCAGCGGAACCTGTGCCCCGGCCTACTCGACTCCGCTGTTGATCAAGCTCACCCAGGGGCCGCTGACCTGGACTGGCGGCGACGACAATTGGGACTTCAGCACGCCCGGCCTTTGGCTGGATGGTGAGTCGTTCGGTGTAAGGTTCTGCGACAGTTACGTCACCTACCTCGATGACAGCGCCAGCGACGCCACGCCGGCCATAACGCTCGACGCGGCTGTCTCACCGGCGAGCGTGGCAAACAACTCGACGAAGGATTACACCATCTCGGGCACCGGCAAGATCAGCGGCAGCGGCGGCCTGACCAAGCTGGGCAGCAGCACGCTGACACTCAACACGGTGAACGATTACAGCGGCGCCACCACGGTCGGCGGCGGCAGGCTGTTGGTCAACGGCGCTATCGGCAGCGGGGCGGTGACGGTGCAGACCGGGGCGACTTTGGGCGGCCACAACGGCGTTATCGGCGGCGACCTTACCGTACAGAGCGGCGGCGTGCTCGATCCCGGGGCGGCGGCCGGGACAATAGGGCTGCTGAAGAGCGACGGCAAGAATGTGACGCTCAACAGCGGCAGCACGACAAAGGTGCAAGTCAACCGCAACGGGGGCAGCTCGCTTATGGACCAGGTCACCGGTATCGGCACCTTCACCGCGGGGGGCACCCTCGAGGTGGCCAACCTGGGCGCTGATCTCTTGCCCGGGGACGAGTTCACGCTGTTCAGCGCCGGGACTTACAACCCTGCGGGTGAGTTCACAATCAGCCCCGAATATCCGAACGACGACACCGAGCTAGCGTGGGACACCAAGGCGTTGAAGGAGCGGGGCGTGCTGGGAGTCCATCGGCACCCCAAGGCGAACCAAGTAGACCACGAGCGCGCCATAGGTACGTCGTTCAAGATTTACCTTAGCCCGAAGATGTACGCTGCGACCGACGCGGACGGGGACCCGGTAGAGCTGCAAAGCTATCAGACACCGGCGCACAATGGTGGCATAGTCACCACCGATTCGACCCGCCTCTTTTACCAGCAGGTGAACAACGAGCACGACTATTTTGACTTCTCCGTGACGGACGGCCGTGGGGGCAAGGGCAGCGCGCGCTTTTACGTGTGGGTCAAAGACTATGTGGGGAAGGTCACGATTTCGGACACGGCCGGAGGCGGGAAGAAGATCAGCTTCTATGGTATTCCCGGCTACTGTTACATCATCGAGCGTACGCCGGAAGCGAATCCTACCGATTGGACCACACAAGCGACCGTGAAACCCAATACAGCCGGCTTGGTCGAATGGGACGACCCGGCGCCTCTTACAGAGAAGGCTTTTTACCGGTCGCGGACTCTCAAAGTAGGTGAGACCTGTCCTCCTTGAGGGTGGTATATGCCGCGCCGGGGGCCTCAGCGGGCACTAGCGCCTGTTGGGAGCAGGTGGTGAACGATGCGTTGGTCCGCAGCAAGACCAACACAATACCGCCGCTGAACCAATCACACTGGTCCGGTGCCGGTGAATTTGTGGTTTTCATTCACCCGGTGTTTCTGCAAGGATTCCCCTCGAGTCAGATCAATGAACCGAGCCGTTTTCCTCGACCGCGATGGAACGATCATCGAAGATAAGAACTACCTCAGCCGGGTGGAAGAGGTGGTGATTTTCCCCGGAGCGGGGGCGGCTTTGGGGCAACTGTGCCGTGCCGGGTTCAAGCTGTTCATCGTGACGAACCAGTCCGGAGTGAGCCGGGGCTATTTTACGCTGGCGCAAGTCCACAAAATACACCAGCATATCCTCCGTGAGCTTGACCGTGAACGGGTGCGGTTCGAGAAGATATATATCGCGCCCGAGGCGCCTGGCGCGCCGAGCCGGGGCCGCAAACCCTCGCCGCAATTCCTGTTGGATGCGCGGGAGGAGTTTGGGGTGGACCTGGCGCAGAGCTATATGATTGGCGACAAACTGATTGATTTGGAATGCGGCTGGAATGCCGGAGTGAAGCAGTGTCTGCTGGTCCGCACTGGTTACGGGGCGGAGCTGGCAAACGCTGCGGCCGACAAACTGGCCGCCGCCGTTGTTGTGGACGATTTGCCCGCAGCGGCACAGTGGATACTCAGACAAACCTAAACCCGCGCCCCGCGGCGCAGGGCTCTTCCGAAACAGACTCCCAGGAGAAAGATTAAAGATCATGTGTGGTATAGTTGGATACGTTGGCAAAAGAGAAGCGACACCGTTGCTCATTGAGGGGCTCCGCCGGCTCGAATATCGCGGCTACGATTCGGCGGGCGTGTGCATTCAGGCAAACGGGGTGCTCCACGTGCGCAAACAGGTCGGGCGCGTCGAGGGCCTGGCTCAGTCGCTCAAGGCAAAGCCGGTCAAAGGGTCGCTAGGCATCAGCCACACGCGCTGGGCCACCCATGGCCTGCCCAGCGACATCAACTCCCATCCGCACCTGGACCAGTCCGGCAAGATCGCAATGGTGCACAATGGGATCATCGAGAATTATGCCGCGCTTCGCCACCGTCTCCAGCGCCATGGCCACCGTTTTCTGTCGCAGACGGACACCGAAGTCCTGGCCCATCTCATCGGTTATCACCTCGACAAGGCGCTGGCCCGGAATGGAGAGGTCACGCCTGAGCGCGTCACGCAAGCCATCTTCAACGCTACCCGTGAGGTCGAAGGCACCTACGGCATCGCCCTGATGCACGAGGGCCTGCCAGGCTACCTGTTCGGCGCGCGCCGCGGTTCGCCCCTCGTCGTCGGCGTCGGCAAAGGCGAGAACTTCCTCGCCAGCGACGTTTCGCCCATCGTCGCGCACACCCGCAAGGTGATCTACTTGCACGACGGCGACGTCGTCACCCTGACGGAGAAGGACTTCGCCCTGCAGGCGAAGAGCAAGGCGATCAAGCGCCCGGTCAACTCGGTGGATTGGTCCGCTGAGGAAGCGGAGCGCGGCAAGTATCCGCACTACATGCTCAAGGAGATCTTCGAGCAGCCCGGCCGCGTGGCCGAGGTGCTCCGGCGCACCCTCCGCCCTGCCAAGGGCAACGTTGAGTTCGAGGAAATGGCCCTCAAGCCCAGGGAGCTGGCCAAGATTGACCGCCTGATCCTGGTGGCCTGCGGCACGAGCTGGCACGCGGCGCTGGTGGGCGAATACGTCATCGAGACGCTTGCCCGGATGCCGGTGGAGGTGGAATACGGCAGCGAAATGCGCTACCGCGGCCGCCCCATCGAGAAGAACACGCTCATGGTCTCCATCTCCCAGTCCGGGGAGACCGCCGACACATTGGCGGCGATCCGCGGCGCCAAGGCCCAGGGCGCCCGCACGCTGGGCATTGTCAATGTCGTGGGCTCGACCATCGCCCGCGAATCCGACGCGGACATTTATATGCGGGCCGGACCGGAAATCGGCGTGGCCTCGACCAAGGCCTTTGAGATGCAGGTCCTGCAACTGACGCTCTTGGGCATTGCCCTGGCGCGCCAGCGCGGGGAGCTTTCACCGGCCGAGGGCCGCAAACTCGTGCGCGAGCTCCAGACCATTCCGGGCAAGATCGAGAAGATTCTGGCGGGCGACGCTCACCTGCGGAAGGTTTCCAGGAAGTATCACAAGGCGACCGATTTCCTTTACATGGGCCGCCAATTCAACTTTCCCGTCGCCCTGGAGGGCGCCCTCAAGCTCAAGGAGATTTCCTACATTCACGCGGAAGGCTATCCGTCGGCCGAGATGAAGCACGGGCCCATCGCGCTTATCGCGCCTGACTTTCCGAGCGTTTTCGTTATCCCACGGGACGCGATGTACGACAAGAACATGAGCAACGTGGAGGAAATCCGGGCGCGCAAAGGCCCGATCATCGCCATCGCGACAGAAGGCGACACCGAGATCACGCACAAGGCCAACGACGTGCTCTACGTCCCGCGGACGATGGACATCTTCCAGCCGCTGCTGACGGTGGTGCCGCTGCAACTGCTCGCTTACCACATCGCCGTCCTGCGCGGCTGCGACGTGGACAAACCCCGCAACCTGGCAAAGAGCGTCACCGTCGAGTAGCACCGGACGCCTGCCGAACCATTTGTGAAGTAAACAACAATGAACAATAACAAACTAGCAATGATCCCTGAACATACGCATAAGGACAATTCGCTGTGGCGCGGTTCACGACGTGGACTGGCTTTCGCCACCGCTCTTCTAATCGGAACCAGCCTGGTGCCGGCACGGGCCCAGCAGGCAGCCGCCCCGAGCGCGCCGCCCCCGCCCGCCAACCGGTGGGAAACCACCGCGGCAGCCGGATTCACGCTGACGCGTGGAAACAGCGACACCCTGCTGGCCACCCTGAGCCTGGACACCAAGCGGAAGTGGGAGCGCGATGAAGTCGCACTAGGCATCGCCGGCGGCTACGGCGAAGACGACAGTGTGAGAAACACCGAGTTTGTGAACGCCTTCGGCCAGTACAACCGGCTCTTGACGGAGCGTTTCTACGTTGGCTTACGGGCCGATTTCAACTACGATGGCATTGCGAACCTGAGTTACCGGGTGACCGTCAGCCCCTTGGCCGGGTATTACCTCATCAAGGAAGCGAGGACCACCCTGGCACTCGAAGCCGGCCCATCAGTGGTTTTTGAGAAGTACCAAAACCAGTCGGCGGACACTTACGCCGGCTTCCGGCTTGCCGAGCGCTTCGAACACAAGCTCACCGACACAACCAAGATTTGGCAGAGCGCTACCTACATTCCGCAAATAGACCGTTGGGCGGACAAGTACATCATCACGTTCGAAGCCGGCATTGACACGGCCATCACGAAGCAATGGAGTCTGCGGGTAGTCTTCCAGGACATCTATGACAGCGAGCCAGCCGCCGGCAATGATCGCAATGACATGCGCCTGATCGCGGGCACGGCCTACAAATTCTAACCAGCCGCGCGCGGCGGCTGCGGCAGCAGCCGGGAATCGCGCACGGCCCGAATTCACGCACGCCCGGTGGCGCAAATGGCGCCACCGGGCCTTTTCGCGTGCGACCGGGCGCATGTGCGAAGGCCCCCTTAAGGTTGCGGTCCCCGCTCTTGTTGCTATGTCTGGGGTGTCTCCCGGTTCAGCACCTGAATATGCTGGCGGATGGCGTCCACGAGGGCGTAGGGATTGGTCTGGTCCAGCCGGCGCAGAACACATTCCCAGCGGTAGGCGAAACTGCCGGCCGGGTCGTACTGGCAGTGCTTGAACAGATTGTCAAATGCACGGCGGCGTTTGCGATAGTCTCCCTGGATATGCAGGAACTGGTCGCGGAAGGCGTCAAGGTAGGCCATGGCGAAGGCTTCGGGATCGGGAACGAGCTTGTCACGGCTGTTGGCCGGCCGCGCATAGTGGGCAGCGAAAGCCGCCAGGGGCAGCTTGTACTCAACGAAGGCGCCAGTGTAGTCCACGACCAGGATTTCCGCCGGCAGTCCATCCTCGCCCTCACGTACCAACTCGTCGCCGTCGTCGAAGATGGGGCGTTTCTCTGCTTCCTGCGCCGCCCCCGGAGTCAGGCTGGCAGCTCCTGCCCGGCCCAAGAGCTCGTCCCCCTCGTGGGAGCCCGGAGGTTTCTCTACCTCCTGCGCGCGCCCCACAATCAGGTTGGAAGCCGCCGCCCGCCCCAGGAGCTCGGCCAGCCTGGCTCCGTATCCCGACCGGGCATACTTTAGCGGCGACAGTTTATCCGTGGCAGTGCCCGGCAGATACTCCCGCTCGAAGTAGAAAGTGCGGATCGCTTCGCCGCGGAATTGCTCGTTGGTGCCCTTATAGATTTCAATCAGACGACGCAGGCCAACGCGGCGGATCAGGTTCATCCGCAACTGGCGGCAGCCCAGGCGCCGGTCCAGGCAGTAGTCGGTGTAGTCGTCGCTCTCCCTGATCGCCCGCAGCAGATCCTTGCCTTGGTCCAGGCGCTCCCAGACGCTCCACTTTTGGAGGCGCATAAACCGCTTGATGGTGGCGCGCTCGCTCCGCGAATGAAACTCGGCCAGATACACGCCCCGGCGGCTGCCCTTCTGGGGCCGCCCCAGCGACAACGATTCGGGCACACAGCCCACGTTGATATAATCCAGGTCGCCGAACTCGCGGATGAAGTTGAAGATGACGCCTTGGGCCCGCGGGTCGCAAAGCCGCTGAAGCTCCTCATCCTCGGGGTGGCTCGCCGCTTCATCGAATACCGAGTCCAGGAGGAACTCCCCTTCCTCGAAACGCCCGCCGGGCAGCCACTCCACCTGCATATAGAACTCCGGGCTGAGGCCGCTCAACACTTGCTCCGTCTCCATCTCGTTGCCTTCGAGGAAGAGGGTCGAGACAATCTGCTCGCACCAGAAGCGGTTGTGAAAGTCGTCTGTGCGATAGGCTTCGAGCACGGCGGATTGAAAGCGGCTGCAGAGGTTCTCGAACTGCGCCCGCAGTTGTTCCGGGCTCAGTTGCGCATAGACCATGCCGGCGAACTGGCGCGCGCCGAACCGCCGCGCATCGGCGGCAAAGAAATCCAGTTCCGGATGCCCTAGCCGATTACGCAGTATGACATGATCGGCGATCTCCTGGAGATGGCGCGCCAAGCCGGGATCGTCCAGCCGGCCGAGGCCCTGGAACTCCTGGCAGGTCAGCCACCGGGTGCCGGTCAGGCGATTGTAGAAGTAGATGGGCAGGCCTTGAATGCCGACCTTCGAGGCTAGAACCAGCCGTTCCTTGCCCTCGCGCGTCTTGGGAATGGAGCTGAGGCGCCAGCACTCGCCGCGATGTTTGATGGCCTCCCGCACCCGGCGGTCCGCAACCGACAGGAACTTCACCTGCCGCTTGGACACCAGCGTCTGCAGCAGTTCGTCCCCGGCAAACGCGAGGTCCATGCGTTCAGGGTTGGGCCGGATGAGAATATGCTCGGGGTCAAACACCAGATCCACCGACTCGGCTGCAAGCTGTTCCTCCTCTTCCAGACTGAGCGGCGGCAGACCCTTCGCCAGGCGTCCCTGGTTGACGCGCTCAATGAAGCCCAGCCGTTGCACCGCGTGCACGCCGGGCGGTTGGGTCCAAAGGGCGCCGTAGGACGGGAACAGGCTGCCGATTCGAGTAATCTGTCGGCCCTGCTCGTCCCGCGCGAATGGGTTTGGTCCAATCAGTTCCAAATGCATGTTAACCTATCCTTCAGCTACAGGCCTAGCATACTCGCAGCCCGCGCAAAAGGCCAGCCAAAACCAGCCCCCGAGGAGCCCCGCTTTTCCTCCGTGCAATCCGCAACCGCTCCGGCTACAAAGAGCGTGATGAAAGTCATTGGCATTATTCCCGCGCGTTACGCCTCCACGCGTTTTCCCGGGAAGCCGCTTGCCCTGATCGCTGGCAAGCCGCTCATTCGCCATGTTGTCGAGCGCTGCCGGCAGGCCGCGTCGCTCGCCGAGGTGATTGTCGCTACGGACGACTCGCGGATCCGAGAGGTCGCACAGGACTTCTGCCGGACCGAAATGACCGCGCCCGATCACCCAAGCGGCTCAGACCGCATTGCCGAGGTGGCCGCGCGCTGCGCCTGTGACGCGATCGTGAACATCCAGGGGGACGAGCCGCTCATCGCCCCTGCCGTCATCAATGCCGTCGCCGACGCCCTCGCCCGGGCGGAAATGTCCACCGCCGCCACGCCGATCACGCGCCCTGACGAGTACGACAACCCGAATACGGTGAAGGTCGTTGTCAATGCCGCGGGGCGCGCCCTCTATTTCTCACGGTGCACGATTCCGTATTTGCGAGAGGCCGCTGCTGCTTCGCCGAGCGCGCAGTTGGCAGCGTTCCCTTTCCTGAAACACCTGGGCATCTATGGTTATCGGCGCGACACGCTCTTGCGCCTGGTGCGATTCCCCGTGTCGCCGCTTGAACGAGCGGAGAAACTCGAACAGTTGCGCGCATTGGAAAACGGCATCCCAATCGCGGTCGTGCAAGTGGACTACGACAGCGTGGGCGTGGATGTGCCGGCGGACGTGGCGCGCGTGGAACGCATCCTGGCGGATTCTTAACCAGTGACCTATTCCGACGCCATCTGGTTCCTGTATAACCTCCGCTGGTTTGGCGCGAAGTTTGGACTGGAAAACACCTTCAAGCTCGCCTCGCTGGCTGGCAACCCCCAGAACCAACTGCGATTCATCCACGTCGCCGGCACCAACGGCAAAGGCTCCACCTGCGCCATGCTGGAGAGCATCTATCGCGCGGCGGGGCTGCGCGTCGGCCTGTTCACCTCGCCGCACCTGGTCGCGTTTGCCGAGCGTATTCAGGTCAACCGCCACCCCATCCCTCAACGAGACATCGCGCGTCTGGCGGAGGAGATGCAGTCGTTGCTCAAGCAAGGCTGGCCTGCCCCCGCCACCGGACTGCAAGTCTCCCCGTCTGACCCCGGCGCCGAACACCCAACCTTCTTCGAGGTCGTCACAATCATGGCGTTGCGTTACTTCGCCGAGCGCAAGTGCGACCTGGTGATTTGGGAAACCGGGCTGGGCGGGCGGCTGGACTCCACCAACATCGTCACCCCACTGATTAGCATCATCACCAACATTCAATTCGACCACCAGAAGTGGCTGGGTGAGACTTTGGCTGGCATTGCCGGCGAGAAGGCGGGCATTATCAAACCCGGGATTCCCGTTATCACGGCTGCCGAAGGACTGGAACCGCTGCGCGTAATTGCGGAAACCGCCCGCCAGCACCAGGCTCCGCTCACCACCCTGTCGGCCGGGGATGTGTGCCGTCCGCCTCTGGGCACCCTGCAACTCCCGTTGGCAGGTCAGCATCAGCGCATGAATGCCGCCCTGGCCGTGGCCGCCGTGCACTCACTCGCTCGGCAGATTCCGGTCAGCGACGACCTGATCCGCGCGGGGTTGTCCCAGGTCCAGTGGGCTGGACGCCTGCAACTCGTGACGCATCCGGGCGGCCGCAGGTTTCTGCTCGACGGCGCGCACAACGTCAGCGGCGCGGCCATTCTGGCCGCCGCCGTAAAAGAATACTTTCCAGCCGCGAAGCTCACCCTGGTGCTGGGCATCTTGCGCGACAAAGACTGGCCCGGAATGTGCGATATCCTCGCACCGCTCGCCGGGCGCATCCTTCTGGTGCCTGTTCCGAGCGGACGCAGCGCCACACCGGAAGAACTCGCCGAGGCCTGCCGGCGCGCCAATCCAAACGCCCGGGTTAGCGCGCATCCCTCGCTGCGCGAGGCACTGGCGCAAGCTGCGGATGACGGCTTCCTGACCATCGCCGGCTCGCTATATCTCGTCGGGGAAGCCATGGAACTGCTCCATCTCTCCCCGGCAAAAGTAAATCAGGAGCGCGGGCTGAACGAGTGGGGCACACCGGCGGCACCTCCCCTGCCCTGCGACCCGGCGTCGCAATGACGAATCATAATAACGGTTCGGTCCGCTTGACGCCGGCACCGTTGCGATTAGACTCCACTGGTCACCCGGCGACAGGCCAGCTTCGGCTTGCTGGGTGCGATTGCCGATGAACCTTATCGCAAACGTTCTCCAGTCGTCAGTTGGCAGGAAGTATATCATGGCCGCAACCGGCGGCTGCCTGCTCCTCTTTGTCCTCGTCCATCTCGCCAGCAACCTCCAGTTATTCCTCGGACCGGAAGCGATCAACCGCTACGGCTACCTCCTTCACTCCAACCCCGCGCTGATCTGGGCGGCACGGCTGGGCTTGCTGCTGATACTCACCCTCCACATCTGGTCCGCCGTCACGCTCTGGTTGGAGAACAAAGCCGCCCGGCCTGTGAATTACGCGGTTTACCATCCCCTCGGCTCGACTTTCGCCTCGCGGACCATGCTCCTGAGCGGCCTGATGGTCTTCGCGTTCATTGCCTTTCACATTCTGCACTACACGGCCAAGGTTCAACTCCTCAACCTCGCTCACCAGGACTTCGCGCTCTTGATCGAGGAGCTGCCGGGCCAGGTTCCGTCGGAGCGGCATGACATCTTCAAGATGATGGTAGTCGGCTTCGGCCATCCCCTCGTCTCGGGGTTTTACATTCTGAGCCTGGCGTTGCTGTGCCTGCACCTCAGCCACGGTGCCGGCAGCATGTTCCAATCGCTGGGCTGGAACAACGAAGCCTATCGCCCGCTCCTCGACCGCGCAGCCCGGGTGGCCGCAGTCCTGATCTTCCTCGGCTACTGCGCCATCCCGGTCGCCATTCTCTGCGGCTACGGAAAGGAGGTCCTATGACCCTCAATGCCCAAGTCCCCAGCGGTCCCCTGGCCCGGAAGTGGGACAAGCACAAGTTCGACCTCAAACTGGTCAACCCGGCCAACAAGCGCAAGTTCGACATCCTCATTGTCGGCAGCGGCCTGGCCGGCGCTTCCGCCGCCGCCTCGCTGGCGGAGCTCGGCTACCAGGTCAAGTGTTTCTGCTTCCACGACAGCCCCCGCCGCGCCCACAGCATCTCCGCCCAGGGCGGCATCAACGCCGCCAAGAACTACGCCAACGACGGCGACAGCGTTTACCGCCTCTTCTACGACACCATTAAGGGCGGCGACTTCCGCGCCCGCGAAGCCAACGTCTATCGCCTCGCCCAGGTCAGCGGAGCCATCATTGACCAGTGCGTCGCCCAGGGCGTGCCCTTCGCGCGCGAATACGGCGGCCTGCTCGCCAACCGCTCGTTCGGCGGCGCCCAGGTCTCGCGCACGTTCTACGCCCGCGGGCAGACCGGCCAGCAGCTCTTGCTCGGCGCTTATCAGGCGCTCAGCCGCCAGATCAGTCTGGGCGCCGTGAAGATGTTCCCGCGCACCGAGATGCTCGACCTCGTGGTCATTGACGGCCACGCCAAAGGCATCATCACCCGCAACCTCATTACGGGCGAGGTTTCCTCGCACGCCGGCGACGCCGTGGTGCTGGCCACAGGCGGCTATGGCAACGTGTTCTTCCTCTCCACCAATGCCAAAGGGTGCAACGTCACCGCCATCTGGCGCGCCTGCAAGAAGGGCGCGTTCTTCGCCAATCCCTGCTACACGCAGATTCATCCTACCTGCGTCCCCGTCAGCGGCGAGCACCAGTCCAAGCTTACCCTCATGTCCGAATCCCTGCGCAACGACGGCCGCGTTTGGGTGCCCAGGCGCAAGGAGGACTGCGGCAAGCCGCCCGGCTCCATTCCCGAGTCGGATCGTGACTACTTCCTCGAACGCAAATACCCCAGCTACGGCAACCTCGCCCCCCGTGACATCTCCTCGCGCGCGGCCAAGGAAGCCTGTGATGCCGGCCGTGGTGTTGGCCCCGGCGGCCTGGGCGTTTACCTGGACTTTGCCGACTCCATCAAACGCCTGGGCACGCCGATCATCCGCGAGCGCTACGGCAACCTCTTCGACATGTATGAGAAGATCACGGGCGAGAACGCCTGCCAGGCGCCAATGCGCATCTTTCCCGCTGTGCATTACACCATGGGCGGCACGTGGGTGGACTACAACCTCATGAGCACCGTGCCGGGCCTGTTCGTGATTGGCGAGGCGAACTTCTCCGACCACGGCGCCAACCGGCTTGGCGCCAGCGCCCTGATGCAAGGCCTGGCCGACGGCTACTTCGTCCTCCCCTGCACCATCGGCCATTACTTTGCGACCTCCGGGCAACCCAAACCCTCCACCGGCCGCGCCGAATTCAAGCAGGCCGAAGCCGACGTCAACGCCCTTGCGCATCTCCTGCTCTCCATCAAAGGCAAGCGCAGTCCCGCCTCCCTGCACCGCGAGCTGGGCAGGCTGCTCTGGGAAAAGTGCGGCATGGCCCGCAACGAAGCCGGCCTCAAGGAGGCTCTCAAGCGCATCCCCGAGTTGCGCGCTGAGTTCTGGCACAACGTCAACGTCCCCGGCCAGAGCGGCGGCCTCAACCAAAGCCTCGAATACGCCGGGCGCGTGGCCGACTACATGGAGTTTGCCGAGCTGCTCTGCCTCGACGCCCTGCATCGCCGCGAATCCTGCGGCGGCCATTTCCGCGAGGAGTTTCAGACCCCCGACGGCGAGGCCCGCCGCGACGACCAACACTTTGCCTACGCCGCTGCCTGGGAATACACGGGTCCGGAAAAGCCACCCGCCCTGCACAAGGAACGCCTCGTTTACGAAGAAGTTCACATGAGCACCCGCAGCTACCAATGAACCTGACCCTCAAAGTCTGGCGGCAAGAGAACGCCACCACCCCGGGCCGGTTCGAGACCTACCAGGCCCGGAACATCACCCCAGACATGTCCTTCCTGGAAATGCTCGACCTGGTCAACGAAGACCTCCTGGCCCGCGGCCAGGAGCCGATCGCCTTCGACTCCGACTGCCGGGAGGGCATCTGCGGCATGTGCGCGATCGTCATCAACGGCGCCCCCCATGGAGGCCACCGCGGCACTGCCTCCTGCCAGCTCCACCTGCGGCATTTCAAGGACGGCGACACGATCTCCCTCGAGCCCTGGCGGGCGAAGGCCTTCCCTGTCATTAAGGATCTCGTCGTCAACCGCAGCGCCTTCGACCGCATCATCCAGGCCGGCGGCTTTGTCTCCGTGAACACTGGCGGCACGCCCGACGCCAACGCCATCCCAGTCCCCAAGGACATCGCGGACCGTGCGATGGACGCCGCCGCATGCATCGGCTGCGGCGCCTGTGTCGCAGTCTGCAAAAACGCTTCGGCGATGCTTTTCGTCGCCGCCAAAGTCTCGCACCTCAACCTCCTGCCGCAGGGCAAGGCCGAGAAAGACCGCCGCGTCCTCAACATGGTAAAACAAATGGACAAGGAAGGCTTCGGCAACTGCACTGTCACCGGTTCCTGCGAAGCCGTCTGCCCCAAAGAAATCAGCCTCAGCTTCATTGCCAAAATGAACCGCGACTACGGCGCGGCCATTCTCAAGGGGCGGTAGTTTGGCCGCGTCCTCGGGAGCCTCTACCTGTGGGGCGATCGAGGGGTTGTCGGTCAGACCCAGGACCGCCGCCAATCTCAGGCACGCTGACCCGTCGGAAACGACGTGACTCTGATTTCCACCCCACCCTCTCCTTCGGTGGTAGTTCCTCCGTCCTTCCTCCGTCCTTCCTCCGTTCTACCTCCGTTTCAGATACGGAGGAAGGACGGAGGAAGGACGGAGGAGGAACGGAGGTAGAACGGTGGTAACCGCTTGCAACTACAGTAATGGCAGCTATTTGCCAGGCCCAGAACTCTTGGCACGGAGGAATTGCCGCGGATTGTTCCTGCTGCCACCAAGCGCACCCTTGCGACAGAAAACGCGAGATTTCTGAAGATAACAGCCCGGTGTTGGCATCAGGAAGATTCCTCGCCGCCTCAGAATCCGTGCAGCGGGTCAGGAGTTCTGAATCTCAAACCGGCGGGGAAAGCAGCAGCCCTCGCATTCTTGGCGTTGCCCCCGCTGGCGCCTTTCGGATAATAGCTCTCTATGGCCGCTACCACCTCAACGGGGCTTTGCTCGAACATGCCCGCCGGCCCGCTTGCCCACCCGGCCTACCGCGGCCGGCTGGCTCCGTCGCCCACCGGCCTCCTCCATCTGGGCCACGCGCGAACATTCTGGGTCGCCCAGGAACGGTCACTCGCCAAAAACGGCACCCTGGTTCTGCGCAACGAGGACCTGGATTCCGCGCGCTGCCGAAGCGAGTTCGTCCACGCCATGCTCGAAGACCTCAAGTGGTTTGGGTTGAAGTGGCAGGAAGGCCCGGAATGCGGCGGCCGGTTTGGCCCATACGCACAAAGCGCCCGACGGGACCTCTACATCGCTGCCCTCAATCAACTGCGCGCGACTGGGTTGATTTATCCCTGCGCCTGTTCCCGCAAAGACATTCTCACCGCCGCCAGCGCCCCCCACGCCGAGGACGAGCGCGAGCCAATCTATCCGGGCACGTGCCGCCCAAATAGCGCCAGCCGCGCGTTGCCCGCAGCGCAATCCACGGCGGCAAACAACCACCCTGCCGCCTCGGCCCCGCCTCCCGCCACCCGCATCAACTGGCGTTTCCGCGTGCCCGACGGCGAGACCATCTCCTTCCTGGATCAGAACCTCGGCCAGCAGCATTTCGTGGCCGGCAAAGACTTCGGGGATTTCGTGGTCTGGCGCCACGCCGATGTCCCGTCGTACCAACTGGCCTGCACCGTGGATGACGCCACGATGCATATCACCGAGGTGGTGCGCGGCGCGGATTTGCTGCCCAGCACCGCGCGGCAATTGCTGCTCTACCGCGCGCTGGGTTGGACACCCCCGCAGTTCTACCACTGCTCGTTGATGACGGACGCAGCGGGCGTGCGCCTGGCCAAGCGGCACGATGCGTTGAGCCTGCGGCGGTTGCGGGAAGCGGGCAAGACCCCCGCGAGCCTGCGCGCTGACTGGTGAACGCGCGGGTGGTGCATCCGAGTCGCGGCGCCCGCCAAACCCTGGCACGCGGTCGAATAATTCGGAGGCGCGTCCCGTCAAACCATTGAACGGCTCTGCGACAAACCAAAACCATCAACAACAGATTAGGCTTATATGAAAGCGCGTATCCTGCCTGGCTGGGTGTTGGGAATCATGTTGGCCGGTGGCGCAACTACCCCCGGCTTCGCCGAAGACAGTTCTATCCCCGCCTCAGCGACTATATCATCAACCCTAACCGACGCGGCGGTTGCCCCGGCGCCAGCTTCCGTGACGCCTTCCGGCGGCGCAGGCCAATCCCCCGCTCCCGAAACTCGCCTTTCGCCGTGGGCGCTCGACGTCCAGAGACTCGTCCGGGCTCAGGTGGACGAGGCTGTCATTCTGGCCTTCGTCAACAACTCCCCGGGCAACTTCAACCTCAGCGCCGACCACGTCATCCAATTCAAGGACCTGGGCGTCTCTCCGGAGGTGATCAACGCCATGATCCAGCACGACCAGCAATTGCCCTCCGCTCCCACGCCGCCGCCCGCCGATTCACACACCGTCGCCAGCACCACCTCCTGGGTCGGCGAGTCCCTAATCCTAGACGATGACGGCTACGCCCCGGAGCAGCCAGAGAGCCTCGGGCCCGTGCGGGCCCCCTACCCCGTCAAACTCAACGACCCGATCATCATCCTCAAGCTCCCCTCCTTCACAGTGCCGTACTGGTGATCGGCACGGGGCCGGGCTTCCGCGCCCCGCATGCCATTTCCAGGATTATCCTGAAGGCCGTAATGTTCCGCGTGTTTCGCGGGCAATTCAGTTGCGACTCCTTGGACTATCAGGGCTTGCCCGAGACCCGGACCCCGTGCTATCCCCAAAGCACTTTGCGCAAGGCTCCGGCTACGAACTTCCTCCGCTCCGGGGCGAGCATGGAGCCGAGCCTGACCTGCTTGCCATCGCTCGTCTCGATGAGGATGCCGGTCTTGCGCCGACGTCGGCCCCGCCGGTCGCTCCACTGAACGTCCTCCAAGCGCACTTCTTTAACCGATGACGCGTCAAAACGCCGGCGACGCCCCAGCGCGCCGATCCCCGCAAAAACCACGCCCTCGGCCCCCGCAAGCCGGATCTCGGTTCGGCCCGCAAGCGACGACAAAAACGTGCCCGCCAGCCACAGCCCTATGAGCATGAATGGGGTAAGAAACAGCCACAGGAAGACTGTAATCCCTACCCCCATGGAGCCGTCTTTCATGGCGGGTGCGGGAAACCAGTCCGGCGGCTGCACATCGAGGTTCCGCAGCGTGCTCGCCAGCGCTAACAGCACAAACACCGACACAATCCCATTCCAGAAAACTGCGGCGGCCAGCGTTGCAGCCGCCGCACCCAACGAACGGTGGGTTGCGCCAATCACCTGCCCCGCCCCGTCGCTGCGATACCACGCGCCGGAAGGCGGATTGTTCAGGTCAACGTCCAGGTCCAGTCGCGCCCCCTCCGCCAGGG
This sequence comes from Verrucomicrobiota bacterium, assembly GCA_035358715.1. Classification (GTDB taxonomy): domain Bacteria; phylum Verrucomicrobiota; class Verrucomicrobiia; order Limisphaerales; family UBA8199; genus UBA8199. The sequence continues at coordinate 19,718 of DAOPPX010000094.1, forward strand.
CCGAAAGCGGATGCGCAAGATTGCAGCCCCGGCAGTAGGCGATATCGTTGGCGACATTCACATCGCCACTCGGAATCGCCTGGCCGCACCGCGAACACGTTGGGGTAACCATAAGGCTGACCCCATCATCATGCCCTCAGCCCAAGCGCCTTCAAGCCCAAAACGCCCGTGCGCCCGGGTAACCCACGCCGGATTCGAGAAAGTGATTTGGGCGGATTTGGATTGTGGCCGGGTCG
>DAOPPX010000095.1:0-19931 GCA_035358715.1 Verrucomicrobiota bacterium
GCTTACTCGACCATCTTCTCCTCGCCCGGGTAACAATCTTTTTGAGTCAAATCGCTGGGTGAGACTTTGACGATCAGGTCTTGAACCCCGGCCTCCCACCCGCTATGCTGCACGCCAGTTTTGGCTACCAGAGACAACCATTAACAACAGACACAACACCGGAGCATCATCTATGTCCAACAGACCCCTTAATGTCGGTTTAGTCGGCGGCGGCAAAGGCGCCTTTATCGTCCATCCCCATCAGAAAGCCATTCACTTTGACGGCACGCGGCGAGTCGTCGCCGGCGCACTCTTCCCTGATCCCAAGATCGCGCTCGAAGAAGCCGCCAACTGGCCCTTCCCCCTCAAGGGCTATCGCTCCTACGACGAGATGATCGCCGCCAACGCCAAGCTCCCCGAAGCCGAGAAGCTGGACTACATCCTCATCGTCACCCCCAACTTCGTCCACTACGACCCGGCGATGAAAGCCATGAAAGCCGGCATCGCCGTGTTCTGCGAGAAGCCCCTCTGCCTGAACCTCAAGGAGGCCACCGACCTGGTGAAGACCTCGCGCAAGCTCAACGTCCCCTTCTGCGTCGCTCACACCTACCTCGGCCACTGGACCAGCCGGCTGAGCCGCTACATCGTCCGCAGCGGCCTGCTGGGCGAAGTGCGCTGGGTGGACAGTTCCTACATCCAGGGCTGGCTGGCGACCAGGATCGAAGCCACCGGCCAGCAACAGGCCTCCTGGCGCGTGGATCCAAAGCGCGCCGGCGGCTCCGGCTGCGGCGGCGACATCGGCACCCACGCCCTCATGCAGCTCCGCTACGTCACCGGCCTCGAAGTCTCCGAACTCAGCGCCCAGCTTGAGACCTTCGTCAAAGGCCGGCGGCTTGACGACCACTTCACCATTTACTGCAAGCTCAGCAACGGCGGCAGAGCCCTGGTCCGCGCCTCCCAGATCTGCATCGGCTACAAGAACGACCTCGGCATCGTCGTCGCCGGCACCAAGGGCACGCTCGTCTGGCGCCAGGAAGAACCCGAGGCCGTCACCATCATGCTCCCGGGCCAGCCCGACCGCGTCTATTGGCGCAACGCAGTCAGCCCGGGCGACGGCTTCCTGCCCAAGAACATGCCCGCCGACCTTATGGCCGAGCCCACCATCCCTTCGGGCCACCCGGAAGCCTTCCACGACGCCTTCGCCCGCCTGCACCGCTGCTTCGAAGCCGACGTGCGGAAGTGGAAAGCCGGCAAAGCCTTCAAGTGCGACGGCGCCAAATACGCCAACGTCCAGGACGGCTGGACCGGCATTGCCTTCATCGAAACCTGCGTCAAGAGCAGTCAAAAGAAGGGAGCCTGGACGCCTATGCCGAAGGCAATCTAAACCTCGGTTACGCCATGTCAGGGGGCGGCTGAAAAGCCGCCCCTTTTTTCTTGCACCTGTCCCGGGGGCACGGGAAAACGCACCACCCAACCTGCCGTCAGCCAGCCCGGCTTACCGGCTGTGACGATTCCCGCGTCAATATTTCGTATCCGTACTTATACGGAACAGACGGAATCTGTCCTACCCACAGTTCTAAGCTGGGCGAAAACAAACTGAAAGCATGCCTATGACAAATGCACAACTAGAGTTGACCTTCGAGAATCGGCCTGCCCGCCTGGCGCCGGCCGCCACCCCCAACCGAACGGTCCGCAATGCGCAGTGGTGGTTCCGGCGGATGCGGCAGATTGTGGATTCCGCCCTGGATTGGCAACCGACGCCTCCGCCGCGGCCGGAACAGATTTCGCTGCCGGCCATGGATTTCCGCGCTTGGACAGCCTAAGGCCGCGTGGCCCCGGCGCCTGCGCAGGCGGGCACAAATCGTCCTGGCGCCGGCGGTCGGCTCCTCTCGCCCTGGCCGAACAGCCCTGGCTGAGCGCTTGATGGAGAGCGCGCAAGCCGCGGCAGGTTCCGGGCCCAACGGACACGACCGGCTGTGCAGGCATATTCGCTCAGGGGGTGAAAACAACCCTATAGAACCGCTGCGGGGAGAGACCCTTCCGCTTGCGTCGCCCAGTATTCCGTTGGCCGCCGATGCCTGGCGCTTATCCTTTAGGGGCGGCCTCATCCACCGCCTCGCCGAGCACCGCCAAACCCTCGCGCAGGGCTTCCTCGTTGATGGTGAGGGGAGGGGCAATCTTTACCGTTTGACCCCACGCCCCCACCGGCGCGAAGAACAATAGCCCTTTGTGGAAACAGCGCTCGATGATGTCGTGCGCCAGGTCGTTGTTCGGCTCCTTCCGGCCCGGTATGGTGATCTGCAAACCGCCAACCAGCCCGCGGCAGGTGTAATGGCCGATGACCTCCGCATGCCGCTTCTGAATCGCCCGCAGGCCCGCGTCGAGGATTTCGCCCAGGCGCGCGGCGTTGGCGGTGAGATTCTCGGCGACGATCTTCCTCACGCTGGCCACCGCCGCCGCGCAGCAAACCGGGTTGCCCGTGTGGGTGCTGGTCATCGAGCCCGGCCCAAACTGATCCATGATTTCGGTTCGGCCGATCACCGCCGAGAGCGGCAGCGAACTGCTGATGCCTTTGCCGCAGCAGATCAAATCCGGCGTGACGCCGTAATGCTCGAAGGCCCAGAACTTGCCCGTGCGGCCAAACCCGGCCTGGACTTCGTCGAACACCAGCAGGGCCCCGTGCGCTTTGCACCATTGAGCGAGCTGGCGAATATACTCCACCGGGGCGAAGTCCGGCCCCACGCCCTGGTAGGTCTCGAACATCACGCCGGCGACGTTCTCCGGCGCCAGCCCTTTCCTGGCCAGCGTCGCAAGGAAGAGGTCGAAGCTGGTGTCCGCGGTCCAGTAGCCATCCGGGAACGGGACCTGCACAATCGCCGGGTCCTCGTTCACGATCCAGCCCTTCTGCCCGGGAATGCCGCCGGCCTGCTGCGCGCCGAGCGTCCGCCCGTGGAAACCGCGCTCCGCGCCCACGATGCCGATCTTGTTGTTGCCGCCTTTGCGAATGCCATGCGCGCGGGCCAGCTTGATGGCGCACTCCGTAGCCTCCGAGCCGGTCGTCAGCAAGAACACCTTCTCCAGCCCCGGCGGCGCGACCCGCACCAACTGCTCCACGAGGGCGGCCCGCTCTTCGCTGGGGAACACGTAGTTATGCAGCAAGCCGCTGTTGACCTGGTCGAGGATTGCCTGGCGCACTTCGGGCGCGCAATGCCCCGCGTTAGTCACGAGCACGCCGCTGCTCCAATCCAGCCAGCGGTTGCCGTATTTGTCATAGACGAACACGTCCTCCGCCCGGTCCCAAACCAGCGGCGGCTGCCCGCGCATGGACTGCGGCTCGAACTGGCGCAGCTTCTCCAGCGTCGGCACCGAATCCGGGTGCGGCAGGGGCGTAACAATGCGGCGGTACTTGGTCTCGATCCGCGCAACGCTGCGCGGCGTGATGGCGAACTCTTTGCCCATAAAAGAAATACCATTGCATACAACATGCATTGAAGCCGGTTGGAAAGAAGGAAGTGCGTTGAATGGGAAACCCGCTCCCCGCCGGCGAAAGCGCAGGAGCCATCCCGCCCGCCTGGCCGTCGCAACGTCGGCACACGCGCTGCGCGCTTTCCCGGAGCCGCCTCCCGAAAGTAATTTCGGTCCGAAGGCAATGGTATTAGGATCGCCGGGATGAAGACACCGCAGCAGAGAATCAAACTGGCCAGCATGGACCCGGAGAGGGTGGCGACTGAAATCGGGGACTTTATCGTGGAAGCGGTCCGGAGATTGAACAAAACCGGCGGTGTGCTCGGCATCTCCGGCGGTGTGGACAGCACCTGTGTGGCAGCCCTGGCGAAACGGGCCTTTGACCGGCACAACGCGCGCTGCCCCGGGCAGCCGCTGGAGGTCGTGGGATACATCCTGCCCTCGCGCACCAATGATCCCAAGGACGCCGAAGACGCGCTCAAGGTCGCGAACCGATTGGGGCTGCGGCATGAAGTCCAGAGCATCGAGCCGATTGTGGAAGCCTTCAAGACCACCAATCCCGAGGCCCTGCGCCATCAGTATCATCGCGGCAACCTGACTTCCGAGATTCGAGCGGTGATCCTGCACGCCAAGGCGGCGACGGAGAACAAGCTCGTGATTGGCACCGGCAACCGGGATGAGGATTACGGAGTTGCCTACTACACGTTATTCGGCGACGGCGCGGTGCACCTGAGCCCGATCGGCAACCTGCCCAAACGCCTGGTTCGCCAGATGGCGGCTTACCTCGGGTTCGACGATTTGGCGGGCCGGGTCTCGTCGGCCGGCCTGGAGCCGGGGCAGACCTCCTTCAAGGACCTGGGCTGTGATTATGAGTTTGCCGAGTTGGTTCTGAACGGCTTGGACCAGGGCCTGCGGGCGGAAGAGCTTTCCGTTCACGACCAGGTGGTGACCTACGCCCGGCAGCAAGTCGAGAAATACACGCAGTGGTATGGAGCGCCCAGGTTCGCGTCCGTCCAGGAGTTGGTCGCCGAGGTCATTCGGCGGCATGGAATCGCCTTGCTGAAAGCCAGGATTCTCAAGCCCGACCTCGCCCCAATCACATTGGCAATGGAGTGATTGGGCTCCCGCCGGGACGGCCGGAGCCGGCTGGCGATTCCCGCTACACAACGCTCTCCAGTCCTGGCCGGCATCGGAGGGCACCGGCACCGCCACGCCGGGCGGAAAACGGGGCGCTCGCTGCCTATGGAAGCCTCTCGCCGGCCGGCGAATACGGTGGCACCGGCGTTTGACCGGGGCCGGATTATTGGCCGGCCTGTTCAATCCTCCCGGCGTTCGGCAGCTCCCGCTACTCCGAGGAGATGAGCTTCTCCCAGAGCGTCTCGCTCAGCAGCACTTTCTGCAGGAAACTCGCTTCGGTTTGCGGCGGCGGGGCACGGCTCGGATCCAGCGGCAAGCGCAGCCGGAACGTTGTTCCACGTCCGGCCTCGCTCACCGCGTCAATCCAACCCCCGTGATGATGCACGATGAAGTAACAGCCCATCAGGTGAATGCCGTATTCCGTTGGGCTGTCGCTGCGGAGCACGAACGGGTCGAACACCAACTGCAGCGCCTCCTTGGGCAACCCCGGTCCGTCGTCGCTCAGCTCAACCAGGACCTCCTGTTGGTCCGGCTTGGCGGCGTCCAGCAGCCTGGCGCTCAGGGTGACCCGGTTGCCCCCCGGCAGGCTGACCAGCTCATCCTTGAGCAGCAAATCGAACAGACGCGAAAACTTCGGCTGGTCCACGCTCAATGCCGGCAGGGAAGCGGGGATCCGGTTTTCCACCGCGATGTTCTTAGCCGCAAACTCGTCTTTCAAGCTCGTGATGGCAGCCGCCGCCACTTCATGCAGATGCACGCGGCTGCCGAATTCAAACGTTGGCCTCTCCGAAGCCGTCCAGAGGTCCTTGAGCAGGTCGTTAATCTTCTCAATTTGTCCCTGGACGTTCTGGTAATACTCCTTCCAGAAATCCGGGTTGCGCAGGCCCTCGAGGTTCACCTTCTCCTCCTCCATCTTGGCGGGCGCCAGGTCCAGGAAAGTCTTCACGGCCACCAGCGAGTTGCGGATGTGGTGGCTCAGGCCGGCCGCCAGCAAGCCGAGGCTGACGATCCGGTCGGCGATCATCCTGTTGTGCAGCACGGACATCTTTTCCTTCAACAACTGGTCGCGCTCGCGCTGCACCATGAAGAACTCCAGCCCGCGCATCAGGGTATTTTCCAGTTGAGGCACATCCCACGGCTTGGTCACGTACTTGTAGATGGCGCCGGTGTTGACGGCGGCAATGGCCACCTCCATGTCGCTGTAGGCGGTGGCCAGGATGCGGATAATGCGGGGCCGAAGCTGGCGCGCCTTCTCGAGCAGCCAAATGCCCTTCTCGCCGGGCATCCGCTGGTCGGTCATCAGCACGCCGATCTTGTCCTTGTGCTCCTCCAGCAGCTTGAGCCCGTCCTGGGCGTTGGCGGCGGTGAAAATGCGGAACTGGTCCTGAAAGGCCCGGGTAAAGTACTTCAGCGACATCTCTTCGTCGTCAACGTAGAGCACCGCGAACCTCTTGTAGTCGTAAAGATTCTGCATAAAACGTTGCCTTATCGTTCCATTTATGGCTGTCCTTTCGCCGGAAACTCCAGCGTAAACTCGCAAAACTTGCCAGGCTCAGTCCGCACGGCAATCCGGCCCCCGCAGTTCTGCATGATCGTATGGCACGTCGCAAGGCCCAACCCCATGCCCTTGCCGACGTCTTTGGTGGTGAAAAACGGATCGAAGATCTTGTCCAGGTGCTCGGACGCGATGCCGGGCCCGTTGTCCCGAACCACCAGGATGCTTTTGCCCGGCTCGATGCGCCCCTCGATTTCAATGGCCGGCTGCTCGTTCGTGAACGACTTGGCCTTCAGCGCATCAAGCGAATTGGTCAGCAGGTTGAGCAGCGCTTGAGTGAGCAGGTTCTTGTTGGCCCAGACGGTTTGCCCCTCTGGCAGCTTCGACTCGATCCGCACCTTGTCCTTCCATTCGTTGCTCAGGAAGCGCAGCGCCGCCGTGACCACGCCTGAGACCTCCACCTCGTCCCGGCTCTCCGTCTCGGGATGGGTGAACGTTCGCAGGCTGGACACGATTTCTTTCACCCGCTGGACCCCCTCCTCAACGTCCTTCAGGATATCCGCATATTCCTCCTGCTGGCCGGCCGCCAGGTACTGGGCCTTCTTGCGCAGCGTGAACAGGCCGGTCGCGGTGAAGTTCAGCGGGTTATTGATCTCGTGGATGATGCCCGCGCTCAGGCGGCCGAGCGACGCCAGTTTCTCGGACTGCACCAGTTGCATCTCAGTCTCTTTGAGTTGTTGGATCGTGGACTCCAGAACCCGGTTCTGCTTGTCCAACTGATACCGAAATGCAAATTCACCAAAGCGTGACTTGCTGTGAAAGTAGCTGCCCGTGGCCACGATGATTCCCGTCAGCGCCAGGAAATAGACGTTGTTGGTGAAGATGTCCCAGGCCACGGGCCCGTGGTTAAAGAAGACCGCGGCCAGGTACAGGCCCAGGACCAGCACGGCGGCGCACAGGCTCTCGCGAAAGGTCCAATGCAGCACGAAGGCCAGGACCAGCAGCACCAGGTTCAGGCCGGCATAGTAGGGCGAGGCCGCGCCGTCCGGACTGACTTTGATCATGTAGGCGATGCAGGAGGCTGGCAGCATGAACAAAGTGATGCCCAGCAAGCGGTAATACTTGTGCCCCAGGGGCGTGAGCAACAGCGCCAGGAAGGCGCCAATCAGCACGGAATTCTCCAGCCGCAATTTGAGGAATTGAGCCGCCAGCGCCGGGTAAACCGCGTTGTCTATAATGAAGCCGGCAGGCATCAGGACCATGCCGATCACGCAAGCCACCTTGAAGTTGCTGATCGTCTGCTGGCGATCGTACTGCGCAAACGCCGCCTCGATCTCGCGGGTATGGAGCGTTCCGTTAGCCATGCTCAGGCTTCCTCACTTCAACGAAGACGTTTACCTCCGTCGGGTCCTTGATGACGCGCGTTTGGCCGGCTGGGGCGCATTGCGGCAGCAAGGCCGCGCTGCGCTTCAGGCCGCGGTAGATCAGGTGCCAGTCCAGCACGAACTCCAGCATGTGGCGGAATGGTTTGCAGTCCTCCACGTTGGTCGCCGCCAGCAAGCCGCCCGGCGCCAGCCAATCGTAAAGCGCGTTCATCACCTGCTTGCAGGTCCGGTCAGGAAGATAATCCAGCAAGCCGGCGCAATAAATGAAATCGTATCTCCGGACTGGCGCATCCGTTGCCGCTTTCATGCTCTCTTTGAGCAGGTGCTGCACTGACTTCCGCTGGACCTCGATAGCCGTGCGCCGGGCGTGGCGTCGCCTGAGGTCCTCCAGGACCTGGCTCGCGTGCCGGATCGTCTCCTCGTTGAAGTCCAGCAGGCTGAACTGCGCCTGGTTGCACAAGGGGTCTTCGGCCAGGAACTCCTGGATTTCGCGCGCCGGGCCGCAGCCCAGGTTCAACACTCGCAGCGGTTGGCCGCTGCCAGCCACGCGCCGCGTCTCCTCCTTGAGCAGGCCTTTCAGATACTTGATGCGATTGCGATGCGCCCGCGCCGGCCACTGGCTCAAGAACCACAGGTTCACCACCTTGGCAAACAGCGAGTCGCCCTCACAGGGGTCGCGCAGAATCATGTCCACCATCTCGTAGTCGCCCGCATATCCAAGCGGCTTGTGGTAGGTGCGATGCGCGAAGGGCGAGCACATGACCAGCGGATGCAGATGCCGCTTGGCGAAAACCTGGTGAACCGGCCGCAGTTCCGGCTCGATGTCCGCCGAAACGCTCTCCAGGCGCTCGTGCATCGCATCGAACGCCGGCACCATGTCCCGCCCAATCTCGCGCACAGTGCTCTGCTCTACCTCCAGCCAGTTGCCGGGCCGGGCGGCGCGGAGTTCCAGTTCCATCTGGTCGAGCCAGAGCCGAAGGTCGGCCAGGAAGGTCTGCATGTCGGCCACCACGACTTTGAAGGCCGGCAGCACTCGATAGAGCTTCTGCCATTGGTTCAGGAAGGCCTGGAACCCCTCATGCAAAGGGGTGGGATCAACGCTCGGCGAAAAGGAGCTCAGCCGGAAGTCCGCCTCATCGAGGCTGGCTTCGCAGACCAGCATCGTGCCCGCGTTGACCAAAGCGGTGACGACCGCCCGCCCGTCATAGATGGTGCGCTCATTGATGACGATCCTGAAGCCCCCCAGCACCTCGGAAAGCTGCAACACCAGGCTGGGATTGTAGATCTCGATGACCGCACGGTATCGAGTGAGCCGCCGCAAGCTGGCCCGGATCTCGACCCCCTGGCTGTTCGTGCACAACACCAGGTTTTCTGTGACCGCGCCGTTTTTCATCATCTGTGAGACCGCGGATCTGAGCGTGTCGCAAGCTGGCGGGCGAATCAACCCATTATGGGCCGGCTCGTTCTCGATCATGTCAGGCAGTTGTCTCTTCATTCAACCCTTGCGCGGCAGGCGGGCGCCCCGAACCGGCAACCCCAAACCCTGCGCCGGCGCCGGCTTAGCTGCTTCCACTGGCCCGGCCGGCCCTCAGCCAGCCGCGCAGCAGCTTCCCGATTGTTCCCCAACACCCGTCCGCTATCCCGGCCGTGGCGAACGCCAGGTAAATGTCGCCGCCGGGCAGGAAGCTGTTGGACGCGAAGTAGAGCGGCCGCTCGACCCCGCGATATTTCGATTTGTGAAACGACAGGCCCTTGAAGTTGTAGATGGCGTTGCCGAAGCGGGCGCTCAACCCGAACAACCGCCTGGCCCCCCAGTCATCGTTAAAGGCCCCGCGCTCCAGCTTCCCGAACGGAGCCAGCAGCAGGTTGAACACTTCCGCGCCCTCCGCCCGGAACGTGTCCAGGGCCTCCATGTGCATCGCCGTGGCCAGACGGCCAAACCGCCGCTCGTCGCATCGCACGATGTTCGCCGAATAGCCAAACACCCGCCCGCCGCGGTACATCGGATCGTAAAACGCAAACCCGGCCACCTGGCGCCCGGCGTCGTAGGCGACAAACTTGCGAACGCCTTCCTCGTGATCAAAGACCGGGCGCCGCGCATAGAGCCAGACCTCCCGATCATTGATCTTCCTGGAGCTGATCCACCTGGTCGAGAAGGCTTGCAGCTCCTGCCGGCGCAGGCCAAGGCTTGAACCGTTTTCCTCGCGAATGATCAGGCCCTCGCGCCGCGCTTCGTTCCGGGCGCGTTTGATCAGGTCCAACTCCTTCCAGTTGCCCTGGGTGTTGTAGGTCTGAATCGCAATGAGCGGCTCATACCCGATGCAGTTCGCCTTGAAGCCCAGCGACCGCAGCGTTTGAGCGCACTCTTCGGAGACAATGCAGAAAGCGGCGCGCCGGTCCCACTCCAGGAAGCGGCGAACAAGGTCCGGAACGTCCTCCGGCGCGCAGATCGGATCCGAGAAGACCATCCGCTTGGGCCGGCGCGCGAACAGCGGATGCCGCACCCGCGTGTAGGCGATGTAACCGCTCGGCGCGATAAAGTACTCCATCCCCGCCTGCAACGTCGCATAGGCAATCCCCTCTCGCCCATGCTGCCGGAGAAACGATGACAGCAGGTCCCACTTCTGCGTATGACTCAGGCCTTGGGCGGTCTCCCCCTCGATGATGCGAGTTCCGGCGCTTCGCCCCGGGGAGGAAGCCCCAGTCCGCCACGGTTCGTCCTTCGGTGCTCTCCGAACCCAGTCAGCCGTCAAGCCTCGCACCACGGCCGCGTCCTGGTCTATTAACCGCGGGTTGGCGCAGGCAGCTAATGCCTCGCCTCGTCCCGGAACCGCACTCTGACTGCGGTAGTGCATGGACCACGGTAGTACAGAACCATTCGGCCACTTCATCTTGTGCGGCCCGTTTACAGCGTTCCCGGTGCCAAATCGCGTGCCGCAGCGTGGAAATGCGCGGAAATCTCGCTCTTTCGGGCACCTTGCGCCTGAATTGGCCAACCCCGCCGCGCAAATCCCTGAGATGCTGCCCCCGTTGGAAACGACGCGAGTCTAGCCATACCCCCTCCCTCAGCCGTCGCTCCCCCGTTGTTCCTCCGTTGCTCCTCCGTCCCTCCTCCGTCCCTCCTCCGATCGCCGGTCGGAGGTGGGACGGAGGAGGGACGGAGGAGCAACGGAGGAGGGATGGAGGAGCAACGGTGTTGTTACGGTGGTAGCTGCGTGCAACTGCGGAATTGGCAGCCTTTTGCGAGGCTGGGGCACGGGTATGTTTCCCGGGTTGGGCGCTCCAGGGCGGTCGCTGCCTGAGCCGGCCACGGGCGGGTCTTGGCGAAGCGTGTAAGTGATTGCAGGTGTAGGGCTTACGCGCAATCTACCGAAGGGCTGGTTGAATAAGCTGCATATACCCCCCGCAGATGAAGCGGAAAACCTCACCGGAATCGCCCCCGTCCAGCCGCAATACAGCATGTCTCAAGCCGAGGCAAGGACGCCACCGGGCGGGAGCCGGTCGGCTTCTGGCATCAAGGACAAGCCGTCCGGCGGTTCAGAAGCGCACGCCCACCGTCAACATCAAGGCGTGGCTGAGAAAGTCATACTTGCCGTCGGCTGTTTGGCCGGCGAAACGTCCGGGGGTGGATGACGGGGTGCTGCCACTGACTTTGTGGTCCGGGCCGTATCCGAATTGATACGTCAGATCAATATCATACCGTTTCCCTTTGTAGCCGGCGCCGATGCTGAAGAAATGCCGGTCAAGGTCCGCCGCCAAGGGGTAGTAATAGCTGTCCGGAACCGAGTTCTGGCTGAAGATGTAGCCCGCGCTCACGTGCCAACCGTTGTCGAAATAGCGCGTCACGCCGAACTCGTACATCCAGCTTGGTTTCCACTTCAGCGTTACGGGCGTTTCTGCCTTCAAGCCGCGCGGCGGGTTCTCCATGTGGATGACGCTGGTTCCGAAGCTGCTCCAATCGGTGTAATCAGCGTTAAACTCCAGGTTCCATTTAGGGGTCGGGCGGTACGAAATGCCAAAGACGACGGTCAACGGAAACTCAAAGTCCGTGCTCGCGACCCGGTTCGTGGGCGGGTAAAGCCCGGGAAGGGGGAATTGCTGGAATTCCGTCTTGCCGTCCAGCCCCACCTTGGCCGAGCTGCGAAAGGTCGCCCCGAGAGCGACCTTCTCGTGCGGCTGCCAGCGCAGGCCCAGGTTGTAGCCCACGCTCCACCCGTCTCCTTTGAAGCGGAAGATGTTGGTCGGCAGTCTCGAGGCAAGCAGCCCTTGCTCCGTCTCCAGGTCCCCGTAGTTGACCATGACCCCGCCGCCGACGGAGAAGCCCAGCGGCAGCTTGGCAGCCACCACCGGGTTGATGGTCAGATACTTCAGCGCCCCCTCGATGGCGACGGACCGAAACCCGGTATCCTGCGGCCAGGTGATTTCGCCGCCGTAGGGGGCGTAAAACCCCGCGCCAAAGCTCAGCGGCCAATTCTTCGGGGTGTAGGTGGTAAAGCCCTGCGGTACAGCAGCCCACTTGTCGTGAATGTGAAACGTGTTGGTATTGCGCGGGCGCGGCGGAGTGAAGGTGGGATCAAGGTAGATGCCGTAGGCGCCGCCGCGAAAGCTGAAGCCTTCCAGTTGAGTGATGCCTGCCGGATTGTAGTAAACTGCCGAAGCATTGTCCGCGGTAGCGACAAACGCCTCTCCCCGGGCCGTCGCAAAGGCATCCTGACCGGCGAGGCGAAAACCACTTGCCGACACGTTAAAGGCGGAAAGCCCCGAAACCCATACGGCAATAACAGCGGCGGCAGTGAGCCTGTTTGTAATCATGATTTCATCAGCTCGTCCCATTCGACCAACGGCCCAGATAGGCATAGACCATGCTCTCACGCAAGCATGTTTCCTGCCGCTTTGCGCGTCGAACTGCCGGCAGCGTCGCGGGGCAGCGGCCCGCCAGGCGCCTCTGTGCTCTCGCGGTTCGGGGTTTACTTCTGGCCCGCATGAGGCAGAGTGGAGCCGTGCAAAGTCTGGCTCGCCTGTTAGTGATCGCGTGGCTGTCGGGACTGGCCGTTCTTCCCGGGCAAGCCGCATTCAGTTCTCTATACGCTTTTGGGGACGGGGTCTCCACCACCACCGGCAATATCTACGGCGGGGCATCTTACTATCCCTATACCTACTCGAATGGCCGGGTTTGGATTCAGGTGCTGGCGCAACGGCTGGGGCTAACGTATGAGGCAGCCAAGAACAACTCCTACATGTGGCATAACAGCGACATTCTAGCAACGGACGCCGCCGCCTTTTCCGCAACGGATGCTGGCACCTCCCTGTTCGTGATCTGGGTCAACGACGCTGATTTTGTTGACAACATGAGCTACATCTATCCATCTCTGGACCCGACCACGTGGGACAATGCCATCAGCGCTTCGATCGCCAACCATCAAACGGCCATCCAAACCTTCTATAGCAAAGGTGTCCGCACCTTGATCGCGCCGAACGCGGTGGATATTACCAGGATTCCGCAGTATGCGGGGTTGCCTGGCTCCGAGAAGAACTTCATCCGAGGCAAGATCATCTACTTCAACACCGGCTTCGTCACCATGTTGAACCAGGTAAAAGCGACGCGGCCTGACCTGACGATCTACGTGCCCGACTTCTTCGGTCTGCTGGATGACATGGTGGCGCAGGCGGGCAATTATGGCTTCATCAACGTTACCGGCTATGCAACGTACGACGGTTACAATGACTTGAACGGCCCGCGCGCCAGTTGGTTGTGGTGGGATGTATGGGACCCGACCGCGAAAGCGCACGAGGTTATGGCCGATACGGTTAAGCAGATGATCGCGCCGGTCAGAATCAGCAAGGTCACCTCGGTGAATGGCAGCAACCGACTGGACGTGGTGAATGTGCCTGTGGGCTTGAGCGGGCACGTGGATGCCAGAACGAACCCTGGCAGCGGGACCTGGACGCAGGCCGCCAGCTTCAACAGCACCAGTGCGGCGCAAGCGATCTATGTCGCGGCCTCCGGTCCGCGGCAGTTCTACCGTCTGCGCTTTCCCTTCGCCTGGTCGTGGCCGTAGGCGGTCGCGATTGCCGCCGGGCAGTTTCCGCTTGTTGCGTCTCCCTGCGGGAGCTAGCATGCGCGCATTGCGTGGGAATAGACAACCGCTATGACCGGTACCGACAACGAGAACGGCAGCCTGCGCGAGCGTCTGCTCGAGATCCCGTCGCAGCGGCTCGATGAGCGCCTCATGCAGCTCGACCGCCTGGCCACCCTCGGCACGCTGGCCGCCTCGATGGCTCACGAAATCAGGAACGCCCTGGTGCCGGGCAAGACTTTGGTGGGTTTGCTGCTGGAGAAGCACCCGGACGCTGAACTTGCCGGCATGGTGCGCCGCGAGATGGGCCGCATTGACGCAATCGTCACCCGAATGCTGAAATTCTCAGGATCGGCGCGGCTGGCGTTTGGCGAGGTCCACGTGCACGAGGTTCTGGAGCACTCGCTGCGGCTCGTCCAGCCCCAGTTGGAGGGCAAGTATATTTCATTGAGCCGGTCGTTCCTGGCCGCGCCCGATCTTGTGAAGGGCGACGAATACCAGTTGCAGCAGGCCTTCGTAAACCTGTTCGTGAATGCGCTCGAAGCGACGGGTTACAAAGGCACACTCTCGGTTACCACGGAGACCGTCTCACGGGGCGTCGGCGAGCCGGTACAGCTCCGGGTGACGATCAAGGATAACGGCACAGGGATTTCGCCGGAAGTCATGGGCCGGCTCTTCGAGCCTTTCTTTACCGCCAAACCGCATGGCACGGGGCTCGGGCTGCCAATTACCCGCCGCATTGTGCTTGAGCATCACGGTGACATCAGCGTGGAAAGTCAGCCCGGCCAGGGCGCCACGTTCCATGTCTTCCTGCCGACCCTGGCCTGATTGGGAGCGACGCGGGGAGGCCGCCTGCGGCGCCTTGTTCTGCCGGCCGTGTTGACGGCGCCAGCCGGGCTGCTCCAAGATGTTCGCATGCGCACCTGCACGCTCGGCATCCTGAGCGATATCCATTATACCAGCGCCGCCGAACAGGCGCGCGGCAATGACTATGAGCTGCGCGATATTGCCAACCCGCTGGTTCGCGCTTTTGCGGCTGCTTTCCGGCGCTTCGTCTGGTGGCGGGAACCGTTGACCAGGAATTGCCTGCTTGATCAGTTCCTCCAACAAGCCAACGCCTTCGACTATGTGATCGCCAACGGGGACTATTCCTGCGATTCCGCGTTTCTGGGCCTGAGCGACGATGCTGCCTGCCAGAGCGCGCGGGAATGTCTCGACAAACTCCGGCGGCGGTTTGGGGATCGGCTGCGCGCAAATTATGGCGACCACGAACTGGGCAAGCTCCCGATGTTCAGCGCGCGCGGCGGCCTGCGGCTGGCCAGTTGGCAGCGCGCGCGGACCGACCTGGGCCTGCCGCCTTTGTGGCGAACCGAGATTGGCCGGTATGTGTTGCTCGGGTTCGTGTCCTCGCTGGTGGCGCTGCCGGTGTTTGCCGGGGAGACGCTGCCTTCCGAACGGTCTGAGTGGGAGCGCCTGCGGGCGGAGCACCTGGCGGAAGTAACCGCCGCGTTCACGGCGCTGCGGCCGGACCAGAGGCTGCTGCTGTTCTGCCACGATCCGACCGCCCTGCCGTTTCTATGGCGCGAGGAAGTCATCCGGGGCAAGCTGCCGCAAATCGAGCAGACGATTATCGGCCATCTGCATTCAAATATCGTGCTGTGGAAGAGCCGTCTGCTGGCAGGGATGCCGCCCATTCGCTTCCTTGGCCACGCGGTTCAACGCATGAGCATCGCGTTGAACCAGGCCCGCTATTGGCGCCCCTTCCGCGTGCGCCTCTGCCCCGCGCTGGCCGGCATCGAGCTGTTGAAGGATGGGGGGTATTGCACCGTTGAACTTGATCCGGACGCGCAGCGCCCAATCCACTTCCGGTTCCATCGGCTGCGACGGCCATAAGCGAGGATGCGGTGTGAAAAGCAGGTCCAGGAGCGCGGGGCGGAATATGGGCGGAACGCGACCGGAATGCAAGCGGGCGCCATGGCGCGGTGTGCCGGAGTCGAACAGCGGCCAAGGGCGGGAGTTAGAAGAAGGGCTGGTCGGGCCGGGAATCGCGGTTGGAGCCCGGGAAGGCCTTTAGCCAGAATGAAAAGGCGACGGTGACGTCCTGGGGGCGGTCCTTGCTGTTGCGCACCTTGAGAGTGATGGCGGCAGTCCAGCTTCGCAGGTCGCGAAAGACCGTGTAGTCCTGTTCCTGCATGGTTCCAGTCCGGGCCTCGAACCAATGCACGGCCCGGAAGCCCCAGTTCTCGTCGAGCCGATAGAGGAGCGAACTGCTGAACAGGTTGTTGCCCGTCCCGTAAGCGGCGGGGTCAGGGCTTAGGTCGTCCCGCAGGTAGAGGTGGCCGAGGTGCCAACTCCAGCTCCGGTGAGGACGGAGGCCGAGCGTGGTCTGGGACAGCCGCACCTGGCCGTTATCAAGGCTGTAGCGGATCTCCGATCCAAGCGAAAGCCACGAGCGCGGACTCAGTGTGAGGTCGGAATAGAGGTCGGCAAACGCGCCCTGCCCGGAATCCCGTTGCAGGCGCCAGTCGGTGAAGAGATCCCAGTCAACGAGGTTAATGACCTTCCCGTCGCGCTTGGTCTGCAGTTTGTTGTGCATGCCCAGGCGCATGACATGCTGGCTGTCAATGGAATCAATGGCGTTGTAGTCGGGGAATTCAATCGGGAGCGGACGCAAGCTGGGCAGGTCGTAGTCAAACTGAGGCAGGTCCTCGATGCCGCGATAATTGGGCCGGGGAACATAGGCGTAGTTGACCGAAGGCCGCAGGATATGCCGCAGGCCATCCACCTCGAAGAGGTCGCTGTGTGCGTCCGGCCAAAGGCGGGAGGCTTTGAAGGAGAGCTCGGCGCCGGTGTTGAACACGCCGCGGTAGAGTTCGTCGGTCGTCGCACCCCGGCCGTCGGCTTTGCTGTAGTAGGTAAGCCGGCCGCCCGCGCGGGGGGTGACATTGAGCCAGCCGAAGAACGTGTGCGGCAGGAGCAGTTGATGGTAGGTGTCGGCACGGGCCGCGGCGAAGTCGGGGGTCGAAAAGAGCGAATTGGTTTCGACAAAGAGCCGGCGGTAGTAACCCGCCGAGCTCTCGCTCTCATAGTAGAGGGGGGAGTTGCCCAACTGCTGGCGATAGCCGGTAAGCCGCAGGTCGGGCAGGCGCTCGACGGTTTCGAGGAAGTCATTAACCCGGGGCTGGACGTAAGCGTCGAGGCTGAAGTTTCGCCACAACTTGTTGATCTCGACGAACGTGCTGGGCTGCGGATTCTGACGGTACTCGCTCTCGAAGAACTCGCGGACGATGTTGGTATCGGTCTGGTAACGAACCAGGGCCTTGGCCGTCAGGTTGGTGACCGGGGCGGCCTGGTAGGAGAAATAGACGCGCTGCCGGTCGTGCGGGCTGACATTCTTGGAGTCCCAGGCGCTGGGGTCTTCATCCCGCAGGTAGTAATACTTGAACGTCCCGTCGCCCCAGCGGCCCAGGTGATAATTCAAATCCGGCCCCAGCCCAACCCCCCGCCGCACCCGGTAATCCAGGTGAGCGACGCCGTCGAACTCATCGCCAAGGAAGAAGCTGTAGCTGCCAAGCAGGAATGGACCAAAGCTGCTTCGATACCCGGGCGTGAAAGTGAAGTGGTTGGCCCGGTGGGCCAGCTTGCGCGAGTAATAGGGAAAGTAGAAGACCGGCACCTTCGCCACGTAGAGAGTCGCACCGCTCGCCACGACCTTGTCCCCCGGTATGATCTTGAGGCGTTTGGCTCGAACCTTGACGGCAGGCTCGGCCACATCATCGGTGGTGACGACTCCGTTGGTGGCGATGTAGAGGCGGTTGGTGAGTTCGGCATGAAGCCCCTCGCCTGCGGCAAACACAGGCGCTTTGCCCGTGCGGAACTGCTCGGCCTTCAACTGGCGGGTCTTGAAGTTGTAGCGGATGTGCTCGCCGATCCACAATTGGTCTTCGTTCTGGAGCCGCACCTGGCCGTCGGCGGTGACTTCGCCCGATTGTTGATTCACGGTGACCTGGTCGGCGGTTAAGAAGGCGCTGCCATACCTGACCAGCACGCCGTTGGTCCCCATGCCCAGGCCCGTTTGGAAGTCGAACTCGGCGTAGCCCTCATCCGTCAACGCTTCCATCTCCCAGGCAGGCTGGTGCTGTGCCCGGACCGGCGAGGCAAGGGCCAGCGCACACATGGCAAGCGCAAACATGAGCCACAGTCGTGTCATTTGGTGTTGTGAGCTAAGCAGAACCCGCTGGAACTGCCAAGCGGCAATTCCAGCCCATTCTCCGCGGCAAATGCGAGGCGGGCGGTCTGCTGGCACGTGAACTGCGGTTACTCGGCGTTGAACAGGTGTATGGCTGCCAAAGTCAATGTGCTGAAAATGCTCCAGGAAATCCGCGGCCGCGCCGCGATCTCCAACCGGCTCCCTGCCCCGCGATGCCCCGGGTTGTTGCTGATGCAACTCCGCGCTTTGGGGGCTCGCAGCCGGCTGCGCCCGCGGAAACTGAGCATCACGATTGATCCGCAGCAAAGCG
Source organism: Verrucomicrobiota bacterium (assembly GCA_035358715.1). Lineage (GTDB taxonomy): Bacteria > Verrucomicrobiota > Verrucomicrobiia > Limisphaerales > UBA8199 > UBA8199. Next base: position 18,059 of record DAOPPX010000095.1, read on the forward strand.
CCAAGGCTCCTGATCCGGTCAGAATCCACCACATGTAGCCAAGTGCCGGTTTGGGCCCCAGGCATGGAACGGCCCTGCGGGGCGCGGATCGGCCTCCGGCCAGGCCGGGACGGTCTGCGGCGGGGACCAATCCAGAAAAGCCAGGGCGTCTCGGGACAATGCTTCGCTGGCATTGCCCCGAAATGAGGCAGTGTGAGCCAAAACCCCCGCCCCGCCCGGCGGCCATTGCCCGGCTTGCCCCGTTGCCGCCTCGAGATGTTGGCGCCGTGGCCGGTATTTTTTGCTGGCCGAAATGCCCACCGAACGCGAAGCTGATTCGGCATGAATGACCCGCACGTTCCCGAGAATGCGTCCCCGGATGGGAATCCTGAGGACATGAGATCTGCGCTCTTTGCGCAGTTGGTTGTGCAACAGTCCAGCATGGCCATGATGCTGCTGGGGAAAACACCGCACCCCGCGTCCGGCCAGGTTGTTTGCGACCTCGAATCGGCCAAGCTCTTCATTGACCAGTTGGAAATGCTGGAGGTAAAGACAAAGGGCAATCTCACCCCGGAGGAAGCCGCTATCTTGAAGCAGAGCCTGATGTCCTTGCGGATGGCATTTGTGGATTGTGTGAATTCGCCCCCAGCGTCGGCTCCGCCCAAGCCGGAACCCGCCACGCCCCCAGGCGAAGCTCCCGCGGCGGCTGAACCTGCCAAACCCGACGCAGCGCCGGTTGCCGGGGATGAATCCCGCAAGAAGTTCACCAAGAAGTACTAACGCGGCAGGCGGCGCCCCAATTCGTTCGTGGTAATCACTGCTTGTCCCGCTGCTTGCGCTGCTTTTCCCGCGTGACAAAGCGGGGGAAATGCTATAATTAGGTGGGTATCCGGGCCTCTTGAATCGGGCCCGGACCACAACAGACATTGTTTGACCGGGCAGAAAGGGAACAGCATGAGAAAACGAATCGAGGATGAGTTTGCGAATCTGCCGATTTCGCGGCAGAGGAAGTATCAACTCCGGATGAAGCGCCAGGGGTGCTGTACCGAGTGCGGCGAGCCTGCGGTGCAAGGCTCCCGGTGTCTCAAGCACCTGGTAAAAGCGCGTGAACGCCAGCGCCAGAAGCGGGGTCTGAAGCGCCGCTACCGGGGCACCCTGAGCTACCGGTTGGAGTCTGCCGCCCGCAAGAAGCGTTTGGCGGCATCCCGCCGTTCAGCTTCGGCGCCCGAGCGGCGCAGTCCGTAACAACCGCACTGGCGCGCTGCCTCCGCCACCGAGATCGTCCAGGGTCCATGCGGCATTCGCCCCGGCGGGGAGGTGACGATTTCGCGCGCTGGCCGAGCGTGGGCACGCAGTGGAAAGAAAAGGAGCAATGGAGACCGGAATGCGCTTGCTATTGCCGTGCCAGGTCCGCAGACTGGCGCAATACTAAACCAAAGATAACTTTATGGCTGACGTAGCAAACAAATATCCTGAAAACGTTCCGGGCAAGTATTACGTTGATAACCAATGCATAGACTGCGATCTGTGCCGCGAGACTGCTCCTGACAACTTTATGCGCAATGAGGAGGGCGGCTACTCGTACGTTTCAAAGCAGCCCGAATCACCCGAGGAAGAGACTCACTGCAAAGATGCGAAGGAGGGGTGTCCGGTAGAAGCGATCGGCGATAACGGGGCCTAGTCTGTCTGATGTTTTCGCAACGCCCGCGGCAGCAAGCCGCGGGTTTTTTGCTGATTTGCCACAGACAGGTTCTGCCAGGGGGAGGGCGGTGATGCACTCGGATCAATCGCCGGACCCGGGCTTGGATGTGCGGCTCTCGAATTCGGGCAGCCTGTTCTCGAGCGCATCTTGCCACTACCACCGGGTTTTAGGTGCTCCCCCAGAGTTCGTCCC
>DAOPPX010000096.1:0-19917 GCA_035358715.1 Verrucomicrobiota bacterium
AAACCCAAACCCTTTCGCCCAAGTCGCGCCTTCCAGAATGTCCAAACTCCAGGCCGGGGATGTTGCCATCCCCGGCTCATGCTCAGTTGTTGTGGGTGATCGCCACCAGGCGCACGTTCTTGTTTTCCCAAACACGAACCCAGTTGGCAGCCGTCTCCAGCTCCGCTGCCGTCGGCGAGTCGCCAGCCACCGAGGCGCTGGTGAACTTCACACCGCGCGGATGCAGGATGTAGCGGCGCCGATTGATCAGCACCGAGTCGCTGTCCAGCGGCACGCGGGCCAGCTCGACACCTTCAGTGCCGAAGCCACCCTGAAGCGGAGTGCCGCTCAGCGGAGCAACACCCTTGGCGAACGCGCCCTGGCCGAACAGGTAGGTCGTGTACACCGTGCCGTCAGTAGTGCCAGCCCGAGTGGGCAAGCTGTCATCGACGACAACACGCCGGCCTTGGAAGCTGGCCAGACTCGGCTTGCCTTCGCTGTCAGGGAGGAAGTCGATCAGATCCAACTTCTTGAGCGCCGCTTCGGTGCCCGAGTGCATCGCCACCGCGGTCAGCCTGCTGGCTGCATCGCCGAGCTTGGCGCACGCATCTACGAAGGTCGCGCCATTGAGCCTCGTCGAAGACGTGGTGCCCGCCACGGTCTCGGAATGAATGGCGAGCAGGTTGCCCGCCATCGAAGCCGCGCCGAACATTCCCTTCAGGCAGGAGATCACCAGCGACTCATCAGTCCGCGCCCAGTAGGCGCCGACCAAGTCCACGATTGCCTGCATCGGATCGTCGCCCGAAACCACCTTGGCCAGGTGGTTCACACTCCACACCTGCGCATCGTTGTGGATGCGTGCGATGTCGGTGTCCGCCGCGATCTTGTTCACCGTCAGCGACGCGGAATCGCTCAGTAGCTGCCGCGCCGCAGTCAGGTCCTTCCAGAACGGCATCTTCACCTCACGGCCACCGCCCTGCGCTAACGTGTCAAACTCGGGCGCCATTTCGATGATGCCCGACTCGCCAAAGCGCGACAGCTCAGCCGTCCGCTCAATGGCGTACTTCTCGAATTCTGTCGGGATGATCACATCCGCGACTAAGGTCTTAGCCATACTTCACGTTCTCCGGTTGTGATCCGTGCTTACGCCGCAGCGCGCAGCCGCGCCGCCAAGCCAGGATCGTTTTTTTGCAGTCTCATTTGCTCCGTGAGGTTCCACGTTTCCTTGCGGAACGGGTTCTTCGCGGACTTGTTGCCAGCTCCACCGGAGCCGTTGCTGGCAGCACCGCTGCCCGCATTCGATTCAAACAGATGAGGAGCGTCAGCAACTTGCTGCTCGACCCACTCATCCAAAGTCATGGGCGTGATTCCATCTTTCCCAACACGCACCGTCTGGGCATCGGGCTCAAACGCGCGAGGAGCGCCATCCACCAGGCGGAACACAGTTCGCGCACGTGCAGTGATGTCAGGGATAGCCGTAGGCCGGAGGCCGCGCTTGGTTGCGACGGTGATCACGCCCTGATCAATCTGAATGCCAGTCAGGCGCGCATTCAGTGAATCACGCTCGGAAGCAACAGCAGCGAACTGCTTGTCCCACTCGGTCTTCGCAGTCTTGAGCCGGCTCTCCACCACCTTGTCCACCTCGCCACCCTTGATCTGCTGCGCTTCCTCGAGCCGCTGCTTCTCCTCGGCGAGCTTGCGCACCGCGTCAGGGTCGATGCCATCAAACCTTTTCTTGTGGTCCGCGAGCTGGTTGCTCAGCGCAATGTTGTTGGCGCGGAACTCATCCAGCTTGGATTTATCCGCAGCCCCATCTACATCCAGCGTCCAGGCGCCATCACGCTCGACATACAGCGCCGCCTGCTCCGCCGGAATTTCATCTTTCGATTTGAATTTGAACTTCAGTGCCATATCTCACTCACGCAGGTAAGGCGCTGCCGGTGGCCGCGCCGTTGGTTTTGCCATCTACCATTTGCGACTGGCCATTCGCGCCAGCCGCCAAAGCTTTCTTCGCCGCTTCGATCATTTGGTGTTCAATCAGCGCCGCCTCCTCTTGGTTCGTCCTGCCCTCAGGCAAGACTTCACCACGGCGGAACAGGTCATACATGCTGTCCTGGCTGATCGCACCTGCCTGCCAAGCCGCGACAATGGCCTGAATGTCCTGGCTCGCCAGGCCCTTCGTGCTGAAATCGGTATTCAGCGTCATCAGCACCTGTTCGCTCTTCACGTCATCAGGCAGTTCTTCGGTGGAGTTCCACCAATAGACCCAACGCAACACCTGCGTGAGCGACTCGCTCACGCTGAGAGCGACATTGCCCAGGATGCTGTATTCACCAGCCTGCCGAAGTTCGATGGCCGTCGCGGTCTCACCGACCTTCTTCATGTCCTCCAGCATCCGAGAGCCCAGGATCGACATGAGCCGTTCATCCCGGTCCATCGCTCGCTCATGGGTCGTCAGGCCCTGGCCGGTGAACTCCAAAAAGCCAGCAGTAGCACCAGGCGTCTCACTCACCCAGGCGGTGCTGGATCCAATCCGCAACGACGCACCTTTGTCGAACCCGCTCACCCACGCAGTGGGCAGCGCCGTGAAATGCAGGCCATGTTTGAAGTCAGCGTTGAGGCGGTAATGGTCCAGGTTCACCGCGACGATGTCTTCCAGCGGTCCGCGATCCACATCCGGGCGGGAATGCCGGGACCCATGGAACACAAACGGAATCAGCGGCAGCGGCTTGCCCAGCCGCAACGGCATCCGAGTCTCCACCAACTCCCACTCAACCTTGCCACCCCTGCGCTGCGTTTTCTTCGGCTGCCACAACTCCACCTGGTAGTGGTAGTCCCGTTTCCCGGCGACATCGGCAGCCTCACCAGGCACCAGCCTTAAGACTCGCATCTGGTCCACGAGCTGAAGCGCAAATCCATCATCATCCGGGCCGGGCGGTGCGATGACGTGCTCGGCCAGCACGATCAGGGTAGGCACATTGCGGCCGTTCACCCGCTCCACCCGCCAGTTGATGATTTGCTCGGCGCGATAGAAGACCACATAGGCGCGCTGCTCGACCTCATCCTCCCAGTCCACCAGCGAACCCGCACGGCCCAGACCAACAACGTCGCCCACCACCATCTTGGCGTAGCCGGTGAGGGTGGTGCCCAGCATGTCCGCGTCGTTCTGGAATTCCGACATCGCCCGACCAACACCGGCACCATCGTCCGGCAACTTCACGAAGGGCGGACGCCGAAACATCAGACCCAGGTAAGCCTCCGACGTGCGCGCGCTGGCATTGAAGTAGGAAGCGCGCTTCACATAGGCCGAGAACTCCTCATCCGTCATCGAGTCCAACCGAGGCAGATACTTCTCACCCCCAGCCTTGACGGCATCTTCGCCGGCCAGGACATCACGCGACCGCGCCCACTCCGTGGCCGCGGCGTCGTAATCAGGATGCGTCACATTTACTGCCATTGGCGCAACCTTAGCATCGGTATTTGTCCCCAAACCGATCACCCACCGGCCCTACCATCACGCGCTATCAGCCGCTATCCCCAGTCATCAGCAGTCGTCACTTTTCCTGAAATGAATTGTTGACGACCCAGCCGCCACCACCAATCGCTCCTGCCAGGCTCCGCGCCGGATGCGCCTCGGCGGCGCAACCGGCGCTTCGCCTGCCAGTCGCTCAGGCCACCACGACCGGTCGCAGCCTGTCCCTCCACTCCCCTGTGCTTGCGCAACGGGGAGTGGAGGAGGCAGCGGCTCACGTTCAGGAATTCAACCAGCACACCGCTGGCGCGACCTCGATACGCCCTCACAATTCCAACGTCCGCGGCGCAGCCAGCGCGCCAGGCTGACGCCTGTCACGCCGGCTGCTTCCGCTCGTTCCACGTCGAACGTGCCACCGCTTCGCGACCACGAACGCCCGCCGCGAAACCAACGCCAGCAGGACCACGAACGTCCCCAAAGCCGCTACGTTCGGGCGCGTTTACGATGCAGCAGTCGCGCCAGCCCCCCTTTAACCCCACGGGCTGGCACGCCTGCTGCAACCATTGGAATGCGCCCTGCCACTGCGCTTCGGACAAAGACAAAATCAGTTAATGGACTCCTTCGGGCTGTCGGGAGTCGTGGGTTCTCCTACGCGTCCAGCGCTGCCCGCGTCCCTACCGCCCTGAAGAAGCTCTCTCAAGAAAAAGTGTGAGAGAGCTTCTTCAGGTCGGTAGGGCCGCTAGGCGTTGGCAGGTTCTGGTCCGTGTTCGTTGGCAGCGGTTCCAGTGTCGGGTGGCTGCGTTCTATTTCCATCGCGTTACTTTGCCGGTGCAGTTCTGGCGTGCGTGCGGTTGTCCTCCTCAGTGGCGTCCTCGTCTCCCGTGGTGGCAGCCGTTGGTCTGGCGTTGGCTCGTTCTGTCTGGTTGGCAGCGGTAGTCGTTCGTCTTATCCGCTGCCTCTGTAAAACGCAACGCCGCTGAACAAATGAAGTCAGCCTCTCCTCCGCTGGAGGAGAGGAAGGAAGAACCACAACGAACGACCAGCACGACCAACGCCAGCCAATCGAACCTCCACGCAGTTCAACGTCCTCCCGCTTCGCGCCGTCGATACACATTAACCAAGTCGAACGTCCGCGAGCACCCGGCGCGCCAGGCTAACGCCTGTCACGCTGGGTGCTTCGCTCATCCCAATGCGAACGCGCTCCCGCTTCGCGTCATCGGATGCGCGCTACGAAACCAGCGCCCTCAGCAATTCCAACGTCCCCGGATCGCTCCGTTCGGGCGCAATCACGATGCAGCAGTCGCGCCAGCCCCCCCTTAACCCCACGGGCTGGCACGCCTGCTGCAACCATTGGAATGCGCCCTGCCACTGCGCTTCGGACAAAGACAAAATCAGTGAATGGACTCCTTCGGGCTGTCGGGAGTCGTGGGTAATCCTACGCGTCCAGCGCTGCCACGCGGCCCTACCGACCTGAAGAAGCTCTCTCAAGAAAAGGTGTGAGAGAGCTTCTTCAGGTCGGTAGGGCCGCTAGGCGTTGGCAGGTCCTGGTCGGCGTTCGGTGGCAGCGGTTCCAGTGTCGCGTTGCCGGGTTCTATTTCCAGCGCGTTTCGTTGCCCGTGCAGTGGTGGCGTGCGTGCGGTTGTCCCCCTCAGTTTCGTCCTCGTCTCCCGTGGTGGCAGCCGCTGGTGTGGCGTTGGCTGCGTCTGTCTGGCTGGTTGCGGTAGGCGGTCAGTCCGCGCTTCAGCTCCGCAGAAGACAACACCGCCAACCACGACACCGAAAAGCAGGAAACCAACCCCGCCTGGCAAGAGCCGTGAGTTGCGCTCGCCTGTCGCTAAGCCCTGCTCGCTAAGGCGTGGCAAGCCACCGCGCCAACTCACGGCACTTGCCAGGCCCCCAAGGCAAACAACGCCTGACTCACCGGCTTTTCACTGCGTTGCACTACGCTCCGATACCGGTCGGCCCCGCGCCCGCGTGCAACCCCCACCGCGCCGCCGATGAGCACAGAAGCGGCGGCACTGTCCCGGCACGCAGCGCGTAACCTCCCTAACGCTCCGCTCCGTTCCACTTCATGAAAACCGGTGAGACAGGCGAAGACCCCGGCCAGCGCATCACCAGTCCTAGCTCCGGAAACGCTCGCAAGCTCGCTGGCCTCCGCTGCGGCTTGGTCATGCGCTGGCCCCCAATGTCAGCCTCACCTCTGGCCGGGAGCGAGGAGCGCCTGGCCTAACGGCTCACCCTGTCACCCTTGAGCCACGGCCAGGCGCTCCTCGCTCCCGACCAGAAGTGAGGACAGCGCGTGCCCCCGCGACCCAAACGAAGCGCGCCAGACTGCCAGCTATCAGCACCGCAAGCTAACGCTGAAAGCTGGCAGACTGGCGCTTCGAGACAAAGTCAGTCTGGCCTCTGGCTCGGCAGGCCAACTCGTCCTTCCTCCCTCCCTCCTCGGCCTGTCGAGCCAGACGCCAGAACAGCGCGACCCCCGCGTCCCCCACGAACCGCGACCCCGCCAGTTTACGATCCGCTTCGTTCGGGGTGTGTCATGAAGGAGTGCTTCCGGCTCCAGCCACAAGAGCTGTTATCTGTAGTGCCGCCCCGTTGCCGTATCCCGCTGGCGCGGGAACCCTCGGCACACGGGTCCCCGCCGCCTCATCGCAAGGCCTCCTGCCGCAGGCGCAACCCAGGAGGCCCTTCGGCGGCCCGGTGCACTAAAGATAACAGCGTCTTGTGGCCGGGAGCCTGTCGCGCCTGTCACGCTCACTGCTTTGCGGCCGGCTGCCCGGACCCTGGCCCCCCGCCGGCCCCGCAGTGCGCGCGCCAGTCGCTCCTGCATCCTTCACGCCACACCCCTCACTCCGCTCCTTTGTTCAGTTTGGCGGGGTCGCAACCCACCCCCGGGAGAGCGCTGGCCCCCTCCATCCCAGGGGGCCGCGCTCAAAGGCCGCGCAGCTTGCGCTGCGCCACCGTCCGCGACTTCGTCGCGACCAGATACCGAAGCGCGTCGGCGGCGTCATCACCGCCGACGCCATCCTCATCGGCATCCACCTTCAGCACGTCCTCAGGCCGGTTCGGATCATGTTGCATGGCTGGCAAGGTCTCAGCCAGCCGTCCGCAACGCCGGTGGATGAACAATTTCGCCCGCACGCTTGCCCCACCATCGCCTAACCTTTGCATTACCTCCGCCCAACCGTTGACCCGGTCCATGTTCGCTGGCTTCAGCGTGATGCCCTCTCGGGCATACTGCCCAGCGATGGTAGTGCCATCGCTTTGCCGGCTGAAAACGTCCGTTCCAGCGACAATCCGGCGCAGATCGCCGACCTCCAGCGCCCGGTCGCCGATCTTGTGGCGGCCCACCATCGCCCGAATGGCCTCAGCGTGCCGCTGAGGCAGCCACATCCGTTCGGCGTGTTCATCCACGACGAAGAGGTTCCCATCCCCATCAGTGCAGCCGAGCAGCACCACGGTGTAGTGGGCAAATCCGTAGTCCAGGGCAGCAAACCACTCGCGGGCTCGGGTTTCGTCGAAGTCCGGGATGATATGGACCTCGCGCCGGAAGGAGGTGAAGTACTGGCCGGCTGCCAGGTCCCAGTCCCATCCAGCCAAGCCTTTCGCTGCCAGCCGTGCAGTGACTCCAGAACCTTCCGGTACTCCGGGTTGTTGTAGGCGTTGTCGGTCACCCTCGCCGGCAGGAACCTTGTTTCAGTTTCCCGCGTTTCCTGAAATGGCACGATGAACTTCGTCCGATACCACGCGTGCCCGATTCCCCCGGGGTTCGAGGTGGAGTAGATCCTCGGCCTCCAGTTCGACTTGCTGGTCCGGCAGCAGGTAGAGATGTCCGTATGCTTCCGGCTCGACAGCGTCGTCGCCTCCTCAATCCCGATCACGTCGTATTCCAGCCCCAGATAGGCGTCGATGTCCTTCTCCGCCTGGAAGTGCCCGGCGATGATCCTCGACCCGTTCCCAAAGGTCAGCACGCCACGGTAGGCCGAAAACTCGTGCCTCAGCCCGACGAAGAGCCGGCGCCGTAGGTCCTCGAAGTGTTCCATGTTCGCCTTGCCGACTTTCCGCAGCAGGAGGCACTTCAGCCCCGGCACGCGCTGACAGTCGTCAGCGCCCATCTGCGCCAAGAGCCAGTGGCTCTTGCCGCCGCCGCGGGCCCCGCCGTAGCCGACTGCCGTCGGCCCGTCGGCCCGGTCGCACAGCCGCGCCGCGGCTGACGCCGCGAGCTGACGCTCCTGCAGGACCACACCGGCCCTGACGAAATTGTCCATCTGGGTCCGAGGACACCCCGCCCGTTGTCCCATCGCCATGTATCGCTCGAGCTTCGTCATTGCTTCCCCTCCGGTAAAGCCGGCACCACCGGCGCGGCCTGGACGTCCACTACCTCGCCCGGTATCGGCCTGCCGTAGATCTTGTCCAGGGCGGCCTCGATTTCCACACGGATAGGCCCGCCGTCTGGCCCCGTCACTTCTTTCCGCCCGGTAGCGACCTCGCAAGCTCGTCGCCCGAGCGTGCTCATCAGATCCAGCAGCCGAGCCAACCCCTCCAGCGATCCAACCCGTTCCGGCTTGGACCGCCAGCGCCGGATCACTTCCCAGGCCAGGTCCACCAGCTCCGCCCGCGCTCTCCACTCCGATTCTCGGAGTTCCGCATACCGCTCGGCCCAGTCAGCTCCCTTCGCCTGCACGACGGCCTCCGCCGCCTCGCGCTCGACCACAGCCAGGTGGGCGCCATGCGCCGCCACCCGCGCCGGCCAGTCGAACTTGCGGGACCACTTCTCCATCATCTGCTTGCTCTTGCCGAGCTTCGCGCCCACACCCGACAGAGACCGCTCAGGCCCCATGCCGAGATAGGCCGTGAAAGCCGCGAACGCCTTCGCGCTTTCCCTCGGTTGTCGCTCAAACATCAGAGGCATACACCCTCCTCGCTTCCGATGGCATCCCGATAGATGACCCGCCACAGGTCACGCGCCGCCGCATGGTCGCAGAGTTCAAGGGGGCACCCCGCGGCGTAGTAGGTATTGGACCGCTCCATGCCCAAGCGGGTGACCAGGTCCACCGGCGACCGCGCCAGCCGTGCAGCGAACCCGCCAGGACGAGCCGGCACCGGCCCCAGCGCCGGCGGGCAAAACACAAACCGGAGCAGCCGTCCCTTAGGACTATCTGCTGGTATCCTTGTTACTTCTCTACCTTCTACACTCATACCTCAGTACCTTTCTTAACTACTTACTTCTTAATACCTGTCTCTTATCTGATTCTGATTCTGAATGGCATGCGTCACGCATAACGGAAACGATGCCAAAACGATGCGTCACGCATTGCGTCACGCATTGCGTCAGGCATTGCCTCCGGCATCGCCCCCTTCAAATTGCTCGGTTTTTCGCATGTTCGGTCCAAGCCGCCGCTCGCGCTGTCGGCCGACTCGCCTTGCTCCGCCCCGAATCGCATATGCGTTGGCAATGCGTCGCGCATGCGTCACGCATTGCCTCCGGCATCCCTCCCCCGGGTCCCGGCCCTCGGACCTCGGGTCTATCAGCCCCACCGCTATCGCCCGCCGGCAGAGGCTGACCAGGTCATTTACCCCAAACACGCGGTAGAGTTGGGCCCGGTGGTATTCCACCGTCTTGGGACTCAGCCCCAGGTCAGCCGCGATCTCCTTCGTTCCCTTCCCCGCCCAAATGCCCGCCAGCACCTGGCCCCGCCGCCCGAGGCCCTCGATCTTCTCTGCCAACTCCGGATATAAGGTCGTTCTCATGTCTTCCCCCACCGACTCATCGCTGCCGCCTTTCCCGCCTTGGATCTCTGGTCGAACACCCGCTTCGACTTGGCCCATTCATCGCGGCATCGGGTCTGGTGCCACGCACCGTTCTCCAGCCGGAAATGGAACTGGTTGTCGAAGACCATCCCCTTGATCCGCGCCCACTCGCCCTCCTCACAGCCGCAGACGCGCTGCAAGTACTCATCGTCATCGGGCAGCCCGGTGCAGCCCGTATGGTTCCAATAGTGCCAAATCGCCCGGAGGTATTTCATCCCCGCGTCATCGGAATACCCCGCGATGGCCTCGAAGAAATCGTTGCCGTAGAACGGCAAGTAAGCAGATGGTTTTCTCATACGTTCCAAACAGTCTGATTCAGCGTGTTGTCGATCATGTTGCGTGTGCCGCCGAGGCGGCAAAATTCACGCAGGTCCTTGGCCGGGGGCACATAGATGGCATGGGGCAGCCGAAGCTCCTGGCCGACCCGCCGAGCGCCGTCCAGGCCCGGCTTGTCGTTATCGGAGACAATGACCGCCCTGTCGCACTTGTGTCGGCGCGCGTAGGTGCGAATTTCAAGACCCCCGCAACAGCAGTTGGGCCGCCCCACGGCGAACAGGCCCAGCTCGACGGCGGCGGCGGTGTCGGTAGGCCCTTCGCAGACAAACAGCGTCTTCTGCGCGGGAACCGCCGCCAGGAAGACGCCTTGCCGGCTGCCGCGCACGGCGAATTTGCCCCGCTCATTGCGCAGACGGATGCCGACGACGTTCCCATAGCCGTCGCACATCGGGAACGCCCAGGCGGCGTGCGACGGCGCCCAGGCCGCGCCCACCGCCGCCACCGACGCCGCGGACAGGCCGAGCGACGCCGCGAAGGCGGCCAGCGCCTCAGCGGTTGTCCCGGCCCGCCAGGCGCGGTGCATCGCGGTCGCGTTGATGGCCGGTGGCCCCCGCCTCGGCGGCGGCGCCACCGGCCGCCCCCGGGCAGCGTCAAACGGATGGAACCAACCGCCGTTCTTCACCGGCTTGGCCGATTGCACCCGCATGGCACACCACGCCGTAATCGCCCACGGTGCACCAGTCCGGCTTGCCGCACTGGGGGCACGGGCTGCCCTTGCTGACCCGTCTGAAGCTCAGTTCCATGCCGGGTCTCCTTTCGCCGGTGCCGCCGCCGACACCCGTTGCCACCCATTCCGGGCCAGCGCGTCAATCGTCGCCGAGGCTTCCGCGAAGCTCACCTGAGTGTCGTAGCCGTATTTGCGCAACACCTTGGCCTGCTTGAAGGAGCACAGCTTCCCGTCCCAGCGCCGGAATATTTCCGAGATCAACTGCCGCCCTTCCGTGAACGACACCCGGTCCGGGTTAATGCCCTGACGCGCCAGCAGCGACCGTTGCTTCTCGCTGAGTTGCCGGCCCTGGTCCCAGCCCCGAGCCTTCACGGGCTCCAGTGACAGCACGTCAAACGGATCCACGGATTGCGTGGTAAACCGCGCTTTGGCCACCAGGTTCGCCCGCCGTGCGGCCTCCGCGAGCCGCTTCTGCTCGCGCAATTCGGCTTCGGCTTCGTCCAGCGCCTCGGTCATGTTCACCGGCCCGCCAGCCGCGCTGACCTGCTTCACCGCCCGTTCCAGCGCCTCCTCGCTGACCTTGCCGCCCAGGATGTCCGCGCTGGTGATGAGCTTGTGCCTGCCTGCGTTGCCGACAAAGTCCACCACCAGGCAGGAGGGCTTGGCGCTCCCCGCGATGGCCGCCTTGCGCGCCTCAGGCGTCTCCGGCCCATCCACCACACCGGGCAACGGCCGCGTCGAACGCCCTACCATTTGCGAATACAGCGACCGGCTCTTGGTCGGGCGCCCCATGATCACGACCTCCACGCCCGGATCATCGAATCCCTCGGTCAGCACGCCACAGTTGCAGACCACCTGGACTTTGCCTGCGGCAAAGTCCGCGAGCACGCGGCGGCGCTCCTCGCGCTCCGTCTTGCCGCACACCCAGGCCGCCATATCCGGCCGATGACGGTTGAATATCTCCGCCGTCATCTCCGCCGCCTTCACGCTCGACGTGAACACCAGCGCCCGCCGCCGCCCGATGATCGTCAGCGACGCCGAGGCCATCGGCTGCAGGTTCCGCTCCGCTTCCATCACGGCGGCCAGGTCGCCGCCGTTCAGGTCGCCCGCGGTCGTGCGAACATCCGAGTAGTCCAGCCCCTCGACGTGGACCATCTGCTGTTCGATTGGCACGAGCCAGCCGTCGTGGATCGCGTCCAGCACTTCGTAGTCGAACGCCACCGGCTGAAAGACCTGCCCCAACGCCTCCTCATCGGCGCGGTCTGGGGTGGCGGTCACCCCCAGGACCTTCAGCGCCGGATTCGTTCGGTAGTAGTCAATCACCCGCCGGTAGCTGGGCGAGGTCGCATGGTGCGCCTCGTCGATGATCAGCAGGCCGAACTGCGACGGGTCGAACTTCGCCATTCGACCGCCGCCGTCGCCCCCTGAGCACTGCGTTTGAATGGTCGAGACGACCACCCGGGCCGAGCCAAACAGCCCCCCCTCGGCCCGGTATTCGCCCATCTCCACGTCGGCGCTCAGGCCCGTGACCCGTTGGATTTTGTCGCGCGCCTGGAAGATCAGCTCCTCCCGGTGCGCTATTACTAGCGCCCGGCGCGGGAACACGCGCCGAATGACATCGGCGAAAAGGATGGTCTTGCCTCCACCTGTCGGCATCACGACCAGTGTCGCGTCATTCTCCTGCCACTCCTTGAAAATGGCGTCCGACGCCTCGGATTGGTAAGGGCGTAGCTTCATGTTAGTTCAGATTCGGGTTCTGCGACGCCACGTGCCGCTCCAGCCGGCGCACCGCCTCCAGACGGCGGTGCGCCTCGGCCCCACGCACCATTTCGCGCCGGTAGTGCGCTGCCACCTGGCAAAGTATCCAGCGGTGGGTCTTGCCGAGCAGGCCAAACCACACCTTGTCCAGTCGCCGGATCATGCCTGCTCCTTTCCGTTGCCCGACTTCTGTTTCGCTCGCGCCCTGAACTCCTTGTCCTCGCGCGTGACGCAGGTGTCCCACCGATGCTCGGAAATCAACCCGCGCCCCTTGCAGAGCGTGCATTTGTCCGGAAGCTGGCCCTGGCATGTCGGGCAGACGGCGAACGGCTTCGCCGTCTTGATGTCGTACCAAGCCTGGTCGAGTTGCGACAGCGCGGAGGAGAAGTTGACCTCCGCGAACAGCATGTCCCGGTTCTCCTGCGCGGAGCGGAGTGCGCCTTTCACACGGCTGAGCGCCGTCAGCACGTCCTGGACTTCACGCGCCCGCTGCCAAAGCGGGATGAGCTGCGTCGGAATCGGCCACCCCGTCGCGTCCAGAACCTGCCCGGGCGGCGGCGGCATGTGCCTTTTGATCTCTTTCCCCGTCAGCGGTTTACCCTCATCCACCACCGCTTGAACGACGCCCTCGCGCTGATCAGGTTTCACCTTGGCCAGTGCAGCGGCCTGCCGGATAGAAGTAACACGCGTGTTACTCTGTGCTACCGGGGCCGCCTCGATCAGTCGGTAGGCGTGCTGCTTGGTCCACCCCCACTTCTTCTGGCAATACTCCTCAAATCCTGAGTATTCCCGCCTGTAGAGACGCAGATCTCGGATTTCCGCCAAGGCCAGTCCGACCTCCACGAAGGTCTTCCGCCCTTTGGCAATCACCTTTTCCAGCTCATCGAGCCGTTGCGAGTCACGCAAGCTCGTCACCATTTCGTGATTCTTCATGTCAGTTCCTTCAGTTCACTTGGGTTTCCTGTTCAGGGGCCGCCACCTGGCGGTCCTCGTCGGCCGCCGTCGCCTGGTCCAGGTCGTACGGAGTAACACGCGTGTTACTCCCTCCGACCGACCTCGTCTGGCCCAGTTTTCGCGCCTGATTGAACGGAGTAACACGCGTGTTACTCCTTCCGACCGCCGCCGCCCGCATCAGCCGGTAGCCCTGCTGCCGGCCACACCCCAACGTGGCCCGGCAGTATTTTTCGAAACTGCTGTATCCCCGTTTATACAGCCGCAGATCATGGATTATCCCCAGTGCCATCCCCATTTCCACGAACCTCTCCTTCCCCCGCGCAATCGTCTTTTCCAGTTCCGCCAGCGGGTGCGTCTCGCCGACGCTCATAGCTTGTTCATGCTTCGGCATAGGTCAGCTCAGTTGAATTTTCAGGCGGGCGGGCATCCGCTGTTTGTTCAGGTACTTCGCAATGGCGCATGCGCTGACGCGCGAGCCGCCTTGCCCGATCATCGCCATCTCCCGCCGGATTTCGTGGTGCAACCCTTTGCCGCCGATCAGCAGCAGTTTCTCCCGATACGGCGGCTCCGTGACGCTCCGCTCACCCAGCCACTTGTCCACCGTCCACAAACCCTTGATCACCGCCTCCATCATCGGCTCCTCCGCATGCAGCTCCGCCAGGAACGGCCACAACCGCTCGAATCGCGCCCGGTCCTCGTGCGCCAGCGAGTAGAGGCATTGAACACACGACACCATCCGCGGCGACGCCTTGTCCCCAGCCCGGTGCCCCGTGCTCTTCAGCATCGACTCCACCGCAAATGCGGTCTTGTCGCCCGACAGCAGTTGCGCGCGGTAACGGTCGAGGCTGCCGACTCCTACGCGGCCCTGGTTGATGGCCAGGAAGCTCACCGCTTCCTCGCGCCGGCTGCTGGTCTCGAACACCAGGCAGGGCAGTTCCTGAATGTCCGCCCGCTGGTCTGCGGCGAGCTTCCGGTGCTGACCGTCCACAACGAACCACTTGTCGTCGTCCCGCAGCGCCACGACCAGGCAACCGCAGGCGACCCAATCCCACGTGCGAGTAATGGCATCCACCCGCCGCAGGTTGATGTTGTTGCGCTGGTAGGTCGGGTCCACCGCCAGCTCTGACTTGTGGAGCATGGCGAATTGGCCCGGCGCATTGCGCACGGCCACGTTGTAGCGCGTGACCGTGTCCAGGCCTTGCGCCGTCTTCTCTCCAAACGATTTTTGTTCAGTTTTCATTTCGTGTTTTTTTTGTATTTCGTGGTTACCTCTCACATGGGAATTTGGTCTTCGAACTCCGCCTTGAGCTTCCCCCACTCGTGCGGCTTCAGGTCGGTGTTGGATTTGTTGGGGAACAGCCGCGCAATCGTGTCGAACCAGGTCTTCTCGATTGCCTCGGCCGGCTTTCCGGCCTCCGCCTCGTTCAGCGCCGCCCACGCTTCTTCCATCGTTGCCGTCGCACCCGGCGGTGCAGACACCGGCGCAGACCTGGGAACAGTGGGGATCCTCGGCGCAGCCGTCGGAGCTGCCGCGCGTTGCGTCACTGGAGCTGACACACCAGCGAGCGCCCGGAACTTCGTTCCATACTTCGCCAGCACCGACCGCCGATCAGCCGCCGCGGGCGTGCGCATCCCACCACCCAGCGGATTGAGCCACTTGCTCTTGAAATAGACTCCGCCCTTGTCGCCAGTCTCCGGCCCGCCCACAATCTCGAACTCGACCGACCGCATCGGCCCACCATCCACCGAGTTGTCCATCAGCGAGAACGGGTCCAACCCATCCCACCCGAACACCGCTTTCAGCGTGTCCATCGTTTTTGTTTGGATCGTTCCATCCGCCTTCACCAGCACCAGCGTGTGCTTGAAGGTGTAGCCAGACTCGACCATCACGCACGGCATCGCGCCGCACAGTGAACCGGTGGATGCCTCATAAATGACCAACTGGTCATTCAACTTGCTGACATATTTTCCTTCCTGCGGTACTTCCATAACTGTCCTTTCGTTGTTGTTTGTTTTGTTCTTCACTGCGGTGCTCGCACGAGCGCCGCAAAATTGTTGAGTGTCTCCTCAGTTGTTCTGGAACGACTTCATCGGCGGCGGCGGCAACATCGGCGCCGCTTTCGGCGCGAACGCCTGCAAGGGCGATCCACCATCCGAGTCCTCGTCGGAATACATGCCCAGGATCGCCGCCCACGAGTAGCGGCGCAGATACGTGAGCGTGCTACCAGCGCACTGCACCTTTGTTTTCCCCTTTTCCTCCGTGAGCGGAATCACGACGCGCTCCGCTACAAACTCTCCCGACTCATGCGTCAGTACCGACTCGACGCCGATACCCGCAGCGTCGCTAATCGGGAACTGCATCAGGCTCAGCCTGTGCTTCGCCAGGATTGGCCGGCTCGCCTGGATCACCGCGCCGAGCGAAGCGTATTTGCTCTTCAGGAACGGGTTGGTCGCGTCAAAGACCGCGACGGGCATCTCCGCTTGCGCCAGTGCAAGCGCCGCGGCCAGGTGTGTGATGGATTCAGATTTCGTCATAAGATTCGTGGTAATTGGTGTAATTCGTGTCTCGCCTCAGATGCACCCGCACATGCGGGCGATTTCGATCTCGATCTCCACGTCCCTCCGGTTGTAGGCCAGCGCGGCCTCACGATCCGCGCGCCAGAGCAGGGGAAAGTCGCCGCCACGCCCGAGCTTGGGCGGCAGCCCAAAGACGCGCGCAACATCGTCAACGCCATTTCCCTCGAACGACCTGCCGAACGACAACAGCTCCATCGTGTCGAAAACCAACTCGTGCCACGTAGGACGGCCCTTCCAGAATTGGAGCACCGTGCTCGGAATTTTCAGGCCGTGCACCCGCGCCCGGTTAACCAGCATCGGCAGATCGAACCCCTTGACGTTGTGCCCGCCCACCGCCACGCCATCGGCCAGCGCATCGCCCAGCAACGTCAGGAAGTTACCGACCAACTCCTTCTCCGTGCCGGCGGTGATCGACTGAATTCCCGTGTCATCCCCCGCGCCGATCAGCACGGCCTCAGCCGTCTTCCAGTTCAGCGCCGCATCGGCCAGGTAATCCGCGCGCCTCTTGGCTTTGGCCGCTTCAATCTTCGCCGGGTCCTTCAAATTCGCCGGTGCGGCAAACTCCGGCGCCAGCGCCAGCAGCTTCGCCTCATCCTGTGGAATGGTCTCGATGTCGAATACGATGTGTTTCATTTCTTCTTCCTGTTGTTGGTGTTTTCTATTGCTGGCCACGCGCTACACGCCCGCGGCCGAAATTGAGTGTTCGAGGATGAGCAATGCGTCCGCCGTCTTGAGCGTCACGTTGAGATGGGGAAATCGCCGCTGTGCCTCAGCCTTCAGTTTGTTCTTCCAAATCGTCTTCGACGCGCAAGCCGAGGCCGTGCCCAGGCCAAAGCCCTTCTGCCACGCCTGCGGGCGCACCATCACGAGCCGAATGCCAAGCGCCTGAACAGCCCCCTTGATGAATCCGAAATGCGCCCCAAACCGGAACATGGCCGAGCCAGGTTGCGCCTTGCCGGCAAATCCGCTGACCTCCTCCAGCACGCAGACCAGGTCGTCCCCTTCGAGGCCGGCAACGTTTTTGATCTCCCGCAGCCGCTCAAGCAAATCCCCCTCCGTCTCCGGCATCGCCCAGCAGTCCGTCTTTTCGAACCAACGCACAGCGACACCGCCCGACAATCCCGGATCAATCGCGACAATGGTTTTCATGCCGCCTCCTTCGGAATTCGGATTTCGGGCTTCGGATTTCCCGTCAGTGCCGCCTTGCGCCCCCATTTCCGGTTCCCATTCCGCAACGCCTCCATCACATCCTCCAACCGGAACCGCACCAACGATCCACGTAACCGGACCGGCGTGATCTCCCCGTCGTGCAGCATGCGCTCCACCGTCCGCACCGAGACCTTCAGCACCACGGCTACGTCCTCCGTCGTCAGAAGCCTCTCGGCGCTTGGGGCCTCCGCCGTCGGACTCGGTCCGCCAGCTTGGGCTGCTTGAAGTTTCGGATGTGCCATACACCCTTTGCGAAAATCGTTTTTTCACCCCCCGAAAACGCCCTAAAACCCCTCCTAAGTCTCGCAACCACAGTGGTTAACGATTTTTGAAAAAATCGTTCAAAAAATCGTTTAGCCGCCATCCCAGCACCCCCGGAATAACAAAAAGGCCCCTTTCCCGCCCTCGCGGGAAAGGGGCCAACGTCCCCCCACTAAATCTCAGCTTGCGGGCTCAACCGCGGCCCTCAGCATCTCCTCCATTTCCTCAGCCTTCTCCCGCCAATTGTCCCCGGTCATCTCGGTCACCTATTCCAGAAGGTCCGCCACCAGCGCTGGATGATCCGCGCTCTTGGTCTGCCCCAGCAAAATGTTGTCATTGAGCGCCACTGTTTCCTTTCCCCCGACAGCCTTCCGCCAGCGCACCAGGTCGAGCATCACCTGGTAAGGCTTGCCCATCCCGCGCCAACGCCGCATCAGGGTCCGCACCGACCCGTCCGACACGCCGAGCGTCCGGCTCGCCTTGGCCACGTCCCCCTCAGCCAGGACGCAGCACAACACTTTGAACGATGCCGCATCCACTTTCCGCGTGAAGGCGAACAACCCCTCCGCCTGCATCTTCTCGAGTTGCTGCTTCGCGCTGCGCAGCTCGACGACCTCGCTCCGCACCGCCGCAATCTCCCGATGAATGCTCCGCAGCGTGCTCCCATCGTCGCGCAGCGACGCTGCCCGCCGCTCAAACTCCGTCCACATTCCTTCGCTCCCGGCCTTCACCTTGAACCCGCTGGCATCCACGCTTACAAACGCCGACAGCGACACATGGGTGCCGCCCACGCGCCGGAGCGCGCTCTCAACTTCCTGGCTGCAAGCCCACCCCGTTGGCGTCAGCAAAATCAGCGGCCCATCTCGCACCGCGAACAGCCTCTCCAATTCCCGAAGCAACGCCTCCTCACCGGCACAACTGAAATAGACCGGTGTCCGCACCGGCCCCACCCCGATTTCCTGCACCCGCACCGTTGAGTACGGCCCGGCGGGCGCTTCGCCAAACCCGAGCGCGCCCCGCAACGCCGCCGCCAGACGCTCCCGGTCCAATCCATAGATAACGACGTCCTGCGGCTGGATTACGAACGAATCGCACTCGCCCGGCCCGCACAGGCACACCGCCACCAGGCCGAAGCCCGTCTCCCGAACCTCATGCCGGCACTCACACGCCGGCCGTGCCGGACACGGAAACGAAGCCGCCACCTTCCCGGTCGGCCGCAGAAACGGCCGCACCACATCCGTAGCGGTCCCGAAGGCCCACTGCCAATCCGGCATCAACGCCGCGCCGGAGGATATGGACTCAAGCCCACGCCAGAAATCGCCTTTCTTCATACGCCTCCTATTTCCACGACTCAGCCACCCCGCCCGCATACTCCAGAGCATCCCGACGCCTCGGCGCTGCCGCGCGCAGCGCGCACTGCCGCCAGGCCGGCAGCCTGCGTTCCTCTGACTGGTGGCCGCCTGCTAAGGCCTCGCCGCCCTCCCGGTCCCAGGAAACCTCGGTATCGTCATGGAACACATTCCCGCACCGGTCCTCGTCTCTGGCTACGTTCCGTGCAACCTTCTCGTACCGCCGCGCCCGAAAATTGAACCGCGCCCCAACGGGCAACTCCCAAAATTGTGCAATCTCCATAGCTCTGTTTGTTCCTCTTCAGCTTTAGGCCGCCACCAGCCGGCAATCCGAAACCCGCTCGCCGCTGCTGGCGTCACTCAGCGATTCATCCTCCGCACTCTCCAGAATGAAACCACGCGCGCGCAACCACCGCTCCAGGATTCCACTGTCACTCTCCCGTCCGTACAACGCCTTGTTGCACGGCACGATGGTCAACCGCCGCGCCCGCCTCACTTTCCAGAACTTCACCTTGAACGTTGCCCGCGTGATTTCACTCACGTCCTCCGGCCACTTCAGGTCTCCGCCCTCAATCAACTCGAAGATGTCGTCGGCCTTCTCGGTCCGAACCTTCCACGGCTCCTGCCGCCGGTATAACTGCACCTCGGTCAGACCCACGTCCTCAATCCCGGGAATGTCCCTGCAGGCCAGGCAGGACCGCCCTTTTAACAGAGGCAGCAGCGAGTACTTCGCCGTCCCCGGAAAGAAATCATTGCGCCCGAACAGGCACGACCCAAACACCCGCAGCAACACCCGCCGCTCCCGGTCGCAGCAGCAATTCACCCCCATCTCCCCGCGCGCCGATGCATACTTCAACAGGTCGTACTTCAACCGGCGGTAGAACACGCTCGCTGGAGCCCCGTCCTCCATTGCCCCCTCGCGCCGGGGGGCCCCGCCGTGCCGGACCAGGAAGCTCCACTCGCCTGCCGGTTCGCCCGGCCCCGCGCCGGTCGCGAAGACTCGCGCCCCTGTGCCCCGTCCCCAGGCACAATAGAAGGTGTTCAGCCGCTCCTCGATCGCGGCAATCTGGCTGGCGCTCGGCCCCTCGAAAGGCGGCACCGGGTCCGCATCGGTCGAGAAGTACCGGAACGACCGGGGTCGACCCAGTTCATGCGAGCTGTGCAATTCCTCCAACAGTTGCGGATTCAACAGCCACATCCGCACCGCCACATCCGTCGGTGTCATTTCCCCCTTAGCCAGGTCCAGGTCCAGGCCGTGCGCCTCCGCGCCGGCAATCAAGACCTCCATTCCTTGCGGATTCGCCATCTCGTGAATCAGGTAAATCGAATCCACCAGCTTTTCCGGCATGTCCGCCCTCGGCTCCATGAAGATCCCCGCCAGCCGCTCGTAATCCACCGCCCCATCAGAGCCAGGTACCGGCAGACAAAGTCCCCGCTTCTCAAGATAGCCAGCCCACGGCCTCAGCCAGGCCAACAGCAAGTCTCTCCGCCCCAAACCTTAGCCTTGTGAACAGGAAAGGCATCAATTGGTGAGGAAGGTA
>DAOPPX010000097.1:0-19705 GCA_035358715.1 Verrucomicrobiota bacterium
CGAAGTCGGCGTCCGGGTTGGTGTAGCTGGCTTCGAGGCGGTCCAGCGCATCCCGTACGGCATCGGCAACGTTGAACGTCTCGGCACGCGGGCGGGCCAGTGTCTTGACTCGTTCGGCCAGCAGGGCCGGGTCAAGCTGGCCGGCGGCAGCGAGTTGGCCAAGTTCGGCGGCGAGAGCGACACCAGCGCGTTGTTCGGCCCAAGCCTCGACTTCATCGCGGTAAACCGTCCAGTTCTCCGGGCTCGGCAGGGTGTTGAGGGCCTGCTGCACCCTCTTAAACTGGTCCGGGGCGGTGCGGGCCAGTTCCATCTGCAAGACGATTTGAACGTCGCGCTCTGGCACGCCTTCGGAGTGAAGTTGCTGAGCACGCACCAGCACCCGGCGCGGCGCTTCGCAGTAGAACGTCTCGGCCAGAATCGCGGGTAGTAGGGCGGGCCTTTCCAGGCCACAAGCTACCAGGGACCACTCGGCAAGCTCATTGTGGGGTGGGAGTGTGTCGTTCATGGTCATTGGGAAAGCTGGGCTTCGAGAGCCTTCAACTCGGCCAGCATCTTCTCGCCCTTGGTCCGGTCGTATTCGCGGGCCAGTTGGGCACGGAGATCGGACACCCGCGCCAGCAGCGCCTGATCGGGTCTGCCGTTGCCTCTGGCGGCGCCCGGTGGGGCGGGGCGGCACCTATTGAGCCAGTTGACGAAAAAGCGCCGGGTGCATTGGCGCTTATTGGCCTCACACCAGCGCCGGGCCTTTGCCAACTCCAAGGCAACGGAAAGCTGCCTGTAAGCTGCATCGGCCTGTAACTCAGCAAGCCAAGACTCTGGGAACTGGTCTTGCTGCTTGGTTTTCCTGTCTGCTGCTGTTGCTGTACTTCTGATGTAGCTCACGGCGCGGGTCGTACCGTGAGCTAACGCTGGGTCATGGTGAGCTAACGTTAGGTCATGGTGAGCTAGCGTGCGGGTGTGTCCTTCCGGGGACAACAGGCGATAGGTGCAGGCTGCTCGCATCGCAGGTGTCTGGATTTCCACGGCCTTGGCGGCCTGTAGGTCAGCCAGCCGGCGCTTGACCGTAGGCACACTAACCCCGGCCAAGTGCGCGAGCCACTGGTGCGTTGTCTGGAATTGGTCGCGCTCGGTGTCAGACGCAACACAACAAAGTGCCACATACACGCCAAGCGCGGTGCCGTATTCGGGTACCGTCTCGCGGATGCGGCGCAAAATGCGCTTGTCCTGCCAGCAGTACGGCGCTAGTCGGTCGGCAGGGGAACAATCAGCGCGAGGCATGGAAGCCTCCTTTCCGCCGCCGCGAAAGGCTTCTCAAAAAATGGGCTGGCCCGGTCCGTAATCCAGAATGCCAACCTCGCCGGGCGGCGCGTGCTGCGAGGCGGATGCCGGATGCGGACACGCCAAAAAAGCGCTTGGGGCGAGATTTCATCGCAAACCTTTCGACTCGGCGGCCTGTGGTGAAGCGCCATTGCCGCCTTGGGTTCGTCTCTTGGTTTTAGCCCGCTCGAAGAATCGGGCCTTGCGACGCTCCCACTCGTCAAGCGTCATTATGACGACCCGATTGCGCGGCCTTTGGATTGTGGCGGCACTCAAGCGGCACCTCCGTAGTTGACGCCGAACTGTTTCTCCAACGCTGCTTTCACCGTCGGCCAGTGATAGAGGACAGAACACCTCCGACCATCTCCGACTTTAATGTGGGGGATGATTCCCCGCGCCCGCCAGTAGCTCACGGTGGCCCTTGACTTGCGAAGCCGCCACGCCAACTCAGGCGTCCGTATGAAACCATCGCCAACACCAACCCGACTGACAACCAATTCTCGTTTCTTGCTCACTCGCTCTGCCTTTCCGTCGTGCGCCTGATTTGGAAGTCACGAGCCGGTGGCGAATCGAGAACGACTCACCGAAACCGACGCACAGAATGGCCCCGTGACTTCTGGCGGGAATGCATTTATGAATCGTGTCAGTCTAACATCGGGGTTTGCCGTGACCCGATGCCGTTGCAAGTTTCGGGTTCCTCCAAAGGCCCGCATGCCTTGCTAGGTCCAACTATGGCATGAGTGTTCAAATCCTGCAACCTAAATCTAACTAGGAGTTTCCTGGGGGGATTCGCGGCGAATGGGCCGGGGCGTGCGAGAAGTGGGCGCTAGTGCTGCTGCGGCGTGTGGCCTTTTAGTCTGGCGTGCTCATTCGCACCTCGTCGCCCTTATGCTGGAACTCGTAAGTCCTGCCGTCGAGGAACTCGGCCTTGAAGTATCGCTCCTTGGCGTCAATGGTGATGCGCTTCACGGTGGCAAGCAAATTCTCCCGCAGCGATTTGGTGTCCTTCCAATCAACCTCTTTTACAGACTTTGGCGCGGCACTGGTTTCGTTTTCAAAGTTTGCGATGGTGCGTTGGAGTTCCTGCTTCTTCGCAACCAGTTGTCTGACCTTTGCTTCCACATCTGACAGTGCACCGTGGCTCAGAACCTCCACAAGTCTGCTGACCTGCTTCTCTACGTCTCCAAGCTCCATCTTGGCAACTGCCAGTGCGCCTTTGTGCTTATTCTCCTCGGGCACCTTCAGCGCGGCCTTGTGGCAGGCAGCAAGAAAATCCTTAAGGAATTTGTCATAGCGCCAAGTGATGTACTTCGCCCTGCCCACAAGCGCCCCGTAGCTCACGAGGTATGCGTACCGCTTCTCGGCGTTGCGACTAGCCCTGCTGATATAGACTACAGAGTTGCCTTCAGTATCGAATATCAGCTTCGAGAACACGTTGCTGTGATGCGACTTGCCTCTCAGGTCTGGACGAGCTTTCCGCAACTGCGCCACCGTGGCGAACAGTTCCTTGCTAACAACGGCAGGGTAGTAATTCGGTATCGGGTCCAACTTCGTTGCCACTCCATTGCGCCGCGCTGTTGGCACTAGCTCGCCTATGGCAGCGCGGTTCTCAAGGATTTTCCGCACATACGAAACGTGCCAAGTGAATCCACCGCCAAAGGTTTTTACCCGGTCCTTCCGCAGCATTGTGGCTATTGCGTTTGCCCCTTTGCCTCTCGCCGCCATCTCGAAGATTCTCTGCACCACCTTGACCCGTTCTGGTATCGGCTCGAAACGCTTCCGGTCCTCTGAAAGCCTAAGCCACGCCACACAGATTCGAGTCAGTTTCTCCTCAGAAACCCGCGCCCGCTTATTCGCCCACGCCGCCCCAATCCGCTGAGACTTTACCCGGCTTTCCTCATTGGCCCGGCTAAGGAAGGTCAAGCTGATAATCAGGTCGGTGAAGTTGCCGTTGTTGATTCGCTCTTGGTCATACACATGACCATCGCTCAGTGTGACTATACGCACGCCAGTCTTGAGGATGCCCCGTATCAGGTCGAACGCTTCCATGATTGCGTTCCGACTGAGGCGGTCTAGCGACTCTACAATCAGATACGCCCCGCGCTCGATTCGCCCAGCCTCGGCCAGCCTCAGGAAGGTGGAGAGTGCGCCCGTCTCAGCGTTCTTGCCCCTGAAGGCCGAAATGCCAAGGTCGTTGTAGTTGTCCACAAGCTGAACATCGTTCCGCTTGCACCAGTCTGCTGTGGCCTCGGTCTGCCGCCGCAGTGAATCACCGTGGATTTGGTCCTTCGTTGAGAACCGAATGTATGAGTAAGCTTTAGCTTTCATACTCCAAATCTTGCATGGTTTGTCTATATTGTCAATACTATTGAAGGGCCGTGCGTGGTCAAACACGGCGGCCGCTATTACTGTTTCTACAGCGGCGCGAACTACCAGACGACCCGCTACGGGGTGGACTACGTTGTGGCGGATCACCCGCTGGGGCCTTACACCGGCCAAGGCGACCGTGCACGCGTATTACACGGTGTTCCGGACCAGGTCCGCGGCCCGGGCCATCATTCCATCGTTCCGAGCCCCAACGGGAAGTCGCAATACATGGTCTATCATGCCTGGGACCCGGCGATGCGGGTGCGCTGGATGTGCATTGATAAGCTACTCTGGACGCCCGATGGCCCCCGCTGTGAAGGGCCAACCTTCACCGCTCAGCCGGCGCCCTGACTCTGCGAAGCTGCGCGCCAAGGGTTGCGGATGTCGGCGGATTTGACCGACGCGGGGTATTTGGCCTGCCGGCGTTCTCCCTTGACCCATTTGCTTCCTGCGCTCACGATTCGCCCGCAGAATCGTGATGAAGTCCGCAATAAGCCTTGCCTCGCGCCGGCGCCGGGTCGGTTGTCGGTTCAGGTTTGTCTTCCTCTGCCTGCTTTCTCTCGCCTTGGCGGGGATCGCTCCTTCTGCAGAGCGCCCTTCTGATCTTGAGAAGGGCTTTCAGCATCCGCCGGATTCGGCACGGCCCTGGGTGTATTGGTTCGTGATGGACGGCAACCTGACCCGGCAGGGGATCACCGCCGACTTCGAGGCGCTGAAACAGGCGGGCATCGGCGGGGTGATGATGATGGAAGTGGACGTCGGGATTCCGCGCGGGCCGGTGAAGTTCATGAGCGCCGAGTGGCGCGCCCTCTTCAAGCACGCGGTCGCCGAGGCCAGCCGCCTTGGCCTGGAGATCACGCTCAATGCCGGACCAGGCTGGACGGGGAGCGGCGGGCCGTGGGTCAAGCCCGAGCAGTCCATGCAACACCTGGTCGGCAGCGCGGTCGAGGTCACTGGCCCGAGGTACTTCGACGAGGTGTTGCCCCGGCCCCAGCGGCGTCCGGCATTCTTCGGGGATGGCGCTTTGCCGCCGGAGCTTGAGAAGGCGAAGAATGAGTTCTACCGGGACGAGGTTGTGCTGGCCTTCCCAACGCCGTCCGGCAAGGAGCGCATCAGCGACATTGATGAGAAGGCGCTCTATGTAAGGACACCGTATTCTTCGCAACCGAACGTGCGGCCATTCCTGCCCTCGTCGACGAATTACCCGGCTGTGTTGCCGGGAACAGTGGTTGCCACGGACCGCGTTCTGGACCTGACCCGGCACCTCAGGCCTGATGGCCGCCTGGCGTGGGAGGTGCCCGAAGGCAGATGGACCATTATGCGCTTCGGCCGCACCAGCACCGGTGCTTGCACTCGGCCAGCGCCCCTCCCGGGGCTGGGGCTGGAAAGCGACAAGTTTGACAAAGCGGCGCTGGACGCGCATTTCGATGCGTTCATCAGTGCGCTGCTGCGCGATGTCGGGCCCCAGAAGGCTCGTCGCGAATCAGGGTGGACGATGCTGCACATTGATAGCTGGGAAATGGGCGCCCAGAACTGGACCGCTGCCTTCCGTGATGAGTTCCGTCGGCGCCGTGGTTATGAACCGCTGCCCTATTTGCCGGCCATCACCGGACAGGTGGTGGACAGCCTGGAAGTGTCCGAGCGTTTCCTCTGGGACTTGCGCCAGACGGCCCAGGAACTGGTCATCGAAAACCACGCGGAGCACTTGAAAGCCCTGGGACGCAAGCATGGCTTCGGACTGTCTATCGAGCCCTACGACATGATGCCCTGCGCGGACATGAGCGTGGGCGCAGTGGCCGATGTGCCAATGTGCGAGTTCTGGCTCCATGGCTTTGACACCACCTACAGTGTCATCGAGGCTGCCTCGGTCGCGCACACCTGCGGCCGGCTGGTGGTGGCAGCGGAGGCGTTCACGTCCGACCATACCGAACAGTGGCAGGCGTATCCGGCGGCGATGAAAGGGCTGGGCGACTGGGCGTTTAGCTCGGGTGTCAATCGCATCGTCTTTCATCGCTATCAGCACCAACCGTCCCTGGATCAGCGCCCCGGCATGACCATGGGGCCGTATGGGGTTCACTGGGAACGGACGCAGACCTGGTGGGACATGGCAGGCGCGTACCACCAATACCTGGCACGCTGCCAGTTCATGCTCCGGCAGGGGGTGGCGGTGGCGGACGCGTGTTTCCTGGTTTCGGAAGGCGCTCCGCAGGTGTTCCGTCCTCCGACGTCGGCCCGGCTTGGTCAGCCGCCGGAGAGGCCCGGCTACAACTATGACGGCTGCGCACCGGAGACCTTGATGGCGCGCATGTCGGTCAAGGATGGGCGGCTCGTGCTTCCCGACGGCATGAGCTATCACGTGCTGGTTCTGCCAGAGTCACCGACAATGACCCCGGCACTGCTTCGCAAAGTCAGGAAGTTGGTGAAGGCGGGAGCGACGGTGATCGGGTCGCCGCCGCTCAAATCGCCGAGCCTGAGTGGCTACCCAAAGTGCGACGCTGAGGTCAACAAGCTGGCAGCGGAAATATGGGGGGATGGAGTCATGGCGAGTCAGAGTGATGCCACACAAGCGGGGAGCAGCGCCCCAATGCTCCAACGCTCTGACACTGTGCTTTCCCGCGGCCGCGTGATCCGGGCTCGTGCGGTGCAGTTTGCCTGGGCGGAGGCATCGCCCAGCCTGATCGAGCAGGGGAAGTGGATCTGGCACAAGGAAGGGAATCCAGCTATCAGCGCGCCGGTCGGGCCGCGATACTTCCGCCGCAGCTTCACCGTGGCGGAACGGTCGAGAGTTGAATCCGCCCGCGTTGTCATGACGGCGGACAACAGATTCGAGTTGTGGATCAATGGCCGCCGGGCCGGGAAAGGGGACAACTTCCACGTGGCCGGAGAGTTCAACGTCAAGAGGATGCTGCGCTCAGGTGTGAACGTGCTCGCGGTGGCCGCTGAGAATGGCGGCGCCGATCCGAATCCAGCCGGTCTGGCTGGGATTCTCGTGGTTGAGTTCCGCGACGGTACGGCCCTGGCCGTGCCAACGGACAGTAGCTGGCAGGCTGCCCAGGTTGCCCGAGGGAAGTGGACCGCCGACCCAACTCCGGAGGGAGAATGGGCGGAGGCGATGGAGTTGGGTCCGATGGGTATGGCCCCTTGGGGTGCCGTCCAGAGGCCTGCGCTCGAGCCCGAGCAATACTGCGACTTTGGGATCGTGTCAACGGTGCTTGGCGAATTAGGGGTCCCTCCAGACTTCGAGTCAGACGGGCCGCTGCGTTACGCGCACAGGCGCACCAGCAAGGAGGACATCTACTTTGTGGCCAACCGCGAAGACCACCCGGTGGAAGCACACTGCACTTTCCGGGTTTCCGGCAAAGCCCCGGAACTCTGGGACCCCTTGACCGGCCAGAGACGCAGCTTGCCGGAGTTCACGACTCGGGGAAGGCGCACAACCGTGCCCATGCGCTTCGAGCCCGCGCAGTCGTTCTTCGTGGTGTTCCGAACACCCGCGGCCCGGGCGGTCGGCCGGAACTTCCCTGTCACAACGCGAGTGGCGGAACTGTCCGGCCCTTGGGAGGTCTCGTTCGATCCAATGTGGGGCGGCCCCAAACAGGTGGTCTTTGAAACCCTGCAAGACTGGAGCAAGCGAAGCGAGGAGGGGATTCGGCACTACTCAGGCAGAGCGGTTTATCGTGTAACATTCGATGCCCCCAACGCCACCAATGGGCAGCGGCTGTATCTGGATTTGGGCGTGGTGAAGAATGTGGCACAGGTGCGGTTGAACGGAAGGGATCTCGGCGTAGTGTGGTGCGCTCCCTGGAGGGTTGACATCGCCGGCGCGGTCAAAGGCAAAGAAAACCACCTTGAGATTGCCGTGGCCAACCTTTGGCCCAATCGCCTGATCGGCGACCAGTCTCTCCCGACTGAGAAACGGCTAACCTCGACTACTTGGAGTCCTTTCAGGAAGGACTCCATGCTGCTGGCGTCCGGCCTGCTGGGGCCGGTGACAATCGTCGCCGAGCCTGCCGCGTCTCGAACCGAGCCCAGCGCAGTCCCCGCGTCCCGTTGAGATGATGCCCCAATGAAATCTATTGCAGGAACAATGCTCATTACCCGCCTGCCAGTCCTCGGTCTTTTTTTAGTGCTTGGAGCCATGTCCCAAGTGGTGGTGCATGGCGCTGCGAGCGCAACGGGGGAGGGCGACGCGCTTGACCGCGGCTTTGCCAATCCTCCCAACAGTGCCCGCCTACGCGCCTATTGGTGGTGGCTCAACGGCAATGTGACCGAGTCTGCTATCACCCGCGACCTCGAGGAAATGAAGGCTAAAGGCTTCGGGGGCGCTCTGATTTGCGACGCCGGCGGCGCGCAACAGGACGGCAACGATCCTGTGCCGCATGGTCCCACCTTTTTCACGCCTGAATGGCGCGAACTCTACAAGCACACGCTGCGCGAAGCGGACCGGCTCGGGCTGGAGATGAGCCTAAACATCCAAAGCGGCTGGAATCTGGGCGGACCGATGGTCAGGGCCGAAGACGCCGCCAAGAAGTTGACCTGGAGTGAGGCACGGATCACGGGACCGGCGAAGTATGAGCATGCTTTGCCAGTCCCGAAGTCGCGGGACAGTTTCTACCGGGACATCGCCGTAGTGGCTTATCGCATCCTGCCAGAAGGCAGCGCGACGAACGGAGCCCCGGGAACTGCGCGCGACGCCGAAGGATGCCGTCCGCTTCAGAACTGGGAGCAGAAGGCATTGCACCGGCCACTGCACTTTTCCGCGCCGGACACAGCGCCGCTGTTCGCGGAAGCGGAGGCCGTGCCGGGCGAGGCGGACGCGCAGGCGGAGCATGTGCTTGACCTAACCACAAACCTCTCGCCGGAAGGCGTCCTGCGGTGGGACGTGCCGGAGGGCAACTGGCAGGTGCTGCGGCTTGGGTGCACCATCGGCGACCACTCGCGCGTCTCAACGTGCAGTGATGGTTGGCAAGGCTACGCCGTGGACGTGCTGGACGCGGCCGCGTTCAACCGCTACTGGGACGCAGTCGTCGAGCCGCTGATCGCGGATGCGGGGCCGCTGGCCGGGCGCGTGCTCAAGTATTTGCACACCGACAGTTGGGAAGTCGAGCCTCTGAACTGGGGGCCAACTCTGATTCCGGAGTTTCGGAAACGCCGGGGCTACAATCTGCTGCCTTTTTTTCCGGTGCTCACGGGCCGGATCGTTGCCTCGCGGGCCGCCAGCAACCGCTTCCTGCACGACTTCCGCAAGACCGTGGGAGAGTTGGCCATTGACAACCACTTCCGCATCTTCCGCGACCGCGCGCACCAGCGCGGCCTGCAAATCCACCCCGAATCCGGCGGCCCCCACGCTGTCCCGATTGACGCCCAGCGGTGCCTCGGCATGAACGACGCGCCGATGTCCGAGTTTTGGGCCTGGTCGTGGCGGCACAGGGTAGGGGAGAGCAACCGCTTTTTTGTCAAGCAGCCGGCGTCCGCGGCGCACACTTATGGCCGTCGCCTGGTGTTGGCCGAAGGCTTCACCACCATTGGACCACACTGGCAGGAGACGCTGTGGGATAACCTGAAACCCACCTTCGACCGAGCAGCCTGCGAGGGCCTGAACCTGCTCGTGTGGCATGCGTTCGTCTGTTCGCCCGCGGAGATGGGCCTGCCCGGACAGCAGTATTTCGCGGGCGCGCACTTCAACCCCAACACCACCTGGTGGTCCAAGTCCGCCCCATTCCTTGCATACATCAACCGTTGCCAGTTTCTGCTCCAGCAGGGCCTGTTCGTCGCGGATGCCTGTTACTACTATGGCGATCACGTGCCGAACTTCGCGCAGCTCAAGCGCAGCGATCCCGCGCGCGTGCTGCCCGGCTACGATTACGATGTCGTTACCGAGGAGATCATCCTCCAGCGCATGTCGGTGCGCGACGGACGGATTGTTCTGCCCGACGGCATGAGCTACCGGGTGCTGGTACTGCCGGACCGGACCGGCATCTCGCTGGCCGTGCTGGAGAAGGTGCGTGAGATGGTCCGGGCTGGGGCGACGGTCCTCGGGCCCAAGCCTTCTCAGACTTGGTCTCTTAGCGGGTTTCCTGAATGCGACGCGGCAGTCAGGAAGATCGCCGACGAGCTGTGGGGGAATGGAGATCGGAAGGCGTCGGGCAGGCGCCTCCTAGGCCGCGTGATTTCAGGCAAGACCGCACGGGAGGTGCTTGCCGACGATGGTGTCAAACCTGACTTCGAATGCCGGATTAAGGGGTCTGCGGCGCCCGGGGCGACCACGAGCGCTGGCAATGGGTTGCCAGGACTTACCAACGCGTGGGGTGATTTCCGGGCTGCTGCGTCCACGGACGGGCGCGGCCCGTTACCTCTTCTGGATTACATCCACCGCTCGACCGGGGAGGCGGAAATCTACTTCCTTGCCAGCCGGTCTAACGCCTGGTTTGTGGCCGACTGCACCTTCCGCGCGGCAGGTAACGTGCCCGAGATATGGGATCCGGTCAGTGGAAAGACGCGCCCGGCAGCCGCCTGGTCATGGAACGAGACCCAAACAACTCTACCACTTGAGTTCGCGCCCTACGGCTCGGTATTCATCGTGTTTCGCCGCCCCCAGGGTGGCGGCTTCTTGCCCTCCTCGCATCGGAATTTCTCGGCCTACAGCGCAGTGCATGAGCTTAGCGGACCCTGGACGATAGAGTTTGACCCCACATGGGGCGGACCCGAGTCGGTGGTATTTGAGGCTCTAACCAACTGGACCCAGCGCCCGGAAGAAGGCATCAAGTATTACTCGGGCACGGCCACCTACCTGAAGACTTTCGACCTGCCGGAGTCGTTGCGCCAGCGGGGCCGGCACCTGGCGCTCGACCTGGGCGAGGTCGCGAATCTTGCAGAAGTGCACCTGAATGGGAAGAATTTGGGCATTGTGTGGGCCATGCCGTTCCGCCTGGACGTGACGGATGCAATCAAGCCCGCCGGGAACACACTGCAAGTCGAGGTGGTCAACTTCTGGCCCAACCGCATCATTGGCGATCAGTTCCTCGCGCCCGAAAAGAGGTTCACGCAGACCAACATCAGGAAGCTTACCAAAGAAACTCCGCTGACGGATTCAGGCTTGCTCGGGCCTGTGCGCATCCTGGCGGAAGAACGTTGACGCCCGGGCGCTGGGCAGGCTGCGGGCGCTGCAAGCACGGCCGATTCGCCCGCGGCCTACAGTTGGTCGTAATACTCGTCCTCATCTTCGGGGGATATGACATTGGGGAAATCCTTGCCACTGGCTTTGAGAAGCTCCGCAATCTGAGGAGAGGCCCAGCGTTTGCCTTTGGTGTCCTTCCGGGGGATTGGCTTGAGGCGGTAGTTGCCGTCAGTGCTGGTTTCGAGGATGTCACGCTCAACCATGCGCGCCAGGATGGGGTTGGCCCACTCGGGGGAGTAGCGGAAGCGTCGCTTGCTCCCGACATGCCGGCTGATATCGCGCGCGGGAACCGCCTTGGGGCGGCGGGATTTCAGGTAGTAGTAAATCGCGCGTTCGTCAGCGTCCATTTGAGTCAAAACGGCAGGAGGTGTCAGGTCACAGTCAAACAACGACGGACGCAGGATCGCCGCGCCGCATCCGGTCCGTCGCACCGCGAAACCACATCGCCGCGAGGATTCACTTGGCGACTGTCGCGAGCAACTGGTTCAGCCTGGCGAGCACGGCAAAGGCGTCAGCCACATACAGCACGTCCGCCTTGCCGCGTGCCCAGCCGCAATTAGGGTCCAGGTTGATGGCGCGGCGCTCGTTGATGAAACGCCAGCCCACGGTGTGCGGCTCCTCCCCATGGCAGCAGGTGGCCAGGCCCTTGGGATGGCGGGGCGTGGAGCCGGTCTGCCCGATCTGGTTCAGGTGCGTCAGGAAGGAGAGCACGGCCTGGCCTTCTCCGCCCAGATCCACGAGCGACTTGCTGCTGCCAAGGGACGCGCGCGCGAGCTTGAGGCAACCCAGGATCAACTGCTCCGCTTCTTTGACATGTGCCTGGCCGTCGGCCTGCTTCTTGGTCCAGCCGGCGCCGGCGACCAGCAGCAGGCCTGCCTCAGGCCGAATGGTCTGCGCATCGGCAGCGGGCTCGCGGATTCCGACCACGGTTGTGCGCTGGCAGGCTTCGGGCAGGCTTACTGCGACCGTTTGGACGCTGGCGCTTCCTGCGTCGCCGGCCCAAGCCGGTTGGCTGCCGGGATCTACCAGAATGAACCACGGGCGATGGGTGCGCTGCACGGTGGCTTCCATCCGTTGGCGGTAGTACCACCGGTTGATTGAGATCGTGCTGTTGGCAGCGGAAATGCCGGTGACGTGCGTGTCTGCGCGCCCCGCCAGCCGCTGCGCGACGCCGGGCAGGACCCGATTCCAGCGGGCGGTCGCCGGGGCGATGATGATCGTGGCCTGCGCGGCTTTGGCGAGGGCTTCAGCCGCTGCGGCATTGCTCGCGTAACGGGGTGATGCAAAATCCGCACCGGCGACGCCCAGGAAAGCGCTGGCGCCACAGGTGCCAATTTGGTCAGCGCCATGCTGCACCGTTTGGCCCACTAGCCCAACCGCCAATTTCGATCCGGGCACCCCCGCAATCAATGCTCGCGCCGCGCCAAGGGCCTCCAGCGCCGGTTTCGCGAGCGTGCCACCGGCCTCCGTGTTAGTCAGCAGAAGAATGGTTTCCATGAGAGAATCAGGTGTTACTGCTTTATCCACGCGTAAATCTCCTGCGCAACTTCATCAGGAGACTTGTCCTTCACGATCCGGGTCTCGCGCAGTTGCCTCGGCAGCGAGACGCTGGCGAATGAAACGCCTTCGGCAGCAAGCTTGACAGGCTTGGCCTTTTGCAGTGCGGGCATCACAGCGCGCATGTTGGCCATGCCGACCTGCGGGTTATTCTTCGGTTCGGGCAAATTCCCGGTGGCCCAGCCCAGCAGCGCGGGGGGGCCGGCGCAGCGGGAAACCTGCTGCTTGCCGCCTTCAATCCGTTCGAGAACCTCCAGCGCGCCGTCGGGCAGCACTTTGAGTTCGTCCACGCCTTGAAACTGGTCGAGGATGCCCAGGCGCTCGCCAACCATTTGCATCGTCACCCCAGCGCCGCGGGAGGCAGACTCCCAACCGCCAAACAAGAGCAGCTTCGAGTGGTCAAGACCGGGAATGGCTGCGATAGCCTCAGCCAGAGCGGCGGCAACTTCCGCCGCCTCGCCAAACCCGCTCGCCGGCCCGTCCAAGGCGATGAGCTCGAAAGGCACCTTTTGCGCGATGGTCATCATTACCTGCTGGAGTTTGGCTTTGGGACCCAGGCTCACCAGCCAGACTTTGCTGCCCTGGGTGCTCCTGGCCAGGTGCGCCGCTTCGTACAAGGCATGGCTCGCCCACGGGTCCAGAACGGCCGGGAGCATCATTTCATTTCGCAGGACCGGGCCGGCCGGACCGGTGACAGGCTCCAATGTCTGGAGGGGGTCCGGCACAATACTGCCACAAACGACAATTTGATATGCGGTGCTCATGCGGCAACCATAATCATGATTCGCCAGCCGTTTGGGAAGCCTGAAACGTTTGTTGGGCTGGTTTTGGAAGTCAAAATCCGGGGTGGACAGGGGGCAGATTGTTGGGCCGGGCGGGTTAGCGGGCCAAGAGCAGCTTCCGGTCGTCGGCAGTGAGGATTTTCCAGGTTCCGGGAGCAAGGTCGCGCAGCCGCAGGTGGCCGAGGCGCACGCGGATGAGGCGGAGGGTGGGGTGGCCGATGGCCGCGGTCATGCGGCGGACCTGGCGGTTCTTGCCTTCGAGTAACTCGAGCGCGATCCAACAGGTGGGCACGTTTTTGCGGAAGCGGATGGGCGGGTCGCGCGGGGCAATTTCCGGCCGCGGATCAAGCAGCCAGGCGCGGCAAGGCAGGGTCTTGCGGCCTTGCACATCGAGGCCGTTGCTGAGCTGGCGCAGCACATGCGTGGAGGGAACCCGCTCTACCTGGGCCCAGTATTCACGTTCATGGGCGTGCACGGGGTGGAGCAACCTCTGGTTCAGGGCAGGCTCATCGCTGAGCAGGAGCAGTCCTTCAGAGTCGGCATCGAGGCGGCCGATGGGATAGACATTCCTGGGAAATCCAAAGTCGGCCAGAGTGCGATTAGGGGAACCGTCGGGCGTGAACCGGGAGAGGACGCCGCAGGGCTTGTGGAAGGCGAGGAGCATTGTGCAGCGGGAAGTGCCAAAGGCTGTAAGAGGACGCCGGGCAGACCAGCTATCCTGGCCTCCTCTTGTCATGGACGGACTTCGACCCGGAAGACCTGCAGTCCGGCGTTGGCATTGGTGGTAGTGTAGCGCATCGGGCTGGTGGTGGCTTGAATCCACTCGGTGACGGGAGTCCAGTTGCCTGAATTGCCCGCGGCGCCGGACAGCACCAGGGTTCGGTAGAATCGTCGTGAAGCAGCCGCAGAGTCGGGATCCAGCCAATCCAGGCTCCCACCGTTCGTGTTGGTGTGCACAGACGTCCACGCGGCGAGGTTGGACGAAGTCTGGATGGCGTAGGACAGATTGGTGGGAGCGTGGATATGGAGCGTGAGGCTGCCGCTGAGCCGGTCCACATTCGCAGACAGTTTGGGCGGTGCTCCGGGGGAAGCGAGGCTGGAGGAGGTTTGCACCTGGTAGAGCCGCCCGGGAATGGCAGCCCAATCGAGGTGGACGAGTTGGTTGTCCGCCGCCTCCACTCCAAGGAAGATCAGTTTGGACGCCGCATTGGTCGGGCTTGTTCCGGCCATGAACTCGGCATAATCGGACATTCCGTCCCCGTCCGAATCTGTGAACTGCGTGCGGTTGGTCGTTACCGACCCGAAGTAATGCCTCTCCCAGGAGTCAGCGATGCTATTGGCATTGATGTCCAGGGAAACATAGTTGCCGGTGAAGGCAATGGCGCCGCCGGTGGTGAGCGTCAGGGATTGATCTGGGGGCGTTTGATAGAAACTAACATCACTGAATTGCACGGTGTAGGGTCCCGGCGGCGCGTTGGTGATCGTGGTCAAGGGACCTGTGCCGGTTTGGCTAATGGGACCAGACAGAGTAAACCTGCCCTGGCCGAGATTCTTGGAGATCACCAGAGTGCCGCTGCCGGCCACACCGGTGATGCTCACGTCGTCCACCAGCCAACCGTGCGGAGCAGGGAGCATCACGCCCTGGTATTCCCACACCAGTTGCACGGTTTTCCCGACGTGGGCACTGAGGGACAGGGCTACCTCTTCCCAGCCTTCCGTGGTCACGCCGCTGAAATCCTCAAGGACGAGCGCCGACGAAGGCGGGGCGCCGATGCTGGTGAGCACCCGAACCTGGCCCTGCTCGAATATGGAATTGAAGTCGAGGCAATGCCAGAAGGTGAGGGTGGCCTGGCTGACGCCCGAGAGGTCAATCAGCGGGCTAACGAGGTAGCTGTGGGTCGCAAACGGGATCTCCTCTCCATACAGGTTGCTGCCCCAGACGTTACTGCCGGAGTAGGCGCTGGTCATCAGGCCGTTGTTCGGGGTGCCCAGTGTCCATTGCACACCGGCGTAGAGCGGGTCCATCGCCACCGTCCAGTCGTCAGCCTCAGTTTCCAGGTCGTCAGACCAGGGAGGAGCTGGCGGTCGGCGAGTGGTTAAGGTGTAGAGCGCGCTCTGATTATCATCCACCGTCGTGTTGCCCGCCTGGTCGCGGCTGACGACCTGGTAATAGTAATCCCGGTTGGGCAGAAGGCCCGGCACGGTTACCGCATGGTTTGTGACCAGCGTTCCGCTGTGGGCCGTGCGGCCCAGCAGAACGGATTCGCCATATTGGACCAGCGAGTCAGCCGGCTTCGAGGTAATCCAACTTACTGTGGCATCGCCAAAACCCGTGACTGCGGACACATTGGCGATAAGAGGCGGCAGCGAGTCAATCGTGGCATGGGCGACCACATTGCTGTTGTTCGAGGCGTCGAAATACTCTGCGATGACAACATCGCCGTGGCCGGCGGGCAACTCGTTTGGTGCTGGATTGGCGGCCACCAGCGTCAGAAAACCGCGGAACAGCCCGGGGCGCGTGGTTTCGTTCAAGGTCACAGTGACGCGGTTGGTGCCGGAGCTGGTTGTGAAAGTGACCTGAACGGGGCCTTTGCCGGCGAAGTCCGAATCCCCCACCTCGACGGTGACCTGGGCTGGCACAGAGTACTCGTCGCTATTGAGGGAGAGGGCGCCGATCCCGTTAGCGCCAGGCGTCAGGAACTTCAGAATACTGCGCAGGAGCCGCACCCTGTCGCCAGGCGGCACTCCAGCCGCAGGCACGGTATCGAGCGGGAAGGACAGAAAGACGACCCGGCCCGGGCTCTCCGCGCCGACGCGCGGGTAGCTCATTCCACAGGGCCGCCCGGAAACCGCATCAAGAAGTATGGGCGCGGCATTGGTGGTTGGGGTGAAGGTGTCCGAGAAGTCGGGGCCGAACATGAACTCCTCGAAGTCAAACCCCGGGTAGAGTCCGTAATCAAGGTTGACGGCGATGCCGTCCGTAATGGGATTTCCCGGCACCCCCAGTATGGCCGTCACCCCGCAGTCTTCGTCGCAATCCGCGCAGGACGACAGCGGGTCAGGGTTCTGTTTGAACCCGCCCACCTGAAGCGCATTCTTGCGGAAGGGCACGTTCCCCAATCGGCTGAGAATCTCCATGGAGGCCATGAAAAAGGAGCCGCCCCCGTTCAGGTAGGACTGGACCATCAACTGCTGTTGCGGGGTGAGGGTGTTGTGGGCGCCATCGTAGTAGATGACGTCGTCGGTGGTGCGCCAGATTACGACTGGGAACGGTTGGAGATCAGAGAGTTGCGGCGAGCCGCGGTCGGTCACCTTCCAAAAGGCGTACCTGAAACCCGCGGCGCTAAGTGCGTTGGTATAAACACTATCGGGAATGTCAGTGGCGCCTCCTTCCTCCCAGTCGCTGCCAGCGGTATCCCAGTCATCCACCATTAGAACGGTTGGCGCGGTCGGGGCGATAAAGTCAAAGTAATCGCCGGAGTTGTCGTTGGTGCCGGAATTGCCCGCGGCATCCGCCGAGACAAGATAGACGAAGTAAGTCGTGCCTGGAGCCAGATCGGTCAGTCGGGCCAAATGGGCAGTGGAGAGGGCGGAATTGGTAAGAGCCAGGGTGAAAGGCGGATTGGGGCTGGTGCTGAATCGGACAATGGAACTGGCCGGCTCAGAGGTTTGCCAGGTTATGGTCAAAACACCCAGGTTTGTTGTCACCGTCACGCCGATGGGCACTGGAGCTGCGAGGTCAGCCACCGCCGACGCCACGCGCCGTGTCATGGCACTGTCTATGTAGGCCGCCTCGATGGTGTCGCCGTCGTGGACTTCGAGCTTGCCATTCATGACCGCGGTGCCTGTGACCGTCGCCACCGTTCCCGTGAACGCGCCGTAGCTTCCGGAGGCGCTCAGTGCGACGGTTTCCCCCGCGGGCTCGGTCGTGCTGCTCAGCAGCACGCTTACGACATTACTGGCAGCCCGATCCGGGTCGAAGACCGCAATCCGGATGCCGCCCGGCGCAGTATAGGCCGGGCGATCCAACAGGACAGACCCCGCTCCCGGGCGCGCCAGGTTGCCGGAAACGACCAGCGCGAAGTCCTGATCAATGGCCGCTGTCTCCGTCGGCAGCGCATCCTGCACAATATGCCGGCCGCGGACGCGCACCAGGTAGTCGCCGGGCACCGGCTGGGTCAGGTGAACCGCTTCCACATTGTTGAGCGTGTCGGGGGATGGCGCGTTGGGCGCCGAATCATTGCCCGCAAACTGGTTGCCGCGGTAGAGCGTCCCGTCCGGGGCCACGACCTCCAGGTCCAAGTCATTCACCAGCGCGGGAATCGCACCGGCGAAGCCGCAAACGTCTGTGTAGGCCAGGGTGATCTTCAGAGGCTGACCCGAACCCTGGGCCAGGACGTGACGCGTATAGACCCCGCCGTTTGTCAGGAGGACCGTCTGGTCCACATACTCGTAGCAGCGCGGCGCGGTCAGGCGGTTGGTGACGACGATGCTCGCCAGGTTGACACGGCCCCAGCCTTCCTCGCTATTGGGAATCGGGCCGGGCCCGCCGTTCAACTGGTCCAGCGCATCGGCAGAGTTGATCAGCGCCGCCTTGACCAGTGCGGGCGATGGCATCGCGTTGGTATGCTGGCTCTTGTAGTATTGAACGAAGACAGCCGCCGCGCCAGCGGCATGTGGCGCCGCCATGCTGGTGCCGCCCATGTACACGTAGTAATCGTCAATCACCGTCCAGGAGACGGATGCCGGGTCCACTGCCGCGGCGGAGGCGGCGGACGCAATCCATGTCCCCGGCGCTACCACGTCTGGTTTGATTCGGCCGTCCTCGCAGGGGCCGCGGCTTGAGAAATCCGCCATGGTATCCGGTCCATCGGCATAGAGCCCGTAGGTCAGCGCCAGGAGACCCGGCGCGTTCTGGCAGGCACCCACTGCAATCACGTTCTTCGCGGAGGCGGGACTATCCATCGTGAGCGACCCGGGGCCGGCGTTGCCGGCAGCAAACACCATAGTATAAGGCTGAGCTTCAGGCTGCGCGCGATCCACGTCCCGCACCAATTCGTCGAATTGCGCGGCGTCGGAGTCATACTCGCCCTGGACATCATTGCCCCAGCTATGCGAGCCGATGACGGCTCCGCTGTGAACGGCGTCCTGCGCAAGGGTCTCGTTGCTGGGAAACGGCTCTGCCTGGCTCCCCCCGTCGTCGAAAAGTCGCTGGATGAACAGGCTGGCCTGCGAGGCGACGCCGAGACCATAAAGCCCTCCAAAATCGGGGTCGGTCTCCCCTGTCGCCGCGTTGCCGGCGACGATGCCCGCGCAGTGAGTGCCGTGGCCGTGGCCGTCGGAGCCATCAAGGATGTTGGCCCCATACCACTTGAAACCCGTCACCCGCCCGCTGAGGTCGGGGTGCATGTAATTCGTGTCGCCGCTATCCAGCCCGGTGTCCGCCACGCAGACCGTGACGCCCGAACCGTCGAAGCCAAGCTGCTGGGTGACTGTGGGGGTGGCGACCTGTCCGTCGTCGCCCCCGACCAGTTTGGCCGCGGCCTCGTCCACCAGCTTGCGCCGCGGCGCATGCTCGATCCACAGCACGGCGTCGGCTTGCGCGAGCGCGTCCAGGCTGGCGGGGGGCAGTTCCCCGCGCAGATAGGTCCCCTGGCGCAGGCGGCTTTCGCTGGCCACGAATGTGAAGAGCGCGCGCGCCTGCTCAACCTCTGCTGGAGCCGCCTTGGGCGAGAGCAGCAGGCTGACAGCGATCGCGCGAGTGGTTTGCGATGTGGCGCGCGCGGTTGCGACCAGGCGCGGGTGGACCTTGTGTTCCGGGCGATACGAGCCCACGTAGCATACGAAGTCCAACGCCTTGACTCTGGCTGGAGCGGCGTCCTTGAATTTCGCGATGAACGCATCATCCGGCACGTACTTGAGCAACTCGACCCCGAGCGAATTCAACCGGTCCTGCCAGTCGCGTTCCACGGCGCTGTTAAACTGGACCAGGAAAAGTCCCGTAGCAGGCTTCTGGGCTGCCAGGTCCTCGGCCTGCGCCATCTTTGAAGCCTTAGCCGGAGAGGTGGTGGTAATGGTCTCGCTGCGCAGCCGGATAGTCTTCGTCTGGCTGGCGGCGGCTTGGGTGCACAGCAGCGCGGCGATGAGGAGCCGGCAGCTTACTCGTGTCAACGACGTGCACTGCGGAAGGAAGCGGAGCTTCACACAACTACTGTAATCGCCCTCCGCCGCGAAAACAAGCTTTCCTGCGGGCGGGCCGAACCAAAGGCGCGTCAAACTCGACAATCCGCTGGCAGGGGCATCTCTCGGAGCCGTCTGGTCGTCCCCAGGCACGGATGTTTCGGCAAAGCTTCCTTGAAATACCAGCGCCCCTCATCCACCCGTGCGGGGGTGAAGCATCATTGGTCAAGTCCTGGTTTAAATTTGTCACTTCCGCGGGAGCGGAAGTGACCTGGAGTTTGGACATTTTCTGCTGGACTCACGTCCCTGGATGACATAAAACCTG
>DAOPPX010000098.1:0-19646 GCA_035358715.1 Verrucomicrobiota bacterium
CGACCCGGCCACAATCCAAATCCGCCCAAATCACTTTCTCGAATCCGGCGTGAGGGGCGACGGGAGCGGAACGATTGACTTCTCAGTAGCCCATGAGAAGATTGCACCATGAACGAGATTCTGTTCACGGTTGAAAGCTGTCACCAAACCGGGGGGTTCGTCGCCCGATGGGATGATCCTCAAGGCGGCGGGATCACGACGCAGGGTGACAGCTTGACCGAGTTGTACTCCATGATTGCCGATGCGGTGGCCGGTTACTTCGAGGCGACAGCCCAACCGCAGCGGGTCCGGCTTCACTTCACCCAGGACCCCGTCCTGGCTCTGGCGTGAAGTTGCCCCGGGACATTTCGGGATTTGAAGCCGCCAAGGCGCTGAGGCGGCTCGGTTTTGTTGAAATCCGCCAGACCGGTTCACATTGCATTCTACGGAGACAGAACCGCACGGTAGTGGTTCCTCAGCACAAACCACTTAAACCCGGCACCCTCAAGGGCATCATCGAGCAGGCCGCCCTTACTCTGGAGCAGTTTGTCAAAGCTCTCTGAAGGTCGGACCCGTACTCGCTTGTCCGAAACATCCCCGACGAAGAATACTTCGAAGATGTCCTGGATTGGCAAGTATGAACCCCGGCCCGGCCGGCATTATTTCCGATTCATCGCGGAATTCCGAGATACGCCAACGGCGTTACGTCCTTCAGCCCAGGGTTGCGCGTCGCGCGCTACCCTGAGTGATCGCCCATAATGATGTCCTCTAACTCTGAAAGAGTTCAATCGCGCTGGATTCGACCAGCGGTGTCTTTGGCAGGGATGCAACTCCTTCAGAGTTGGGGCGGTGTGGGGTTTATTCGCCAGGGTAGCGCCGGCTGCGCGACCCTGGGCTCGTGGCTTAGCACGCCATCGGCGTTCCTCGGAGACCTGTGATGAACTCAATGAGCTTTGGTCAACCTTGGCAAATGTTCAGTAACGTTTTGGC
The DNA here is from genome assembly GCA_035358715.1 of Verrucomicrobiota bacterium. Lineage (GTDB taxonomy): Bacteria > Verrucomicrobiota > Verrucomicrobiia > Limisphaerales > UBA8199 > UBA8199. Next base: position 970 of record DAOPPX010000098.1, read on the forward strand.
GCTGATTTTCGCAAAACGGTAAACTCTGGTAAACTTCTGGTAAGGTTTTCTGCCATCCGTGGAGGGCCACGCCGCCGGCTTCTCGTTCAGCCTGCGGCCCGCCCCGCCTGTCGCGCCGCCGGCCGCTCGGCTCTGCGCTCCTGTCTCCGGCGTGCCACTCGCCGCGCAACCCGTCACGTCTTGAAGGACCAGGGCCCCACCCTCCGCGATGTCTGCGCCGCGATCGAGGCCTACCTTCGTCTGTCAAAGGCGTACGACAAAAGGTGGCATCCTCCATCGCGCTTCAAAACCCTTTGCTCTGCGGAAGAACTCGAACGCCGGACGCGCGAGGACCTCGGACGCGCTTATGGAGACAACTCCCCGTTCGTCCGGGCGCAGGCCATCCGTGCGGCCGCTCCGTCTGCCTCCAGCCCGGTCTCGGAGCCGCCAAGCCCAGCCGCAACTGCCCCTGGCGGTCCCCCGCTCGCGGCGCCGGCGCCCCAGCCTGGGCCTAAATGCGACGTGATGTCCGTTCCGATTGTTCGCCTGCCCAACGGCCTCTTGAGTTGTGACTGGACCCAGGCTCGCCCCGCTTGATTGATGCATCTGAGATTACTACTGCAAGTGGCGCAAGTTCGATCCTCGTCCATGCGGGCTGCAAGCCTGCCTCAGCGCCCGCTACACTCAGCCCCTGACATCGCTTCCAAGCTCATCGGCGCGAACACTTGCCCGATCGAGCGCAATCGCCCCAGAATCTCGTAGAAAAGCCCTTGAAACAGGCATCAGGTGACCGTTAGTGTGGTCTTCCAGAGAACAAGATGATCCGATTATTCCTTCAGGCACTAGGGCGGCAAGCCTCCAGCCTGCCGACGTTGCGGCATGAGCGCCGCTTTCGATTCCGGAGTCTGGCCGCTGTCCTGAGCGCCATGGCAGTGCTCACTCTTAGCCGCGCCCAAGAGACTAACAGTCCCCCACTCCAATACTTGAATACGCCAGTTCTCTCTCAGGCGCTTGAGACCAATCTGCCCGCGCTTCCGCCACCGGTTTATATGCGCGAAGCCGCGCCGGCCCCTCCGCTGGCCGGCACAAGGCAGGTGTACACTCCTTCCGCTGTGCCGCTGCCTGCGGTTCCCCCGTTGTTCCGCTGGGGGCCGCTAGCGTTCCAATCCCATTTGAGTTATAATTTTTCCTACGGCGACGGCCTCACTGCCACGCCCGGGCAGCAAACCAAGACTGCCATTAATGAACTGTGCCCCGGAATGATTCTGCAATGGGGCCGCCATTGGACTCTCGACTACACCCCCATCCTCCGGTTCTATTCCAGCAGCGCCTTCCGGGACACCCTTGATCATTCCGTTAACCTGAACGGCGGAACCACCTATGAAGAATGGACTTTCGGCTTTTCCCAGTCCTACGTCTCCTCGTCCGAACCGCTAATCGAGACAGGCAGCCAAACTGATCAGCAAACCCTGGCTACGCGCTTGAGCGCAGACTACCAGATGAGTTCGCAAACCTCCCTTGAATTGGGGCTTAGTCAGAATCTCCGCCTGCTTGACCGATCCTCCGGGGGCGAACAACTCAATAACCAGAACAGTTGGTCCACCATGAACTGGCTGAATCATCAGGTTTGGCCCGATTTCGGCGCCGCCGTTGGCGCCGGTTTCGGCTATGATGACAATTCGTCCAGTTCCGACATCCTCTCGGAGCAAGTCCAGGGGCGGATTACCTGGCAGGTCGTCGAGAAACTCAGCCTCATGGTGAGTGGCGGCGCTAATTGCATGCAGTTCCTCGGTTCGGGTGCGTCCGACCTGCTCAGCCCGGTCTTCTCCCTCTCTGTCCAGTACTCGCCGTCCGAAGCCACCACTCTGTCCGTCAGCGCTTACAACGCGGTGAGCCCCTCCTACTTTCAGGACCAGGTGACCGAGAGCACCTCCATCAGCGCCGGCCTGCACCAGCGGCTTCTGGGCAAACTTCATCTCAATTTGAGCGGTGGCTACGGTAACAGCACCTACCACGCCTCCAGCACCGCTCCAGCCTCCTCTCGCAGCGACTACGAAACCACATCTTTCAGCGCCAGTCTCAGCACCTCGTTCTTGAAGCGTGGTTCCGCATCCGTTTCGTACTCGGTAAACTACAATTCCTCCGGTGCCGCCAGTTATGACTACACCACTTCCGTGGTCGGCTTTCAACTGAGCTATCGCTACTAGTAGTTGAGCACTACGGATTAAAGGTTGAAACCCGTTTAGGCAATTGAAGGATGGGCCTGACGACACGCTCCCTCACTTCCGCACTTTTCTCCTCGTTATCCCGGCAACCCGTTTCTCCAGCCCTTGAAACCCCATCGCAACGCTACGAATCCGCCGGCCGCAGCTAAGATCGCGCCGCTCTCCCCCGTGTTCCGGCGCCAACTTCTCCTCCTGGCCGCCTGCACGGTCGTCCTGGCGGGCTGCTTCGCCATACCCCTGACCGGGCTCGTTCGCTTTACCCTCAAGAGCGAACTGTACTCCCACATCCTCTTGATTCCTTTGGTCAGTCTCTACCTGGCATGGATCAACAGGAACAAGCTGCCTCCCGACTCCGAGCCGGATCGCCGACTGGCCTGCCTCCCGCTCGCCGCAGGTCTGCTGCTTCTGGTGGGCTATTATCTCGCCCGTCACTGGGGCCATAGCCTTCCTACGGTCGATTCCCTTGCGTGGACGACTCTGTCTTTTGTCTTTCTATTCCTGGCAGCCTGTTTCTTCTGCGTCGGAAAATCCACCCTTCGCTCGCTTGCCTTTCCGCTCGCATTTCTCATCTTCTGCGTGCCCTTTCCGGTGTTTGTCAGAGACGCCATTGAAGCCTTCCTGCAACATCGCTCCGCCGATGCCGCGCAGTTGCTCTTTGGCCTGACGGGGACGCCCCTGCTGAGAAACGGCGTTGAATTCCAACTCCCGGGGTTTCGAATGCAGGTGGCTCCGGAGTGCAGCGGAATTCGTTCCACCCTCGTGCTGTTCATCAGCAGCCTGGTTGCCGGCTACCTCTTCCTGCGGACCCCCTGGAAGCGTGCCCTCTTCGCCCTCGCTGTGATCCCGTTGGGCATTTTCCGCAACGCCCTGCGCATTGTTACCATCGGCGAACTATGCGTTCGTGTGGATCCCGGCTTTATTGACTCGGCCATCCACCGCCGCGGGGGCCCGGTCTTCTTTGTTATTTCACTGGCTCCATTCCTGTTGTTACTCTACTGGCTGCGCAGAACAGATGTCCGCAAACCGCGATCATAAGATGTTCAAGAACTATACCAGAATGTCGTTGTTCTCCTCGTTCAGCTTCGGAGGGAAAAACAGAGGAAGCGGGAAGCTGTGCGCTACTGCGCCTCGCCCTCCTGCCCCACCTTTTGTGTCATTTGGCATGCTTCGCCGTTTTGCCGCCGCCGGCCCCGGGATTTCTGCCATCTGTCTCCTGTTCCTGGCCCTTCTGTCTGCAGGGTGCACCAAGGAAGCGAGAAAACACCGCTATCTCGCCCGGGCGAACGCCGACTTTGCTGCCGGCCGCTACGAGCAGGCCGAAATCGAGTACCGCAAAGTCCTCCAGATTGCCACGGGAGGTCCGGCCACTCTCGGCCCTTTGGGCATCATCTATCATGAACAGGGCCGGTTCCCGCAGGCTTTTGCCTTCTTGAGCAAAGCCGCCGAAATGGCTCCCGACAATTCCGATTACCAACTAAAACTGTGCCTGACCAAACTATCGTTGGGGGCTTTCAAAGAGGCCCGTCAGGACGCGGAGCGCATTCTGCAAAAGCAACCCGGGCAGGAGGACGCCCTCCTGGTTTTGGCCGAGACCACTTCGAGCCAGAAGGACTTGCAGGAAACTGTCCGGCGCATCAAAGCAATGCGCCAGCAGGACAAAGACCGGCCCGGCTACCACCTCGCTCTCGCTATCCTTTACCTGCGCCAGGGGCAAGTCGCTGAGGTCGCGCCGGAGTTGAACCAGGCACTGGCGCTCAATCCCAAATTCCCCGCCGCGCACACGGCCCTGGGGAACTTGCATTGGATGAACAATGAGCTGGAGCGCGCCGACGCCGCTCTTAAGGCCGGGGCCGAACTGTCTCCGCTCCGCTCCCCCCGACGCCTGAAATACGCTGATTTCAAACTCAAGACCGGCTCAACCAACGAGGCTGTGAAAATTCTTGAGGAGCTAACGCGCAAGGTGCCGGATTACTTGCCGCCCTACATCTACCTCGCCCAGCTCGCCTTCGCTCAGGATCGGCTTGACGATTGTTCCGCCCTCCTGGAGAAAGTCCTAATCAAGGACCCCATTAACATCCAGGCCGTGCTGCTGAGCGCGGATGTCAAACTTAAGAAGCGCCAGATCCCCCAGGCTACCGAGGAACTCCTGCGTCTCTCCAAGACCTACCCCCGCTCGCCTGGAATCCAACAACTGCTCGCCCAATGCTACCTGCTCAATGGCGAAGAGGCCAAAGCCGAGGCCTCCCTCAAGGATGCGCTTGCGGTTGACCCGACTTTTCCCGAGGCCATTCTTGCGCTCGCCGAGCTGTCTATGAAGAAGGGCGAGTTCGCCGCAGCCGCCGTGTCGTTGGAACAGTTGCTGAAACGGCGCCCGGAGCTTCCCCAGGCCTACTTGTTGCTCGCTGCCGCCTACACGTCCCAAAAGAAATTCGATCAGGCGCTCGCGGTTTATCGCCAGATGCAGCCCCGCTTCCCCAGGAACCCCCAAGTGCCCTTTCTGATGGCAGAAATCCTGGCGCGTCAGAACCAGTGGGCCGAAGCCCGGAAAAGTTGCATTCAATCGCTTGAACTTGGGCCGGACTCTCTGCCGCCGCTTGAGTTGCTCGTAGATCTCGATCTGGCTGACAAACAGCCTCAGGCCGCCCTCAAACGCGTCAAGGAGCAGATCGAGCGCCGCCCGGGCGTTCCTGAATTGCAGCTCCTGTTGGCCAAGATCTACGTCAGCCAGGAGGATTACGCGCAGGCCGAGGCTGCACTGCTGAAGAGCATCGCGATTGCCCCCGACCTCCGTACCTCTTACGTGCTGCTCGCCCGTATCTACCTCTCATCCGGCAAGACCCAGCAGGCCTTGGAAAAGCTCAATAGTTTTGTCGCCAGGACGAATGATGCACCGGCGCTCCTGCAGATCGGTATCATTCAGGACAGCCTCACCAACTATCCCGCTGCTCGCGATGCGTACGAGAAAGCCCTGGCAGTCAACCCCGACTTTGGCGCCGCCCTTAACAACCTCGCCTATCTTTACTGCGAGAACTTTGGCCAAATTGACAAGGCCCTGGAGCTTGCCGAACGGGCGCGGCGGCTCTACCCGGCTGCCCCTGCAATGGCGGATACCCTCGGCTGGATTCTCTACCGCAAGGGCGAATACCCCAAGGCGCTGGCTTTGCTTGCGGAGGCGGCCACTGCCGCGCCGAATGAGCCCGAGATTCAGTGTCACCTCGGCATGGTTCGCTATGCGCTTGGGCAAGAGGGGCCCGCGCGCAGTGCTCTGGAAAACGCTGTCAAAAGCGACAAGGACTTTCCCGGGAAGGAAAAGGCGCGGCAATGCCTCGCTATCCTGGCTATTGATCCGAAATCCTCCGATCCAGCAGCACAGTCTCAGCTTGAGAAACGTCTTGCCGAAGAACCCAATGATTCAATCGCCCTTGTTCGGCTCGCGGGTATCCATAATCGAAACGGTGCACCGGAGAAGGCGATCAAGGCATACGAGCAAGCGCTTGCTCGAAACCCCAGGAATGCCGTCATTCTCGCCAGTCTCGCGCGGCTCCACGCGGCTCCCGGCAGCTTGAACAGCCCGAAAAAGGCCCTGGAATATGCCAAAGACGCTCATGCGGCAGCCCCTGGCGATGCCTCCATTTCGCAATTGCTCGGCCATCTCGCATACGAGTCTGGCGACTACAAATGGGCCGCCAGCCTGCTAAGGGATGCCGCCCTGAAACTCCCCGACCAACCTGCAGTCTTCTACGATCTTGCTCTCTCCTGCTACGGCCTGGGGCAACTGCCTGCCGCCGAGGCAGCCATGCAGAATGTCCTGAAAGGAGCCTCCGCATTTGACCAGGCCGACGAAGCCAAACGCTTCCTGTCACTGCTCCTGGCCTATCGCGACCCCGCTCAGCGGGCAGCCGTCGTCTCTCAACTCCCGGATGTCCTCAAGGCAGATCCTAATTACATTCCTGCCCTAATGGTCAATCAGTTGCTCCAGCAGGAAAAAGGAGACTTTCAGACTGCCAGGAAAACCCTCGACCACGTCCTTACCATAAACCCTCTTTTCGTCCCAGCCATGCGGGATCTCGCCATCCTCTGCTTCGACCGCTTCCCCGGCGAATCCAAGACGTCCGAGCTCGCCATCAAAGCTCGCGAGTCTTTTCCTGACGACCCGAATCTCGCCCGCGTGCTGGGCATCCTCGCCTATCGCCGTGAAGACTATTCAAATGCAGCCCGCTTTCTAAAACAGAGTCTTCAGGCCCGCAGTAATGACGCTGAACTCCTCTATTATCTCGGCATGACCCAATACCGCCTGAAATCCCCCGCCGAAAGCAAACAATCCCTCAAACGGGCACTCGACCTGAATCTCGCTCCCCAACTGGCTGCCGACGCCAAGCGCATCCTGGCGGAACTGAAGTAATTCTCTCCGTGCTCCAACAGCCCGAAGGATGAACGCCGAGGGCGTGATACCATCATAAGCAACGGATTTAAGCACGCTTACACTATGTCGGAATCCTTTACACAGGCCGTTTTTGGTGGCGGAAACAGCCCAAACACTTGTTTTACAGTGTCTTACACGCGCATTGCTGCCGAAGCACCCGGCTTGCTCCCGGAAATCGTCGGAAAGCTTTACGACTCCTGTGAGTATTATCGGATGTCTTGCCATCGGAGTGTATTTCTTTTATTGTCGTAACATGCTGCTAATGAGTATTTTGGAACTATTGATAACATCTTAGTTAATGGTTGGCCCGCCAGTTGCTAATTGCTTAGCCTTGTAGAGCAGAATAAACAACAACAATAGAAAGCACAAAGAAAATGAAGAGTAACATTACGAAATACCTTGCAGTGGCGGCGGCTGTATTTGGCTTGGCGATAAGCGCGCACGCGGTCAAGATCACTGGTGAGATCAACATGGCTGGCTCAGCTACCTTGGACAGTACGTGGCTGGGGTCGGCTACTGGCGTCACTGGATTTGGGCCTGTGGTGGTTGGTGTGGGACCGACTGGTGATTTTGTCGGAACCACCGGCGCCAGTGTGAGTTGGTCCGCGTTCTCATGGACTCCTCCGAGCACGCCGGTCATCCCGCTCTGGACGTTTACCTCCGGGCCCCTGACATACAGTTTTGACCTGCTCAGCCTCAGCATTCAACAGCAGAACAACTCGTTTCTTAACCTGGTAGGCACAGGGACGCTGAAGCTAACCGGTTTCGAAGACACGACGGGGAACTGGTCCTTCACGATCCCGAACGCAGGTGGCGCGCAGCACGCAAACTTCGAGTTTACGTTTGCGAACTCCCAGAATGCGGTAGTGCCGGACGGCGGGATGACAGCCATGCTTCTGGGCGCGGCTCTCTCGGGTCTCGCACTGCTCCGCAGGAAGCTCGCGTAAGCGGGCAGCCTTGTTGAAGGGTCTTCTGTTCTATGCAGGCAGGAACGTGAGTTCCTGCCTGTTTTTTGTTTCTATCAGGCCTCGTCCTTGCCATCCTCGACGCCAATGACTGCCGCTGCCGCCCTGAACTTTGCCAGCGCGCTCTTCGCCGGCCTGCTGGCGCTGACTCTCTTCTCGCGACAGTTCCGTTCTCTCCCCCGTTGGGCCTTTTCGGCCGGCATGCTTGCCCTGGCGGCCGAGAGCCTGTTCTCAGGCCTCGCGGCCAGGTCCGTCCTGCTCGAGGCTGTGGCACACTGGCAGGGCTTAGCCTTCGTGGCGATGGCGTTCCTGCCTGGTCTTTGGCTCCTCTTCAGCCTCACCTACGCTCGCGGCAACTCGGGTGAGTTCCTTTCGCGCTGGTCAATTGTGGTCGTGTGCGCGTTCGTCGCCCCTCTGGCCCTGGTGTTGCTCTGCCCCGACGAAATCGTCAGCGCCATTGGCCAGGCTCCCCCTCGCAGCCAACTGATGCTCCGCCTTGGCTTCGCCGGGACGGCGCTCAATATATTGTTCCTGCTCAGCACGGTTCTGGTGCTGATGAACCTCGAACGCACCTTTCGCGCCTCCGTTGGCACCATGCGTTGGCGCATCAAATTCATCGTGCTGGGCCTGGGAGTGCTCTTCACCGTCCGCGCCTATACCAGCAGCCAGGCGCTCTTGTACCACGGCGGCGACCTCTCCCTGCCAGTCGTCAATGCCGGGGCGCTTCTGATCGCCTGTCTCCTGATACTGCGCGGGCTTCTCCGTGCCGGCCACTTCGACGTGAGTATTTATCCATCGCACTCGTTGTTACACCGTTCCCTCACGGTTCTGCTTGCCGGCGTTTACCTGCTGGTCGTCGGCCTGTTCGCCAAGATTGTCACCCACCTCGGCGGTGATGCGGCCTTCCCGATCAAGGCCTTCCTGGTCCTGCTGTTTCTGGTGCTCCTTGCCGTCCTGCTCCTCTCTGACCGGGTGCGGCTGTTTACCCGCCGGCTGGTCAGCCGCCATTTCCTGAGACCGGTCTATGATTATCGCAGCGTTTGGCGGACCTTTACCGAAGGCACCGCCCGGCGGGTGGAGCAGAACGAATTGTGCGGCTCCATCGTCAAGCTCGTCTCCGATATCTTCCAGGCACTCTCCGTCACCATCTGGCTGGTGGACGACCGCAAGAATAGACTGTGTTTTGCCGCTTCGACTTCCATTTCAGAGCAACAGGCCGGACAACTGGAGTTGGAATCCGCCGATGCGGCAGAAGTCATCTCGGCTTTGAGTGCTCACCCCGACCCGCTCGATCTGGATTCGTCGAAGGAGATCTGGGCCTCCGCGCTGCGACGTGCTCACCCGGACGAGTTCCGCAAAGGGGGCAGCCGCGTCTGTGTCCCGATGATCGCCGGCGGTGAAATGCTCGGGATCCTGGTCCTCGGCGACCGCGTCAGCGCGGTGCCGTTCTCCGTTCAGGATTTCGACCTCCTCAAATCCATTAGCGAGCAAAGCGCGGCTAGCCTCCTCAACATCCAATTGTCCCAGCGGCTTTCACAGGCCAAGCAGTTGGAGGCTTTTCAAGCGATGTCCGCCTTCTTCATACACGACCTGAAAAACACCGCCTCCACCCTGTCGCTGATGCTGCAAAACCTCCCGGTGCATTACCAGGATCCCCAGTTCCGGGAGGATGCCCTGCGGGGAATCTCCAAGACCGTCGCGCATATCAATGAAACCATCAGCCGGCTAAACGAGCTGCGCCACGAACTGGTACTCCAGCCCGTCGAATGCGATCTGAACGAGTTGGTCACGGAGATGCTTAAGGGCCAGGAACAGGCTGCCGGCATAACCCTGCTCAGAGAGCTCACGCCGCTCCCCAAAGTCCGGCTCGATCCCGCGCAAATACAGAAGGTGGTCACCAACCTGGTGCTCAATGCCCGCGATGCGGTTTCCCGCGGTGGCCAAATCCGCGTGGAAACCAGCCAGGAGAACGGCTGGGTTATTCTGGCCGTGGCGGACAATGGTTGCGGCATGACTCCAGAATTCATTCAACGTTCCCTCTTCCGCCCGTTTCAAACCACCAAACAGAAAGGAATCGGCATTGGAATGTTCCACTGCAAAATGATTGTCGAAGCCCACTGCGGCCGCATCGAAGTCCAGAGCGAACCGGGCAAAGGAACAACCTTTCGCGTGCTGTTGCCGGTCTGAAGAAGCGGAGTAATGGAGAGCATGGGGCAATGGAGTATTGGAGTGGTGGAGTGTTAGAGTGATGGAGCAGCGCGTAGAAATGTCTTATCGGAACAAGAATCGCGGGTACCAGCAGTTGCGGGTCTGGCACGATGCGATCAACCTTTACGTCATGACTTGCCGTGTTTTCAAGACGTTCCAATTCGAGCTCAGGCGCGTGGGTTCGCAGGCGATTGGCTCGACCGATTCAGTGGATCGCAACATTGCGGAGGGTTATTGTCGCCGCTCGCTGCGGGAGTACCTGCAGTTTCTCAACATCAGCTTGGGCTCTTTGGGTGAGTCGGTTTCCGGCCTGCACGCCTATCGCAAAGCCCTGCAGATAACTGAAACTGACTTCAAAGCTCTCACCGACCTCGCCTTCAAGCTCGGGAATAGCCTGCTCAGACTGGTTGAAAGTCTCGAGCGCAAACAGGAGGCCGGCGATTGGATCGACAGCCTTATCATAAAGGAAAGCAATCTTGCCTACGGATGATTTCCACCATTTCACCATCCCATTACTCCACCACCCCAATACTCCAAGACTCCACTACTCCATTTCCGCCATGCTGCCCCGACTGTTAATTGTGGACGACGACGACGAGATTCGCACCCAGATGAAATGGGCGCTCAACAAGGAATACCAGATCTTCCTGGCGCAAGACCGCGTCCGGGCCATTGACGCGTTTACGGAACATCGTCCCCAGGTAGTGCTGCTGGATCTTGGGCTTCCTCCCCACCCCGGCACGCCGGAAGAGGGCCTGGCGGTGCTCTCAGAACTGGTCGCTCGCGACCGCTTCGCCAAGATCATCATCGTCTCCGGCCAGGCCGAAAAGACCAACGCGCTGCAGGCGATTGGCGCCGGCGCCTACGATTTCCTTACCAAGCCCGTGGATCTCGAAGAGCTCAAGATAATCCTCCGCCGGACCTTCCAAGTCGCCGGACTAGAGCGCGACTATCGCAAGCTGCAAGCGCAACTCCAGACTGAGACCTTCGAGGGGTTGCTCGGCGCCAGTCACCAAATCCAACGTGTATTTGCCTCTGTGCGCAAGGTCGCGACCACCAACGCCCCGGTCCTTGTCCTGGGCGAAAGCGGCACCGGCAAGGAGATGCTGGCGCAGGCCATCCACCGGCGCAGTTCGAGAAAGGATGGGCCATTTGTCGCCATCAACTGCAGCGCTATTCCCGAGACCTTGTTGGAGAGCGAACTGTTTGGCCACGAAAAGGGCTCGTTCACAGGCGCGCATATCCAGCGCAACGGTCGCATCGAGGCGGCGAGCGGCGGCACCCTTTTCCTGGACGAAATTGGCGAAATCCCCCAGCAGATCCAGGTCAAGCTCCTCCGTTTCCTCCAGGAGCAGCGCATCGAACGGGTCGGCGGCAGGCAGGAAATCCAGGTTGACACGCGCGTGATCGCCGCCACCAACGCGGACCTGAAGAAGGCGATAGGCACAGAGCGATTTCGCGAAGATTTGTATTACCGCCTGGCGGTGGTCGTTATCCACCTGCCGCCGTTGCGGGATCGTGAGGGAGATGTCCGTTTGTTGGCGCACGAATTCCTGCGTCGCAGCGCCGTCGCCAACGAGAAGGAAGGAATCAGCTTCAGCCAGGATGCCCTTCGAGCGATCCAGGCCCACTCCTGGCCGGGCAACGTGCGTGAACTCGAAAACCGCATCAAACGCGCGGTGATTATGGCCGAAGGCAAACGGGTATCCGCCGCCGACCTCGAACTGGAGAGTCCATCGCGCACCGTTAACCTAAACCTCAAGGAGGCGCGGGAAGCCGTCGAGCGTGAAGTGGTTCAGCGGGCGCTGCGGAAACACGGCGGCAAAATCGCTCCCGCCGCCGCAGAAATGGGAATCAGCCGGCCCACCCTCTACGAGCTAATGGAGAAGCTGGGAATCGAGAAATCCGAGCGCGAGGAGGACAAGGAAACTGCCTAGGCTCGTTCGGTCGCCCGGCCTGCGCCGGCATAGCCACGCACCGTTCGCGTCATGGCTGGCACGCGTTGATGACCGTCCGGAACCCAAAGGTATTGAACGTGCTGGACGGGTCGAAGCCGTAACGCTGCGCGCACCGGTTATCCCGGGCGTCGCTCTGCCAACTGCCGCCGCGAAACGCGCGGCTCGAGCCTGAAGCGGGGCCCCGCGGGTCGGACTGGGAAGCCGAGCCGTAACTTGCATACCAATCCCAACACCATTCCCACACGTTCCCCGCCATGTCATACAAGCCATACCCGTTTGGCGCAAAGCAGCCGACTGGACTGGTGTAAGGGGAAACCCCATCGTTGAAACTGGGCGAGCCGCCTTTTGTTGCGTTCACGTCGTAAACGTACCCCCCCACCGACAAGGGAAACGCGTAGTAGTTCGCCTGAGCCCACGAAATGGTATTGCCCCACAGGAACCGCTGTCCGGTCGCTCCCCCCCGTGCCGCTTTCTCCCACTCGGCCTCCGTCGGCAGCCGATACCCGTTCGCATTCCACTTCACGTAGGGGACATTTGTCCCGGTCTTATACACGCTCGTCAACCCGGCGTCATTGTAGTAGCAGGGCGTCCGCCCCTCCCTCTGGCTCCGCGCATTGCACCACTTCACGCAATCCCGCCAGTTGACCGAATGCACCGGATGCGTGGCCGCTTTCCCTGAGCCGGCGTTTTCATAGTTGTAGCCATTGCCCCCATTGTATGCCTTCACTGTGTCCCACAGCGCCTTGGTCACTTCATTTCGGTCCATGAAAAACTCACTTACGTGCACTGTGTGGACAGGCAGAGACGCCGCATTTCCATCCGAGCCATCCCCCATGGAAAAACTGCCGGCGGGAATGAGCACCATCCCGTCGGGCGAGAGCTTCACCACCCGGTAAAACCTTCTAGGTCCATTCGCCGCGCTCAGATCCACGAACCGACAGGGATTTTGGGCCACCAGCAGATTTGTCAACACAACCCAACTGGGCTGGCTCATGTCGGTACAGTATTGGATCTGATGGGTAGCACCAACACTGCCCACAATCGTCAACTGTGGCACCATTGTAATGTCCGTAATCCCCTCTACCGCCCATCCAGTCCCAACGCCGGCCCCAAGCCCAACACACAAAGCGAAAAACAACCGAAGGGAGTGCGAAAATCTCATCATCATTATAGCCTTATTCTTCGTAACGGTTTAAGTAATCGTACGGACAGCACAGACTATGCCAAGATACAGGCAACCGCTGATTCTAGGATCCAGGATAACCGACATCGCGCACCCGTCGGCATGGTCCAAACGCTGACTGCCGCTGTCCGAGCAGTTTCCGGACGGCAGTGGCCAGCCAAGGGAAGGTGCTGAGGTTACTGTACTAACCTTCCCCCGCCATTTTGCGACGCGAGGGCTTTTCCGACGTGTCAGTCTTCTTCCAGCGTGGCATGACGTCGAAATGAGTTTGCCCGCCGGGCTGGTGAGGTTAGAGCTAATTTGCCGGGCAAACGGAGCAAGGACCAACTTGGGCGCTGCGTGAGGTTCACGCACGCCGCGTGGCAACCACTCTCGGGGCGGGTGCCGCTTAAAAGTCGGTGCCTGGAGTGGCAAACCGGCGCAGGTAATCGGGCATGGAATCCGTGGAAAGCATGGCAGAGCAACTTCCTACACCCGCTTGGGCGGATCTGTAACACGGACGGAACCCTCATGGTGCGTGATTAGGCCGTCAGGGTCCTCTTCAGCCCCGGGGATTCTCCGGGGTTGGTTTCCCCGCCTTCACCGGGAACATCTTCGGGAATTACTCCAGTTGCAGGAAACCTAGTGTGAACTAGAATGGCTGTAATATCACGATTAAACAAATGTCGCTTATGACAAAGAGTTCAGCTCAAAGAGCATTCCATATTTGCCAATGTCCCCCTCGCGGCAGTGCTCTGTGGGCCCTGCCAAGTCGGCTTCTTATCTCGGTCTCCAAATCGCTTGAATGGAGAACGAGGTTCCGCCCGGTGTTGCGCGTGGTTTCGGGCGCAGCTTTTTGCGCGTTGCTGACCACCAGCCAGGCGCAGACCAATTACCAGCAGCTTCTGTCGTTCGGTCCCTCGTCCCTATCGGGCAGTCAGCCGCGCGGGCAACTCCTGGAGGCGAGCGACGGGTGGCTCTATGGCACAACCTATGCCGGAGGAGCCAGTAATTCGGGCACCATCTTTAGAATTGGCAAGGACGGATCCGGCTTCTCGCAGGTTTATGCGTTCACGGAGAATGACCGCCCACAGGGGGGCTTGGTGGAGGTGGATGACGGCGCGTTGTGCGGCACGACTTCGTCCGGCGGCACCAATCATTCAGGGACTGTGTACAGGTGCAATAAAGATGGCAGCGAATATGTGCTCTTGCACGTCTTTCCCGCCAGCGCCGGAGATGGGAAGATGCCCATCTGCACCCTGACCAAAGGGCTCGACGGAATCCTCTACGGAACGACCTATTCCGGGGGCGTCTCTAACCTGGGAACCGTTTTTGCCCTGGGCACCAATGGGAGTGGGTACACAGTTCTCCATGACTTCACTGGTACTGCCGGAGGTGCTGATGGCAGCTCGCCTTTTGCTGGGGTGTGCCAGGGCCTGGATGGCGCGCTGTATGGAACGACCCTCCTGGGGGGCAGCAACAACCTCGGGACCGCCTTCAAGATAGGGACGAACGGCGCCAACTACGTCATCCTGCACCATTTCAAGGGCGGGACCACAGACGGGCGCTGGCTTTACGGCGGCTTGGTGCAAGCCAGCAATGGCCGGCTGTACGGCACGACCTACTATGGCGGCACGACCGACGTCGGCACGATCTTTGGTGTTGATCCCGATGGGGGCAATTATGCCGTGCTGAGGAGTTTCAGTTCGGATAGCCAGGGACTTCAGCCGTTTACAGGTTTGGTCGCGGGAAACAACAATGTCTTATACGGCACGACGCGCTATGGCGGCGCCTCCGATGGGGGGACGGTGTTCAGCGTTAATCATGACGGGACCGGTTTTGCTGTATTGCACCGGTTCACCGTTGTGGCGGTTGAAGGAAGCCAGCCGCTGGCGCCGCTCGTGATGGGAAGTGACGGCGCGGTTTACGGCACCACCTACTGGGGAGGGGTGTATGTAACGAACAACGTCTATGGCACTTTGTTCAGGTTGTGCTCCCCACCCGTCATCACTGCACAGCCGCTGGACCAGAGCGTTACGGCGGGCCAGGACGCAAATTTCTCAGTGACCGCGACCGGCACATTGCCCCTTAGCTACCAGTGGTTGTTTAATGGCGCAGACATCCCTGGCGCAACGACCAGCAGCTACACCCGCAACAACGCGCAGCCGACCGATGAGGGCAGCTATTCCGTGGTGATCACCAATATGGCGGGCAGTGTCACCAGCTCGAATGCGATCCTCACCCTCAACGTTCCGCCCGTCATCACGACCCAGCCCCAGGATCAGAACGTCAACCAGGGCAGCAACGCCGTTTTCAGTGTGGCGGCCACAGGCACGCCAACCTTAGCCTATCAATGGCGTTTTGACGGCACGAACATCGCTGGCGCGACGGATAGCAGCTACGAGCTGGCCAACGCACAACCGGCGGACGCGGGCAGCTATTCCGTGGTCGTCACCAACATGGCGGGCAGTGTGACCAGCTCGAATGCCATCCTCACCGTCAATGTGCCGCCGGCCATTACCACTCAACCTCAGGGCCAGATAGTCATTGCCGGGCAGAGCGCGATATTCACCGTGTCAGCCAGCGGCACTGCGCCGCTCAGCTACCAATGGTGCTTCAACACGATTCCCATCGAGGGCGCAACCGAGAGCGCCTATACCCGCGTCAACGTTCAGAATGCCGACGCCGGCTCCTACTCGGTGATCATCACCAATGTGGCCGGCTCCGTCACCAGCGCCGACGCGGTGCTCACGATCAACGTGTTGCTCACCACCACCGCCAGCGGCGCGGGCACAGTGCACAAGTACCCGGACCAGGCTGCCTACCCGCTTGACTCAGCGGTCACACTGGTCGCCGCGCCGGTCTCGGGGTGGAGCTTCATCGGATGGTCGGGGGGTGCCAGCGGCACGGCTAATCCCCTTGTCGTCACGCTCACCAGCAACCTGGCGATCACGGCGAACTTCACTTCTGCTGTGCCCGATCTCATCGTGGACAACACCAATGCCACGTTCACGGGGTCATGGACAACCGATACGGCCAGCGACAATTTCGAAGTGAACTACCAGTATGCCGAGACCGTGGACGGCAGCGCCACCGCCACGGCGACCTTCACTCCAACTATCACCACTGTAGGAAACTACGATGTCTATGTTTGGTATCCGACGGTTGACCCGTCCTATAGTTCCGCCGCCGTGCCACATCTGGTGTCCTATGATGGCGGATCCACCAACGTCATTGTCAGCCAGCAAAGCGGCGCCGGATCATGGCAACTGATTGCTTCCGGTGAACCTTTTGCGGCGGGCACGAGCGGTTCGGTCTGGGTGTCCAACAATACCGGTCAAGCCTCGATGAGAGTCGCCGCTGACGCCGTGAAATGGGTCTATTCGTCCGACCAGTATTCGCCGCCGGTCATCATTGCCCAGCCCCAGGGCCAGACAGGCGAGTTGGGTGGCAACGCCACCTTCACGGTGGTAGCCGCCGGCACTCCAGCGCTTGCCTACCAGTGGCTCCTGAACGGCGGGGATATTAGCGGCGCGACGGACAGCAGTTACACCCTGAGCAACCTGCAACCGGCCAACGCGGGCAGCTACTCGGTCGTCATTACCAACGTGGCGGGCAGTGTCACCAGCTCGAATGCGATCCTCACCCTCAACGCGCTCCTGACGATTACCGATCAACCGACCAACCTGACTGTCTGCGCCGGGGCCCCGGCGGTCTTTTCCGTGGGAGCTATCGGCCTGGACTTGACCTATCAATGGCAGGGAAGCGGCGATGGCGGTCTCACCTTCACGAATATCAGCAGCGCTGCAACCAACGCCAGCTATACAAACCCGATTACTGCGGTGGCCGACGATGGCTACCAGTACCAGGTTATTGTTGTCAGCGGGGCATCGAGTCTGTCGGTAACCTCTGCACCTCCAGCTGTGCTGACTGTTAATGCGCCGGCAGTTGCCGACGCCGGTTTGGATCAAACGGTGTGCGCCGACAGCCCGGCCACGGTGCTGGCTGGCGCATTCAGCGGGACGGCAACCACTGCGACGTGGAGCGGGGATGGCACATTTGCGCCAAACGCCGAGACCCTGAACGCGGTTTACACGCCTACTCCAGCGGAGATTGCAGCGGGCACCGCCACGGTGACCCTGACGACCGACGACCCGGCCGGGCCTTGCGGCGCGGCTATTGACACAATGTTGATCACGATCGAGCCGGCCGCCACGGTGGATGCGGGGCCGGACCAGATCGTCTCTGCGAGCAGCCCGGACACGACGCTGACCGGTGCATTCGGCGGCGCTGCGACCAGTGCAACGTGGAGTGGGGCCGGCACCTTTACACCGAATGCCGCGACTCTGAACGCCGTTTACACACCTACCACGGCGGAGATTGCGGCGGGCACCGCCACGGT
This sequence comes from Verrucomicrobiota bacterium, assembly GCA_035358715.1. Lineage (GTDB taxonomy): Bacteria > Verrucomicrobiota > Verrucomicrobiia > Limisphaerales > UBA8199 > UBA8199. Next base: position 18,292 of record DAOPPX010000098.1, read on the forward strand.
GACCCTGACGACCGACGACCCGTCGGGGCTTTGCGGGGCGGTGAACGATTCGATGACAATCACGATCAATTCCGTGTCGCAAACCTCGGCGACCATTACCAGCATCAGCGGCACTACCCTTGAGTACACTGGCGGTTCCGGGGCGCAATTCGTCCTCCTGAAGTCCGCGGACGCGACCGCTCCTCTTGGGAGTTGGTCGCGGGAGGCGACTAACACCGTCACGCCGGGCACCTTCACTATCCCGGCGGTCGGCACGGACACTTCCGCGTTCTACAGCATCAAGAGCGAATAACCTGCTGCCTCCCGAGCGGAGCATCTCTCATCGGGCCGGGTCAACAGACCCGGCCCTTTCTCTTTCCAGCGCTAAGCCGATCGAGATCGCCCGGCTGGGCTGGCGGAGGATGACGCCACCCAAGTGCCGTTGGCCCTGACGATCAGCGCCAGAGCCGCGCCGAGCAGGAGCATGACGGCCGAGATGACGTAGGCGTAGTGGTAGTTGCCGCACGCGTCGCGGATCCTGCCGGCGAGCATCGGGCCTATTACCCCCGCCACCCCAAACGCAGTGAAGACCAGCCCATAGTTCACGCCCAGGTTTTCCACGCCGTAGAAATCAGCCGTTGCCGCGGGGAACAGGGTGAAGATGGTGCCGTAGCACAAGCCCGTGAACGCCGAGCCGAAGATCAGCAGGCCTGGGGTGGTGTAGTAGCTAAAGGCAAACAGGTTCGCCGCCTGGAGCACGAAGGCCAGGATCATCGCGTTGGTCCGGCCAATCCGGTCGGAGAGGAATCCGCTGACCACCCGTCCGAGCGTGTTGAAGATCGCCAGCGTCGCCACGGGCGCGAAGCCCCATTTGTCAATGTGGGCCTGGTCTTTGGCGATCAGGGCAACCTGCGAGATGATCATCAGGCCCGCCGAAGCCGCCATGACGAACATCAGCCAGAGCAGATAGAACTTCCTGGTCCGCAGCATTTCGTGCCAATCAAGGCTGGGCCGCGCGGCTGGGGCTCCGGCCACCGCCGTTTCCGCTGCGCCGATGGGCGCCGTCGAACAGCCGGCGGGCGGGTTGGCGAGCGCCTGGGACAGGAGCGACACCAGCACAGTCGTTCCCAGGCCGAGGATTAGAAACGTGTTCGGTATCGTGGTGACGTTCAGCAAGTACTGCGTCAGGGGCGCGATATAGACCGCCGCCATCCCCACTCCACTTACGACGATGCCGGTGATCAGCCCCTTCCGGGCCGGGGGAAACCACTTAATCGAGGGGGGAGTCGTCGCTGAGTAGCCCAACCCGATGCCAATGCCGCCGATCAGGCCAAAAGTGATGAGCATCTGCCCGGGGGTTGTGGCGAAGCGCGAGG